>NZ_JAFMHJ010000011.1 GCF_017854565.1 Yoonia sp.
TTCGTTCGGGTTGGATACATCTTAGCACGCTGTCCAGTTTTGCCGGACCACTTCACTGAAGCTGATGGAGGCACAAAATGACCGACTTGAATTCACTCTATCCCGATGATCAACCGGCACCTGCACCCGATGCCAGACCAGCGCATCGGCCTTCGGATACGACCGAGGCGGTTCTTTATCCCGACGATCACCCCAAAGATGCAGCACCGGTGCGTCGGCAGACACGGCAGGAAAAACATGACACCGGTTCAAAGGACAGCGCCGAACTTTCTTATGAGGACAGCGCCGCCTTCAATGCCGCCGAGACGGACGCATTCTTTAACCAAGCCGCCCTTGCAGCACTCCAGGACGGCGACAGCGAAAGATCTGCGGAATTGGGGCAGGCGGGGAAATCACTGGTGGCTGACATGAAAGCGGCGGGCACACCGGCAGAGGTCCTGAACGAAGCCCTGCGCGCATACAATGAAACGGCAGGCGATGGCTTCTCAGAGGACCAGCGGGCTGAAATGGCAGAGGCCACAATGGCCGAATTGCAGTCGGAGCATGGCCCAGCAATCGAAAGCGACCTGAACGCTGCACGCGCATTCATTCAAGATATGGAGCAAGTCGCACCTGGCCTGATCAGAAGCCTTGAAGCGACAGGGGCCGGAAACAACAAAAAGTTGATCGCCACTGTCATTCTTGAGGCGAAGCGACGGGGGTACGGTCGGCGATGACCTCGACTATCATGCAGGCACAACGGCCCGCCTGCCCCATGTGCGGGGCCGGGGAAGGCGTGAGGTCCATTGATGACTTCGTGCGGCATCACCGGATCAAAGGCCACCCCGAGGCGATCTTGCGTGCCGTATGGGCCTCAAGCGGACAGATCATGACGACCGAGCGGCTATTTGATGCCCTCTATGCCGACGATCCTGATGGCGGTCCTTCACGCACAAAAATGCATGCGGACCTGCACGCGGCAGTCAGGACCGTAAACACAATGCTGGCTGGAACGCTGAGGGTCGAGCAAGTCGGTGCTAAGCGAGGACGTTGGCGACTGCGGATCACGCCCTGAGAACTTACGCTGATTAGCGGATTCGGATTGGCGATTTTCAGCACGCTGTTGAACCTGTGCTGAACCAAGAAACCCAACAAAACTGCCGGCTAGCCTAACACCCTGTAACATGTTGTTTTAAATAAGGTATTTGGTGCACCCGACAGGATTCGAACCTGTGGCCTCTGCCTTCGGAGGGCAGCGCTCTATCCAGCTGAGCTACGGGTGCCTGTGGCTGTCTATAGCGTCGGGTTTACGCACCCGCAACGCCAAAACGTCAGCCGCATGTCACACTGCCCTACCCGAACAAATCGTGGCAAAGCTCAAGCGCGTCAATCAACACATCAACTTCATCGGTCGTATTATACAGACCAAATGATGCACGACAGGTGGCACTGACGCCGATATGTTCCATCAATGGCATGGCGCAGTGGCTACCGGCGCGCACCGCCACGCCTTTTTTGTCCAGAACTGTCGAAATGTCGTGGGCGTGGGCCGCACCGTCCAGCGTGAATGAAAAGATCGCGCCTTTGGTGGCCGACGTCCCCTGCACATTTACCCAGTTCAAACCATCCAGCCGCGCACGGGCGTAATCGCGCAGCGCGCGTTCGTGGGCGGCGATATTTGCCATCCCCAGCCCCGTCATATAATCCAGCGCCACGCCCAAGCCGATCGTCTGCACGATGCCCGGTGTGCCTGCCTCGAACTTCATCGGCGCGTCGTTATAGGTGACCACATCCCGGCCCACCTCGCGGATCATATCGCCACCGCCCATAAACGGGCGCATCTCGGCCATTCGGTCATGGCGCACATAAATCGCGCCGGACCCCGATGGGCCATACAGCTTGTGCCCGGTGACCGCATAGAAATCACAGCCGATATCGCGCACATCCACCGGCATATGCACCGCCGCCTGCGAGCCATCGACAAGCACCGGCACGCCCTTGGCATGAGCACCGGCCGTGATCGCTTTTACGTCCACCACGGTGCCCAGCACGTTCGACATATGGGTCACGGCCACCAATTTCGTCTTGGGGCCGATCGCATCAATCACCTTTTGCGGGTCCAGATCGCCGTTCGCGTCCACATCCACCCATTTGATCACCGCACCCTGCCGCTCACGCAGGAAATGCCACGGTACGATATTGGCGTGATGTTCCATGATCGACAGGACAATTTCATCACCCGGTGCGAACCGGGGCATGGCCCAGCCATAGGCGACCATGTTGATCCCCTCGGTGGTGCCCGAGTTCATGATGATCTCATCCTCGGACGCCGCGTTCAGGAACCGGGCAATGGTGCCGCGCACGGCCTCATATTTATCGGTGGCAAGGTTGCTCAGGTAATGCAGACCGCGATGCACATTGGCATATTCTTCGGCATAGCCGCGCGTGATCGCATCAATCACCACCTGCGGTTTCTGCGCCGAGGCCCCATTATCAAGATACACCAGCCGCTTGCCGTTCACCTGACGTGACAGGATCGGGAAATCGGCGCGCACTGCGGCCACATCATATGTCATATCGTTCCTCCCACGGCACCGACGCCAAGCAACGCCAGCAACATGCCCGCGCCAAATGCCGTGCCAAGCAGCGCCACAACCAGCGTACCTATGGATTTTGCACGGCTTTCGAACTCATGCAGTACCGTGATGAAATTCACCATGCACCACAACAGCGCACCCAGCGAAACCATCCCGAACAACGCCGACGCCAGCGGGCTGAAAAGCATCAGCGCCAACTGCCCGATTTCCAAGGTCAAGCTGACCGCCTGAAACCAAACGACAATCGCAACGGTCTGGGCAAGACTGCCCTGCCCGCCCATCAACTGCCCGACCTTTTGTGTGGCGAACACGAACAGAAACAAAAAGCTGCTGATCATCACCGTGTAGGTAAAAGGCGTCAAGGTGATCATCTGGTCCTGAAACGTCATCGGCACCGGTGACACCATCTGCAAACCCGCCAACAACAGCACATTCAGCACCGCTGTCAAGGCCAGCGCGGCCCACAGGCTGCCCATGTCGAACCGCATCTCCTTGATCCGGCGCGCCATTTCAGCGGGGTCGATGATGCTTTGCCAGATCGCGCGCATAAAGCTTTCGAAATTCAGTGTCATCGGGAACTTTCCGCTTCTAGCACAGATTGAAACCAGAGCAGTGCAAAGCCCGCAAGCCAGATAAATCCGACCAGATTTGCCTGCACGCCCGGCCCTACAAAGCCACGGGCCAAACCATGGAGCAACAACAACGGCGACGTCGCCAGCAATGTCCAAAACAACGCCAGCCGCGCAGAATACCAACTGCCATGCCCACCAAAAAGCATGGCCACAAGCCGCGCAATCGCAGCCAAGCCGTAAAAGGCCAAAGGCAGCATGACCACCAACGCATAGAATGTATACGTCATCATGCCTTCGAAATTTATCTCAACGGGCCACGGCGACGGCTCAAACCCCGCCGCGATCCGCGACAGACGCGGCCACTGCGCGACAAAGATCAACACGCAGGCTACCATCAGATAGACAATCGCCCGATCCTCCCGCCTGCCTTGATCCAGCAGTTTGCGCATCACCTGGCGCGGCGTGCGCCAGGTCTGCATGATGTCGGATGTGACAGCCATCAGCGGTGACGCGACAGCCAGCCTTCCAGCCGGTCGCGCAAATCCTCCGCCAATGCCGCATCCGCGATCTCGTCCAGGGCTTCGGCCAGAAACGACAGCGTCAGCAGGTTGCGCGCCTCGTCAATCGGCACCCCCCGCGAGCGCAGATAGAACAGCGCATCCTCATCAATCGCGCCTGACGTAGACCCATGCGAACAGGCCACATCATCCGCGTATATCTCAAGTTCAGGCTTGGCAAGAAACTGGCTGTCGTCGTCCAGCAGC
Source organism: Yoonia sp. (assembly GCF_017854565.1). Classification (GTDB taxonomy): domain Bacteria; phylum Pseudomonadota; class Alphaproteobacteria; order Rhodobacterales; family Rhodobacteraceae; genus Yoonia. The sequence goes on from NZ_JAFMHJ010000011.1 coordinate 3,913, forward strand.
AATGACTGGCTGATCTGATATCCGTCGGTTTTTTGCGCCCCGGCTTTGACAAGGATCTTGCCCTGAAACACGCCCGTGGCGCCATTGCGCAGGACCTTTTTGAACACCTGACGGCTTTCGCCATTCAATGCGTCATGTGTCACAAACACCGTATCGTCGTGATGAAAATCGCCGCCGTCGCCAACGCAGGCACCGGCCACATGGGCCACCGCATCATTGCCGACAATTTCGATCACGCATTCGTTCCGGGTCAGAACACCGTTAAACGTCAGGGTAAAGGATTTGAACGTACTGTCCGCACCTATCCTTGAAAAGCAATGGGTTACAGCACGGCGTTCATGGTCGCGACCTTGGGCGCGCACGTGATGAAACGCACCACCATCGGCCACGTCGACCTCAAGAACCTTGGACAAACGCGCCGCTGCCGGGCCGGTTTCCAGCAAGGTGACTGTGGCACCCGCCTCGACCTTGACCAGATTATGCAGCGCCACATCCGATTTGGGATCAGCGTGCAAATAGATCAGGTTGATCGGTCTTGCGACATCGCCCGTCGCCCGGATCACGACGCCATCGGTCGCCATCGCGGTGTTCAGCGCGGCCAGCGGCCGCTCGACCGGGGTTTGACTGCGGGTTTCCAGCACACCGTACAGATCCTTTGCCCAATGGATATCGCGGGCCATGGCATCGGCCAGCCGCTCAATCTGGACGTTTTCGCCGGTCAGGTCATCGGACGCATCGGCGTCGAACACACCATCGACAAACACAATCTTGATGCGGTCAACCGCATCAAACAACGGTGTCTCATCATTGACAAACACCGCCGCTTCAGGTGCCGCCGCAACGGTCAACGACGCGGGATCGGTATAGCGCCAATATTCATCACGCTTGGTCGGCAGGCCCATTTGCTGCACCCGCGCCAAGGCATCCGCCCGCGCCGCCGTTGCCCAGCCAGCCCCCTTGGGCAACACCAGCCCCGCCAATCGAGCCTGTGTCGTGTCCGTTTTCAGCTTTGCCAATGCCATCAGGCCACCTCTGCCAGAATATCGGCATAGCCGTTGTTTTCAACTTCCAGCGCCAGCTCCGGCCCACCGGTCTTGATGATACGCCCATCCGCCATGATATGCACGACATCAGGCTTGATGTGGTCCAGCAGGCGCTGATAATGTGTGATCACCAGAAACGAGCGCCCTTTGGACCGCAGCGCGTTAACGCCTTCGGCAACCAGCTTCATCGCGTCAACGTCCAGACCGGAATCCGTTTCGTCCAGAATGCACATCTTGGGTTCCAGCATCGCCATCTGCAAAATTTCGTTGCGCTTTTTCTCACCGCCCGAAAAACCCACGTTGACCGGACGCTTCAGCATATCGGCGTCGATTTTAAGGCTCTTGGCCTTCTCGCGCACGATCTTGAGGAACTCACCGGCACTCAGTTCGGCCTCGCCACGGGCTTTGCGCTGTGCGTTCACCGCAGTCCGCAAGAACGTCATGTTGCCCACACCGGGGATTTCAACAGGGTATTGGAACGCAAGAAACAGGCCCGCCGCAGCACGCGCCTCGGGGTCCATATCCAGCAGGTCCGCGCCTTCCAGCATGGCCGACCCATCGGTCACCTCATAGCCATCCTTGCCAGACAGCACATAAGACAGCGTCGACTTGCCCGACCCGTTTGGCCCCATGATCGCATGGACCGTGCCCGGTGCGATCGACAGATCAACACCCTTGAGGATCTGCTTGTCTTCTTCTTTCAGTTTGACCTTCAGGCCCTTGATTTCCAGCATCATTATTGCCCTTTTGAATTCTGTTAGGTGTTTTATCTTGGATCATGCAGCATTGCGATGATCTCACTCAATCTGTCGGCGGGGATGCCGATCGGCGCGACTTCGAACCGCGCCATCCGTCCACGGGTTTCCATCTTCGTCACGAACTCTTCCACAACCCAATAGTAGGGCCGATCTTCGTAATCGTCGAAGTAGACCGTGACCGGGCGTTTTGACCTGAACAGCGCCGCCATCATGCAGCCGACGCGAAAACGGCCATCAATCAAGATGGTGTCCGGCTCGACAAAATCGTCACGATCCCAAACGCTCAGTGAATAGTCCGCAAAATTGCGCACCATCTTGTCGCCGTTGGGATAGCCCCACTTGCCGGTTTTTCCGATATCGACATGATGCAAGTGGGCGTGGGACGCTGTTTGCGCGCTCTTGATATAGCCCTCCAACATCTTGGCCCAGGTCGCGTCGCTTTCTACCGAAAAAATCGTCTTGTCCGGCATTTCAGCCGCCAAAACCGTTGACCCACCTGATCCGTACTCAAGAATTGATGTGGCCTGTTCATAGGCCTGCGTGATCCACGCGGCCTCTTGTTCGGGCAGCGTCAACTCTGGGCGCTGCAATGGTTTGGGCGGCACCGATCCTGGCCTGACCAACCGTGTTGCCCGGTTTGCAATCTGCTTGATTGTCCCCGCGACGGTCATGCGCAAGCCCGCCCAGTTGCCGCACCCGCTACAGGCCGTAGGTTGTATCCCGAAACACCAGCGACATCGGCGCAGTCGTTTCGCGCACGATCTGCACGTAATCTGCGGTATACACCACGGCCGCCGCGTCGGGATAATACCAGACCAGATTGTGCCCCGCGACCAGCACCGTCACCACACCCGCCATCTGCGCGACCCGATACCGCACCATCCGATAGCGCATCATCCCCGACAGGGTCAGCACAAACAGCGTCGCCAGCAGCAGATCGGTGAACAGCGTCGCATTGCTGATCTCGGTCATCTGCAAATAGCGAAACCGCAGCGCCTGCGCGCCAACCAATGCGCCCGCCCCGATCAGCAGCGACGCCATGAACGCGACAAAGGACGGCTTGCGCGCCTTTGCATTGCGCCGGATCGTGTCCTGCGACACGTGCTTGGGGATGTGCATACCCAAGTCGGGGTCGAAATACGCCATGTTGCGCGGATTGTTGATCCGCTTCACACGATGCTTGAAATCTTCGATCCCTTTGGGTGACACGATCACTTACTCCGCCATACTGACACAGCTTCGTTGATCGCCCCAGACTACGGCAATTACACGGCCTCTGCGTGACGGGCTCGCGACAATTTGATGGGGTCGGTCCGTACATCCTCAGCCAACCGAACCTTCGAGCGAAATCGCGACCAGCGCCTGCGCCTCCATGGCAAACTCCATCGGCAACGCCTGCAGGACCTCTTTGCAGAACCCGTTCACGACCAGCGCCACGGCCTCTTCCTCGTCCATGCCGCGCGACCGGCAATAGAACAGCTGATCGTCATCGACCTTTGATGTCGTCGCCTCGTGCTCGACCCGGGAAGAGTTATTCCTGACCTCGATATAGGGCACAGTATGCGCGCCGCATTTGTCGCCGATCAGTAGGCTGTCGCACTGCGTATAGTTGCGGCTGTCCTTGGCCTTGGGATGCATCGACACCAAACCACGATAGGTATTTTGCGCACGGCCCGCCGAAATGCCCTTGGACACGATGCGCGACTTTGTACGCTTGCCCAGATGGATCATCTTGGTGCCGGTATCGGCCTGCTGCATATTGTTGGCGATGGCGATTGAATAGAATTCGCCTTGGCTGTCATCGCCGCGCAGAATGCAGCTTGGGTATTTCCACGTCACGGCAGACCCGGTTTCCACTTGGGTCCACATCACCTTGGCCCGGTCGCCACGGCAATCAGCCCGCTTGGTGACAAAATTGTAAATCCCGCCCACGCCGTTTTCATCACCGGGATACCAGTTCTGCACGGTGGAGTATTTCACCTCTGCGTCTTCCTCGATGATGATCTCGACCACAGCGGCATGCAACTGCGCCACATCGCGCTTGGGCGCGGTGCATCCCTCAAGATAGGACACATAAGACCCTTTGTCGGCGATGATCAGCGTCCGCTCAAACTGCCCCGTATTTTCGGCATTTATGCGGAAATATGTCGACAGCTCCATCGGGCAACGCACACCGGGCGGGACATAAACAAACGACCCATCCGAAAACACAGCCGAGTTGAGCGTGGCATAGTAATTATCGGATGCCGGCACGACCGTGCCCAGATATTTCTTCACCAATTCCGGATGCTCGCGGATCGCCTCGGAAATCGAACAGAAGATCACGCCGGCCTTCATCAGCTCTGCCTGAAATGTCGTGCCCAAAGAAACCGAATCGAATACCGCGTCCACCGCAACCTTGCGCCCCTCAGCAGGCATGTCCTCCGCGCCCTCGACACCCGCCAAAATCGCCTGCTCTTTCAATGGGATACCCAGCTTGGCATAGGTCGCCAGCAGCTTGGGGTCGACATCATCCAACGACTTTGGCTTCACTTCCATGCTTTTCGGGCGGGCATAGTAATAGATGTCCTGAAAATCTATCTTGGGATAGCTGACCATCGCCCAGGTCGGCTCTTGCATCTTTTCCCAACGCTCAAATGCCGCCAGACGCCAGGCTGTCATCCATTCGGGTTCTTCGTTCTTGTCGGAAATCAGGCGCACGATATCGGGGTTCACACCTTTGGGCGCGTACTCCATCTCGATCTCGGTGTTCCACCCGTGCTTGTATTTACCTGAAAGTGCCGCAACAGCATCAACCGTTTCCTGATCAACACCGTCCTTGACCTCGACGTAATCCAAATCAGCCATTGTTTTTCCTCTCATCAGGCGACCATGCGCGCCCGTTTATCCGTCCAGGCCGCTGCAAACCGCAGGACCTCATCTTGTGTTGTCGCAACACCCAGCGACACGCGCAGGGCACTTGCGGCCAGTTCATCATCCAGTCCCAGCGCACGCAGCACCCGGCTCACCTTGACCTTGCCCGACGAACACGCCGAGCCCGCAGAGACCGCGAAACCAGCCAGATCCATCGCCATCACCTGTGTCTCGCCTTTCCACCCCGGGGTGGCAAAGCAAGAGGTGTTGGGCAAACGGTTCTGCCCTTTCCCGACAAAAATAGTGCGTTTCTCAGCAGCCTCAATGGCCTTTTCTAGAATATTTCTAAGTTCTGCAACCCGTTCCCAGCGTCCGGCGGCCAAATCGGCTTGCGCGGCCACTGCAGCGGCGCCCATTCCGGCAATCGCAACGACGTTTTCAGTGCCCGACCGGCGGCCCATTTCCTGCCCACCACCCTTGATCTGCGCCGCCACATCGGTGCCTGCGGGAAAAATCAGCGCGCCGACCCCTTTGGGCCCGCCAAACTTATGGGCCGACAGAAACACCATCTGCACACCGGCCCAGGAAAACGCAAACGGCACCTTGCCAAATCCTTGGGTAATGTCAGTGACCGCCAACCCCTGCGGCAGCGCCTGCACAATTCCGGTTTCGGAATTGGCCAACTGCACGACACAGCTCGCGGGATCATCCACCATCACCGCGCCATCAACGACCGGCAGACAGGGATCAACCCAGGCATGCACCGCATCATGCTCGATCAGGGCGGCACGCAAACCGCGCCCGGCCAGCGCCAATGCTGCGGCCTCCGTCGCACCGGACGTAAACACCACATCCGCACCTGACGCGCCGACAGCCTCCGCCACCTGCGCGCGCGCCTTCTCGACAATCGCTTTCGCCGCACGCCCCTCGGCATGCACGGACGACGGATTGCCGACCGCATCCATCGCGGCGATCATCGCATCGCGCGCCTCGGCGCGCAGCGGCGTCGTGGCATTATGATCAAGATAGACCCTCATCGTTTCTTCCGAGCGTAAATATCCCGGGGGCGGCCGCAGGCCGGGGGCAGCGCCCCGCCCAGATCAGACATCATCGACCACCTCGAACAATGCCGGCACCGCCGGGCATGGGACCAGCCCATTACTCACCACATCCGACAATCGGGCCTGATGCAAGAACACATAGACATGCGCGCTCAACCCCTCCCACAGCCGGTTCGTCAACGATTGCGCACGGCTGCCAGACGCGCCCCCAGACGCACCGGCCCCCTTGTGCATCGCCGATACCGTCTCATCGACGGCGCCCAATATCTCGGACACCCGAATGTCGGACGCCGGCCGCGCCAGACGGTAACCGCCGCCCGGACCGCGTACCGATTCCACCAGCTTCGCACGGCGGAGCTTCACAAATAACTGCTCCAGATAGGGCAACGATATGTCCTGGCGTTTTGAAATCTCCGTCAGATTTACCAAGGCATCGCCCGGCTGCAGCGCCAGATCGGCCAGCGCCACCATTGCATAGCGGCCCTTCGTGCTTAACTTCATGACCAGTCCTCCAGCCCCAAAAGGGGCGCAACTCCATTGACGGCGCGCTACAGCGTCATTACTTCATCTGAAACCACGAACTTGGGGTAATCCCAAAGTTTAGAATCTTTCTAAGGTGCCCGAGCGTTTTCGTCAAGAATAGCTTGTGCCCCGCAGCAGTAACGGAACAACATGCCCGAAGTCATCTTCCCCGGCCCAGAAGGCCGCCTCGAAGGCCGCTATCATCCACAAAAGGACCGCGACGCGCCGATTGCGATCGTGTTGCATCCGCATCCGCAGTTTGGCGGCACGATGAACAATCGGGTTGTCTATAACCTGCATTATGCATTTTATAACATGGGCTTTACCGTGCTGCGGTTCAACTTACGCGGCGTCGGGCGCAGCCAGGGCGAATACGATCAGGGCGTCGGCGAATTGTCCGATGCGGCCTCGGCGCTTGATTACCTGCAAACGATGAACAACAATTCCAAACATTGCTGGGTCGCTGGCTTCTCGTTCGGGGCATGGATCGGCATGCAACTGCTGATGCGTCGGCCTGAGATCACGGGCTTCATCTCGGTGTCGCCGCCTGCCAACATGTATGACTTCAGCTTCCTTGCACCCTGCCCGGCCTCCGGGCTGATCATCAACGGCTCAAGCGACCGCGTCGCACCGCCGCAGGACACCGTCAATCTGGTGAACAAGCTGCATGAGCAAAAGGGCATCACCGTCACCCATGACGAAATGAACGGTGCCGGACACTTCTTCGAAGATCCGTATATGGACCCGATGATCGACACGGTCAAAACCTACGTGCGCCGCCGCCTGACTGAAACCTCGAGGTAAACCATGGCCGACGCTTACGTTGACAAGGTCGCAAATGAACTGGCGGATCTGGCGCTTGCTGATCAGGCGGCGTCGGGCGACATAGGCGTGGTCGATATGATCGGCGAAATTCTGGGGGCCTCATCCCAGACGCTGCAGGAAACCTACCTGACCGCGATCCGAGTCCGCCGCGCCGAGGCGCGCGCGCGCGCGATCTTGGATCAGCGGGCCGCAAACGGCTACAAGGCGCCGCCAAAACCCAAAGCGGCCCCGCTGCAGGGTCTGTCGGACGAAGACAAAGAAGCCGCAGAAGCCGTCATTGCGGCAGAAGCAGCCGGTGAACCACCCGCCGTTGACACCGCCTCAGAGCCGCAGGACACCGCAACACCCGCCGCCAACATGCCGCGCCGTGTCACCCGTTAAATGACCGACCGGATTGATGCGCAACTGGCCTTTCTGATCGAAGCGGACAAGCTCAAATCGACCCTGCGCGCAACGACGCTGTGCGATGGATCGCGGCGGGAAAACTCCGGTGAACACAGTTGGCACATCGCGCTTTATGCGCTGGTGCTGGCCGAACATGCGACGACGCCCGTGAATATCGACCGGGTCATCAAGATGCTGCTGATCCACGACATCGTCGAGATCGACGCAGGCGACAACCCGATCCACGGCAACCACGACACCGCCGAACAAGACCGGATCGAACAGGCCGCCGCAGCCCGCATCTTTGGCCTGCTGCCCGCCGATCAGCGCGACGAGTTTCGCAGGCTTTGGCAAGAATTCGAAGCCGCCGAAACTGACGACGCCATATTTGCCAAATCCATCGACCGGGTGCAGCCGGTCGTGGCCAACCTTGAAACCAACGGCGGCACATGGCCGCAATACGACGTCACTGCAGACCAATTGCAAACCCGCGTCGGGATCAAAGTCCAACGCGGCGCCCCCGCGATCTGGACCGCGCTGAAATCCCGCATCGACGCGTGGTTCACAGCCTAGACGCGGGGTCCCAACCATCACACTGCGGAAAATTGATACCATTTTCGCCCATTCGCGCTGCGGCGCAATGTGCATATCGCGCGATACGTTGCGTCTACCCCCTATACAAACCGTCCACACAGGCGTAGGGCGCACGCTTACCCACCAGAAAGCTGTCCAGTGACGTCCATGATACCGACCCTCGCCGATGCCCTAGCCAAACAAGGCTACACAGATCTGACCCCCGTGCAGATTGCCGTAACCGACCCAGAGCTGGGACAATCCGACCTGCTGGTCTCGGCCCAGACCGGGTCGGGCAAGACCGTCGGCTTCGGCCTTGCCATCGGCCCCACGATCCTGACCGAGGACGGCACATTCGGCCCCGCGTCACGCCCCCTGGCGCTGGTCATCGCGCCCACGCGCGAATTGGCGCTCCAAGTGAAACGCGAACTGCAATGGCTTTATGCCGGTGCGGGCGTCACGATGGCGTCCTGCGTCGGCGGCATGGACATGCGCGACGAACGCCGTGCCCTTGATCGCGGTGCGCATATCGTCGTTGCCACGCCGGGCCGCCTCAAGGACCATATCATGCGCGGCAGCCTTGATATGTCCGATATCCGCGCCATCGTCCTGGACGAGGCCGACGAAATGCTTGATCTGGGCTTCCGCGAGGATCTTGAATACATTCTGGGACAGGCACCAGAGACGCGGCGCACCCTGATGTTCTCGGCGACGGTCCCGGCCACAATCGCCAAACTCGCCAAGTCTTATCAAAAAGACGCCGTGCGCGTCGCCACCGTCAGCAAGGAAACCCAGCACGCCGATATCGAATACCGTGCCCTGAACGTGGCCAACCACGACATCGACGCCGCCATCATCAACGCCTTGCGGTTCTACGACGCGCCCAACGCCATCGTGTTCTGCAACACCCGCGCCATGGTCACACGGCTGACGACGCGCTTGGCGAACCGTGGCTTTGCCACCGTCGCGCTGTCCGGCGAACTCAGCCAGACAGAGCGTTCGCACGCGCTGCAATCCATGCGCGACGGGCGCGCGCGGGTCTGCGTGGCGACCGACGTGGCGGCACGCGGCATCGACCTGCCGAATCTCGAACTGGTGATCCACGCCGAGCTGCCAACGAACGCCGAAACCCTGCTGCACCGCTCTGGCCGGACAGGCCGCGCCGGGCGCAAGGGCATTTCAGCCATGATCGTCCCCGCAAAAATGAAGCGGCGCGCGCAAAACCTGCTCACATGGGGTAAACTGTCCGCGACCTGGGCTGTCCCGCCCACCGCCGACGAAATCACGGCACGTGACGAAGAACGCCTGCTGTCTGATCCGGTCTGGTCCGAGGATTTCACCGCAACCGAGCAGGAATTCGCAAGCCGCCTGCTGGCCGCCCATGCCCCCGAGAAAATCGCGGCCGCCTACCTGCGCCTTTATGCCGGCAAGCAATCCGCCCCAGAGGACCTGAGCGAATACAAAGAAGGCCCGCAACGCGAGGAACGCGCCCCGCGCGAGCACAAATCGTTCGGCCCGTCCAAATGGTTCTCGGTCGATGTAGGTCGCGAAGGCAAAGCGGAAGCCCGCTGGCTGTTGCCGATGATCTGCACCGCAGGTGGCATTACCAAAAATGAAATCGGCGCGATCCGCATCCAGCCGAACGAAACATTCGTGGAAATCTCGGAACCCGCCGTTGCCGGCTTCCTCAAGGCCATTGGCGGCGATATGAAGCTGGAAAATCAGGCCACGCTGACTGCATTGGACGGGGCGCCACAAATCGGCGACCGCGGCCCACGCACGACCAAACGTGATTACGACGACAAGCCCAAGCGCGATTATGCGGACAAGCCCAAGCGTGACTACGCGGACAAGCCCAAGCGTGACTACGCGGACAAGCCAAAACGGCACGCCCCGCGGGACCACGCAGCACCACCGCCGTCGTCGCAGCATGATGTACCCGCAATTCAGCCGATCCCAGGTGCCGCTGATGACCGGACAGCACCGCGCAAACCACGCCAGAAACCGGCCCGCAAGGATCACGGTGAGGCGCTGATCGAAACCCGTTCAAAACCGCCCTACAAGGCGAAGTTTGAAGGCAAGAAGCCCGGCCCCAAAGGCAAACCCGATTATAAGTCGGACAGCAAACCGCGCAAGCCCAGCGGCGACAAACCCGCAGGCAAACCACCGGCAAACGCCAAGGACACGTCAAAACGCTTTGTTCCTCCGGGGGGAAAAGCCAAACCGCGCAAAGGCGGCACCGCGACACCACGGCGCGGAAAACCATAAAATGTTGGGGATGGGTCGCATTTTTGTCACATCCCCAACACCCCAAATCCCAAACCGGCTATATTCCTGCACCCAACGTCAGCTAGTCTGGCCCCAATAGGCACATCAAGGACCACCAACATGGCGACCACAAAACCCGTCAGCACACCGCCCACCCCCATGCCGCAAACGTCAGGCGCTGCGCCGCATACGGCAAAAACCGCATCCACCATTACCGATTTTGCCAGCATCTAGACTGGCGCCGGTAATCGCGCAGGCCCGCGTGCAACACGCGACTGGCCTTTTTCCAACGCCTTGCTAAAATCGGGCTATGGCAGCACTGACAACCATCAAAAACATTGGCCCGGCGTTTGAAAAATCGCTCCGCGAAGCGGGTATTGAAACCGCCGAGCAACTGCGCGACATCGGCGCAGATGCGGCCTATGCCAAACTTTTGCAGCACGGCAGCAAACCACATTTCATTGGCTTCTACGTGCTGCATATGGCCCTGCAAGGCCGTCCTTGGAATGACTGCAAGGGCGATGAAAAAAAGGCCCTGCGCATGAAATTCGACGCGCTCAAGGCCGACAACTTTGACACGTCCCGGTCAGAGCTGGAACGGATTCTTAATCAAATTGGCGTTGTAGCCTCCACCGCCCGATAAAGCCCCGCATCAAATACCGCTACGGGCGTCCGCGCGATTTCCGCAAAAAAGCCGCCCGCGCCAAAACGGTGCGGACGGCTCGAATAACTCACACCGTTACCGGGGCGTAAGGTGGGTTTTAACCCACCAACTCCAGACCCGAGAAGAAGAACGCGATCTCTTCTGCAGCCGTTTCTGGCGCGTCGGACCCGTGAACCGAATTTTCGCCGATCGAAAGCGCGAATTCCTTGCGGATCGTGCCGGCAGCCGCATCGGCGGGGTTCGTTGCACCCATTACTTCGCGGTTTTTCGCAATCGCGTCTTCGCCTTCCAGAACCTGCACCACAATCGGCTCGGAAATCATGAACTCGCACAGCTCACCGAAAAACGGGCGCGCGGCGTGGACGCCGTAAAATTGCTGTGCCTGTGCCAACGTCATCTGGATCCGCTTGGATGCAACGACGCGCAAGCCCGCTTCTTCGAACTTGGCAACAATCGCGCCGGTCAGGTTGCGCTTTGTCGCGTCAGGTTTAATGATTGAAAATGTACGCTGGATAGCCATTATTTAAGGTCTTTCATTGCTTTGGGTTTGCTTTGCGCGTGCCCTAGCATGCGCCCGTCGTCATGAAAAGGGGGCGATGCCCTCGCAGCGTACAAGAACCGCGTCGGCCCGATGCCATTTCAATCAACGCAGCGTCGCATCACCCAAATTCGCGGCCCATGGCCTGCCAGCGCTCGATTTTGGTGGCCATATCCCACGCGCGCGATTGACCCGGCCCCAATCATCAGGCAAAGGCTGCGCATGCTTAAAATATCAGACATCACCTATTCCGTCGAAGGCCGCACATTGGTCGAACACGCCACCGTCACGATCCCCACCGGCCACAAGGTCGGCCTTGTGGGGCGCAACGGGTCTGGCAAAACGACGTTGTTCCGAATCATCCGTGGCGAAATGGTGCTCGACACCGGATCGGTCACCATACCGCGCGGTTGGAAAATCGGCGGTGTCAGCCAAGAGGTCCCCGGCAACGAGGTGAGCCTGATCGACACCGTCCTGCGCGCCGATCAGGAGCGCGAGGCGCTGTTGGCCGAAGCCGAAACCGCGACCGACCCCGAACGCATCGCCGAGGTGCAGACCCGCCTTGCCGACATCGAGGCATGGTCCGCAGAAGCGCGCGCCGCCACAATTCTCAAAGGTCTGGGCTTTACCCACGAGGAACAGCAGATGCCCTGCTCTGCCTTTTCGGGTGGCTGGCGGATGCGCGTGGCGCTGGCTGCGGTCTTGTTCAGCGAACCCGATCTGTTGCTGCTGGATGAACCGACCAACTACCTTGACCTCGAAGGCGCGCTTTGGCTCGAAGCCTACCTTGTCAAATACCCCCACACCGTGCTGATCGTCAGCCACGACCGCGAATTGCTGAACCGATCCGTCGGCGGCATCCTGCATCTGGAGGAAAAGGGGCTGATCTACTATACCGGCACCTACGACATGTTCGCCAAACAGCGCGCCCAGACCCGGGCGCTGATGGCCTCTGCCGCCAAGAAACAAGACGCCAAGCGCCAGCATCTGCAGGCCTTCGTCGACCGTTTCAAAGCCAAGGCATCCAAGGCAAAACAGGCCCAGTCCCGCGTCAAGGCGCTCGAGAAAATGGAAACCATCCGCGCGCCCGAAGATGCCGCGCGCACCGTGTTCACCTTCCCCGAGCCCGAGGAACTGTCGCCCCCCATCATCGCCACCGAAGCCGCCGCTGTGGGCTATGGCACCACGATTGTCCTGCACGACCTGAACCTGCGCATTGACCAAGACGACAGGATCGCGCTCTTGGGTCGCAACGGCGAAGGGAAATCAACACTTTCCAAGATGTTATCTGGCCGTCTTGATGTTGCCCACGGCAAAATGACCCTGTCCAACAAGCTGCGCATCGGCTTTTTTGCGCAGCATCAGGTGGACGAGCTGTTCATCGACGAAACGCCGCTGCAGCACCTGATGCGTGAACGCGCCCACGAAGGCCAGGCAAAATTGCGCGCGCGGCTTGCCGGGTTCGGCCTTGGCGCCGATCAGGCCGAAACCGAAGTCGGGCGCCTGTCAGGCGGCCAAAAGGCGCGTCTGTCGCTGCTGCTGGCCACCCTGCCCGCGCCGCACCTGCTGATCCTCGACGAACCGACAAACCACCTCGACATCGAAAGCCGCGAGGCGCTGGTAGAGGCTCTGACCGCCTATTCCGGTGCCGTGATCCTTGTCAGCCACGACATGCACCTGCTGTCGATGGTCGCCGATCGGCTGTGGCTGGTAAAAGACGGGCATGTGACCCCCTACGAAGACGACCTTGAGGCGTATCGCAAAATGCTGCTGACGCCCGAAAAGGCCGTCGACAAAGATAAACCCAAGCCCGCCAAAGCCGACAAACCCAGCCGCGAAGTGGTGCAGGCGCTGCGCTCGGATGCGCGCAAAGGCGAAGATCGCGTCAAGAAAATCAACGAGATGCGCGACAAACTTGCCAAAAAGCTCGCCGATCCCGCACTTTACGAAGACGGCAAAGCCGGCGAACTGGCGACGTGGAACAAGAAATACGCCGAAATCATGGATGGGCTAGAGCGCGCCGAAGCCATGTGGATGGCGGCGCTGGAAAAGCTCGAGAAAGCCGAAAAGGTCTAGAATACCCGCCCCCGCACGTTGTCCAACCGTCAACGGGCCCATGATTGCAACGCCGGACACCTGATCAAACGACCGCTTGGTCAGGTGTGTTGTTCCACCATCCAGACAAGGCGCCCGGCGTGATCGCGGCCTTTGGCGCGATAATCACCACTTGTCCCCATTCCCTTTTCCAACGACTGTTCCCTCATGACCGAAATATCCGCGCTTTTCGCCGCCTTCACCACGATGTTCATCATCATCGACCCGCCGGGTCTCGCACCTGTGTTCATCGCCCTGACCCAAGGGATGAGCGTCGCACAAAGGCGCGCCATCGCGATCCGGGCCTGCTTGGTCTCGGCCTGCCTGTTGATGGTATTCCTGTTTCTGGGCGAGGCCGTATTGGGCTTTATCGGCATTTCAATGGATGCTTTCCGCATAGCGGGCGGGATCTTGCTGTTTCTGACCGCTCTGGACATGCTGTTTCAACGCCGTCAGGCCCGGCGCGAAGACAATGCCGCCGAAGGTCAGGCCGAACACCACGACGATCCTTCCGTGTTTCCGCTGGCCCTGCCGATGATCGTCGGACCGGGTGCGATTACCACCATCATCCTGCTGGCGGGCCAGGCTGACGGCGCGGCTGATTTCGGGGCCATTGCCGGGGTGATCCTTGCGGTGCTTGTGATCGTCTTTCTGGCGTTCCTTGCGTCCAATACCATCGAGCGCGCGCTTGGCAAAACCGGCCTGAACATCCTGACCCGCGTTCTGGGCATGTTGCTGGCCGCTTTGGCTGTCCAATTCATTTTGGATGGTCTTCTGGGTTTCGGGATCGGCGGATAGCCCCTATATCAGGGGTATGACCAGCGATCAAATCATGCAACTTGTCTATCTTAGCCTGCTCGGCACGGCCATTGCCGGGTCTTTTATCGTCGCGAACCGCGACAATCTGGGCAAGACACTCCAGCAGGGCGTGATCTGGTTCCTGATCTTTGTCGGCGTCATTGGCGCCTATGGCATGTGGCACGATATCGACCGCACCGTGACCGGCCGCCAATCCATTATCAGCGATACCAGAATCGAAGTCCCACGCAGCGCCGATGGTCACTATTACCTCACGCTTGATGTGAACGACGTGCCCGTGCGCTTTGTGATCGACACCGGCGCAAGCCAGGTCGTGCTGACCCGGCAAGATGCGCGGCGCGTCGGCATCGACCCAACCGATGCGCACTATTTCCAGACTGCGAATACCGCCAATGGTGTGGTGCAAACGGCGCCCGTCGTGCTGGATCAGGTCGCGCTTGGGTCGATCACGGATCGGCAGGTGCCTGCGGTCATCAATGGCGGCACCATGGAGGGATCACTGCTTGGAATGACCTATCTGAACCTGTATAGCCGGATTGAAATTTCCAACGCTCAACTGGTCCTGACAAGATGAAACACCTGCTCCTGCTCGCGATTCTCACGGCCTGCGCCGCCCCTGCGACACTGCCCAAAGATTTCGACCCCAGCTTTGCCTATTTTCAGGCCACGACACCGTAGGGCGGGATTTACCCCGCCGCCGCCCCACCTTTTTCCGCCTTCTTGGTCCAGCGGCCCCCATCCTGCGCCCAGTATTGCGCCGCACATCCCGCATCGGTCAGCGCTTTCCATTGCCCGCGCGCATGGGTCAGCGCCTGTGTGTCATGGCCATCGAACAAGATACAGGTTCGGTCCAGCGTCGCGACCTCTTGTGCCGTCACATCGGCGCCGCCGACGCTCATCACGCAGGCAAAACCGGTCACGGCCACATCATTGCCCAGCAGCACCGGCTGATCGGCATCATGCGGCCCACCGGCGCGCCCATGTGGTAAAAACCCATCGTGCGGCCCCTGCCACAACACATCGTCCAACCGGTCAAGCAGGGCCGCATCACGCCCCCGCACCAGCACACGCCATCCCGCGCCGCGCGCCTTGCCAATCAACATCGGCAAGGTCGCCTCCAGCGGCGTCTCGGTCAGATGATAGAAATACGCAGCGCCCATTTGCCCATTTAACCCTCGTATTGGTCCGCAATCAGCCGGTTGAGCGCCATGACCCCCCAGCCCGTCGCGCCCTCTGGCGCCAGTGCGGTTTCCTTTTTGACGCTGGCGACACCGGCGATATCCAAATGGATCCACGGCACCTCTTTCTTGACAAACCGCTGCAGGAACTGCGCTGCGGTGATTGATCCTGCAAAGCGTCCGCCCACGTTCTTGATATCGGCGATCTTGGATTTGATCAACTCATCATAGGCCGGGCTCAGCGGCAGCCGCCATGCGCCTTCACCCTCGGCAGTGGCGGCCTTGATAAAGGTATCGCTCAGCGCGTCAGAGTTTGAGAAGACACCGGCGTTTTCATGCCCCAGCGCCACCAAAATCGCCCCAGTCAGCGTGGCAAGGTTGATCATCCCGACCGGCTTGAACCGTTCTTGGGTGTACCACAGCACATCGGCCAGCACCAAACGCCCCTCGGCATCTGTATTGATGACCTCGATCGTGTCGCCCTTCATGGATGTCACGACATCACCGGGACGGGTCGCCGACCCCGACGGCATGTTTTCCACGATACCGACAACACCCACCACATTCGCCTTGGCCTTGCGCAGGGCCAGCGTGCGCATCACGCCCGCGACCACGCCCGCACCGCCCATGTCCATGGTCATATCTTCCATGCCCCCGGCGGGTTTGATGCTGATGCCGCCGGTGTCAAATACAACACCCTTCCCGACCAGCGCAAACGGCGCTTCCGTGCCGCCGCCATTCCATTGCATCACCACAACCTTGGACGGGCTGACCGACCCCTGGCCGACACAAAGCAACGTGCGCATCCCCAATTTGGTCAGATCATCCTCTTCCAGAACCTCGACCTCCAGCCCCAGATCCCGCATCGCCGCAAGACGTTCGGCAAATTCAAAGGTCGTCAGAACATTCGCAGGCTCGTTGGTCAGATCGCGGGTAAAGAAAACACCCTGCGCAATCGCAGACGTGACCGTGGCAGACTTGGCCGCCTCATCGGGCTTGGACACCATAAAGGTCACCGGGCGGGCCTGTGCCTTGTCCCCGGTCTTGTGGGCGTCGAAATTATAGCCGCGCAGCGTCAGCCCCAGTGCGATTTCATCCACCCGCGCAATGGTCCCGGCAACCACCAGCAAATCGGCCCCCTTTTGCGCCTTTGCCAACTGCGCACCGGCCTTGCGGGCCTCTTGCACCGACGGCCTGCGACTCAGCTTGACGACCAACACGCCAACCGCCGCCATGCCCCCCGGATAGGCCAGCCCGGACACATCGCCCGGCGCCATTTTCTCAAAGGCCTCGCTATCGACAAACCGCGACAGCGCCTTGCGGGTCAGCGTGTTGACCTTGCGGGCACCCGCATCAAGCTTGCCTTCGGCATCGACAAAGACTGCGACCTGCCCCGCGGCATCCGCAAGGGCATCAAGATCGACATCTTTGAACTGAATTTCGGCGGGCGTTGTCATAGCGGCTCCTTTAAGAAAACGATTGCTTGCGCAATAGGTAGCCCGCTCCCCGCGCAATGACCAGATAGCTGTTCAATCCGACGCACCGATCGGTTAGTTTGCCCCAAACGACGCCGCGCAGGCATAACAAAGGACAGCTCATTGGGCCGATTTGACAGATACCTACTGTCGCAACTGATGGTGCTCTTTGGCTTTTTCAGCCTGGTGCTGGTCTTGGTCTATTGGATCAACCGCGCGGTGGTGCTGTTCGATCAGCTGATCGCCGACGGGCAATCAGCCAGCGTTTTCCTCGAATTTACCGCGCTTTCGCTGCCATCCGTGATCCGCCTCGCGCTGCCGCTTTCGGCCTTCGCGGCCTCGGTCTATGTCACCAACCGCATGACCACGGAATCAGAGCTGATCGTGGTGCAGGCCACCGGATATTCTGCGTTCCGACTGGCGCGGCCTGTGTTATATTTCGGCCTGATCGTGGCGCTCTTGATGTCGATCCTGATGCATTTCCTCGTGCCGCTCAGCGGCGCGCGTCTGGCCGAACGGCAGGCCGATATCGCCCAGAACGTCACCGCCCGGCTGCTGACCGAAGGCAAGTTTCTGGAACCGATGAGCAACGTGACGTTCTATATCCGTGAAATCACCCCCGCAGGCGAACTGCACGACATCTTCTTGTCCGACAGCCGCAATCCCGCCGAACAGGTCATCTATACCGCAGCCCTGGCGTTTTTGCTGCGCGACGCAGGCGAAACCCAGTTGGTCATGATCGACGGGATGGCCCAAACCCTGCGCACCAAAGACCAACAGCTGTTCACCACATCATTTGACGATTTTGCCTATAACATCGGCAGTCTGATCAACGCCCGCAGCCGCCAGGGGCGCAGCGCGGACGAGCTGTCGACATGGGAACTGCTCAACCCCACACCCGCGCTCGAGGACGAAACCCGCCAAAGCGCCGCCCGGCTGATATCACGCGGACACGACCGGTTCAGTCAGGCACTGCTGGGCACCGTCGCGGCGCTCTTGGGTTTTTCCACCCTGCTTGTGGGGGGGTTCAGCCGCTTTGGCGTCTGGCGCCAGATCATTGCCGCGATCGGTCTGATCGTCGTGGTCAAAGCCATGGAAACCGTGGGCCTGAACCTTGCACGCAGCAACGAAAACCTGTGGTTTACCACATATTTGCCGGGAATAGTCGGGCTTTGCATCGTCTGGGGCCTGCTTTTCGCGGCAACCCGGCCCTATTTATTCAAACGCCGGATCAAGGAAGCCCTGACATCATGATCCTGCACCACTACTTCGCACGCCGTTTCCTGATGACCTTTCTGGGCGTCTTTACTGTGTTTTTCATGATCATGGTATTTTTGGATATGGTCGAACAGCTGCGCCGCTACGCCAGCGCCGACGCCCCCTTTATCGAGATATTCTATCTGACACTTCTCAACGTCCCCCAAGGCATCTACCGTATTTTGCCGTTGATCATGATCCTCGCAGCCCTCGCGCTTTTTCTTGGGCTGGCCCGGTCGTCAGAGCTGGTCGTCACCCGCGCGGCGGGCCGCTCGGCGCTCAATGCCCTGCTCGCGCCGCTGACGGTGGCGCTGCTGATCGGGCTCCTGGCTGTCGGGGTCCTGAACCCCATCGTCGCGGGCACCTCCAAGGAATACGAGGCGCGCGCCGATGCCTTGCGTGGTGAAACATCGGTGTTGTCGATCAGCGCATCCGGTCTTTGGCTGCGCCAAGGCAATGCCGAAGGCCAAACCGTCATTCGCGCCCAGACCGCCAACCTTGATGGCACCGCCCTGAACAACGTCAGCTTCATCACCTTCACCCCCGATGGCGGGCCCAGCCGCCGGATCGAGGCCGCAACGGCCCGACTGACCCCCGGTGCCTGGGTTCTGACCGATACCAAGACATGGACCCTCAAGGACAGCGACATCCCCGAAGCCACCGCAACCCGGCAGGCCAGCGTCAGCGTGCCGTCAACCCTGACCCCGGACCAAATTCGCGACAGCTTTGGCACGCCCTCCTCCATCCCGATCTGGGAACTGCCGACGTTCATCGAACGGCTGCGCACGGCGGGTTTTTCGGCACAGCGGCATTTGGTCTGGTTCCACACCGAACTGGCCCTGCCGGTTTTTCTGGTCTCGATGGTGATGATCGGGGCCAGCTTTACCCTGCGCCACCAACGCGGTGGACGCACAGGACTGATGGTGATGTTCGCGATACTTCTGGCCTTCATCATCTACTTCATCCGCAACTTCGCCCAGGTTTTGGGTGAAAACGGCCAATTGCCTGCGGTCCTTGCTGCGTGGGCACCCCCGCTCGCGGCGGTGGGCCTGTCGCTTGGCTTTCTCTTACACCACGAGGAAGGCTGATGCGCATTCTTGCTTTCCTTTTGCTGTTCGTACCGGGCATGTCATTCGCACAGGGTGCGGCCACGCTGATTGCCGACACCGTCACGCTCAATGGCCGTGATCAGCTGATCGCCAGCGGCAATATCGAAGTGCTGTATCAGGGCACCCGTCTGACGGCATCGCGGATCATCTACGACCAGCCTACCGACAGGCTGATCATCGACGGTCCGATCTTCATCCAGACCGATGACGGCACGATCCTGACCGCCGACCGGGCCGACCTTGATCCGACGCTTGAAAACGGCATGCTCCAAGGGGCGCGGCTGGTCCTTGATCAACAGCTCCAACTGGCCGCCAACCAGATCGACCGGATCGACGGGCGCTATTCCCAGCTTTATAAAACCGCCGCCACATCGTGTCAGGTCTGCGGCAACCGCGCGCCTTTGTGGGAAATCCGCGCCGAACGGGTGGTCAGCGATGATCAGACGCACCAGCTTTACTTTGACAACGCCACCTTTCGTGTACGCGGCGTGCCGGTGTTTTGGCTGCCTCGGATGCGGCTGCCCGATCCCTCGCTTGATCGCGCTACCGGTTTTTTGATCCCCCGGCAACGCAATACCAGCCAGCTTGGTAGCGGGCTGAAAATCCCTTATTTTGTGACGCTGGGCAACTACCGCGACATCACGCTTACCCCATATTTGTCATCCCAGACCCGGACGCTTGAACTGATCTACCGTCAGGCCTTTGCCAACGGCGACCTGCGGATCGAAGCCGCGACAAGCGATGACACGCTCCAAGACGAAAACCGCTCCTATGTCTTTGCGAACGCGAAATTCCGGCTCGCCAACGACTACCAGCTTAGCTTTCACCTCGAAGAAGTCAGCGATACGGCCTATCTGCTTGACTATAACTACTCCGGCAAAGACCGCCTCGACAGCGCGATCGGCCTGCTGCGCGTCACCGACAGCACGCTGACACAGGCCAACCTGACCTATTATCAAACCCTGCGCGATGATGAAACGAACGCATCTCTGCCGCCCATTGTGGCCGATCTTGATTATGAAACCCGCATCCGGCCCGCCATCGGTGGCACCCTGACGCTGGGCGCGGGGATAGACACCGCTTATCGCTACAGCGATACGGACGGCGATGCTGGGCGCGATGTGACCCGCGCCGGTATACGCAGCGCCTGGCGGCAAGACTGGATACTGCGGGGCGGCATTTTTGCAAGCGCCCATGCCGGTGCGCAGGCCGATCTGTACAACGTGACCGACGACAGCAGCTATGCCAAAAACGACCTGCGCTTTGTGCCCAGCATCGGCGCTGTGCTGCGCTATCCGCTGGCCAGAACCACGGCCAATGGCGCGTCGCACCTGCTGGAACCTACGCTCAGCATCGCGTGGGCGCAGGACTTTGGCGGCACCCCCCCGAACGAAGACAGCACACGCAGCGAACTCGACCGTGCCAACCTGTTCGATGGCACGCGTTTTGTGGGCGATGATGCGGTGGAAACCGGGGCGCATGCGGCCATTGGCGTGACCTGGACCCGCGCAGGTCCCACCGGCACCACATCGGCGCTGACCTTTGGCCGGATCGTGCGCGACCGCAGCATGACAGACTTCACGCCGTCATCCGGCCTTGATGGCACTAAATCCGACTGGCTGATCGCCGGGCAGATCACCACGCCAAAAGGGTTCCTTTTTGACAACCGCAGCCTGCTGGACGATGCCAGCGGCCTGACCCGCGCAGACAGCCGGATCGCATGGCAAAATGACACGGTTCAACTGTCCGCAGCCTATATCTGGCAGACCAAGGATCTGGCCGAAAATCGGCCCGATACCGTATCGGAATGGACCCTGGACGTCGCCTTTGATCTTAGCGCGGCGTGGTCGGTCAGCCTGGACGCCCGCTATGACATCGCGGCGGATCGCCCGGTGCGCGCGGGGATCGGCTTTGAATGGCGCAACGAATGCGTGACGGTCGACGTTTCCGCCTCGCGCCGCTATACGTCTTCCGCTACTGTTGACCCGACAACGACTTTCGGGCTCAGCGCTGCACTCAACGGCTTTTCCGCCGGGCGATCAGGTGGCGGCCCTGCAGCCCGCTGCACGAATTAAACCTACGATGACGAGGACACGCATGCGCGCACTTTCCACAATCGCCGCTTTTCTGGCATTGGCACTGACCGTCACACTTGGCGGCCCCGCTTTGGCGCAGGGGCAGCTGACGCCGGTCATCACGGTCAATGACCGGGTCATCACCCAGTTTGAACTGACCCAACGCAAGCGCCTGCTCGAAGTGTTCCGCACCCCCGGCGATCTGGACAAAATCGCCCGCGCCGGTCTGATCGAAGATCGCCTCAAGCAAGACGAATTCGACCGTGTCGGCCTGCGCCTGTCCGATGCGGTGCTGGCGACTGCGATGGAAGACTTCGCAACCCGCGCCGACATGAGCCTTGCACAGTTCACCGCCATGCTGGCCCAGAACGACGTCGATATCGCCACGCTGCGCGATTTCGTGCAGGTCGGTGTCAGCTGGCGCGACTACGTGCGCGGCCGCTTTAACCGACAGGTCACGATTACCGACGCCGATGTGGATCGCGCCATTGCACAGCTGGGCAACAGCACGACCGCAATCGAGGTGCTTTTGTCGGAGATCATCATCGCCGCCCCGCCCGAACGCGCCGCACAGGCCGAAGCCGCAGCCCAGCGTATCGCTCGCCTCCGCTCTTTCGCCGCATTCGAAGATGCCGCACGCGAGGTATCCGCCCTGCCATCGCGCGATGATGGCGGGCGGCTTGGCTGGCTGCCAATCAGCAACTACCCCCCGCAACTGGGCAACCTGCTGCTGGCCCTGCGTCCGGGTGAAGTGACCGAACCGATCAGCATCGCCAACGGGATCGCCCTGTTCCAGATGCGCGCTATCCGCGAGGTCGCGCGGGCGGTGCAGGCCCCCGCCAGCATCGCCTATGCGACCTATTATATCCCCGGTGGCCGCTCCGATGCAGGTCTGCGCGCTGCCGCCGATGTCGCCGACCAGCTCGATACATGCGACGATCTTTATGGTGTTGCCCGCAACCAACCTCCCGAGGCATTGGAACGCAACGCCCTGCCACCGCGCGATATTCCCAGCGATATCGCCTTGGAACTGGCACGGCTTGATCCGGGCGAAGTGTCGTACAACCTGACCCGCGACAATGGCGAAACGCTTGTGTTCCTGATGCTGTGCGGGCGCACAGCCGTGGGTCAAGGCGATACCGATCGCGCGGCCATCAGCAACCAACTGCGCAGTCAACGGCTTGCCGGTCTGGCCAATGCGCTGCTCGCAGACCTGCAGGCGTCGGCCACGATCATCATACGATGAAACCCATCGCGATCAGCTGTGGGGAACCGGCAGGGATCGGACCTGAAATCGCGGTGGTCGCATGGCACGCGGTCAAGGCCGATCTGCCGCTGGTTTGGATCGGCGACCCCCGCCACCTGCCCGCAGGGACCCCGTTCGATGTGATCAGCGATCCGTCACAGGCCGCAGCGGTATCCGCGCAGGCGCTGCCGGTGCTGGCCCGCGACTTTGGTGGGCGCGCACATCCGGGCACGCCGCACGCGGCACATGCCCAAGGGGTGATTGCCGCCATCGCCACCGGCGTTGATCTGGTGCAATCAGGTCGCGCGCGCGCGCTTTGCACCGCACCTATCCACAAGGCCGCCCTGATCGACGGGGCCGATTTTGCCTATCCCGGTCATACCGAATACCTGGCCGCACTGTGCGGGGCCGATCGGGTTGTGATGATGTTGGCCTGCGACGCGCTGCGCGTCGTGCCCACGACCATTCACATCCCCCTGGCCGACGTGCCGCGTGCGCTGACCGCCAGCCTGCTGACGGATACGATCCTGATCACCCACGCCGCCCTGCGCCGCGATTTTGGCATCGCCACCCCGCGCATCGCTGTGGCAGGATTGAACCCGCACGCAGGCGAAGACGGCAAGATGGGGCTGGAAGAGATCGAGATGATCACACCCGTCCTGAATGCGCTGCGCATCCAAGGCATGGATATTCGCGGCCCGCTATCGGCCGATACGATGTTTCACGCCGGGGCCCGTGCGACCTATGACGTTGCGGTCTGCATGTACCACGATCAGGCCCTGATCCCGATCAAGACGCTGGATTTTTCCGGTGGGGTCAACGTCACGCTTGGGCTGCCGATCATCCGGACATCGCCGGATCACGGCACGGCGTTTGATATCGCAGGCAAAGGCATCGCCGATGCGACGTCGATGATTGCGGCACTTCGGATGGCCGCGCAAATGGCCGATGCCCGCGATGGCTGATGGTTTGGGAGCCTCCGGCGGGAGTATTTTAGGACATAAGAAACTATGAGCGGCATCGACAATCTGCCCCCGTTGCGCGCCGTGATTGCAGCGCATGATCTGGCGGCCAAGAAATCTCTGGGCCAGAATTTTCTGTTGGATTTGAACCTGACCGCCAAAATCGCGCGGCTGGGCGGTGATCTGACCCAATACGATGTGCTTGAGATCGGACCCGGCCCCGGCGGATTGACGCGGGGCTTGTTGGCCGAAGGCGCGCGGCGTGTTCTTGCGATTGAGAAAGACCCGCGCTGCATGCCTGCGCTGGCCGAGATTGCCGCCGCTTATCCCGACCGGCTGCAGGTGATCAACGGTGACGCGCTGCTGGTGAACCCATTGGAACATCTGACGCAGCCGATCAAGATTGCAGCCAACCTACCCTATAACGTCGGCACCGAACTGTTGGTACGCTGGCTGACGCCACCGGATTGGCCGCCTTTTTGGGACAGTCTGACCTTGATGTTTCAGCGCGAAGTCGCCGAGCGTATTGTCGCGGCACCGGGCAGCAAGGCCTATGGGCGGTTGGCGCTGCTTGCGCAATGGCGCACCGATCCAACCATCATGATGGAACTGCCGCCAGAAGCGTTTAGCCCGCCCCCCAAGGTTAATTCCGCCGTCGTCCACCTGACCGCCCTGCCCGCGCCGCGCTATCCCGCCAACCCCGGCACGTTGAACAAAGTGGTTGCAGCCGCCTTTAACCAGCGGCGCAAGATGCTGCGTTCTGCGTTGAAATCGGTCAGTCCCGATATCGAAGATCATCTGATCGCATCCGGCATCAAACCCACCGAACGGGCCGAGCAGGTCGATCTGGAAGCCTTTTGCACATTGGCGCGCAGCCTCGACGCAGCCCGTACGCCCTGACCCAACAAAAAGCCCCCCGAAATCGGAGGGCATTTGATTATTCTGCGGCTTCTGGTGCGTTGTCGCCATTTGACGGGCTGTCGGGCACCGCACGTGGCTTGCGCGGGGCGCGTGGTTTACGTGCGCGCGGCTGGGGTTGAGGCTGGGGTTTTTCCTCTGGCGTATCGACCAGCCCCGAATCCTGATCATCATCGTCCCCCGCGATCACCGGCTGCTCCATCGCGCCGGGATCGCTCGATGTTGCCTCTTGCGCCTTCAGGCGTTCATTGCGTTCGCGGTCCCGCTCGGCCTGGCGTTCGCGGTTCTGGGCTTCCAGCTCATCGCGGCGTTGGTCGACCTCTTTTTGCGCTTCGGCCAGCAGGCGTGTGTAATGCTCTGCGTGCTGGGCAAAGTTTTCGGCATTCACCCGATCATTGGACAGCTGCGCGTCGCGATACAGTTGATTGTACTTTTCGATAATCTGCTGCGGAGTGCCGCGCACCTTACCATCCGGGCCAGAGCTGTCAAAAACCCGGTTGATGATGTTGCCGCCCGTAGGCCGGGTATTGCGGCTTTTGTTCCGCGACCGTGACTTCGATGATCTCATTGATGTGCTTTCAAGCCCTTGGCTGTCGTTGCGCTGACCAGATGTCGCGCCGTTTTGCGCGTCTTGAATATCTGGCCTTACGATGTTTGGCGACTGATCGGGGGGAGGTCAAAACGGCCCTCTGCCCTGCCGATGCCACTGAATAAACACGACCCATGGCCCAAGACAAGCTAAAATTGCGTCAAATAGCGAATTATTGAACGCTAGCGCCGTGTATCCGCATCAAAACCCACCATTTGCCCCATGACAACCCGGTCCCGACCATCCAGATCAGGCACCACAGCCACATTGCGCAAATCCGCATCCCGCATCATTTGCGCGACTGCAGTCCCCTGCGTCGGGCCGATTTCGAACAACAAGACCCCGTCGGGCACCAGCACCGCCAGCGCCTGCGCCACGATCACCCGATAGGCCGAAAGCCCGTCAGCTTCGTCGGTCAGCGCCATGCGCGGTTCCCAGTGACGCACCTCGGGCGACAGGGCGGGCATTTCGTCTGCGGCAATATAGGGCGGGTTCGACACGATCAGATCAAATGGGCCCGCAATTGCCGCCATCCAGTCGCTTTGCACGAACGTCGCACGCGCCGCGACGCCGTGCCGCCGGGCATTGCGCGATGCCACCGTCAACGCCGCCGCCGATGCGTCGCCACCCACGCCTGTGGCATTGGTCATTTCGGCCAGCAACGTCACCAGAATACAGCCCGACCCGGTGCCAAGATCCAACACCTTGGTAAAGTTTTGGCGCAGCGCGACCGCGATCAATGTCTCTGTCTCGGGGCGGGGGTCCAGAACGTCTGGCGTTACCTCAAATGCGCGGCCATAGAATTCGCGCGTGCCGATCAAATGCGACACCGGCTCACGCTGCACACGCCGGGCAATCAGCACGTCAAATCGGGCTTGTACGTCGGGTGCAACAGGTTCGGGCAGCGTCAGCGTCAACCGCCAGGCATCCACCCCGGACGCATATGCAAACAGCTTGCGCGCATCACGGGCGGCATCGGGCACCCCCGCCGCCGTCAACAGCCTTGTCGCAGCAATTACTGCCTGACCACCCGTCGGATCGCTCAAGCGCCCATCTCGGCCAGCAGCGTCGCCTGCGCCTCCGTTTGCAGGGCGCTGATCACCTCGTCCAGATCGCCCTGCATGATTTGGCCCAGCGAATAAAGCGTCAGGTTGATTCGGTGATCGGTCATGCGGCCCTGTGGGAAATTATAGGTCCGAATGCGTTCCGACCGGTCGCCCGACCCCACTTGCGCCTTGCGATCCGCGGACCGTTCCCCTTCGACGCGCTGGCGTTCCAGATCGAACAGGCGGGTTTTCAGCACCTGCATCGCGATCTCGCGGTTGCGGTGCTGTGACTTTTCGGCGCTGACCACGATGATACCGCTGGGGATATGCAGGATACGCACGGCCGAATCGGTCGTGTTCACATGCTGCCCGCCCGCGCCCGACGCCCGCATCGTATCAATCCGCAGATCACCGGGGGCAATCTGCACATCTACATCTTCCGCCTCGGGCAGCACCGCAACCGTTGCAGCCGAGGTATGGATACGCCCGCCGCTTTCGGTCTCTGGCACCCGTTGCACGCGGTGTACGCCGCTTTCGTACTTCAGCCGGGCAAACACGCCCTCGCCTGCGACCCGCGCGACCACTTCCTTGATGCCGCCCAATTCGGTGTGGCTTTCCTCAAGTATCTCAAATTTCCAACCCTTGCTTTCCGCATAGCGCTGATACATCCGCAGCAAATCCGCAGCAAAAAGCGATGCCTCATCACCGCCCGTGCCCGGTCGGATCTCGATCATCGCAGGCCGGGCATCGGCGGCATCCTTGGGCAATAGCGCCAGTTGCACCTCTTGCTCAGATGCTTCCAACGCCGCGCGCAAACCGGGCAGCTCGGCCTCGGCCAGCTCCTTCATTTCAGGATCTTTCAGCATCGCCTGCGCATCGGCAATCTCGCGCAGCAAATCCTTATAGGCAGTGACCGTTTCGACCACGGGGCGCAGTTCGGCGTATTCCCGGCCCAAGGCCGCAATTTCATTGCCCGCCGCACCGGCAGACATCTTGGCCTCCAGAAACTGAAAGCGGTCAATGATTTGTTCAATTTTGTCAGCGGCTATCATGGCAACCCGCTTGGCCGATCAGGGCGCTACGGTCAAGGGGCCAAGCGCGGCAAGCCAGGCCAGAACGCGCGCCCGGTTCACCCCCCCATCCGATACGCCAAAGCGCAGACGCCCATAAATGACAAGCACATCATCGTTGACCGCCACAGTTGTATAGTCGGGAAATCCCATGATCCTCGACCGTGTCTCAAACGTCATCATCCCGGTCGCCACGCCGCCCGCAATCAACCGGGTGCGCGGTGTGGCAAGCACGCGCTGCGCAACAGCGGCAAGAACCGCCTCTGCCGGGGCCGCGATCGCCCGCTCAGCCCGAAACCCGCCGGTTTGCGGATAATCCCCCGGACCCGCCGATTGCGGCATCGCGTGCCAGCGCTCCACGTCAGTCGGCGCCAGCCGCACATAGGCAAACAGCGCCGCCATCACCAAGATGACAAAAAACAGAAAACGACTGATCATGATATTTCTCCATGGGTCAGGCACGTCGCCTGAATGCAACCCTCGGCGCACGCCATACACCCAAGGCCCGTGACGCCGCCAGCGTCACTTTTCCCTTTTATGCCAGAGCGCAAGACAGCACAGCTCCATCGCCACATGCGCCCCGGCAATGGCCGTGGCACCGGTCGTGTCATAGGGCGGCGACACCTCGACCACATCACCGCCGACCATATTGATCCCCGCCAGATCGCGCAGCATCGCCGCCGCCTGCCAACTGGCCAACCCTCCCCAGACCGGCGTGCCGGTTCCCGGTGCAAAGGCGGGATCAAGCGCGTCGATATCAAACGTCACATAGGTCGGATGGGCACCCACAATGTCACGCACCCGATCGGTGACATAGGTGCTGCCTTTCTCGTGACAGGTCCGCGCGTCAATATAAGGCATGCCCAGATAATCATCGCATTGCGTACGAATTCCGATCTGCACCGACCGCGTGACATCCACCAGACCCAGCTTCACCGCCTTATACATGAACGTCCCGTGATCAATCCGGTCCAAGTCGTCATCCGCCCAAAGGTCCGAATGGGCATCAAACTGAATGACCGACATCGGGCCGTATTTCGCGGCGTAGGCGCGCAATATCGGCAGCGTGATAAAGTGGTCCCCCCCCAAGGTGACAGTCCCCGGCCCGGCGGCCAATATCCCCGCAATATGCGCCTCGACCAATGCCGGAACCCCGGCGACATTGGCATAGTCGAACGCCATATCGCCATAATCGACGATGGAAAACGCCGACAAAGGATCAAACCCATCCCAACCATAAGGGGGATCATACGGCTGCAACGCCGAAGCTTCGCGGATCGCACGCGGCCCGAACCGCGCGCCCGGACGGTGCGTCACGGCCTGATCAAACGGCACACCCGTCACCGCCAAATCAACACCCGTCAAATCCTTGGAGTACGCACGGCGCAAAAATGACGTCGCCCCGCCAAAGGCATTTTCATACGCCAGCCCCCGCCGATCCCCGCGCGTAAACGCCAAATCCACCTGCCCCTTTGCATCTTCCAGCGCCATCCCTCAGCCTTTCCTATATCTTGAAATACGCGCCGCAGCGCATCAGATTGCCAGAAATTTGGTCACCCCAACGGCAAAGCCCGTTCGACCAACCGGGCAAAGAACGACGCTCCCGCAGGCGCGGCACGGTCATCAAAATCATACTGCGGATGATGTAGCCCCGCCGTATCGCCATTGCCCACGAACAAATACGCGCCCGGACGCTGCTCCAGCAAATAGGCGAAATCCTCTGCGCCCATCTCGCGCATGGCATCATCGGTTACATCGGCACAGACACCGCGCGCGACCTCGGCGGCAAACGCCGTGCAACCGGGGTCGTTCACCGTCGCCGGATAACCAATCTCATAGACCAACGCGGCGCTGACATCGAAACTCGCCGCCTGCCCCGCCACAATCGCCGCCAGACGCGCCATGACCATTTGCTGCACCGCCCGGTCAAAGGTGCGGACGGTGCCGTTGATATACGCTGCCTCAGGAATAACATTATCCGCCGATCCGGTGTGGATCTGCGTCACCGACACCACCAGCGCCTCCAGCGCGTGGTGATTGCGGCTGACAATCGTCTGGATCGCCTGCACCATGCCGACCGCAGCAACGATCGGGTCTGCCGTATCATGTGGCATCGCGGCATGCCCGCCGCGGCCTGTAATATTGATGTGAAACTCATCCACCGCCGCCATGATCGGGCCGGGCGTGGTATAAAAAGCGCCCACCGCAGTGCCCGGCGCATTATGCAGCGCATAGACCTGCGTGATCTCGAAACGATCAAGCACCCCCTCTTTCACCATCACCTCCGCGCCGCCGCCATATTCTTCGGCGGGTTGAAAAATCAACGCCACACGCCCTGCGAAATTCCGCGTTTCCGCCAGATAGCGGGCCGCGCCGAGCAACATCGTCATATGTCCATCATGCCCGCAAGCATGCATCCGCCCCGGCACAGTTGACGCATAGGCCGCACCGGTCATTTCGGTGATGGGCAGCGCATCCATATCCGCACGCAACCCAATCGTGGGGCCAGGGCGGTTCCCTTCGATGATCGCAACAAGACCGCTGGTCGCGATCCCCTCATGCACCGCATCCACCCCAAATTCCCGCAACCGCGCCGCCACAAAGGCCGCCGTGCGATGGCACGCGAAACCCAGCTCGGGATGGGCGTGCAAATATTGCCGCCACGCCGCCATATCTTGTGAAAAATCGGCGATGCGATTGATGACAGGCATGGGTGGCACTCCGGGCGTTTGGGCAATACCTTGCCACTTGACCGCAACAAGAGGGCCTGCGCAATGGCTGATGACACCCTGATCCACGACCCTGCTGGCGGCATGCCGCGCCTGCTGGAAATCATGCGCCGCCTGCGCGACCCGCAAACCGGCTGCCCGTGGGATATCGAGCAGGATTTCAGCTCGATCGCACCCTATACCATCGAAGAAGCCTACGAAGTCGCCGATGCCATCGCCCGGTCAGACTGGGCCGAGTTGGAGGGCGAATTGGGCGATTTGCTGCTGCAAACCGTCTATCACACCCAAATCGGCACCGAGGCCGGGTTGTTCACCTTCGAAACCATCGTGAAATCCATCGCCGACAAGATGGTCGCGCGGCATCCGCATGTGTTTGGCGACGAATCGCGTGACAAATCGTCCGCGCAGCAAACCCTTGACTGGGAACGGATCAAAGCCGCCGAACGGGCGGGCAAATCCCAAACCCGGACGCTTGACGGCGTCGCGGCAGGCCTGCCCGCCCTGACGCGGGCCGTGAAACTGCAAAAACGGGCCGCGCGCGTCGGCTTTGACTGGCCCGACACCACCCATGTCATCGACAAAATCATCGAAGAGGCCGCCGAATTGGTCGAGGCCCGCGACACCTTGACCCAGACCGAAGTCGCAGAGGAATTCGGCGATCTGATGTTTGTGATGGTCAACCTTGCCCGGCATCTGGATATTGACCCTGAAACGGCCCTGCGCGGCACCAACGCCAAATTTACAAGGCGTTTCGCAGCGGTGGAAGACGCGCTTTCTGCCCGTGGCAAGACCCCGGCGCAAAGCGATCTTGCGGAAATGGACGCACTTTGGGACGCTGTGAAGGCGCAGGAAAGGGCCGCAGAATAATATCTGACTAAATAGATCAGGTATTGACCAGACTAAAAGACTCAGGTTTACAGGGGGCAGTTCATAACTGGAGCCTTCCCATGACGATACGCACATTCCTCCTTGCCACGGCCTGCATCGCCGTCGCCGCGCCCGCACTGGCCGATGTCAACATCTACACCACCCGCCAGCCCGAGCTGATCCAGCCGGTGATGGACGCCTTCACCGCCCAAACGGGCATCGCGGTCAACCTCGCCTTTGTCGACGATGGCCTGGTCGAGCGGCTGAAAGCCGAAGGCGCGCGGTCGCCCGCCGATCTGGTGATGACCGTGGATATCGCCAACCTGCAACAAATCGTTGATGCCGGCGTCGTCCAACCCGTGATCAGCGACACCCTGACCGCAGCAATCCCCGCCACCCTGCGCAGCCCCGAAAACCTGTGGTTCGGCCTGACCACGCGGGCGCGGATCATCTATGCGTCCAAAGACCGCGTCGCCGATGGCGAAGTCACCACCTACGAAGACCTTGCCTCGGAGAAATGGCAGGGCCGCATCTGCACCCGGTCTGGCCTGCACAGCTATAATCTGGCGCTTATGGCCGCCGTGATTGCCCATGATGGCGAGGACGGCGCCCGCGATTGGGCCGCAGCGGTCCGCGGCAATCTGGCCCGCAAACCCGAAGGCAACGACCGCGCGCAGGTCAAGGCGATCTGGGCAGGGCAATGCGATATCAGCCTTGGCAACACTTACTATATGGGCGAAATGCTCGAAGATCCCGAACAGACCGAATGGGCCAATTCCGTGCGGATCATTTTTCCGACATTCGCGGATGGCGGGACGCATGTGAACGTGTCCGGCATCGCGATGACAAACGCCGCGCCGAACAAAGACCAAGCGCTGCAATTGATGGAATTCCTCGTCTCGCCCGCCGCGCAAAGCATCTATGCGGACCTGAACTATGAATATCCTGTGCTGGACGGCGCACCACTGTCTGATCTGGTCGCAAGCTGGGGCAGTTTCATCCCCGATGACGTCGACCTGACCGACCTCGCGGGCCACCGTCCCGCCGCCCTGCGGATCATGGAAGAAGTTAATTTCGACGGCTAGTGCCGCCGACGTGGGAGGGGGGCTGTCTGCCCCCCCGACCCTGCGGGTCCCCCCCCGAGGATATTTCCGCTCGGAAGAAGCTGTTTGCATTTTGCCACGGCAGCGGCAATCTGGGGACACCACGGGGGGGGGGATCATATGGATATCACGACAGCCAAAGCCATCGTGACCGGCGGCGCATCGGGCCTTGGTGCGGCGACAGCGCAGGGGCTGATTGCGGCGGGCGCACAGGTCACCATCTTTGACCGCGACCCGCAAGGCGCGGATTTCGCGCAGGATATCGGTGCCGGTTTCGCGCTGGTCGATGTTACGGATGAAGACAGCGTCATCAATGGGCTGGCAGGCGCAATTGCGGCGATGGGCGGTCTGAATGTTGCGATCAACTGCGCGGGTATTGCCACCGCCGAGAAAACGCTTGGCCGCGACGGCCCGCACACGCTGGCCAGTTTCAAGCGGACCGTCGATGTCAATCTGAACGGCACCTTCAACGTCGCACGCCTGGCTGCCGCGCGGATGACCGACGGCGGCGTGATTATCAACACCGCCTCGGTTGCAGCCTTTGACGGGCAAAAGGGGCAAGCCGCCTATGCCGCATCCAAGGCCGGCATCGCCGGGCTTTCGCTGCCGATGGCGCGCGATCTGGCCCGCAGCCGCATCCGCGTCATGGCCATCGCACCCGGCATCTTCCGCACCCCCATGCTCGCGGGTTTGGGCGAAGAGATCATGGCAGGCCTCGCGCGCGACGTCGTCTACCCACCCCGCCTTGGCGACCCATCGGAATTCGCGGCACTTGCACGGTTCATCGTCGCGTGTGATTATCTGAACGGCACCACAATCCGTCTGGATGGCGCCCTGCGGATGCCATGAACGGGACAGACAAGCGGTATGCAACGGATTTTCAATGGCACAGCGATCACTGCCTTTGCCAACATCGACCCCAAGGCGGATCGCGCCCTTGTGACATTTGCGAACTGGGCCAAAAATCCGCCGCGCAAACCTGTGTTTCCCAGCCTCGCTGCGGCCTATGGGATGAGCTATTTCGGTCTGGTCGCCCGGCAAAATCACTGGTGGCAAACCGAGGAATTCCCGCAGGCTCTTCTTGAAATCGCTGATCTGACCAGAGATCGCATGGAAATCGTGTGTTTTGGGACCAGCATGGGTGCCACGGGCGCATTGCTTGCCCGGCGGTTCATCGGTTCCGCATTCACGCTGGCCGTGTCGCCGCAATATGCGATTACGCCACAAGTTGCGCCATGGGAAGACCGCTGGCGTGGTATTGCCGCCGCCCTGCCCCAGATAATCAGGCCCGACAGCCCCACGAACCTATGTGCAAGAACCGCCGTACTTTATGATCCATTCCATCGGTCCGACAGCCGCCATGTCGCGCATATTGCAGCAGGTGGACCGATCGTGCGTCTGCCGCTCGCTTTCTCTGACCACGCACCGCTGGAGCAGATCAAGGCCGCAGGCCATCTGGATGCGTTCACACAGGCCGCGATCGTCGCAAACGACATGGCGCAATCCCGCGCAAATGTCAGGTCATCGCGCGATGCAAATGGGAATTTTGGGCTGCACATGTGGCTTCGCAAGACCGGCCACATGCCGCTGCACATGCGCTTTGCGCAGATCGACGCGCTGTCTGCCGCGTTTCCCGACAATATGGATATCACCCAGGAAGAGGCCAGGATTATGTCCAGATTGACCGCGCATCAAAGGGCCCATAATTTACGTGCCGGTCAGAACGGCAAGGCAATATGAACGTATGACATCCGTCGGTATCGGGCGTTTTTGCCGTCGCTTCGTGTGGGCCAAAGCAAATGAACCGTGCAGCGCCCGTGTCCCTAGCCGGCTTTTTCTTCCAGTGCCAACCATTCTTCTTCGGCATCCGACAGCGCGTTTTGCCGCGCGACCAATGCATCGCTTGCCTTTTGAAACTTCGCTGGCTGCTTGGTGAACAGATCGGGGTCCGACAACAGCTCTTCGAGCTTGGCAATCTCCGCGCCAAGGGTCTCAATCACGTTCGGCAAGCTCTCCAAGCGGTGCCGTTCCGTGAACGACAGCCCGGCGCCTGATTTCTTTTCGGTGGCTTTGTCTTTTTTGGCCAATGGTTTACTCGCCACGGCGGCCTCGGTGAAATCGCCACCACGCTGCGCGCGGTAATCGGTCCAGCCGCCGGCATAAACCACCGCCTGCCCATTGCCTTCCATCGCAATCGTCGTCGTCGCCACCCGGTCCAGAAAATCCCGGTCGTGGCTGACCAAAAGAACCGTGCCGTCGTAGTCGCCCAGAATATCTTGCAACAAATCCAGCGTCTCGATATCCAGATCGTTCGTCGGCTCGTCGAGGATCAGCAGGTTGCTTTCGCGCGCCATCAGCCGGGCGAGCAGCAACCGGGCCTTTTCGCCACCCGACAACGACCGCACCGGTGCGCGTGCCTGCGCTTCGTCGAACAAAAATTCCTTGAGGTAGCCGACAACATGTTTCGGCTGCCCCCGCACCATGATCTGATCAGACTTGCCACTGACGCCAAGTTCGGGATCATTCGCCAGGTTTTCCCACAGCGTCATATCCTGATTAAGCGCGGCACGGCTTTGGTCAAAAATCGCGATATCCAGATTGGTGCCCAGCTTGACCGACCCCTCATCAGGTGCGACTTGACCCAGTAACATCTTGATCAGCGTGGTTTTACCCACGCCATTGGGACCAACGAACGCGATCCGGTCACCGCGTTGCACGGTCAGGTTAAAGTCCTGGACAATCTGCTTGCCATCAAACGCTTTGGTCAGGCCGAATGCCTCGACTACCTTTTTGCCCGACGTCGATCCGCCATCAAATGCCATCGCAGCCGTGCCTTGGCGCTGGATTTGACCGGCTTTTTCGGCACGTAAATCCTGCAACGCCCGCACCCGGCCCTGATTGCGCGTGCGGCGTGCGGAAATGCCTTCCACCGCCCAACGCGCCTCGGCCTTGATCTTGCGGTTCAGCTTGTGCCGCTGCTGGTCTTCTTCTTCCCATATCTTGTCGCGCCATTCCTCGAAGCCTGCGAACCCCTGCTCGGCCCGGCGCACCGCGCCACGGTCAATCCACAGGGTCGCACGGGTCAAAGCGCGCAAGAACGCCCGGTCGTGCGAAATCAGCACGAACGCCGCGCGGGTTGTCTTCAGCTCGTTCTCAAGCCAGGCAATCGCCTCGATGTCCAGATGGTTCGTTGGCTCGTCCAGCAACATCAGCTCGGGCGCTTCCGCCATCAGCTTGGCCAATGCCGCACGGCGCCGCTCACCGCCCGATGCGGTCGCAACGGCCCCCGCAGGGTCGAACTTCAGCCCCTCGGCCACCATATCGACCTTATAGGCCTCATCAATATCCAGCCCGCTGGCGGCATAGTCGCCAAGCGTCGCAAACCCCTCCATCGACGGGTCCTGCTCCATATAGCCGACCTGCACACCGGGCGACGCCACCCGCGTGCCCGCATCGGGCAAGACCAGACCGGCCATCACCTTCATCAAAGTTGATTTGCCAGAGCCGTTGCGCCCCACCAAAGCAACCCGATCACCGGGCTGGATGACCAAAGACAGGTCTGCAAATACAGGATCGCCGCCATAAGTCAGGGCGATATCGGAAAGCTGAAGAAGGGGTGCACGTGCCATGCGCGTCAGGTATTGCGGCGCGGGCAAATGCGCAAGGGGGGATCAGCGCGCAACAGCACGCAAAGCGCGCGCGCGCGCCGCTGGCACGGCCGCGACCGTTACACAGGTAAACACATGCAGCGTATTCATATCGCGATCCACGACCGCATGGTCGCTGACCCAGCCGCCCATCGCCAAATAGGTGCGCAGCAGCGGCGGCATCTGCCGCAGCCCCGGCGCACCGCGTGGCAAATCCGCGAACCGCACCACCTGCGCCGCCTTCACAGCGGGGCGCAGCGCCTCTGGCCCCAAATACCGCGCCTGCAACACCTCGAATGCGGGGATATAGGGTGTCGGATCAATTCCGGCAAAACTGGTGCAGCCGAACAGCATCGCAATGCCCGCATCGTCAACCATCCGGGTCAGCGCGCCCCATGCTACCCGCAATACATCGGCGTCCATCACATCGGGCGCCACACAAAACCGGCCAATCTCGGCCATGGGTGCCTGCGCGGCCGCCAACGCAGACAGATCATAGAACCGCGCCGCATAGCCACCCCCGACCCCGGCCCCCGACGCCATCGGCAAAAATCGCACTGTCGCCACCAGCCGCCCGGCGCGATCGGCAACCATCAAATGGCGGCACAGATCATCGAACCGGTCCGCATCAACACCCGCCGTACCAAAGAACGACAAATGCCGCAGCCGCTGACAGGCCAGGACATCATCCGCCCCCTGCGCGAACCGCGCCACATAGCGCCCTTTGGAAAACGGAATTGTCATCAACCTCACCTTGGCGAATACGGCCCTTCAGCCTAGGTTAACGCGCAAGCAGGTAAAAGGAACACCACCGCATGGATAAAATCGCCAAATCCGACGCCGAATGGCGCGCACAACTGTCGGACATGGCCTATAAGGTCACTCGCAAGCACGGCACCGAACGCGCAGGCACCTACGAAGATTTCCCGAAAGACCCCGGAACCTACATGTGCGTCTGCTGCGGCGCGCCCCTGTTTGACCAGAATGCAAAATTCGAAAGCGGCACTGGCTGGCCATCTTTCTACAAACCGCTTGATGCCGAACAGGTCGGCGAAACCACCGACCGCAGCTTTTTCATGAAACGCACCGAAGTCCACTGCAACCGCTGCGACGCGCACCTTGGCCACGTCTTTCCCGATGGCCCGCAACCCACCGGCCTGCGGTATTGCATCAACGGTGTCGCCCTCACATTCGAACCAAAGGCGTAGGGCGCGGATCTCCCCGCCACCTCCTCCGGCTCAATCTGGTTAACGCGGCGGTCACATTTCACCCGTGCGCTGCGTTAACGCGCCAAAACCGCGCCAAACGTACATACGCGATCCGGACGCCATCCATACAGGCTACTGCCGCATCAAATGCCGGAAAATCCACGCATTAACTGATGATTCGCGTGGCTGCGCCCACTGGCGACCATTGCACCCATCGCGCGTTGCTTACGGCGCATCGCCCAACAATGCCCCGGCATCGACCCGGCCAAATGCCCCCAGCAGCTGCGCGATGAACGTCACATCATTGATGCCATCCTCCGTCACCTGCCGCTCCAACACCACCACCTGCCCGTCCTCCAACGTGTAGCGCGCAAGGTTGCGCACAACGGCCCCCTGATCAAAGCTGAACACCAGAACTTGCCGCTCCAGCTCTTTGGGCGCGAACGGGCCATAATGGCGGAAGGTACTGGAAACATAGTAATAATCGTTGTTGCCCAGCACCCCTTCGGCGGTTGGCGGGCCGAATATCGCGGTGACGCTGTCACGGGTCGATTGCCCGACCTGCACCGCGGCCAACTCGTCAGCCGTGGGCGCGAACCCATGATAGCGCGTGACCGGTGTACACGCCGACAGTGCCAGAACCACGGCCAAAATGCCCGCAGCGCGCAGCCCGGTGATAGTTTTACCTGTGATCATGCCCATGACGGCCCTCTTGCTTTGGCGTCTTTTGCCTTTTATCCCGCTTACAATACAAACCGCCCCCTGTTCAAGAATGGAAGCACCCGTGGCCCCACTCCCCCAGTCACTCTTACGTATAGCCGACCTCGCCACGCGCCGCGCGACAGACTTTGACCTGACCCCCACAGCCGACGAACGGCGTGCCGTGGCGGATGTCCTGGGGATCGTTGGCGTGAAAAAACTGCGCTTTTCCGGGCAGTTAGCGCCTTTGGACCGCACCGACTGGGAACTCACCGCGACCCTCGGCGCGACCGTTGTGCAGGACTGCGTGGTCACGCTCGCCCCGGTCACGACCCGAATCGATGAGCCTCTCAAACGGACATATCTTGCCGCAATGCCCGCCATCGAAGCGGCTGAAGTCGAAATGCCCGACGACGACACCATCGAAGCACTGCCCGCCACGCTCGATCTCGCGCAGGTCATGATCGAGGCGCTCGCGCTCGCCTTACCGCTTTATCCACGTGCAGATGGGGCGGATTTGGGGCGGGCAGTTTTCACCCAACCCGGCACGGCCCCAATGACCGACGATGACGCCAAACCCTTTGCTGGACTGGGCGCGCTGCGCGATTCCATTGGCAAAAAAGACACGTAACACAGCGACGCAACCCGTCGAAAAAGGGTTGCGCCGCGCGCAAATCGCAGTATGTTCGCCCCCTCTTTGACATCGCGTCTCGACAGGGCTGCCGGATTGGCGTAGGACCCCCGAGAGATCACCAAAACAGGGCCGTGTGCCCATTTATCATAGGGTTCAGACATGGCCGTCCAGCAGAATAAAGTATCCAAATCCCGTCGCAACAACCGGCGTTCGCACGACTCTCTTGTCGCAGCAAACCCCAACGAATGTGACAATTGCGGCGAACTGAAGCGCCCGCACCACATTTGTCCGTCTTGCGGACATTACGCGACACGTGAAGTGATCGCAGACACAACCCAAATCGACCTCGACGAAGACGCAGCGTAAGCTGCGTTTCGGGCACGACACCATGACCAATAGCCAGACGGACAACGCTCCGACCCCGGCTGATGGATCAAACGTGCTTTCCGTCGACGCTATGGGTGGCGATAAAGGGCCGGCAACCGTTGTTGCTGGCCTTTCAAAGTTTTTGGGCAAAGCATCCGGCGCACGCGCGATCCTGCATGGCCCTGTGGATCAGCTTAAGCCACTGCTTGAAAAGTATAATATCAGCGACCGGGTGACGATCCACGACGCGTCCGAGGTTGTGAAAATGACCGATAAACCCAGCCACGTACTCCGCCACGGCAAGAACACGTCGATGTGGTCCGCGATCGAGGCGGTGCGCAGCGGCGAGGCTGCCGTCTGCATTAGTTGTGGCAACACCGGCGGTCTGATGGCGATGTCGATGCTGCGCCTGCGCAAGGCCGAAGGCGTGAACCGTCCCGCCATCGCCTGTCTGTGGCCATCGCGTAACCCCAGCGGCTTCAACGTCATGCTTGACGCTGGCGCCGATATCCGCGCCGATCAGGACGATTTGCTGACCTATGCGCTGATGGGCGCATCCTATGCGCGCAATGGCTTGGGTATCGACCGGCCGCGCGTCGGATTGCTGAATGTCGGAACAGAGGAACACAAGGGCCGCGCGGAACTCAAGGTCGCCCACGAACTTATTGCAAAGGCTGCCGAAAAGGGTGAATTCACCTATATTGGCTTTATCGAAGGCGGTGATCTGCCGTCGGATAAAGTTGATGTCATTGTGACCGACGGCTTTACCGGGAATGTCGCGCTCAAAACGGGCGAAGGCACGGCAAGCCTGATCTCGGAACTGCTCCGCGCTGCATTTATGAAATCCCCCCTGTCCATGTTTGCAGCCCTCGTGGCGCGCGGGTCTCTGCGCCGGTTAAGCAAGCGGATCGACCCGCGCCGGGTGAACGGCGGTGTGTTTCTGGGCCTGAACCAAACCGTCATCAAAAGCCATGGGTCCGCAGACGCGACAGGCGTCGCAGCCGCCCTGCATCTGGCCTATAAACTGGCCCAAAGTGGATTTTCCGATAAACTGGCCGCCCGGGTTGCATCCGCCGCATCACTTGCCCAAGATGCAATTCAAGAAGGTGCGACCGAAAAAACCCGCACCAATACAGGCAAATAACATGGTACGTCGCGCAGTTGTCAAAGGTGTCGGGCATTACCTGCCCGAAAGAATTGTGCCCAATTCAGAATTCGAAAAAACGCTTGATACGACCGATGAATGGATCAAGGCGCGGTCGGGCATTGAACGTCGCCATTTTGCCGCCCCCGGTCAGACCACGTCGGATCTTGCCATTCGTGCCGCCAATGCCGCACTCGCCATGGCCGGGATGACGGGAGCAGACATTGACGCGATTATCCTTGCAACATCAACCGCCGACCTGACGTTTCCGTCGGTCGCAACCATGGTGCAGCACGCCATCGGCAACACCGACGGCTATGCCTTTGATATCCAAGCGGTTTGCGCGGGTTTCGTCTATGCGCTGAGCAATGCAAACGCGCTGATCGCATCCGGTCAGGCGGATCGCGTAATGGTCATTGGTGCGGAAACCTTCAGCCGAATCATGGATTGGACAGACCGATCAACCTGCGTGTTGTTTGGCGACGGTGCCGGAGCGCTGATCCTTGAGGCCGAAGAAGGGACAGGCACCACCGATGACCGTGGCATCCTGTCCACTGATCTGAATTCCGACGGCCGCTATCGTGACCTGCTGTATGTCGATGGCGGGGTCACGACCCAAAACACCGGCATGCTGCGTATGGAAGGCCGAGAGCTTTTCCGCCATGCCGTTGAAAAGCTTGCAAAAACCGCTGATACCGCGCTGGAAAAGGTCGGGCTGGCGGCTGATGATGTCACGTGGGTCGTCCCGCATCAGGCCAATATCCGCATCATCCAGTCAACGGCCAAAAAGCTGGGCGTGGGCATGGACCGGGTTATTGTGACGGTTCAGGACCACGGCAACACCTCTGCGGCATCGATTCCCCTTGCCCTGTCGGTCGGCGTGGCACGCGGACAAATCAAGCAAGGCGACCTTATCGTGACCGAAGCCATCGGCGGCGGATTGGCCTGGGGTGCCGTTGTGATCCGCTGGTAGGCAGAAACTGACTGTCAAACACAATTGCCAAGCCCTTGTTATTGACTCTGAAATTGCCACGCGCATATGGTCAGTCAAATATCCGAGGGGACGATTATGGCTGATAAGACATTGACGCGTATGGATTTGGCTGATGCGGTGCACAGTCAGGTCGGACTTTCCCGCAACGACAGCGCCGATCTGGTGGAAAGCGTGCTTTCACATGTGTCCGATGCGCTGGTTCAGGGCGAGACGGTGAAGATATCATCATTCGGGACATTTTCGGTCCGTGAAAAGGCGGCCCGCGTTGGCCGCAATCCGAAAACCGGGGAAGAGGTGCCAATCTACCCCCGGCGCGTTTTGACTTTTCGCCCGTCGCATCTCATGAAAGATCGCGTCGCGGCAGGAAATAAACAGTAAAGTCATGGCAAAGGCCAAAGACGCATTTCGCACCATCAGTGAAGTGGCCGACTGGTTGGACACCCCAACCCACGTGCTGCGTTTCTGGGAAAGCAAGTTTTCCCAGATCAGACCCGTCAAAGGTGCTGGTGGACGGCGGTATTACCGCCCCGAAGACATGGAACTGCTCGCTGGCATCAAGCAACTGCTGCACGAGGATGGCCTGACGATCAAAGGCACCCAGAAGCTGTTGCGCGAAAAAGGTGCCAAACATGTGGCCACGCTTGGCCCATCAGTGAACGGCCCGGCGGTTGAGAGCGCAAACCCTGCGCCAGACACCGCAATCGCGGACACGCACATCGACGCCGCGATTGCGTCAGACGACGCATTGACGGCAGTCGATCTGCCCCAGACACCACGGGAATCGCACCGGCAAGACGCCCTGTCGTTTGGCGTCTCATCGCCGTCACCTGACGAAGGACCCGCGCAGGACAGTGATGCAACGCCGGATGTCGCGGCCCAAGACGCCGCAGCAACCGTGCCCGAAACGCCGATCGCACCAGATGTCGCGGACGCCACCCCCCCCCCACCCGAGACGGCAACGCCATTCCAGCGCGATGTTCCTGCGCTGCCGGATGAAATCCCCGACTTGCCAGCACGCATATTGGGTCTGGCACCAGCCGATACAGCCGCATTGCGGGCGCGCGCTGCAGAAATCGCCCCCCTGCTCGCGCGTTTGGAACAATTGCGCGATGGGATGCGCCACAACTAGAGTTTTCGGGCTTGCCCCCGAAGGCAATTCCGTTATGAAAGCGCCAAGTCGGGCTATAGCGCAGCCTGGTAGCGCGTCCGTCTGGGGGACGGAAGGTCGCAGGTTCGAGTCCTGCTAGCCCGACCAATCATAACCGCCCGCTTGCGCGACTGCGCAGCGGGCGTTTTGGTATCTGAAACGGAGTGACAGGCATGACAACAGCAGGCGTTTTGGCGGACCACCAGATCAGGGATATGATTGCAGCGGGGCATATTGCGGCGTCGGCACCGGTGACAGCCGACCAAATACAGCCAGCCTCGCTGGATCTGCGACTGGGGCAAACGGCATACCGGGTGCGTGCGTCATTCCTGTCTGGACGCAGCCGCACAGTTGCGCAACGGCTCACGGATTTTCAGATGCATGCAGTCGATCTGGCCGGCGGTGCGGTACTGGAAAAGGGCTGTGTCTACGTCGTGCCGCTGATGGAATCACTGTCCCTGCCGCCGGGCATGACCGCTGCGGCCAGCGCGAAATCGTCGATCGGGCGGCTGGACTTGCTCACCCGGATCATCACCGATCACGGAATTGAATTTGATCGGGTGCCCGAAAATTACAGCGGGCCGCTTTATGTCGAAATTTGCCCACGTTCGTTTTCGGTCGTCGCCCAGCCCGGCCAAATGCTCAACCAGATCATCTTTCGTCAGGGCAAGACGCTGATGTCAGACGTTGAATTGCGCGCCCTGCATGCGCAGACGCCGCTGGTGGCCGGTGATCCCGTCATCTCGGACGGATTAGGCTTTTCCGTAGATTTGAAACCGGCCAAGGGCAACCTTGTCGGCTACCGCGCCAAGCCGCACACGGGTGTGGTCGATCTGTCCAAATTAAACCACTACGATCCGGCCGATTTCTGGGAACAGATCCATACCGATGATGGCTGGATTATTCTTGATCCCGGCGCGTTCTACATTCTGGTCAGCCGCGAGG
Source organism: Yoonia sp. (assembly GCF_017854565.1). Taxonomy (GTDB): domain Bacteria; phylum Pseudomonadota; class Alphaproteobacteria; order Rhodobacterales; family Rhodobacteraceae; genus Yoonia. The sequence goes on from NZ_JAFMHJ010000011.1 coordinate 46,723, forward strand.
CAATTGTCATCCCCCCGATGCAGGCCGCTGAAATGGCGCCGTATTTGGCGATGGTGGGTGAATTTCGGGTGCACTATGCCGGGTTCTTCGACCCTGGATTTGGCTATGCTGCGGCAGGCGGCGCGGGATCGCGCGGCGTTCTCGAAGTACGCTGCCACGAGGCCCCGTTTGTGCTGGAACACGGGCAGGTCGTCGGGCGTTTGGTCTATGAACATATGGCCACCATGCCAGACGCGCTTTATGGCCGCGAGATCAAATCAAACTATCAGGGGCAGGGTTTGAAGCTGTCAAAACATTTTCGCAGCACGTGACCTGCCCGACCGCGGCACCTACCGTAAAAAGCGGCTCAGGATGCTCATACGCTGCCGCGCGGTCTGGGTGGTCTTGCGCGCATCACGCGTATCACGGCGTTCGTCGGGCGTCTGTTCTGGCCGCTGTCGCCCGCGGTTGACCGCCAGATCAATGCCCTTGTTGATCCCGCGACTGACCAGCCTGCGCATGACCATATTGATGAGCTGGTTCATATTCATTGCATGACCTCCGGTGCCGTGTGACTGACAATTAGGGCAATTTGGTTAATCTTCAAACAGTTCGGTTTGATCATCATCATCTTCATCGTCCTTTTCGCCCAACGCGCCGGCCCCCGGTGGTGGGCGATTTTCCAGCAGACCTGCGGCGCGCAGCTCTTTCAGCCCCGGCAGATCGCGTGCATTTTCCAGCCCAAAATGGTCAAGGAACTCTTGCGTCACAACAAATGTCACGGGGCGGCCCGGTGTCATTTTGCGCCTGCCAAACCTGATCCATCCCATCTCGATCAGTTGATCAACCGTGCCGCGGCTCACGCTGACGCCGCGAATCTCTTCGATCTCGGCGCGGGTCACGGGCTGATGATAGGCAACAATCGCCAATGTCTCGATGGCTGCGCGGGATAGCTTGCGGGTCTCAACCGTCTCTTTTTGCATCAAAAAGCCAAGGTCTGGCGCAGTACGGATCGCCCAGGCATCCCCGATCCTGACCAAATTCACCCCGCGCCCGTCGTAGCGTTTGCGCAGATATGCGATTGCCTCGGCAGGGTCGCAACCATGGGGCATCCGCCGGATCAGTTCTTGCACCGTCACCGGGTCGGCGGTGGCAAACAGGATCGCTTCAACCATGCGCTCCTGCTCGCCCATGGGGGGGGCTTCGAACAGGCTGTCGTTTTGTGGCTTACTCATCACGCGGGGCCTTTTTGCGGATTTGGATGAGGGCAAAAATTTCGCCCTGACGGATTTCAATCTTACCTTCCTTGGCCAGTTCGAGACTGGCCGCAAAGGTCGCAGCGGTGGTCGAACGGCGGCGTTGCGGGTCGGCGTCCCAGCCATCGGGCAGATAGCTGACAATATCGGTCCAATCACCGGCAAAACCGATCAGGTGCCGCATCCGTTCCAACGCCTTCTCCATCGTCATCACATGCTGGCGGTCCAGCACAAAAGGTCGAAAATCATCACGGGTGCGGATGCGGGCGTAGCCTTGCATCAGGTCCAGCAGGGCCGCGGTATAGGTCACGCGGCGCACGCGCTGCACGTCTTCGGTGATGCCACGGGCAAAGAAATCACGGCCCATTTGATCGCGCGCCATCAGCTTTGCCGCAGCTTCGCGCATGGCTTGCAAACGCTCAAGCTGGAACGCCAAATGTGCGGCCAGTTCTTCGCCCGACGGACCTTCCTCCTTGGGATCGGGGGGCAGCAGCAGGCGCGACTTCAGGAACGCCAGCCAGGCCGCCATCACCAGATAATCCGCCGCCAGTTCCAGCCGCAGCGCCTTTGCCTGTTCGACAAAGGCCAAATACTGCTCGGCCAAGGCCAGAATGGATATTTTGCGCAGGTCCACCTTTTGCGTCCGCGACAGCGTCAGCAACAGGTCAAGCGGCCCTTCAAAAGCGCCGACATCAACGATCAGCGCCTCGGCGGCCACCCGGTCGCTCACGCTCAACGGGTCTGGTTGGAATTCATCGCCCTGCATCGCACCTCACGCCAAAAGCGCTTCAAACTCCGCTTCTAAGCTGGGGATGTCAATGATTTCGGGCGGTTTTCGCTGTGCCAAGGCACGATTTGCGCGGGTGATCGCCACTGGGGTCATATCACCGGCGGCTTTCGCGACGGCCTGCATCTCGGCGGGATCGCCGTTGCAATGAAGGATAATATCACACCCTGCGCTGATCGCTGCGACCGCACGTTCCCCAAGCGTGCCCGACAGGGCCCGCATCGACAGATCATCGGTCATGATTAACCCGCCAAATCCGATATCCTCGCGGATAACCTGCATCATCCGGCCCGAGGTAGTGGCAGGTGCATCCGGGTCGATATCCGCAAAAACGATATGCGCGGTCATGCCCATGGCGATATCATTCAGCGCCTTGAACGGGGCGAAATCATGCTGGATCAACGCCGCGCGGGGCGCATCCACGGTCGGCAGGTCTTTGTGGCTGTCCACCGCCGCGCGCCCATAGCCCGGAATATGCTTCAGAACCGGCAATACGCCACCGGCCAAAAATGCTGCGGCACAGGTCCGGGCGGCAGCAACGACCGTTGCAATGTCACCGCCATAAAGCCTGTTTCGCAGCACGGGATGAGTCGCGTCCTCGACCAGATCGGCCAATGGGGCACAGTTCACATCAATGCCGACGTCGTACAGCTCGGCCGCGATCAGCCGGTTGCGAATCCACTGGGCGCGCATCGGATCGCGGGCCTGTTCCATCTGATCCAGCGCGGGCATGTAGTCGCGCCAATGCGGGCGCCGCATCCGCTGCACACGGCCCCCTTCTTGGTCAATCAGGATCGGCGCGTCGCGGCCCACGGCATCACGCAGCGCACCCGTCAGGCGGCAAAGCTGGTCGGGCGTGTCGATATTACGCGCAAAAACGATAAACCCAAGCGGATCAGCCTCGCGGAAAAAATCCTTTTCCCACGGGGTAATACTGTGCCCGGCCGGGCCAAAGATCGTCGCGTTCTGCGCCACTTAATTGACGACAACCGCAATGCAGGTTGCCCCTTCGGCCTCAAGTGCCGCACAAAAACGGCGCGCTTCGGCACGATCGGCAAAGCCGCTGGCGCGCAGCCGATACCATGTGCCGCTGCTCTGATTGCTGACCTGAATGACCCGGTCACGGCTGCCCATCAACTGACCAAAGCGGCCCTGCAGGCGTATCCATTCTGTCGCAGCCAAGGTGGGAGATTGGAAAGCACCCAACTGCACAAGATTGGTCCCCACCGGGAAGGCTTCGGTGGTGATGGCGACCTCATCGGTGTTGACTGTTGGCGCAGCCGCAGCCGTAGGCTCCGCCTGCAGACTGGCAGGACGCAACACGGGGCGCGGCGAAAGGCGCACACCTGGTGCGGATGCAGCAACGCCCGGCAATGCCGTTTCATCCGTGCTTGCCAATGTCGCAACGTCGGCGGCAATTTGATCGGCCAGCGCCAGAATTTCGTCCGCACTCAACGGTTCTGACTGCGATTCCAGCGGGGTCGGCGCACCCAATGCAACAGGCACTTGGGTCGCGGTATCAAACGCCAGCACTTCGCCGGCTTCGGCCGTCGGCTGCACATCAAGGTCTTCACGTACCAGACCTTCGGTTGCGGGGGCCAGCACCAGACGATCCTCGGGACCGCCCGCCTCGCCCAAGGCTGCAACCTCATTCACGGCCAATCCGGTGTGAATCGCCACCGATCCACCCGGATTATCAGGCAGCACCCGCATATCGCCTTCCATGGCGCGCACCACCGGAATGCCGCTCACATCGCGGATGATCAGCTTGTAACCCCAAAGGCCCACACCTGCGATCAACGCCAGAGACATCGCGGCCCCTGCGTAATTAACGAAAACTCCGGCGCGCGCCGCACCATAGGACGGGGCGAACCCCTCATCAAAAACTGCCATCTCTGCCTCACTGCCCGTGCCATTTTTGGCTTTAAGGGTCCGTTAACTCAGCTCGATCCGGCAGCTTGTGCTTTAGCGCATCTCTTCTACCGGCGTAACACCAAGAATACCAAGACCGTGCGAAATAACAATCGCTACGGCCCGGATCAGGGCAATTTTCGCTTGTGTTGTGTCTGTGTCACCCTCTTGCAGAAAGCGCAGACTGGTATCATCGTTGCCCCGGTTCCAAAGCGCATGGAAATCTGACGCCAAATCATACAGGTAAAACGCGATCCGATGCGGCTCATGACCACGGGCCGCAATCTCGACCAGCCGCGGCCATTCGGCCAGCTTTTTGGCTACATTCAGCTCTGCCTCATGGCCCAGCTTGCCCAGATCGGCAGCGGCCAGCGTCGCATCATCCACCGCAATTCCGGCCTCGCGCGCCTTGCGCAGCACCGAATTGACCCGCGCATGGGCATATTGCACGTAAAACACCGGGTTGTCTTTGGACTGCTCCAACACCTTGTCGAAATCGAAGTCCAGCGGCGCGTCATTTTTGCGCGTCAGCATATGGAACCGGGTCACGTCTTTGCCGACCGCTTCGACCACATCGCTCAGGGTCACGAATGTCCCTGCCCGCTTGGACATTTTGAACGGCTCGCCATTTTTATATAGCTTCACCAGTTGGGTCAGCTTCACGTCCAGCGGCACTTTGCCGTCAGACAAAGCAGACACCGCCGCCTTCATACGCTTGACATAGCCGCCGTGGTCGGCGCCGAAAACGTCAATCAGCTGGTCAAAGCCGCGCTGCACCTTGTCATAATGATACGCAATATCAGGGGCAAAATAGGTCCAGGACCCGTCGGATTTCTGCACGGGCCGATCCACATCATCGCCATGGGCCGTTGACCGAAACAGCGTCTGCTCGCGCGGTTCCCAATCTTCTGGGGTCTTGCCCTTGGGCGGCTCCAGCGTGCCGCGATAGATCAGGCCCTTGGCGTCCAGCTCTGCAATGGCCTTTTCGATCAGACCCGTGCCGTAAAGCGATTTCTCCGAATAGAAACTATCCATGACAACGCCAAGCTGCGCAAGATCGGTGCGGATCAGATCCATCATCGCTTCGGTGGCGAATGTGCGGATGTCGTCCAGCCAAACCTCTTCGGCCTTACCGACAAATGCGTCACCAACCTTGGCTTTGAGGGCCTTACCCACATCCTTGAGGTATTCCCCCGGATACGTCCCATCGGGGAATTCCACCTGCTTGCCATGCTCTTCGAGGTACCGCAGATACACGGACCGGGCGAGAACATCGACCTGCGCGCCGCCGTCGTTGATGTAGTATTCGCGGGTCACGTCATAGCCTGTATAATCCAGCAGGCTGGCCAATGCATCGCCAAAGACGGCACCGCGCGTATGGCCCACATGCAGCGGACCTGTGGGGTTGGCGCTGACGTACTCGACCAGCATCTTTTGATTTTGCCCCAGCGTGGATTGGCCATAGGCCGGATCGGTCAGCGCCGCCTTCACAACGGCCTGCCAGACATCGGGCACCAGCCGCATGTTCAGGAAACCCGGCCCTGCCACCTCGGCTACGGCGATCTGCGGATCTTCCAACAGTTTGGCGGCCAGTGCGTCGGCGATCACACGCGGGTTCATCTTGGCGGGCTTTGCCAGAACCATCGCGGCATTCGTCGCCATATCGCCATGCGCGGCATCGCGCGGTGGTTCGACCGCGACGGCAGCAGTCGACAGGCCCGCAGGCAGCGTGCCCTCGGCAACCAATTGGTCAAGGCACGTCAGCACTCGGGTACGAAAATCAGCAAACAGGTTCATAGCAGTCCTTTGGCCCATATAGGGCATCACAACATTTCAGCAGGGTTTACCACCCCCGCAGCCTAGGTCAATCCGCACGGCACCGTCACCCATAGCAGCGCCCGGATGTGATACGCAGGTTATCGTTACGAATTTCACCCGCACGGATCGATGGCGCGGCGTAAAGCCCAAAATGCGCTTGGGCAAGCTGATTGGACATCGCGCGGACCGCAGCATGGGACACCAGCACATCGTCCAGCCACACCTTGGCATAGCCCTGCGGCGAAAAATCAAGTTCAACAGCCAATCTGACCCATTGACGATAGGGAAACTGCACCGTGGTTGACTGGAAAATATGCGCCTGCTGCCCCTGACGCGGGACATGTTGCAGGTGTATGAAGCCATCATAGCTGACATTCACCAACACGGTCCGGCGCCAGCTGTCACTTTGATCGTCCGTGAATGTCGCAAGACTGATCCACTGGTCTTCGTGCCCTTGCGAGGCCGACCTTAGGTCAAAATCAGCCCAGACCGACAAGCCGACGCACAATGGTGTCGGCAATACACCCGCTGGCGTTTTTTGAAACTGGACCGTTGGATAGGCACGATGGTTGCGGTTGGTGAACATCCCGCTTGGTGGGTTGGCCCGGGTAATCCACGCCCGATGGGCAAATTTACCCGCAGCGGGGTCAATCGCAGACAGCTCCTGAAAGGCATGACTTTGATCATCGTGGCGCGTGATGTAAAATCCGTCAAAGTCCGAGAGGGCCTCGAAACCAGACGCAAACAGCACCTCTTGGGCGGGGATCGGCATCGCAAACACACACCAAGCCAGAATGACTGTGCTAAAATGCTTCAACCGGCCCATCCACGATCACGTATCCGCCGGCGGCTGGCGGCTTTCGTCGTCCCCGGGTGGGCGCAGGCCGATGATCCGCACATCTGGCGCGCCCCTCACCTCTTCGTCTTTGCGGATCAGGCGGATATGACCTTTGGGTGAAATGCGGGCAAACAGATGTGTCTCGGGGCGTTTCGCACGCCAATCTTCAAACGTGAATTCATCGGTCAGCCGGCTGATCCGAAAGGTCCAGCCATCACGGATCAGCCGGTTCAGGCCAGTGTGCGTTTGATCGGCGCCAAACATCCGGCCACCCAGCGTGCGTGGCAATTGATGGCGCGCACTGTCGCTTTTTTCGCGGATGACCTGAAACACATTGTCACGGCCAAATTCGGGGCCCAGGTCGGTTGCAACCAGCGTGTTGTAGGCGTCATTGTCCGTCGCCGCGATCAGCGTCGCATAGCTGACCAGTTCCAGACGCTGTTCGGCGGCCTCTGACAGGATATCGCCAGAAAACGTCGCGATCCCGGCGGCGCGCGCCGCGCGCAGATGGCCATAGTTGGGATCGGTCATCAGCACCGGCACCTCGGCCTTTTTCAGCGCTTCGGCAAATGCGGTGGTCCAGTCGGCCCCGCCAACGATGACCACACCGGGGATATCCGCCCCAGCCAGCCCCAGCCAACGGGCAAAAGGCGCCAATGTGAACCCGTGCAAAACCACCGTGACCGCCACCAGAACAAAGGCCAATGGCCCAATCAGCGCCGCATCCGCAAACCCTAGGTTCAGCAACCGATCCCCGAACAGCCCCGCAACGGCCACAAGAACGACGCCGCGCGGTCCCGTCAGCGCCACCAGCCATTGCTCCCGGTAGGGCACACCCGACCCCAACAGCGCGACCATCACCGTGAACGGCCGCGCCACCAGCACAACCAACAGAACAAAGCCAAGCGCGCGCCAGTCCAGTTGGCCCAAGGCCGCAACGTCCAGCTGCGCGGCCAGCAGGATAAACACGCCCGACACCAGCAGAACGGTCGCATGTTCCTTAAACCGGCGCAGTTCCTCATAGCTGGGCAGATCGGCATTCGCGATCACAATACCCATGATCGTCACGGCAAGCAGGCCGCTTTCGTGCAGCACATGATCCGACACGGCAAAAATCGCCAAAAGCAAGGCGAACAGCACCGGCACCTTCATATACTCTGGCACCCAGCCCCGTTTGAATGAGCGCGCAAGGCCAAACCCCGCCACCATCCCCAGCGCAGTCGCGACGCCAATACCAACCAAAAGCTCCCATACCGCCGCGTTGACCGTTGTCGCCGTGTTCAAAACCAACACGACCTCGAAGGCCAAAACTGCCGCCAGCGCGCCAATGGGGTCGTTCATGATCGCTTCCCATTGCAGCAGCGCCGCAGGCCGCTTGGACAGACGTGCGGTGCGCAGCAAGGGCGCAATGACCGTGGGGCCGGTGACGATCATGATCCCGCCAAAAACCGCCGCGCTTTCCCAGCTTAGCCCAGCACCATAGCGCAGCGCCAAAGCCGATGTCAGCCAGCCCAGCGGGGCACCGACAAAGACCAACCGCTTGACCCCTTTTGCAGCATCGTTGAGCGAATGAAAGTTCAGCGTCAGCCCACCCTCAAACAGGATAATCGCCACCGCAATAGATATGATCGGCCCCATCAGCGGCCCGATATCGCGCCCCGGATCGAATACACCGGCCACCGGCCCGATCAGTATTCCGGCCACCAGCATCAGCACAATCGCCGGCATCCGCAACCGCCACGCCAGCCATTGCGACCCCACGCCCAAGGCACCCACAAGTGCAAACGCCATCACGGGCGCCATTGCATCAACGGCGTTTTCAATTGCCATCAATCACTCCGGCAGGAATTACTTCGCCGCCAATCAAACGCTTATGTTCCTGAATGGCAAATCTATCCGTCATGCCTGCGATGTAATCGGCCACGATCCGCGCCAGCGCCGTCCGATCTGCCGCGTCGGCCACATCCTTGCGCCACTGCTTGGGCAACTCATCGGTGTTTTCCATGAAAAACGGGAACAGATCATTGACCATCTGGGTCACCACCACACGCATCTCGACGACGGCGGGCGCGCGATACATGCGTTCGAACAGAAATTGCCGGATCACCTTGAGGTCCGTCCAAAGCACGGGCGAAAACTGCACCATCATGCGGCCTGCGTGGCGGATGTCATGCACGCTCGTTGGTGCCAGATCCACCAGATTGCGGCGACTGACAGTGATCACATCCTCGACCAGCACGCCAAAGAACCGGCGCAGCGCCTCGTGGCGGCGCCGATAATAGTTCAGTCCCGGATATTTCGCGTCCACCCGCGCAAAGCAATCGTGCAATATTGGCAGCGCCGCCAGATCATCGGTACTGAAAAGCTCTGCGCGAAGACCGTCATGTAAGTCATGGTTATTATATGCAATATCGTCAGCCAAGGCAGCCGACTGCGCCTCGGCACTGGCATGGGTGTGAAGTTCCAGATCGTGACGCGCGTTATACGCGGCCAGCGCATAAGGTATATCACCCGTGACCGGGCCATTGTGCTTGGCGATCCCCTCCAGCGTCTCCCACGTCAGGTTCAGCCCGTCCCATTCGGCATAATGACGTTCCAGATCGGTCACGATCCGCAAGGCCTGGGCATTGTGATCAAACCCGCCATAGGGCTGCATCAGCGCATCCAGCGCCTCTTCTCCGGTGTGACCAAAGGGTGTGTGGCCAAGATCATGCGCCAGCGCGACCGCCTCGGTCAGCTCGACGTTCAGGTCCAGCGCGGCGGCAATCGTACGGCCCACCTGCGCCACCTCGATTGAATGGGTCAGACGGGTCCGGAAATAGTCACCCTCGTGTTCAATAAAGACCTGCGTCTTGTGCTTCAGCCGCCGAAATGCGCTCGCATGGATAATCCGGTCGCGATCACGCTGAAACGGCGACCGAAACGTGCTCTCTTCCTCTGGGTAAAGCCGCCCGCGTGCGTTTGCCGGGTCGGTTGCATAGGGCGCTGCCATGTTATTTGCCTGCCTTGTCCGTCTTGCCTACACCCCCTATATTGTAACCGAACCCAAACTGATAGGTCGCAAAATGCTGACGATCCCACCCAAAGTGACCCCCCGCGCGTTTGAGCGGCTGGCCGAAATCGGCGCCTCGGCCCAAGGCAAGGCACTGCGCGTAGCCGTCGAAGGTGGCGGCTGTTCAGGGTTTCAATATGAAATTGATCTGGACGACGCCAAGGACGATGACCTGACCCTGACCGGAAGCGGTGAAACTGTTGTAATTGACGCCGTTTCCCTGCCATTTCTGGCCGACGCGGTGATTGATTTCACCGAAGAACTAATCGGCGCGCGCTTTGTGATCAACAACCCCAATGCAACGTCATCATGCGGCTGCGGCACATCGTTTTCGATGTAATGCCGCAAAATGCACGGCTGTCCACGCTGATCCTCGATCAGGTGCAGCTGATCGCTTGTGCATCGTCGCGCACTGCGGCAAAACTGCCCCAAACAGGGGGCAGCTATGAAAATCGCAACATTCAACATCAACGGCATCAAAGCGCGGATCACGGCGCTGTCCGATTGGATTGATGACACCCAGCCCGACGTGGCGATCCTGCAGGAAATCAAATCAATCGACGAAAACTTCCCCCGCGAGATTTTCGAGGACAAGGGCTACAACGTCGAGACCCATGGTCAAAAAGGGTTCAACGGCGTCGCGATCTTGTCTAAACTCCCGCTTGAGGACGTAAGCCGTGGCCTGCCCGGCGACGACGCCGATGAACAGGCACGGTGGATCGAGGCGACCGTTGTCGGCGAAAAAGCCGTTCGCATCTGCGGGCTCTACCTGCCCAACGGCAACCCAGCGCCGGGGCCAAAGTATGACTATAAGCTGGCGTGGATGGAACGGCTGTATCACCGCGCGCAGGATCTTCTGAAACTTGAAGAACCCGCGCTAATGGCCGGGGATTACAATATTATTCCACAGGTCGAAGATGCCGAGCGTCCTGATGCATGGCGAGACGATGCCCTGTTTCGTCTCGAAAGCCGCGCCGCGTTCCAGCGCATCCAGAACCTTGGCTTCACCGAAGCCTTCCGCGCCTGCCAACCCGGATCAGGTCATTATTCGTTCTGGGATTATCAGGCTGGCGCATGGGAGAAAAACAACGGAATTCGCATCGACCACTTTTTGCTGACCCCGCAATGCGCCGACCTTTTGAACACCTGCTGGATCGAAGCCGACGTGCGGGGCCGGGAAAAACCATCCGATCACGTCCCGGTCTGGGTTGATCTTGCCGCATAGCACCCCCAAATATCACTGATAACACTCGTCGAGCAAACGTTTTGTGTCCGCAAGGAGTATGAAAGCTATGCGCGATAACCTGATTTGTGCCGCCGTGATGGTGGCCCTCCTGCCAACCCTTGCCAGCGCCCAATGCCGGATCGCAGTCGCGGGCACCGCTTGCGTGTCGGTCCCGCAGCCATCGACCCCAGGTCCCGGCCCCGTCGAAATTGGCGATATATTGGAACGCGGTGCCTATTCGATGTTGATGAATGCCCGCTACTATGGTTTGCCTAGCGTCAGCGACGGTTGGGTCTACATGCGGATCGAGGATGACATTTACCGGGTCGACTGGCGCAGCCACACCGTGCTTGAAAACGTCACCAACCAGGCCAGCCGAAATTGGTAGCGTCAGGCCGTGACGTCGTGATCGTAAAGCCAGCCAAGGCGGTTCACAAACGCGTCCGGCGCGACGCGGCCCATCACGCGCAGCCCCGCATGCGCGACACGGCGTTTCATGCCTGACAGGTGATAGTTCACCGCATTGGCATTGGCCGCCGCGATGGCACGCACGACACGTGGCCGCCGCACTGATTGATAGGCCGCCAATCCAACATCCAGCGATGCGTTTTCATTGCAGCACCGGGCCAGCACAAACGCGTCCTCAATCGCAAGGTTCGCGCCTTGGGCCAGGAATGGCAGGGTCGGATGGGCAGCATCGCCCAAAATAGCATACGACCCGGCCCGCCAATGGGCCGCAACGGGATGGCGGAACAACCCCCACAGGTTCACGTCCTCCACGGCCCCCAGAATACTTTTCAGCTCCCACCCGGTATCAGCGAACGCCGCGCGCAGGTTTCCCGGATCATCGGGATTGTGCCAGCCTTCTTGCGCCCATTGGCTGCGTGCCTGAACCGCGACAATATTCAGACGGCCCTTGGACAGCGGATAGGTTACGACATGCCGCCCCGGTGCCATCCAGATGCGCGCGATCGGCTCTGCGTCAGGCAGTTGGATCATCGCCCGCCACGCCACCTGCCCCGTAAAGAACGCAGGCGCTGGCTTGCTGATCTGTCCACGTACCACCGAATGCAATCCGTCGGCACCGATGGTCAAATCCGGTTTCACGCGACCGGCTGCGGTCTGAAACGATCCGTCCGGCCCAAAGGCCGCGATCCGACTACCCAATTCGACCTGCACACCATTGGCGGCACAGGCCCGGCCCAGCAGGTCAATCAATGCAGCACGGTGGCAAAATCGGTAGGCTGGGTTTTGGCCGCCCAGATCAAAGCGCGCCAACTGCCGTCCGCTCAGCGCGTCCATCGGCACGACTGCGGCAGCTTTCACGCCGGTAGCCGCCAAAGCGTCGGTCAGGCCAAGCCGGTTCAGGACACGCGCGCCATTTGGGGTGATCTGCAAACCGGCGCCAATTCCACTTAATGCGGGTGCCTGTTCATAAACGGTGACATGCGCATCGCGGCGCGCAAACGCAAGCGCTGCGGTCAGCCCCCCGATACCGCCGCCAATAATGGCGACGTTTCGGCCTGCGTTATGCCACATGTCAGTCGTCGCGATGCACCTTCTCCCGGCGTTCATGGCGTTCTTGCGCTTCTAGGCTCATGGTCGCAATGGGCCGCGCATCCAACCGCTTCAGCGAAATTGGTTCGCCTGTAATTTCACAATAGCCATATTCGTTTTCGTCGATGCGCCGCAGCGCCGCATCAATCTTGCTCACCAGTTTGCGCTGCCGGTCACGGGTGCGCAGTTCCAGCGAACGATCGGTTTCTTCGGATGCGCGGTCGGCAACGTCGGGAATATTGCGGGTCTGGTCTTTCATACCGGCGACGGTGTCGCGGCTGTCTTCCATAAGCTCTGCTTTCCAGTTCAATAGCTTACGCCGGAAATATTCGATCTGACGTTCATTCATGAACGGTTCGTCGTCAACGGGGCGATACTCGTCTGGCAAAAACACTTCGGCTTTCATTCTCATACCCTTTTATCTCTTACGCATCTTTGGGCCAGCAACCCTGCGTCAGAACCCAATTTTGCGCGGGTTTACTCTTAAGATCGGTCAGTGTCACCCCCCTGTTTTGGCCTGTGGGCGGGGTGTTGATGATCTGCCGTGACCTGCTAGGTTGCTGCGAAATACAAAAGGCACACGACCATGCATTTTACCGGCACCGACAGCTACATCGCAACCGATGACCTGACCATGGCGGTGAACGCCGCAGTCGCCCTTGAACGCCCGCTACTGATCAAAGGCGAACCCGGCACCGGCAAAACGGAACTTGCACGGCAAGTCAGCACCGCCCTTGGCCTGCCGATGATCGAATGGCACATCAAATCGACAACAAAGGCCCAACAGGGGCTTTATGAATATGACGCCGTCAGCCGATTGCGCGACAGCCAACTGGGTGACGCACGGGTGCACGACGTCGCCAACTATATCAAAAAGGGCAAGCTGTGGCAGGCTTTTGGCGCCGACCGCAAGGTCGTGCTGCTGATTGATGAAATCGACAAGGCCGACATCGAATTTCCCAACGATCTGTTGCAGGAACTCGACCGGATGGAATTCCACGTCTACGAGACAGGCGAGACCGTCAAGGCGATCCATCGCCCCATCGTGATCATCACATCCAACAACGAAAAGGAATTGCCCGATGCGTTTCTGCGGCGCTGCTTCTTTCACTACATCCGGTTTCCCGACATGGACACGATGCGCAGGATCGTGGCCGTTCATCACCCCGGAATCAAAGATGCGCTGCTGACCACCGCACTGACCCAATTCTACGAAATCCGCGATACCGCAGGCCTCAAGAAAAAGCCCTCGACCTCCGAAGTGCTTGATTGGCTCAAATTGCTCTTGGCCGAAGATCTCAGCCCAGAGGACCTCAAACGCGACGGTGCGAACGCGCTACCCAAACTGCACGGGGCGCTTTTGAAGAACGAACAGGACGTGCATCTGTTTGAACGGCTGGCCTTCATGGCCCGGTCAGGGCGCTAGACGACGCGCATTTTCTGGACGACAGCGCACGGCGAATTGACTGGTCACCGCCCTCGATCGCGGTACTGTCATGGGGCATCACAAAGGCAGATCCGCATGACCAACCAAACGCCGACAACCATCAGACCGCTGCGCACGGGCGATGAAACCGCGTGGCGCGTGCTGTGGACTGATTATCTGGCGTTCTACAAGACCACGCGCCCTGACGCGGTCTATGCGTCGACGTTTGCGCGGCTTTTGGGCGGGGATGATCATGATTTTCACTGCCTGATCGCGGAACGGGACGGCATGCCCGTTGGTCTGGCCCACTACCTGTTTCACCGCCACTGCTGGCGCATCGAAAGCGTCTGCTACCTGCAAGACCTGTTCGCGGACCCATCGGTGCGCGGCATCGGCGTTGGCCGGCAACTGATCGAAGCAGTCTATGCCGCCGCCGATACCGCCGGTGCGCCCACCGTCTACTGGCTGACTCAAGACGACAACACCACCGGGCGCCAGCTTTATGATCGCGTTGGCAAACTGACCAACTTCATCAAATACGAGAGACCTTCATGAAGCGCCTTGCCGCCCTCGCGCTGTCACTGCTGGCAGCCTGCGCAACCCAGCCCGACAGGCCGGCGCCGATCAGGCTCGATTTACCTGAAATGCGCAGCTTTGTCGCCCAAAGCCCGGGACCCGCGCTGCGGCCCAATTCGGAAATTGCCTTTGACTTTCTCGATCTGGCGTTTCGGATGGAAAACGGGCGCGAACTGCCCATTTTCACCCGGTTTGACGAACCCGTGACCGTGCGTGTCGCGGGCAATGTCTCTGAGACGCTGGTCGCGGACCTGACCGGCCTGTTGGCCCGCCTGCGCAACGAGGCCCAGATTGATATCCGCATGACGGACGCGGCACAGGCAAGCATCACAATCGAAGCCATCCCCAACCGCACCCTGCAGCGGGTGGCGCCGAATGCCGCCTGTTTCGTGGTGCCCCGCGTACGCAACTGGGATGAACTACGCACGGCACGCAATACCCCCGCGCTTGACTGGGGGACCCTGCAACGGCGCGAAAGGGCGGCGATCTTTGTGCCCTCTGACGTCGCCCCGCAGGAAATCCGCGACTGCCTGCACGAAGAACTGGCGCAGGCGCTCGGCCCGCTCAACGACCTTTACCGCCTGCCCGATTCCGTTTTCAACGATGACAATATTCAGGCTGTGCTGACCGGCTTTGATATGCTGATCCTGCGGGCTTACTACGCCCCGGAACTGCGCAACGGCATGACCAAATCCGAAGTCGCCAGCCGCCTGCCCGGTATCCTTGCCCGCATGAACCCACGCGGGCAGCGCAGCGGCGGTCAAATCCCCAGCGACACTTCGCGCGTCTGGATTGCGGCGATGGAAATTGCGCTGACCGATGGCACCTCGGACAATGGCCGCAGACAGGCCGCCGCACGCGCCATCGAGATCGGGCGCACATTGGGCTGGACCGGCCCACGCGAAGGCTTTGCAAACTATGCCTATGGCCGCCTGCAACTGGGCAACGATTCCAGCCTCGCCCTTGGTGCCTTTAACACCGCCAACCGGGTCTACCGCCAAAGCCCCACAACAGACATCCACGCCGCCCACATCGCGGTGCAGCTTGCCGCCTTCACCCTGACTTCCGGCAATGCCCAAGCCACCATCGCCATCACCGACGAAGCGATTCCCATCGCACAGCGCCACCAAAACGCCGCGCTGACGGCGCTGTTGATGATGTTCAAAGCCGAAGCGCTGGATCTGCAGGGGCAGACCGACGCAGGCATGGCCCTGCGGCTGGACAGTCTGGGATGGGCACGGTACGGCTTTGGCAGCCGCGAGGCGGTGATCGACAGGCTCAATGAAATCGCCTTTCTCACACCGCAAACGCCGCCAAGCTGATAAAGGTCGCACTATGATTTACCCACTGACAGGCATATTAATCGGCGCAATATTCGGCGCTTTTCGGGCCAAGATGCGCGGCGGGAAATTCGCTGATATGCTGCAATGGGGGGCAGCATTTGCCGTGATCTTCGGGCTGATCGGCCTATTCGTGCTGATCTTCATCGAACGCAGCTATACCTGATCCATGTTCCTGCCATTTTTCGACAATCTGCGCAGGCATGGGGTCCCGGTGTCGCTGCGCGAATTCCTGTCGTTTCTCGAAGGCATGAAGGCCGGCCTTGCCACCTACGACGTCGAGGCGTTTTATTTTCTGGCCCGCACGACTATGGTCAAGGACGAACGCCATATCGACAAATTCGATCGCGCCTTCACAGCCAGCTTTCAGGGCCTTGATGCGATCCCCTCTGAGGCCGTGATGAACGCCATCGACATTCCCGCCGACTGGTTGGCAAAACTTGCCGAAAAGCATCTGACCGAAACAGAAAAAGCCGAAATTGCAGCGATGGGCGGTTTTGACAAGCTCATGGAGACCCTCAAAAAGCGGCTTGAGGAACAAAAGGGGCGTCATCAGGGCGGCTCAAAATGGGTCGGCACGGCGGGTACATCCCCGTTTGGCGCCTATGGCTACAACCCCGAAGGCGTGCGGATTGGCCAGAATGAAAGCCGCCATCAACGCGCGGTAAAAGTCTGGGACAAACGCGAATTCCGCAACCTTGACGACACAGTTGAACTGGGCACCCGCAATATAAAAGTGGCGCTGAAACGCCTGCGCCGCTGGGCCCGCGATGGGGCAACCGAAGAACTTGACCTCAACGGCACGATCCGTGCCACCGCCGAACACGGCTATCTTGATGTGCAAACCCGGCCCGAACGGCGCAATGCGGTCAAGGTCCTGCTGTTTCTCGACATTGGCGGATCAATGGACCCCCACGTCAAAGTGGTCGAGGAATTGTTCAGCGCCGCAAAATCCGAATTCAAACACTTTGAACACTTCTACTTCCACAACTGCCTGTACGAAGGCGTGTGGCGCGACAACCGCCGCCGCTGGGATGCGCAAACATCCACATGGGACATCCTGCGCACCTATGGGTCAGACTACAAATGCATCTTTGTGGGTGACGCCAGCATGTCACCCTATGAAATCGCCTTTGCCGGTGGCGCCAATGAACATTGGAACCAAGAGGCGGGCCATATCTGGCTGAACCGTGCCTGTGCACAATGGCCCGGCCATCTGTGGATCAATCCCGCCGAACAACGCCACTGGCCCCACACCCAATCGACCCAGATGATCCAAGAAATTTTCGGCGCCGACCGCATGGTGCCCATGACCCTTGATGGGATCAGCCGGGGCATTCGCACGCTGGCACGTTAAACGCCGGATCTTTTGCAGACCGGGCGCAATTTACCTTGTTGCTGCGCGGATCCGCCCCATATTAGGGGCATGATACGTTTTGCCCCCATCGTGTTTGCCGTGCTGTACGGCTTTGCCATGTACCGATTTTCCGTCTGGCGGATGTCGCGCGACCTTGATGAAAAATCAACAGAACTGGCCGATCCTATCCTGCAGGTGCTGACCAATCGCATGGCACAGGCCCTCAATATCGACCGCATCCGTGTGCATATCTATGAAATTGACCCAATCAACGGGTTAGCCGCACCCGATGGCCGTATTTTCATCACCCGTGGGTTTTTCAACAAATATCGCCAAGGAGCAGTCAGCTCCGAAGAAATGGCAAGCGTCATCGCGCATGAACTGGGGCATGTCGCCTTGGGCCATTCACGCCGCCGGATGATTGATTTTTCTGGCCAAAACGCGATGCGCACCGCGATTGCGATGGTTCTTAATCGGTTTCTGCCCGGCATCGGTCCGTGGATTGCAAATATGCTGATGACCCTATTGGCCGCCCGCCTGTCGCGCGGCGATGAGTTCGAGGCAGACGCTTATGCCTCGGCCCTGCTGGTCAAAGCAGGGATCGGCACAGGCCCGCAAAAATCGCTGTTCACCAAGCTTGATACGCTTTCCGGCGCGGGCGGCAGGGCGACACCACCAGCATGGATGCTAAGCCATCCCAAAACCCCGCAACGCATCGCCGCGATCGAGGCGAACGAAGCAAAGTGGCGCGTCAGCCCCTAGGCCAATCGCGCGTCCAACGCCTTGGCGAAACGCGGCAACCGGGCCTTTTTCATCAGGCGGCGCATGGTCCAGTCCAGATCGGACAAACGCCGTGCCTCCGCCAGCACCCCCTGTGCAATTGGGGTAACGATCTCCGGCTCTGTCTCCAGCAATTGCAGGGCGAACCCATCGGGATCAAGCCGCAACAGGCCCTCATCGGCCAACATATTGCGTGGGAAATCCTTGGCGTTCATCGTCAGGATCGCGTCGCACGACCCCGCAACCGCCGCCGTCAGGACATGAATATCCGCCGCATCCGGCAGCCAATACCGTTGCTCTAATCCGGTGTCGTAGATCACCGCCGCATCCGGGAACAGACGGCGCAGTGTGGCCACTTCGCCACGCGCGAACACCTCGGCTTGGGGTCCCAGCTTTGCTGCGGCCCGCGCCCATTCCTCAAGGATGCGGGGCGACCAACGCGCCTGAAACAACCCCGCAGCCGCACAGCCCAGCAGAACCTCGCGCATCACCGTTGGATACAGCACGCATGCGTCTATCAGAACTCTCACAGGCGGTAGAAAACGGCCTTGAGATATCCGCTTTCGGCCAAATGCGGCATCAACGGATGATCCGGCCCTGCAAACCCGGTGTGAATGATCTGCCCACGCCGCGCGGCCCGCCCGATCCCGCGTGAACATGCGTTGCGAAACTTGGTTAAATCAACGGCATGCGAACACGAACACAGCCCCAGATAACCGCCATCCGCGACCAGCGGCGCGGCAAGCCGCGCAACACGCTCGTACGCGCGCAACCCCGCTTCGACAGATTGCCGCGATGGCGCAAACGCCGGCGGATCGCAGATGATCACATCGAAACGGGCTTCTTCTTCGGCCAATGCGGTCAGCACATCAAAGGCGTCGCCCTTGCGCGTCTCAAGCCGGTCAGCGACGCCCATCGCCTCGGCACCTTTGATCGCAAGCTCCAACGCCGGTGCAGACCCATCGACAGCCAGAACCGACCCTGCCCCACCCGCCAACGCAGCAAGCCCAAAGCCGCCCACATGCGAAAACATGTCCAACATCCGCGCGCCCTTGGACAGCCTTGCCGCAAACGCGTGATTCGGGCGTTGGTCGAAAAACAACCCTGTCTTCTGGCCACCCATGACATCCGCCATATAGGTCGCACCATTCATCGGCACCGCAATCGGGCCGGTCGGGGCCGCGCCTTGCAGGACCTCCATCCGTTCATCCAACCCCTCGAGCGCACGCGCACGCCCCGTCCCGTTCATCACAACGGTGGTCACACCCGTCACCGCGACCAATGCAGCCACCAGAGGCGCAATCAGCACATCGGCCCACGCGGCATTCGGCTGCACCACAGCCACATCGCCAAACCTGTCCACAATCACACCCGGCAACCCATCCGATTCGGCATGCACCAAACGATAGTACGGCGCATCGTACAGCCGTTCGCGATGTGCCAGCGCCCGCGCAAAGCGCGCGGCAAACCATGCCTCGTCGATCACGGCTTCGGGATCACGGTCCAGCATCCGGCAGATGATCTTCGACGTCGGATTGACAGCCACAAGACCAAGCGACTGACGCCCCGCATCTTCCAGCAAGGCAAGCGCGCCGGGCTTAAGCCCTCGGGTACGCCGGTCCGTGACCAGTTCATTTGCATAGACCCAAGGAAAGCCGTGGCGGATCGCACGCGCCTCGGCCTTGGGGATTAATCGAACAACAGGCAGTTCAGCGGGGGGGACAGGTATATTCATGCCCGCTCTCCTATATTCAATTTCGCGCCGTTGGAAGTGTCTGTTGCAGGCTTGCGCCTACAGCAGTTCACTGCGCAACACAGAGGTCAGAAAATCAGTCACACGCACCTTCTCTGTCTGGCCCGTATCGTCCAGCTTAATGGCCTCGCGCCCGCCCGGAGCCCGAAGATTGGCGACGATCCGGCGGGCCGGCTCGATCACCGCGCCACTGCGCGCATCGCGCACCGTCATCATGAAGATGATGTTATAAACGCCTCCAACCGTGGATCGCGTCCGGTTCGTCACACCATGAAAGCGCAGCAGCGTGATATCGGCAACGACAGGAACGTCCCCGTTCAGCACGGCCCTGTTGCGCGCAGCCGCTGTTTCAAACAGGGCCGCAATCTGCGCAATACGCGGGCCCAAAGGGTCCCCCCGCCAAACGACATCAGTCCTCGGATAGAAACCATCACTTTCCGATACACGCAGGTCCGGTGATGCGGTAAATGTGATGCCTTGCAGGGCATACGAACGTGCCACGGGCACCTCAAACGCGCCGACCCGATTCTTTGCGGGCGCATCGCATGCCGCCATGCCGATCAGGGCCATAAACATAATCAAAAACCGGATTGCCATCATACTCCACCCTTCACAGCGCTTGTGATGTCTGGCTGCAGTGCCGCCCGCCTGACGCGCCGTGATTACACCGGCCTGCGTTACTTGTCACCATATAGCCCAGCTAGAATCAGCGCGTCACTTGTTAGCGCTAACAAATGCTGCTACAATGCCGCCAAACCACGACGAGGACCCAATGCCACTTCATCCAACGATTACCGCCGTCACCAACCGTATCCGCGCCCGCTCCGAAGGGCCGCGTCGAAAATACCTCGACACCATGGCACGCGCCGCCGCCGAAGGGCCACGGCGATCGCACCTGACATGCGGCAATCAGGCCCATGCCTATGCCGCGATGGGCGATGACAAGGCGGCGCTGACCGACGGCCCAAACCCCAACGTCGGGATCATCACAGCCTACAATGATATGCTGTCGGCGCATCAACCATTCGAACGCTATCCCGACCTGATCCGTGCCGCCGCCCGCGCGGCTGGCGGTACCGCACAGGTCGCAGGCGGCGTCCCGGCGATGTGCGACGGTGTGACCCAAGGGCAGACCGGCATGGAGCTGTCCTTGTTTTCGCGCGATGTCATCGCGCTCGCTGCGGCGGTCGGGCTATCCCACAATGTCTTTGATTCCGCCATCTATCTCGGCGTTTGCGACAAGATCGTGCCGGGTCTGGTAATCGCTGCGGCAACCTTTGGCTACATCCCCGGCATTTTCCTGCCCGCAGGTCCGATGACATCGGGCTTGCCCAACGATGAAAAGGCCAGGATCCGCCAACAATTCGCAACCGGCGAAATAGACCGCGACCAACTGATGGCAGCCGAAATGGCCTCCTATCATGGGCCCGGCACCTGTACGTTCTACGGCACAGCCAACAGCAACCAGATGCTGATGGAATTCATGGGGCTGCACATGCCCGGCGCGTCGTTCGTCAATCCAAACACGCCTCTGCGCGACGCGCTGACCGTTGCCGGCACCGAACGCGCGCTGGCAGTAACGGCACTCGGAAATGACTATCGCCCGGTCTGCGACATCCTTGACGAAAAGGCGTTTGTGAATGGCCTCGTCGGGCTGATGGCGACGGGTGGTTCGACCAATTTGGTCATCCACCTGCCCGCAATGGCACGGGCTGCCGGGATCATCCTGGACCTGCAGGACTTCAGCGACCTTTCCGAAATTACGCCGCTGATGGCCAAAGTCTACCCCAACGGTCTGGCGGACGTGAACCATTTTCACGCGGCAGGCGGCTTGGGGTTCATGATCGGTGAACTCCTCAACGCCGGATTGCTGCATGACGATACCAAAACCATCGCCGGCGACGGGCTGGAACTTTACACTCAGGAACCCAAACTCGCCGATGGGCGGGTCACCTATGCGCCAGGTGCCGGCAAATCGCTCAATGAAAAAATCCTGCGCCCTGCCAATAATCCGTTCCATGCCCACGGTGGCCTGACACAACTGTCCGGCAACCTCGGGCGCGGCGTCATCAAGACCTCGGCGGTTGCGCAGGAACGGCACATCATCGAAGCACCGGCACGCGTCTTCCACACCCAGGAAGCCGTAAAAGACGCCTTCAAGGCTGGCACATTCACCCAGGACACGGTCATCGTGGTCCGCTTTCAGGGGCCGAAATCGAACGGGATGCCCGAATTGCACGGGCTGACACCGACGCTTGCCGTATTGCAGGACCGCGGCCTCAAGGTGGCGCTCGTGACTGACGGGCGCATGTCCGGCGCCTCGGGCAAGGTACCGTCCGCGATCCACGTCTCACCCGAAGCAGCCGACAATGGCCCGATCGCCCGGATCAAAGACGGCGACATCATCCGCCTTGACGCGACCAAAGGCAGCATTGATGTGATCGGCGTTGACCTTGCCATGCGCACCGCCGCCACGGCCGATCTGTCGGGCAATGGCACAGGCGTTGGTCGCGAATTGTTCGAGGTTTTCCGCCAATCCGTAGGCCTGTCCGCTGACGGCGCCGGTGTTGTGGTGTAATCGCTTCTTATGTCTCCAAATACTCCCGCGCGGCGCGCATCAAATTTCTGGAAATTTGATCTCCCGCACTATCCAAGGACTACTTCATGACCCCGCAAGATGCCTCAGCTGCCGCCGCCAAAGTCTGCCTGCTGGCCCCAGTCGTCCCTGTCCTGGTGATCGACGATGCCAGCACAGCCGCCGATCTCGCCCGTGCCCTTATCGCAGGCGGTCTGCCGGCGCTAGAAGTGACGTTGCGCACCCCCGCCGCCCTTGACGCGATCCGCGAAATGGCCGCCGTGCCCGGCGGTGTCGTGGGTGCAGGGACGCTGCTGACCCCCAAGGACGTCGAAGCCGCCAAAGCCGCCGGTGCCACCTTCGGCGTGTCGCCGGGCGCCACCGATCTGTTGCTCGATGCCTGCGAAGCCAACGACCTGCCGCTTCTGCCCGGCATCGCCACCGCCTCCGAGGCGATGCGCCTGCTGGAACGCGGCTACTGGGTGCAAAAATTCTTTCCCGCCGAAGCGAACGGCGGCGCGGCGGCCCTCAAGGCCATTGGCGCACCGATCCCGCAGGTCAAATTCTGCCCCACCGGCGGCGTCAGCCTGAAAAACGCGCATGAATACCTGTCGCTGTCCAACACGCTCTGCGTCGGCGGATCATGGGTAGCTCCGAATGACAAGGTGCGCGCAGGTGACTGGGCTGGCATTACGGCACTGGCCGCACAAGCATCCCAACTGCCACGGGGTTAAGTGTCCAACCTTGCCCGCCGCCCACCTTTGCGGCGCGCAGGACCAATATCGACCAGACCCGCACGCAGGGTCTGGGTCATGGGATGATCCTGCGGCGCATCGGCATATTGCGTCAGCAAGACCTGAACAGCCGTCTTGCTGTCTGCGGTCGCCGGCAGGCTCATCGCCCAATCAAGGAAAATTGACCGGCATTCCCCGACAGTGATCCCCTCGATGCGATAGGCTTCGCGGATCAGCCCCTTTGGGTCGCGTGGGTCTTTGTGCATCATCGCTCTTTCAACATGCGGCTGATCACCGCCTCTGCGGCATGCGCCTTTGCCACCATTGTCGCCAAAAGCATATCCATCCGGTCAAACCCCGTCTCACGCAAGACAAAACGACGCCCCCCCTCACCCAGCGCATCTGGGTCAAGCGGGCCACCGGTCAACAACCGCGCCGCTGCCTGCACCTGCCAGAAAAGACCTGACGCATCCGACACCGCCCTCGCGTCAGCGGCATCAAGCCAGCCATCCGCGACACCGGCCACCAATTGTGCGGCCACATCGCGCGCCGGATGGCCTGCGCGCAGGGCTGCGGCTTGTGCGAACAGCTCGATATCCTGCAAACGTCCCGGGCCGATCTTGACATCCCACGCGCCCTGCGGCGACTTCGCGTCCGCAATGCGCGCCCGCATGGCGGCAACATCGGCCAAGACAGCCGCGCCCCGGCCCTTTGCCACCAACAGATCCTGACGGAACGTCTCGAACCCGGCGGCCAGCGGTGCGGGTCCGGCCACCACCCGCGCCCGCGTCATCGCCAGATGTTCCCACGTCCAGGCCTGCGTCAGCTGATAATCGCGAAACGCGTCAAATGACGTCGCAACCGGCCCCTGCCGCCCCGACGGGCGCAACCGCATATCGACCTCGTACAAGCGCCCTTCGGCCATCTGCACGCTCAGCGCGGTGACAAGCGCCTGCGTCAGCCGCGCATAATAGGTCCGCGTCGCCAAGGGGCGCCGCCCCTCCGACGTATCCACACCCGCCGCGTCATAAATCACAAGCAAATCAAGATCTGACCCGGCATTCAGCCGCGCAGCCCCCAATGATCCCATCCCGACGACGACAGCGCCCCGTCCCGGCATTGGCCCATGCTTGCGGGCAAATTCGGCACCAATGACGGGCCACAACCCAACGATCACCGCCTCGGCCAGATCGGCATATTGCTGACCACTGGTCTGGGCATTTATCAAACCGCGCAGGTGATGCACCCCGATCCGAAAATGCCACTCTTTGGCCCAGCGACGCGCGGCTGTCAGCTGTGCCTCGTAATCGTCGGTCGTCGCCAAAATGCCGCTGAACCCGCGGGTCAAATCCGCCACACCGGGCCAAGGGTCGAAAAACGCGCCCCCGATCACCGCGTCAAACACCCCTGCATTGCGCGACAGATATTGCGCCAGCGCCGGGGCCGTCGCCGCAATATCGACGATCAATCGGGTCAGTTGCGGGTTGGCTTCGAACAGCGAAAACAGCTGCACGCCCGCCGGTAGCCCAGCCAGAAACCGGTCGAACTGCGCCAATGCCTCTTCGGGTTTTGCGGCTTCTTGCAGGCGGGTCATGATCTCCGGGGCCAGCCGTTTAAAGACATCGCTTGCCCGCGCGGATCGCAAGGCGGGATAGGTCGGCCAGCGGGCCGTCACGTCTGCCCCCC
The DNA here is from genome assembly GCF_017854565.1 of Yoonia sp. Taxonomy (GTDB): domain Bacteria; phylum Pseudomonadota; class Alphaproteobacteria; order Rhodobacterales; family Rhodobacteraceae; genus Yoonia. The sequence goes on from NZ_JAFMHJ010000011.1 coordinate 71,373, forward strand.
AGTCCGACGTCACAGGTGCTGCGGGTTCGGGGGCAAAAAACCCCTCGATCAATTCATGCACCTGCTCCAGCCGGTCGGTCAGATCGTGCCGCAAACTGGCGACATCCACCCCCATAAAGGCCGCCAACCGCGTAAACCCCGGCCCATCGTTCGGCAATTGATGGGTCTGGGCATCGTTGATCATCTGCAACCGATGCTCGACCTCGCGGTGATTGCGGTAATGCTCATAAAGCGTGTCCGCCGTCGCCTGTGGCACCCAATCAGCAGCCGCCAGTCGCACCAACCCTTCACGCGTGCCCCGCACCCGCAGCGAAGGGTCCCGCCCCCCTGCGATCAACTGCCGGGTCTGGGTGAAAAACTCGATCTCGCGGATCCCGCCCCGGCCCAGCTTCATATTGTGACCCTCAAGGATCAGCCGCCCATGCAGCCCCTTATGATCGCGGATTTTCAGGCGCATATCGTGGGCGTCCTGAATCGCTGCAAAATCCAGATGCTTGCGCCAGACAAACGGGCGCAGCGTCTCCAGAAACCGCGCGCCGGCCACCAAATCACCGGCACAGGCGCGCGCCTTGATATAGGCCGCCCGCTCCCATGTGCGCCCAACGCTTTCATAATATCGCTCTGCCGCTTCCATTGACAGACAGACCGGCGTGACCGACGCATCAGGACGCAACCGCAGATCGGTCCGAAACACATAGCCGCCCGCCGCCACATCCGACAATATCGCTGTCATCCGGCGCGTTACGCGAATGAATGCCGCACGAATGTCGTGATAATCGTCGGGATCGAACCGGGTTTCGTCGAACAGACAAATCAGGTCGATGTCGGACGAATAATTCAGCTCTCCCGCGCCCATCTTGCCCATGGCCAGCGCGACCATGCCCCCCGCTGCCGCCGGATCATCCCCCCCCGGCAATTTGCCACGCGTGACTTCTGCAGCGACGAGCGCTGTCATGCAGCACTGCACAGCCATATCAGCCAGATCGGTCAACACCTGCGTGACCACCTCCAGCGGCCAAACCCCCGCCAGATCACAAAGTGCGGTCAGTAGCGCAATGCGCCGCTTGGCGACCCGCAATTGTATGGGCAGTTGATCAAGCGCGACATCGAGCAATGCCGCCAACAGAGTCGACACCGCCGCTTCGGGATCATCCAGCGCTGGCATCACCCAGTCTTTTTCGCTCGCGATCAGTCCGGCCAGATAGGGGCTACACCCCGCCGCCCCCCGGATCACAGCAGCCACCGCAGGTGCCGCGCCGGGTACATGGGTCAGCGCATCATCGCCCCTGCCGGGGTCAAATGCGTTGGGCCAACGGGTGATACGGGCTGCAAATGTCATGACATCACAGTGATCCGCACGCGTCTGATGGTCAATCGGAACCCGCCGCGAACAATCATCAAAAATCACATGTAAATCATCTGCCCCCGCAGAAGACAGGCCACGCCACCAACGGCACAGAACACGCAAGACATTGATTTTAATACTAATTAAAAGTTAATGTAAGAAACATTTACATTACCCCTTGAAGGAAACCGGCAAGACGCCGATATCTGTCAATGTGAAAGGCATTCACATCAGACAACAACAGATCAGGAGACCCGAAATGAACACCGCAACCACCCAATCCATGATGGCCAATAGCGACCATCGCCTTGGGTTTTTCGCCCGCGCCGAGGCTTGGCTTGATGCACGTGGCAAAGGCGCATGGATCGCCGCCATGGTCTTGGGCCTCATTTTTTTCTGGCCCATCGGCCTCGCCCTTCTTGCCTATATGATCTGGAGCAAACGCATGTTTAAATCATCCTGCAAAACAATGACCCGCACCCGCCACATCGGCCAATCCAGCGGTAACAGCGCCTTTGATGCCTACAAGCAGGAAACCCTGCGCCGCCTCGAAGAAGAGCAGGACAACTTCCAAGCCTTCCTCAAGCGCCTCCGCGATGCCAAGGACAAGGCAGAGTTCGACCAGTTCATGAATGATCGCGCCAATATGTCCAAGACCGACGCCGTTGGCGATGCGCCGGCCTAACGTCCCGCCCATGTTCCCGTCAGGTGGCAACCACGGCCACCTGACGGCCCAATCACCAGAGTGTTTTCCATGATCCACCTCGAAACCGCCCTACCCGACCCGCAACGATATCCGCAGTTCTATGACGGGGTGCCCTTGAAACGGGGTGTCGCGTGGCTGATCGACGTGATGTTGATCGGCATCTTTTGCGTGATCATCCTGCCGTTCACCGCCTTCACCGGCATCTTTTTCTTTCCGGCGATGATGCTGGTCGTCGGCTTTCTCTACCGTTGGTTCACGATTTCTGGCCATTCATCGACGTGGGGGATGCGCCTGGCCGGGATCGAACTGCGCGACGCGCGCGGTGCGCATCTGGAATCGGGCACCGCATTCCTCCATACCCTTGGCTATTCGGTCAGCGTCGCTATCACGCCCTTGCAGTTGGTTTCGATCGTGATGATGCTGTTCAGCGCGCGCAAGCAGGGCTTGACCGATCATCTGCTGGGAACGGTCGCACTGAACAAATAATCGACCGTTGCCCGGCGCCAACCGATTAACCCTTCGTGCAACGTGGGGCTTGGCGACTGCGAAATCGCTTGTTAAGCTTTGGGAAACCATACGGACCGACCCATGCGCCATACGCTGCCTATTGCACCTCAGTTCTACGTGACTGCGCCGCAGCCCTGCCCGTATCTTGCGGGCCGGATGGAACGCAAGCTGTTCACGGCCTTGCAGGGCGATACGGCGACAAAACTGAACGATTCCCTTTCCAAACAAGGGTTCCGACGGTCGCAAAACGTGCTTTATCGGCCCTCTTGTGCGGAATGTTCGGCCTGCCTGTCAGCCCGCATCAACGTGGCCGCATTCACCCCCAGTCGCAGCCAAAAGCGGGTCACCAGACGGGCGGCCTATCTAAAACGGCGGGCAACATCGCCTTGGGCCACAGAAGAACAATACGCACTATTCCGCGAATACCTTGATGGGCGGCACGCCACCGGCGGCATGGCGGACATGGATATGTTCGAATTTGCGGCCATGGTCGAAGAAACGCCGATCCGCTCGCGCCTGATCGAATATACCGACAGCGACATGCTGCAGGCCGTTTGCCTGACCGATATCCTCGATGACGGGCTGTCGATGGTCTATTCCTTCTTTGACCCAGCGTTGGAAAAGCTATCGCTTGGCACATATATCATCCTTGATCACATCGCGATCGCCCGCGAACTGCGCCTGCCTTACGTCTATCTTGGCTACTGGGTCCCCGGCAGCCCCAAAATGGGATACAAAGCGAACTTTGCCGGACTAGAGGTTTACCGCGCCGATCAATGGACCGCGCTGTCTGACCCCGCGATCTACGACGCCAGCACCCGCCCGCTGGCAACCGACCCCATCTCAGAACAGGTCGCGCGGATCAATCTGCCCGATGGGCGCAGCTAAACAGCAAGGCGCGCGATCTCACGCAGCCTCCTTCTTTTCAAAAACAAGAAACGTCATCATTCCAAGCGGCGGAAACGCGCTTCGTTTGACAACGGTCAGGCGTTCGTCGCCCAAAACGCGATCCATTTCAAAATCCGAATGCCAGCCAAGCAGGTTATCCAAAGGCGCCGTGATCCGCTCGATCAAAGCCAGAAAACCATGACTGCGCGCGAAATGGTTGGTGATCACGACCTTGCCACCCGGTTTGCAGACCCGCGCTATTTCGGCCACGACGCGCTCTGGCTCTGGAACCACGGACATGATGTGCATCGCCACAACCGTATCAAAACTGTTGTCGGGAAAATCCAGGTCGCGGGCATCCATCTGGCGCAGTTCCTTGACGTGCTTCAGGCCTTGTTCCGCGACCTTGGCTTTGGCCTTTGCCAACATCTGGTCACTGAAATCAATGCCTGTCACTTCCATCTCGGCGGCGTATCCGCGCAACGCAAGCCCGGTGCCAACACCCACCTCTAAAACCTTCGGTCCTTGTGTATTGATATAATCGACTGTGCGGTTGCGCCCCACATTTGTCACCGCACCAAACGTCTTGTCATAAACCGGGGCCCAACGGGCGTACGAGATGCTGACAGCGTTGATATCCATGATTAATCCTTTTTTGCGTAAGTGCGCCAAGCCCATAGGACCCCGGCAATATAGACCAAATCCAATACCACTAACGTCACCCAAAGGTATGAAAACAATGCCGCGATCAGCACCATCGCTCCCAGTAGAAAAAACCGAACATTCTTGCGCGAAATCGTCAAAATCTTAAACGAATACGTCGGGACACGGCTGATCATGAAAAACCCGACGATGACCATCCAAAGCGCGACCAATTCAGCCGGAACGACCGGCCCATCTGCCACCAAAAATGACACAAACATCGGCAGCATGGCAAGCATGGCACCTGCGGGCGCGGGTATGCCGACGAAATACTGCGATGCCGCTTCTGTTTTCGGCTCTTTGCTTTGCACATTGAAACGGGCCAAACGAATGACGCAACAGACCGAAAACACCAGCACGGCGATCCAGCCTGCGCGGCGCATATCCTGCAAGGCAAATGAATACAGCAGCAGCGGCGCGGCGACCCCGAAGTTCAGGAAATCCGCCAGCGAATCCAGCTCGGCACCCATCTTGCTTTCGGATTTCAGCAGACGGGCAAGGCGGCCATCAACCCCGTCAAGCACGCTTGCCAAGACGATCAACAAGACCGCCCGCGCATAATCCCCGTGAAATCCAAAGCGGATCGCGGTCAGACCCGCGCAAATAGCAGCAAGCGTCAGAACATTCGGCAGCAGCGAGATAATCGGCATTTCGGACTTCGGTTGTGGGTCCTGTGCCATGATTTATGCCGTCCGCCCCTGACGGGCCTGTTCCTGCGAGGTCAGATCAGCCAGCACCGTCTCGCCCGCGATTGTCCCCTGCCCCACCGTGACCAACGGTGCAACACCATCGGGCAGATAAACATCCACCCGCGACCCGAACCGTATCAGACCAAAGCGTTCCCCGGTATCAAGCGCCGCGCCCGTCGTCACAAAGCAGACAATCCGGCGCGCGACCAGCCCGGCAATCTGGACCGCGGCAATCTGTCGGCCATCCGCCATTTCGATACACAGCGAATTCCGCTCATTGTCAGCGCTTGCCTTGTCCAGCGAGGCATTGAAAAATTTACCGGGGCGATACGCGACCGCCGTGACCTTTCCGGCGATCGGCGCCCGGTTCACATGGCAGTTAAACACATTCATGAACACGCTGACGCGCGTCAGCGGGGCGTCGGCCATACCCAGCTCGGCGGGTGGTACGGCTTTTTCAATCAGGGAAACCACGCCGTCTGCCGGGCTGATAATCAACCCCTCGCGGGTCGGCGTCGTCCGCTGCGGGTCACGGAAAAAGTAATAGCACCAGACAGTTAATCCAACACCAATCCAGCCTAGAAATGGCAGTACAAGATACGAAATCACCGAAATTGCCGCAAATATTGCCACAAACTTGCGCCCCTCGGGATGCATCGGTTTAATGAATGTGCCCAGCATTGTCATCGTTCAGATTACCCCCTCATGTCGCCCCCACTCCATACCGCGACATGCCCAGAACAAGCAACGCGATTAGTCAAACAAACAAGACACTTCGCAGGCGAAGGGCGACTATTCCGGCACGCCGATGGCGCACAATGAAATGCGGCGCCCGGTATCGGCGCCGCATTCGTCACTTGTGGCCAAACTCAACGCGCCGTCATCGCCCAAAGCGTTATTTCAGCAGGTTGGGTACGATCGTCACAACGCTTGGCACCATCCACAGCAGCAACAGCGCCGCGAGCTGAATACCGATGAACGGCATCACGCCACGGTAGATCTGTCCGGTTGTGATGGATTTGGGCGCGACTCCGCGCAGATAGAACAACGCAAACCCAAACGGTGGCGTCAGGAACGATGTCTGCAAGTTCACCGCGATCATGATCGTCACCCACTTTGGATCAAACGTACCGCCATAGATCACCGGACCGACGATCGGGATCACAATGTAGATAATCTCCAAAAAGTCGAGAACGAAGCCAAGAAGGAACAGCACCAGCATCACCAGCAGAAACACGGCCAGTTCATTGTCGAACGACCGCAGGAATTGTTGGATGTAATGCTCGCCTCCGAACGAAATCAGGACAAGGTTCAAAAGCTGCGAGCCGATCAGAATGGTGAACACCATAGATGTCACCTTCGCCGTCTCGCGCACCACCGGCGCCAGCACCCCGCCTTTTAGCAGCACCGCACAGCACCACAGCAGCCCGTATATAGCAAACAAGAAACAGACAAACGCCGCAAGATAGGCAATGCGGTTTTCCAGCAGCACGACTTCCTGCCCCAGACGCATGTCAAAATTGACCCCAATGATCAGCATGAGCATAATCGCGCCCGCGGTCAGCAGCACCATACGACCGGATTTGCCCTGATCATTCAGCTTGCGATAGGCCGCCAGCAGGATCGCGCCACCGGCGCCCAATGCCGCAGCAGGTGTCGGGTTGGTAATCCCGCCAAGAATCGAACCCAGCACCGCCACAATCAATACCAAGGGTGGAAAAACCACCCGCAGAATTTCATTGCCTGCCAGATACCCCGCCGCACGCCGCAACCCGAAGGATGCAACAATCAGCGGAATGGCGATCAACAGCGTGGTCGTGCCCGGCGATGTCAACGGGCCGATCAACAAGATATCAGCAAGCAGCAAAAGGCCGACACCGACCGTGCCCACGATCAGCGGCGTAGGCGCTTCATAGGGCGCAACGCCGCGGGCAATCGCCAGCATCAGCCCCATGAACAATGCAGTTACCGCAATGCCCTTGCCAATGGCAGGCGCCGCCGCAACACGCTCCAACACTAGCGCTGTGCGTTCTTCGACCGACAGCGCGCGGGCCTCGGCCACGCCACCGGCGGCATCAATCGCGGTTTGCTCGGCCATGGCCTGTGCCCACGCCTCTTCTCCATGCAACGCGATCATCGCCGCTTGGCAGTCTTCACCAACGCGGGTCCGCAAAGATGCCGTCTGACCGGAATCTGTAAAGCTGTCCACAATCACCGACTGGCTGCCCACAACACCGACCTGCCCCAGCGCTATCGTCAATGCGATCAAGCCAACAGGCACACCCAGAAACCACGTCAACCCGTTGCGCGGGGGCGTCGCACGCCGCCGCGCGCCATCGCCCAATTGCACCGCTGGCGCCTTTGATGGGTTCAGCAGCGCAAAGCCGAACGCGTAAGCTGCATAAAGCACGGCCAGCATGATACCGGGCAACAATGCCGCCTGAAACAACGTCCCGACCGATACCACCGCAGGCTCGCCCAGATACGTCAGCGCATCCGAACAACCTGCCAATTGCGCACGGTCCTCTTGCGCGGCGGAATACAGATCACCCGCCAGCGTCCCCAGCAAAACGATCACGATGGACGGCGGAATAATCTGCCCCAGTGTCCCCGATGCCGCAATGATCCCGGTCGACAGCTCGGGTGAATATCCGTGCTTCAGCATCGTCGGCAATGCCAGCAGACCCATCGTCACCACGGTCGCGCCGACGATCCCGGTCGAGGCCGCAAGAAACGCGCCCACGATCACGATCGACACGGCCAAACCACCGGGCAAGGGGCCAAACACCTTGGCCATCGTTGTCAACAGTTCGTCCGCGATCCGCGACCGCTCCAGCACGATCCCCATCATCACGAACATCAGCACGGCCAGCAGCGTCTCAATCGACTGCCCCGCCAGCACGCGTTCGTTCATCCGGTTCACCAGGAAACCGATGTTGCGGTCCAGTGCCATCTCCCAGCCCTGTGGGAACAACGCCTCGCCGTAACGCGGCAAATCAGGGTTACGGAACAGCGATATCGCATCCGGCCTCACCCCCTGATCCACCAGCGCGTGATATTCCGCAGATCCGGTGTCGACCGCCATGTGGATCAGATAGCCCGAGCTATCAAGTGCCGCGATCACCGCGAATGAAATCACCGCAGAGCCACTGATTGCAAAGGCCACGGGAAAACCCGAAAGAATCCCTGCAAAAAGCGTCAGGAAAACAATCATCAGGCCAATTTCGACGCCATCTAGTCCGAAAAGCATATCTTTACCGCCGTGGTTTTAGTGGATTTCTGCGACAAGGTCGGCAGTTGGATCGCCAGTTTTGTCTTTATCTATATTTTTGCCATCACTGGCCTCGCCTTCGCGCAGCTCAAGATAAGAGCGGTAGAAGAACGCGACCGCCTGCATCATCACCATCGCCGTGAAGGTGATCAAAAGGATCTTGAACAGGAAATAGGCGTTGAACCCATTGGGCGAAAAGCCGATCGTCTCGATGTTCCAGCGCAGCGCGCGGGCCTTGCCCATCAGCCGCTCGAGGCTATCCGATGCGGATGGGTTCGGCACCACCAGATGGCGCCACAAGAAGAACCAGCCATAAAGCCACGTCAAGATTGCCGTCGGCACCATGAACAGAAGCGACCCCACCATATCTATGATCTTCTTGGTGCGATAGCTGACAGCGGAATAGACCAGATCAACCCGTACATGGCCGCCCTGCACAAACGTGTAGGTGGCACAAAGGCAAACAATCATCGCGTTATACAGCTTTAACTCTTCGGCCCACCAGCTGACATCTTTGGTGAAGGTGACCCCGAAACCGACGCCGATCTCGGACACGGCAAAGACGCGCTGCATGAAAATAATCACGATTTGCTGCAGCACCATCAACAGGCCCGCCCATGCGAAAAAGCGGCCGACCTTATTGGCGATCCCTTCCAGGACCCATACACACCCCCACATAAAGCGGTTGTTGACAAATCCGATGATGCTGACCGTCACAAAGATGGCAAAAACTGCGAAAAACAGCTCGATAGAGGCGCCGTAGTAGATAAACCGGATCAGCGATTCTTTGACCGCGACATCGGACATCGGGGCGTTGACAAACGGCAACCACGCCAACCATTGGGCCGGGTGCAACAGCGCATAACCTAAATTGTAGAACCCTTCAATCAGGTTTGCGAAAAACCAACCAAAGGCGTTGCCGCCCCATGCTTCGACCAAGCCCATGGAATATCCCCCCGTCACCGTGTCTCTCGAACAGGTGCGCCGCCCGCACCTGTGGAACAAGGGCCCCTATGCAAACCTGCATCGGGCCCTCGCTTTTTCATGGATCAGCGTGATCCGTCGGATGTGGCCTTAGCCCATCACGCGGTCACGCTGCGCGCGGTACACGCCTTCGGACTTTGTGATCCAGCCGGACGAAGACCGCATCGACGCTTCATAGCTGGCGCGCAGACGATCATAGATTTCGTCGCCATTGTACTGGTCCAGCGTCTCTTTTGCAGCTGTGCCCATGGCATCCCAAACGGTGTCCGGGAATTCCAGAACCTTCACGCCACCGGCCTGAAGACGCTGCAGTGCGGCACCGTTGTTGTTCATGAACTGCGCCAGGTTCCACTGGTGTGCTTCGCCCGATGCGATCTCAATGATCTTCTGCTGCACGGGTGTCAGGCTGTCAAAGACATCGAGGTTGGTCGCAAGCGACAGGCCGGCGCCCGGCTCGTGCATACCCGCAGTGTAGTAGAACTTGGTGATTTCTTGGAAACCGGCCTTTTCGTCAGCCCATGGGCCGATCCACTCGGTGCCATCAATCGCACCGGACGCCAGCGCCTGATACACTTCCGCACCCGGAAGGTTCTGCACAGATGCGCCCATCTTGCCAAGCGCTTCGCCACCCAGACCGGGCATACGGAACTTCAGACCCTGGAAATCCTCCGGACCCGCGATCTCTTTGCTGAACCAGCCACCGGACTGTGGGCCCGTGTTACCCGCCAAGAACGACTTGAGGCCAAAAATCTGGCCCAGTTCATCATGGAACCCCTGCCCTTCGCCATGGTAATACCAGTTGGCCAGTTCCTGCGGCGTCATGCCAAATGGCACAGCCGTAAAGTAGGCGTAGCCCGGATGCTGACCGACGAAATAATAGTCCGCGCCGTGATACATGTCCGCCTGACCGGAGGTCACGGCGTCAAACACTTCGAACGCACCGACCAGCTCGCCAGCCGCTTTCAAATCAATCGTCAACTGACCGTCGGTCATTTGGGTGATCGTGTCAGCAGCACGTTGTGCGGCATCATGCACACCGGCCAAACCACGACCCCATGTCGTGACCAGCGTCAGTGTGCGGCTGCCCTGGGCATATGCAGGTGCTGCAAGCGCAGTCGCGGCAGCCGCTGTTCCGCCAAGTGCCGAGTTTTTCAGAAAAGAACGACGATCCATAAAGTATCCTCCCGGTAATTTCGTTGCCTCGCCCCCTCCAGAGAGCGAAACCAGATCATTTTCGTTCGGTGACCTTAGCGTGCAGATTGAAAAGGTGAAATACGCAATACTGCGTAGAAAGCGCGCTTTTTCAAGATAATTACGATTCATTTTGCCACAGTCCCTGCCGCCCACCGCATGAAACAGGGCTGGCAGTGCGCGTTGCGGTTTGATTCGCGTTATCTTTCGGCGTATCGCTGCGCGTATGACAGGGTTCCTTGCGCGCCTGCGCGACAGCATTGCGATCAGCTACGGGCAAAAGGTATTCCTTTTGGCCACCCTGCCGCTTTTGGTCGCTGTCTTCTTGATTTCTCTCGTTGTCTCGACACAGTCCCGCGAGTTGGCAGAACGTGAAATACAGGCGCTCGAGGCGCAGCTGATCGAAACCAAGCGTGAAGAGCTTAAGAACTACCTGTCAATTGCGCGCACCGCCATCGTGAACACATATGGCCGCGCCGCCCCCGACGATGACGACGCCAAGCTTGCGGTGACCCGCGAACTGTCCGCCATGCTTTATGGCCAAGACGGCTATTTCTTCGTGTTCGACTATGATGGCAATAATCTGGTGGCGCCGCGTCAGACCTATCTGATCGGCAGAAACTGGAACGGGCTCAAGGATTTACAAGGCACCTCGATCACGGATGAGCTGATCCGCATCGCGCGCACCGGCGGCGGCTACCACAGTTTTGACTGGCCAAAACCATCGACCGGTGCCAGCGAGCGGATGATCGTCTACGTCAACGGCCTGCAAGATTGGCGCTGGGTTATTGGCACTGGCATCTTTATCGACGACGTCCTTGAAAATGTCGCCGCTGCCCGCGCCGAAGTCGAAGCACGGATCAAACGCACGTCCGTATATATTGTGGCCATTGCGGTGGCGGCATTGATCGGCGTGTTCATCACCGGCATGGCGCTGAACCTGCGCGAACGCTGGCTGGCCGATGCCAAGCTCAAGGAACTGACGCAACGGATCATCGACGCCCAAGAAGAGGAACGTGGCCGCGTGGCCCGCGAATTGCACGATGGGATCAGCCAGATGCTGGTTGGTGTGCGCTATGCGCTGGAACTCGCGCGGCGCAAACTGGCCACGAATCAAAGCGCGCATGAAAGCCTGGACAAAGGGATCAACGGCCTTGGTTCTGCCATTCAAGAAGTCCGCAGGATCAGCCGCGACCTGCGTCCCGGTGCGCTTGATGATCTTGGCCTTGGTCCCGCACTGCAGGCGCTGACCGATGATTTCAGCACCCGCACCGGGATCGAAACCGAATTTGAAACCGTCGTCTTCCGCCACCGGCTGGACCAAGAGGCGCGCATCGCCCTGTACCGCATCGCCCAAGAGGCATTGACCAACATTGAACGCCACGCCAATGCCAGCCGCGTCGATATCTCGCTCAAAGGCCACCGCAAGGGCGCCATGCTGCGGATCACAGACAATGGCGCGGGCATGCTCTGGCCCCCCTCGGCCCGGCAAGAAACACCCGGACTGGGCCTGCGCAACATGCAAGAACGCATCGAGCAACTCGGCGGCACCCTGCGGATTCTTTCCGCGCGTACCGGCGTCACAACCGGCACCGTCATCGAGGCGCAAGTGCCCCTGACCCATATGCTCAGCCCGCAAAACCAAAACAAGGAAAGCGCATGACAATTCGCATCTTGATCGTGGATGACCATCCGATGGTCACCGAAGGGATTCAGGCCATTCTGGAAACCTATGACGACATCACCGTCGTCGGCACCCTCAACAACGGGCAGGATGCCGTTGACCGGGTCAACGAACTGGCCCCTGATGTGATCTTACTTGATCTGAACATGCCGGGCCTGTCCGGCCTGAACGCCACCGAAATGATCCTCGAAGAACGGCCCGGCACGCGTATTCTCATTCTGTCCATGCACGACAGCCCGGAATATATATCGACCGCGCTCAGCCATGGCGCCAAAGGGTACATCCTGAAGGATGTCCCGACCGATGAAATCCGCACGGCAATCGACCGGGTGATGGCCGGTCACGAATACCTGTGTACCGGGGCCAAAGGTTCCCTCAAGCCTAAAATCAGTGACGGTCGCGAGGCCCTGACAAGCCGCGAACAGACCATTTTGCTGGAATTGGCGCAGGGGCAGTCCAATAAAGATGTGGCGCTGACGCTCAACATTTCCGTGCGCACGGTTGAAACGCACCGCAAGAACATCAAACGTAAACTTGGCATCAGCTCGACCGCCGGTCTGACCCGCTACGCATTGGAACATGGCGTCTTGCAGGGCACCGGCATCTAAGCTGCCCGTGCCCCCCTGAAACGCAAGTGACGCGGCCTACCACCGGGGGTATCCGCGTCACTGCAATAATCATCGTGTGGGCCTGCGTCAGTACCCTAGTTTTCGACCGTCGCCTGAATCTGCCGGCGCACGACCTCGAACCACTCGCCCGACAGGCGCAACTGCTCCAATCCCGCGTTCAGCGTCGCCAGATAGACCGCACTGTTGGGGTTGGTCTTGGGGATCAGCACATGCATCGTTTCCTTTGTCGCCAGCGCGGACAAATTGACCACGCTGTCAGTCATCCCCATATCGGTATAATCGTCTTCGGCGGGCAGCGCGTCATAGGTTACGACATCAACCTCACCCTTCTGCAACAGCTCCCAGCATTTTTCTTCGTTCGCGGCGAATACCAGTTCGATATTCGGCGCCACCAGCTCCACAGCCTCAAGATCAAACGAGAACCAGCCATCGGGACGGCACAGCGTCGCGCCATATAGCTGCTGCGGCGTCGTGGCCGCGACATAGGGGCTGTCTTTCAATGTGTAGTACCCGACCAGCGCGTCGTAAAACGGTGCCGACGCATCAAATTCGGTACAGCGTATCGCGTTGGATTCCGACAAGTTATCGACCTTCGTACAGTCTGGCAGGAACCATGGAAATCCCGCATCGAACGCGCCGGTTGGCAGCAGTTCGGTCAGATGCGATCCCCAGTCGTTGACAAAAATCACCCGGAATTCCTGATCGGGATTGCCCAATTCCATCGCGCGCGTGACCAGTTCGGTATACAAACCACCCCCCGGCAAATCCTCATCCGTAAACGGCGCGTAGCCGCTGCCGGTCAGAAACCGGATGGAACGCACAGCAGGCGCGGCGGGTGCGGCGGGCGCAACTGCCGCGACTTGCGGCACACGCGATGCTGGCAACCGTCCATCCTCACAAGGGATCGTCAGGACCTGACCGACTTCCAGCAAATTGGGGCTGCTCAAAACGCCGGTATTGGCATTGAACAAAACCTGAAATCCGCCCCGGACACCGGCAGTTCCCGCGATCCCGCTCAGCGTGTCACCGAGCGCGACAGTATACGTCGTACACAGCGATTGCGCTGCAACTTCGGTCGCAGACAGTGACATCAGACCTGCCGATACTGCAACAACAGCCGCCAAATTCAGCGCACCGGCGCGCATTTTACCCGATCCCATTGGGTCCGACAGATGATCCAAACATTCGCTCATTTCGTGGCCTTTCAGTAGCAACTGGTTTCCTTAATCGCCACTATCACGCAAAAAAAGGCAAAATGTTGAACAAATACGCACAACCCCAAGAAACCTGACTGTGCGCCTCTGCACCGCTCCCCCCATCGCGCACTTGCCCTGCACCGGCAGCCGCCCTACCTGTCCCCCAGCAATCAAAGCCACCCCGGAGAGCCCCAATGACCGTTCAAGATGACTATACACCGCCAGCAATCTGGACATGGGATGCACAAAACGGCGGCCAGTTCGCGACTATCAACCGCCCCATCGCCGGCGCCACCCACGAAAAGGCCCTGCCTGTCGGCCAACACCCCCTCCAGCTTCATTCACTCGCAACGCCCAATGGCGTCAAAGTCACGATCATGCTCGAAGAACTGCTTGCCGCCGGTCACACGGGCGCGGAATATGACGCTTGGCTCATCAAAATTCAGGATGGCGACCAGTTTGGCAGCGGCTTTGTCGCAGCCAACCCCAACTCAAAAATTCCCGCGCTGATGGATCACACCACCCAGCCGCCGATCAGGATTTTTGAAAGCGGCGCCATTCTGCTGTATCTGGCCGAAAAATTCGGGGCGTTCCTGCCGCGCGACCCCGCCGGGCGCACCGAATGCCTGAACTGGCTTTTCTGGCTGCAGGGAAGCGCGCCCTATCTCGGCGGTGGCTTTGGCCATTTCTATGCCTACGCCCCGTCCAAGATGGAATACCCGATCAACCGCTTCACAATGGAAGTCAAACGCCAGCTTGACGTGCTTGACCGGCATCTCGCCGATCACACCTATATGTGCGGCGGCGACTATACGATTGCCGATATGGCGATTTTTCCATGGTACGGCGCGCTGGTGCAGAACCTTGTCTACAATGCCGCCGAATTTCTGGACGCCGGGTCGTACCGAAACGTCGCCCGCTGGACGCAAGCCATCGCCGCGCGCCCGGCCGTGATCCGCGGCAAGATGGTCAACCGCAGCTTCGGTGAACCGCACAAGCAACTGCACGAACGGCACAGCGCAGCGGACTTCGAAACCCAGACTCAGGACAAGATCGGCGAAACCCTCTAACCACCCCCTGAAACAAAGTTGCTGGATTTTGGCTTTTTGCGACATTTTCTCCGG
>NZ_JAFMHJ010000042.1 GCF_017854565.1 Yoonia sp.
TCTCGACCCTAACCTTGGCAAGGTTATGCTCTACCCCTGAGCTACGCCCGCATCCTGTTCGTGAGGGGTGATCTATAAACACTTCGCAGACTCTGCAAGACCAAAATCGCCCGTCGCACCAGTTTTTCGCAGGTTCTCTGCCGGGGTCATGCCTTTGGCGCGCAATCGCTGAATGTCGTCTGCGCGATCAGCCCCACGTCTTCGCTGTGGGCGATCACGCCCCCCTCATGCAGCAACAGCAACCCATAGGCGCCCGGTTCATCAACCGACAGCGATGAGTTGTCGCTCTCAAAGTCCAAGACCCCTTGGTGGCAGGGGCTTTTGAACATGCTCCAGGGCACGCCGCGGCTGCTGCCGGACATTGTGCGGTGCACGTGTCCGCAGAACAAATGCACAGCGCCATGCGCGGCAAGCTGGTCCAGAAATGTATCGCCGTCCGCCAGATTGATGGCGTCCATCCCGGCAATGCCCGTCGCAAACGGCGGGTGATGCACAAACACCAGCGCGGTTCTGTCTCTGGCACCGGCCAGTGCCGCGCTTAGAAAGGCGCGCCTGTCGGGGCATAGTCGCCCCATATGGTGCCCCGCTGGGTAGGGCGGACCATCCAGCGAATCAAGCGTGATAACCCGGTGCCGCGGCAAATCCATCATGCCCTGCACGTGTCCGGCACCCGTGCGCGGCGCGTCGGGAAAGGCCGCCAGAAACGCTGCGCGCCGATCATGGTTGCCCAGCATCGGGATGATGGGAATAGGCACATCCCGCAGGACCGTGGCAAGGGCCGCGTATTCGTCGGGCAGGCCACGATGGGTCAGATCCCCCAGTAGGATCAGAGCCTTAGCATCAGGGTGGGCCGTACAAGCCGCATCCAGCACCAGCCGAAACCGCGCCATCGGGTCCAGCCCGATAATCGTCTCGCCCGGTTGGCAAATATGGATATCGCTGATCACAAGCAGTTTTTGCATCGGGTTACTCCTTAAACAGTATCAAATTTCGGCGATTTCCCAATGGGCCGGCAGATCATCCGGCCTGGCCGTGGCCGGAACCGTCCGACCCCGGCGTATTCCGGCAGGGCGACGCCAATTGCACTGCCATCACGCCAACTCGACCAACAGATCCTTGGCATCAATCTGCGCGCCGGCGTGCACATGCACGGCCTTGACGACCGCGTCACGCTCGGCATGGATGCCGGTTTCCATTTTCATCGCCTCGATCGTCAGCAGCAGATCACCGGCCTTGACCTTTTTGCCGACCACAACGGCCACCGTGGCCACGACGCCGGGCATCGGGGCGCCGATGTGATCGGGGTTGCCGGTTTCGGCCTTGGGGCGCTGAACCTTGGTGGCTGCGGCCAGCCGGTTCATGACCCGGATCGTGCGCGGCTGCCCGTTGAGCTCAAAGAACACTTTGACCTCGCCATCCTCGTTCACGTCGGCCACGGCCTGCATCCGGATTTCAAGGGTCTTGCCGGGGTCGATTTCGGCGGCGATTTCCTCGCCGGGTTCCATCCCGTAAAAGAACGTGCGTGTGGGCAGTGTGCGGACAGGCCCATAGGTCCGATGGCGGCCCATGTAATCCAGGAAAACCTTGGGGTACATCAGATACCCGTTCAGGTCTTCGTCATCCACCGTCTTACCCTCTAGTTTCTTGGCCAGATCGGCCCGCGCGGCTGCCAGATCGACGGGCGGCAGGAATTTGCCCGGGCGTTCCACGAACGGCTTTTCACCCTTGAGGATCTTTTTCTGAATGGCCTCGGGCCAGCCGCCCGGTGGCTGCCCAAGGCTGCCGCGCATCATGTCCACAACACTGTCGGGGAACACGACATCGACGTCGGGGTCTTCGACCTGTGCCCGCGTCAGGCCCTGACTGACCATCATCAGGGCCATGTCACCGACGACCTTGGACGAGGGCGTGACCTTGACGATATCGCCAAACATCCGGTTCACATCCGCATAGGTCTGCGCGACCTCATGCCAGCGTTCCTCCAGCCCCAACGACCGCGCCTGCGCCTTGAGGTTGGTGAACTGCCCACCGGGCATTTCGTGCAAATACACCTCGGACGCAGGGGCCTGCAGGCCGCTTTCAAAGGCGGCATAATGCGCGCGGACCTGTTCGAAATAGTTGCTGATCTCGCGGATCGCCGTGATATCCAGACCGGTGTCGCGGTCGGACCCCTTCAGCGCCTCGACAATCGAGCCCAGCGTCGGCTGGGATGTATTCCCCGAAAAGCTGTCCATCGCTGCATCCACACAATCCACCCCCGCCGCCGAAGCCGCCATGACGCTGGCAATCGCCGCCCCCGAGGTGTCGTGCGTGTGGAAATGGATCGGCAGGCCGATTTCTTGCTTCAGTGCCGTGATCAGGGCGGTTGCGGCTGCGGGCTTCAACAGCCCGGCCATGTCTTTCAGCCCCAGAACATGGGCGCCTGCGGCCTCCAGCTCCTTGGCCATGCCGACGTAATATTTCAGGTCGTATTTCGCCCGGTCCGGGTCCAGCAGATCGCCGGTATAGCAGATGGTGCCCTCGCAGACTTTCCCGGCCTTGATCACGGCATCCATGGCGACGCGCATGTTTTCAACCCAGTTCAGGCTGTCGAAGACCCGGAACACATCGACCCCCGATGTGGCGGCCTGCGCCACAAAGGCCTGCACCACATTGTCGGGATAGTTGGTGTAGCCCACGCCATTTGACGCACGCAGCAACATTTGCGTCATGATATTGGGCATATGCGCGCGGATATCGCGCAGGCGCTGCCACGGGCATTCCTGCAAGAATCGGTAGGCCACATCGAACGTGGCACCGCCCCAGCACTCCACACTGAACAGCTGGTTCATCTTGGCGGCATAGGTCGGGGCGACACGGATCATGTCAATTGACCGCATCCGCGTGGCCAGCAGGGATTGATGCCCGTCGCGCATTGTCGTGTCGGTGATCAATAGTTGCTTTTGGTCGCGCATCCAGTCGGCCACGGCCTCTGGCCCGAATTGTTCAAGGATTTGCCGGGTGCCGGGGATCACATCGGTCGTGGGCTTGATCGGCGCGCGCGGCGGTTTGACATCGGCATGGGGCAGGGGCCGCCCGGCGGTTTCAGGGTGCCCGTTCACGGTGATGTCGGCGATATAGGTCAGGATCTTGGTCGCCCGGTCGCGCCGCTTGCTGAAGTTGAACAGCTCCGGCGTCTCGTCGATGAATTTGGTATGGTATTCATTGTTCAGGAACGTCGGATGCTTCAGCAGGTTTTCAACGAACGCGATATTGGTGCTGACGCCGCGAATGCGGAATTCCCGCAACGCCCGGTCCATCCTTGCAATCGCCATTTCGGGTGTGGGCGCGCGGGCGGTCACCTTGGTCAGCAGGCTGTCGTAATAGCGCGTGATCACCGCGCCGGAATAGGCGGTGCCACCGTCCAGCCGGATACCGGGGCCCGTGGCGCTGCGGTACATCTGAATACGGCCATAGTCGGGGATAAAGTTGTTCATCGGGTCTTCGGTGGTGACCCGGCATTGCAGGGCATGCCCGTCAAGCTTGACATCATACTGGCTGGCGCATCCGGTGGCCTCGACCAGCGATTTGCCCTCGGCGATCATGATCTGGGCGCGCACGATATCAATGCCCGTCACCTCTTCCGTGACCGTATGTTCAACCTGCACACGCGGGTTGACCTCGATAAAGTAGAATTCGCCGTTATCCATATCCATCAGGAATTCGACGGTGCCCGCACATTCGTAATTCACATGCTGACATATCTTTTTGCCCAAATTGCATAGCTGTTCACGCTGCGTGCCGCTCAGGTATGGGGCAGGGGCGCGTTCGACCACTTTTTGGTTGCGGCGCTGGACCGAACAATCGCGTTCCCACAGGTGGTAAATCGTGCCATGGCTGTCGCCTAGGATCTGCACCTCGACGTGGCGGGCGCGCATGATCATCTTTTCCAGATACCCTTCGCCGTTGCCAAAGGCGGATTCCGCCTCGCGCCGGCCTTCGCGGACCTTCTCGACCAGTTCATCCTCGGACATGATCGGGCGCATCCCGCGTCCGCCGCCGCCCCACGACGCCTTGAGCATCAGCGGATAGCCGACCTCGGCTGCCTGTTTCTTGACCAGATCCATGTCGTCGCCCAACACGACCGTCGCCGGAATCACCGGCACGCCTGCGGCAATCGCCACCTGCCGCGCACTGGCCTTGTCGCCCAATTCGCGCATCGTCTGTGCCTTGGGTCCGATAAAGGTAATGCCGTTCGCCGTGCAGGCATCCACGAAATCGGGGTTTTCGCTCAACAGGCCATAGCCGGGGTGGATCGCATCGGCGCCAGCCATCTTGGCCACGCGGATAATCTCATCAATCGACAGATAGGCCGCGACCGGTCCCAGACCTTCGCCGATCCGATAGGCTTCGTCGGCCTTGAACCGATGCAGGCCCAATTTGTCTTCTTCGGCAAAAACGGCGACCGTCTTTTTGCCCATCTCGTTGGCGGCCCGCATGATGCGGATCGCAATTTCGCCACGGTTGGCGATAAGAATTTTCTTGAAATCGGTCATGGTCTGTCCCCTTCGCAGTTGCAGCATTGTTAGCAGCATTCAGCCAAACGTCCATAACGATTACTGGGTATGCCGCAGGCAATCGCGAACAGCCCCAAGGGTTTTTGCCCCGATTTGCCCCATATTGCTGATCATATCCTGTCGCAGGATATCCAGAACATGCGCCGCACCCGGTTCGCCCAAGGCCCCAAGACCATAGTGGAACGCGCGTCCCAGCATGACAAAATCAGCCCCCAGCGCGAGCGCGCGCAATACATCCAACCCACCTTCGATCCCGCTGTCAAAGATGATCGGCAGGGTGGTCTCGGCACGCATATCCGGCAACACGTCAATGGTGGCAGGCGCCCCGTCAAACTGCCGCCCTGCGTGGTTGCTGACCCAAATGGCGTCCGCGCCCTCGTCCGCCAGCCGCGCCGCATCGGCGGGCCGCAACACGCCTTTGACGATCAACGGGCCATCCCAGACGCGACGCAGCGCTTTGAAATAATCCCAATCCGGCGACGTCCGCAGCAGATACCCGATATGTTGGTTGGACGGCAGCGCACTGCGGTTTTCCGAATAGCTTTCCATCAGGCGCAAACGCGGCATCCCGGTTTTGCGGATCCCGTTCAGCCAGGCGGGGCATTGCGCCGCCTGCAGGGCAAGACGCGGCGTCAGCTTGGGCGGATTGGTCAACCCCCCGCGCGTCTGCCGCTCGCGACGCGATGCGACAGGCACGTCGACCGTCAGCACAAGCGTGGTGAAACCCGATGCTTTGGCGCGCTGCAAAATGCTGTCGCGAATGCCGGGGTCGCGGGGCGGGTATAGCTGAAACCACGCATGCTGGCCTGCATGCGGCCCGACGTCCTCGGGCAGTTGGCTGGCGACTGTGGACAGCGTATAGGGGATGTTTTGCGCGGCCGCTGTGCGCGCCAGCATCTGTTCCGCACCGGGCCATATCAGCCCCGACATGCCGACCGGCGCAATCCCGATGGGCAGGGGGTGGGTCTGCCCCAGCAAGGTCGTTGTCAGATCCGGCGCGAATTCGCCATGCAGGATGGAGGGGTTCAACAACACCTGATCCAGCCCGGTGCGATTGCGCCGCAGGGTTGCTTCCATGCCGGTCGCGCTGTCCAGATACTCCCACACAAAATGCGGAATACGGCGCCGCGCGCGCGTCTTGAGGTCAGCAATCGCAGGGTACTTCGTATGCAGAGACATGCTTTATCCAATCACCAAATCGCCAAAAAGGCCCAGCAGAAATCCAGCCACGGCCCCAAGCGCCGGGCCACGTTTGTTGCGGAGCTTCGCTTGCGGGGCAATGTCCTGAAAAATCAGGTAAAGGATCGCGCCCGCCGCCGCCAGCATCAGCGCCCCGGTAATCTGCGGCAGATCAGCCAGCAAAACATACCCGCCCGCTGCGGCGAACGGCCCCAATAAGGCCAGCATCAAAAAGCGCCGCAAAATACGCGGCCCGTGCATTCCGGCATCCGCTTGCTCGCGGTAGGCGTTAAAACCCTCGGGCAGGTTTTGCAGCGCGATCAGCAGCGCCAGCAACAGCGCGGACCCTTCGCCGCTAGCCACCACCGCCCCCAGCGCAATCGCCTCGGGGATGAAATCGGACAACATCGCGACCAGCTGCGCCTTGGGAGATCCCGAATGGGTCAACCATGCGTCCACCGACGCCATCACCATCGCGCCAGCGGCAATCCACGCGATCACCGCGAAATCGCCCAGCGCTGCATCGCCATTGGGGATCAAGACCAGGGTCACCGCACTCAGCAATGCACCGCCGCCAAAGGCGATCACGGTATGGCGCAGCTCATTGCGCAGCCAATGGCGCTGGATATGCTCATGTGCGGCCAGCCATCCGCCAAGCGGGATCATCGCGCCGGCCAAACCTGCAAGAAGGATCACCTGTATCATGCGACTGACCTAGCTGATGCAATGATCCGAGGGAAGCTGGGAACATTGTGTGAACAGCCCTTTTCCTGCCGCCTCTTTCCAGCTATCTTGCCCCGCATGAGCAGTTTTTCCGAAGATGACGCCTTTGAGGCCGCCGTTCCCCTGAGCCAGCGCGCGATGGCGCAACGCCCGACGCCCTATCTTGATGGGCTGAACCCCGCCCAACGCGAGGCGGTCGAGACGTTGGACGGCCCCGTCTTGATGCTGGCGGGGGCAGGGACGGGCAAGACCAAGGCGCTGACGACCCGCATCGCGCATTTGTTGGCCACAGGCCGCGCCCGCCCGCACGAAATTCTGGCCGTGACATTCACCAACAAGGCCGCCCGCGAAATGAAATTGCGGATCGGGTCGCTGATGGGTGACGCAGTCGAGGGGATGCCGTGGCTGGGCACCTTCCATTCCGTCTGCGCCAAACTTTTGCGCCGCCATGCGGAACTGGTTGGGCTGAAATCCAACTTCACCATCCTCGACACCGACGATCAAATCCGCCTGATGAAACAACTGATCGTGGCTGCGGGCATCGACGAAAAGCGGTGGCCACCGCGGATGCTTGCCGGGATCATCGACAACTGGAAAAACAAGGCTTTGACCCCTGATAAGATATCGGCGGCGGATGCCGGGGCCTTTGACAGCAAGGGGGCCGCGCTTTACGCCGCCTATCAGCGCCGCCTACTGGAACTGAACGCCGTCGATTTCGGCGATATCCTGCTGCATGTGGTCACGATCTTTCAGACCCACCCCGACGTCCTCCAGCAATACCAACGCTGGTTCAAATACATCCTTGTCGACGAATATCAGGACACCAACGTCGCGCAATATCTGTGGCTGCGCTTGTTGGCCGCGTCGCATAAGAACATCTGCTGCGTCGGCGATGATGACCAGTCGATCTATGGCTGGCGCGGTGCCGAAGTGGGCAATATCCTGCGGTTCGAAACCGATTTCCCCGGCGCCCATGTGGTCCGGCTCGAGGAAAACTACCGCTCCACCCCGCATATCCTCGCTGCCGCATCCGGTGTGATCGCCGCCAACAAGGGGCGGCTGGGCAAGACACTTTTCACCTCGCGGACCGACGGCGAAAAGGTACGCCTGATCGGCCATTGGGACGGCGAAGAAGAAGCGCGCTGGATCGGCGAAGAGATCGAGGCAATGCAGCGCGGCACCCGTGGCATGGAACCGATCAATCTTGATAAGATGGCGATCATGGTTCGGGCTACGCAACAGATGCGCGCATTTGAAGATCGGTTCCTATCAATTGGTCTGCCTTATCGTGTCATTGGTGGCCCGCGTTTTTATGAACGTAAAGAAATCAGAGATGCTGTCGCTTACTTCAGAGTTGTTGTCTCCCCAGATCATGACCTTGCTTTCGAAAGAGTATTAAATACACCTAAACGCGGATTAGGCGATAAGGCTGTGCAGACAATTCGAAATACGGCTGGGGCAAACGAAATTTCACTTTTTGAAAGTGCGCGATTGTGTTGTCAGAACAAACTCATCAAAGGTAAGGGCCTGAAGGAACTTGCAATCCTCGTTGAAGGGATTGATCGGTGGCATGGCGAAACCATTGGGCCAGTCCGTCAAATTCAAGCCGATAATTCTGTGTTTGAAGATGAGTCGATTGTTGCAGCATTCGATGCTGATGAAACTGAATATGACCATGTTGAGTTAGCAGAAAAAATTCTGGATGAGAGCGGCTATACGGCTTCGTATTTCAAGCAACAAACCCCGGAAGAATTTGAACGAGGTGATACTCTTGTTCCGATAGATATTGAAGCGCCTGGGCGGCTTGAAAATCTAAAGGAATTGATCGCGCAATTATCACGCTTCGAAAACCTACAGGGTTTCTTAGAAAATGTAAGTCTCAATCTGGATAATGGCCAAGAGGAAAATGTCGAAAAAGTTAGTATTATGACGCTCCATTCGGCCAAGGGTCTTGAATTCCCTGCTGTGTTTCTGCCGGGCTGGGAGGATGGACTGTTTCCGTCACAAAGGTCGATGGACCAACCTGGCATACTTGGCGAAAAAGGGTTGGAGGAAGAACGCCGCCTTGCGTATGTTGGGATCACGCGAGCTGAGGCTGTTTGCATCATATCGTTTGCCAGCAACCGGATGATGTTCAATAAGGATTCTCGTGGATGGACCTCGCAAATGCCGTCGCGGTTCATTGATGAATTGCCCGAACCTCATGTCGAGGTGCTGACCCCACCCGGCCTTTATGGCGGCAGCTATGGCGCGGCAGGCATGGCAGCCAGCGCCTCGCCTGCAATCGCGGGTGGTGCGATGTCAAATCTGCACCAAAAGGCCCATGACGCGAATGTCTATAACTCGCCCGGCTGGCGGCGGTTGCAGAACCGCAGCGCGCAGCGTGGCATGGCGATGCCAGCTGAGGCGCGCAATATGACGATTGATCTCGCGGCCGTATCGGCCTTTACCGAAGGCGACCGGGTGTTTCATCAAAAATTTGGCTACGGCGAAGTGATGGGGATCGAAGGCGACAAGCTGGTGATTGCCTTTGACAAAGCGGGATCAAAGCATGTCGTCGCGCGGTTCGTGGTCAGCGCCGGACAAGCGGATGACGTTCCGTTTTAACGTGAAAGCTTTTCTGGAAAATTGATCGCAACTAGTGGGTCAACATCGGCCACAACGACCCCAAGAGCAGCACCGCCATCGTCACGTTGAACACCCGTAATCGGCGCGCCGTTCCCAGCCAGCGCCGCACTTGCACGCCCATCCATGCCCAAACCGTCACCGACGGCAGGTTGGTCGCTGCAAAAACACCGGCGACCATCAACGACCCGATCCATATGCCGCGATCCTGCGGCGCATAGGTGCTGATCGCCGTAATTGCCATGAACCACGCCTTGGGGTTGACCCACTGAAACGCGGCCGCCTGCATGAATGTGAACGGGGTGCCTGTCACCTGTTCGGCCTGTGGCGGCACAGCATTGGCGATTTTCCACGCCAGCCACGCCATATAGGCCGCACTGATCACCTTGAGCAGGACATTCAACACCGGATAGCTGTCGAAAATCTGCAACAGGACAACCCCAACCATCGTGACCATGAACGCATGACCAAGCGATATCCCCAGCAGATGGGGCACCGTCCGGCGCAGCCCATAGTTGGCCCCAGATGCCATCAGCATCAGGTTATTGGGTCCCGGTGTCACGGAACTCGCAAAGGCAAAGCCGATCAGGCCAATCAGGATTTCATAAGGCATGTGGTCTGGATATCTGGTGTTGGCCACCAAGAACCAGCCAAATATTCCACCCACCGCAGCAATTGCGCCGGACCTGACCAGATCGCATCACAACGGACATAAAAAAACGGCGACGCCCGGGAGGAGGTGGGCATCGCCGTCCTTATGATCAGCACCCTCTCGCGTCTCGGGAGGAGAAGAGCGGGGCGCTTCCTCGCGGGCGTTGCTCGGGAGGAGGTGAGCGCGGCCTGCGGTATGATCGGTTCCGTCGGGAGGAGGTGACGGTTCCGAATTCTGTTTCAAAGCGGCGGCACCCGGGAGGAGGTGGATGCCGCCGCCTTATTGTTGACCGGGCTCACCGGAGGGCGCCCAGGTCGTTTCAGATCAGCCTAGA
This sequence comes from Yoonia sp., assembly GCF_017854565.1. Classification (GTDB taxonomy): domain Bacteria; phylum Pseudomonadota; class Alphaproteobacteria; order Rhodobacterales; family Rhodobacteraceae; genus Yoonia. The sequence continues at coordinate 10,070 of NZ_JAFMHJ010000042.1, forward strand.
AGGGAGGAGGAGGCCGATCCGATCCTTGAATTACTTGTCGTAGGCCGCTTCCAGCGCGATGCCTTTGATCATGCTGCGGCTCATGCCCAGATCGTTCAGGTCACGATCGGTCAGGCTTTGCAGCTCTTTGAATGTTGCGTTGTAGATTTTGCGCTTTGCCAATTTGTCTGCAAATGTCGCCCGGAGCGCTGCGATACGCTGACCGAATGTTGCGCCGTCAAAACCTGTGAGTGTAAGAACTGTCATCGCTTCTCTTTCGTCTAACTTGTACCTTGCAGTCTGTACTGCTTGTGTTGTGACAAAGATGTATGAAAATGCTGCACTTGCACAATCTCCTAAGCGAACAATGCTGCTATGCAGAAAATGCATAAGCAAACCTGACCTAATGCCTTGAAACCGATCTTATTCGGGTCATGTGGTGCCAATCCCTTGCGCACTGCTCAATAGATGGCAGATGGTGACCGCAAAGTAGGCAGCCGACGAACCGGAGGGACAGATGTCCGTGAAAAGCGATGAAATCCTAAATGCGCTGGGGCGCATCACATTGCCTGACGGTGGTGATCTTGTGTCGCGCGATATGATCCGCGCACTGATGATCGAGGCCGACTCGGTCCGGTTCGTGATCGAAGCACCCGATCCCGCACAGGCCGCCCGGATGGAACCGATCCGGCACGCAGCCGAGGCGATGGTCCGCGCGATGCCCGGCGTCGCCAATGTCTCGGTCGTGCTGACCGCGCATGGTCCGGCCCACAAGGCACCCGCGCCGCCCTCGCTCAAGGTGGGGCGCCATCCAACCCCGCAGGCAGGGCCCGCGCGTGTCGCTGGCGTGGATCGCATACTGGCAATCGGTTCCGGCAAGGGCGGCGTTGGTAAATCCACCGTGTCATCGAACCTTGCTGTGGCGCTGGCCCGCGAGGGGCGCCGCGTTGGTTTGCTGGACGCGGATATCTATGGTCCCAGCCAGCCGCGCATGATGGGCGTGAACAAACGCCCCGGCAGCCCTGATGGCAAGACGATCATTCCGCTGCAGGCTCATGGTGTCACGATGATGTCGATTGGCCTGATGGTTGATCCTGACAAGGCCGTCGTCTGGCGCGGGCCGATGTTGATGGGCGCGTTGCAACAGATGTTGGGGCAGGTGGAATGGGGCGCATTGGATGTGCTGATCATTGATCTGCCCCCCGGCACCGGCGATGTGCAACTGACCCTGTGCCAAAAGACCGAACTGACCGGCGCCGTCGTCGTCAGCACGCCGCAGGACGTCGCCTTGATTGATGCGCGCAAGGCTTTGGATATGTTTCAGACCCTCAATACCCCGGTGCTGGGTCTGATCGAAAACATGTCCACCTTCCATTGCCCTAATTGCGGCCATGAATCCCATATTTTCGGCCATGGCGGTGTCGCCGCCGAAGCCGAGAGGATCGGCGTGCCCTTGCTTGGCACGCTACCGATTGACTTGGATACCCGGCTTGCAGGCGATGCAGGCACGCCGATTGCGGCGGGCGATGGCCCGATGGCTGATGCCTACCGCGTGCTGGCCCGCCGGCTCATCGACGGAGGCATGGCATAGTTACGATCCGCCCCGCCACTGCGCCGGATTTTGCAGCCGTCTGGCCTATGCTGCGCGATGTCTTTCGTGCCGGCACGACCTATGCCGTGGAGCCCGCGATCAGCCGGGATGCGGCGCAGGCCTATTGGATGACCAGCGCGCGGGCGACCTATGTGGCGCAAACCGACGCGGGGATTGTCGGCACCTACTATATCCGCACCAACCAGCCGGGCGGCGGCGCGCATATCTGCAACTGCGGTTATGTGGTGGCCGCCGCCGCACGCGGGCAGGGTATTGCGCGCCAGATGTGCCTCCATTCGCAGGACGCCGCCCGCGCGCTGGGCTACCGTGCCATGCAATTCAACTTTGTGCTGGCCAGCAATCATGGGGCTGTGCGGTTGTGGCATGATCTTGGCTTTGCGACCGTGGGCACGATCCCCGATGCGTTTGCCCATCCCACAGCTGGAATGGTGCAGGCCCATGTGATGTACAAACGGCTGGACCCACCGACATAGGCTCAGTTACAGACTAGCGCCGGGATTTCATGGGACCCCATCGGGAACCGAATCACTTCTACGGCGAATCCATGCCGGTTTTCGCGTGAAACCGCCCAGAATCGTGTGGCATCCTTGACCAATTCCAACGTAGTCCCGAAAAAACCGGTATTTTCTGGAACCACAAGATAATTCCCTTATTTCCACCATATATAGTGGGTCATCACCGCTTTGGTACAATGTGAGCCATCGCCTTGGGCCGGAATAGTCAAAATGTTGTTGTGGTAACCCCTGTCTATCCCCATCAGATACCATGAATTCCCAGAAAACTGTTGATTGGTGGCCTGACTGGTGGCACAACGGTTGTACGGTAAAGACGAGATAAGACTTTAAGGGGCAACAAGAACCCCAACCGGCAAAAGCAGGTTTCATACAGGCCTCGTACTTACCGAATAATGAGATCCGGCGCGTGAGCGAGCAGACATCCCCCCAGGTGGCACGCGCAGTCGGACTTTCCCAGAAATGGGACGAGGGCGGCGGATTGTGCAGTGGCAGCAGCGCAATCCGCCGTTTCCACATCCAAGGCAGTTTTTTGTGGGGGCGGTTTCAGTAGAAGGGCCAAGGGACAGTGGTTCTGAGTTTCACAGGCGAACACACCCAAAAGGTGGACGGTAAGGGGCGCATGTCGATCCCGGCCGATTTTCGTCGTGTGCTTGAATCCGGCGACCCCGATTGGACCACTGGCCTGAACCCCCGTCTGTATCTTTTGTACGGTGATCACCTCAAGGAAACCCTGCATGTCTATACGATGGCAGGCTTCAGCGAAATCGCCGACCAGATCAACGCCATGCCGCGCGGCGATGCGTCCCGCACCCGTTTGTCGCGCCTGATCCTCGGTCAGTCGATCAAGCTTGAGGTGGACAAGGACGGGCGCTGTGTCATGCCGATCCGGCAGCGCCAAAAGCTGGGCCTGACCGAAGGCGACGTCTATTTCAGCGGTGTCGGCGACCATTTCGAAGTCTGGAAAGCCGAGACCTTCGCGCAGACGGTCGGGCAGTCCATGCATGAATGGCTGGACGCACAGCCCGATGATTTTGACCCGCTCAGTTTGCTGGGCACCTGAGGAGGGTATGATGTCAGCTGCCGCAGACCGCCAACCCCATATCCCTGTACTGCTTGGGCCGCTGATCAGGGCGGTTTCGCCCGTTTCCGGCATCTGGCTGGATGGCACGTTTGGCGCGGGTGGCTATACCCGTGCGTTGCTGGCCGCCGGCGCGGATCAGGTGATCGCCGTAGACCGCGACCCGATGGCCTTTGACATGGCACAGGCTTGGGCCGCCGACTATGGCGACCGGATCAAGATGGTCGAAGGCACGTTTTCCAGGCTTGATGAATACGGCAATGATCTGGACGGCGTCGTGCTGGACCTTGGCGTCAGCTCGATGCAGCTGGATCTGGCCGAACGTGGCTTTTCGTTCATGCGCGACGGGCCGCTCGATATGCGCATGTCCCAAGAAGGCCCCTCGGCGGCGGATCTTGTGAACACCGCCGAAGAGGCCGAGATCGCTGATATCATTTACCTTTACGGCGAAGAACGCGCATCGCGCCGGATCGCGCGCGCGATTGTGGCCGCGCGTCCCGTGACGACGACCCTGCAACTGGCCAAACTCGTCGAGGGGTGCTTGCCGCGCTCCAAACCTGGCCAATCGCACCCCGCAACACGCACGTTTCAGGCGCTGCGCATTGCGGTGAACAATGAATATGGCGAACTGGCCCAAGGGCTGATGGCCGCAGAGCGTGCCTTGAAACCCGGTGGCCAATTGGCTGTTGTCACCTTCCATTCTGTCGAAGACCGGATGGTCAAACGGTTCTTGCAGGCCCGGTCGGGCAATACGGCCAATGCCAACCGCTTTGTCCCCGAAACCGTCCAGATCACCCCGGCATTTCGGATTGAAAAGCGCAAGGCGATCGGCCCCGATGCAGATGAATTGGCGGTCAATCCCCGGTCCCGCTCGGCCAAACTGCGCGTGGCGATCCGCACCGATGCCCCCGCGCAGGATATCGACCCTGCATCGCTGGGTATGCCGATGATGAAAGGGGGCCGGTGATGCGTGGCTTTCTGTATGTGCTGGCGGCGCTTGGCGTCATGGGCATGGCTTTTTGGGCCTATCAGGAAAACTACAAGACACAGGCGGCGATCAAGGATGTGCGTGATCTGCATGCGCAGATTGGCGCGGCGCATGAACGGCTTGGGATGCTGCGGGCCGAATGGGCCTATCTCAACCGGCCTGACCGTCTGGCCGATCTGGCTGACTTGAATTACGACCGTCTTGGGCTGCTGCCGTTGATGCCCGATGCCTTTGGGCAGGTCGATCAAATCATCTATCCGATCCCGCCCATTTTGCCGATCACCGATCCGATAGAGTTGTCCAACGATGTCTATCGCGGCACGGAAGAACCGCTATGACCCGCACACCCCTGCGCCCGCTGGCCCGCATCCTCAAGGCGCGCGCGCGCGGTGAAAACCCCGACGTCATCGAGGCGGAAAACCTGCGCCTGCGCCACGAGGCCATTCAGGACAAGGTCCGCCAGCGCGCCGAAGGGCGTCTGCTGGTTCTGGGTCTGGCATTCTTTTGCGCCTTCGCGGCGATTGGTGGCCGGATGGGCGTGCTCGCATCATCTGTCCCCGAAGAGCCGCGCACAACGACCGTGGGTAACCCGATTATCGGGCAACGTGCTGATATCGTTGATCGTAATGGCCGTATTCTGGCGACGAACCTTGCCACACATTCGCTTTTTGCACACCCGCAGGACATGATTGACCCGGCCAATGCGGCCCGTGGTCTGGCCGCGATTTTTCCCGAACTGGACGAAGCCCAATTATTGGCTGATTTCACCGGCGCACGGCGCTTCTTGTGGATTCGTCGCCAGATCAGCCCCGAACAGATGCAGGCCGTGCATGACATCGGCAGCCCCGGCCTGCTGTTTGGTCCGCGCGAAATGCGGCTTTATCCCAATGGCCCGATTGCGGCACATATCCTTGGCGGGGCCAGCTATGGCCGCGAAGGTGTCGCCAGCGCCGAAGTGATCGGTGTCGCGGGCGTCGAACGCGAATTCGATGCCTTCCTGCGTGACCCGGCCAATGAAGGCGCGCCACTGGAATTATCGCTTGATCTGACCGTGCAGGCCGCCGCGGAACAGGTGCTGTCGGGTGGTATGTCGCTGATGAACGCCAAAGGTGCCGCATCGGTTTTGATGGATATCCACACCGGCGAGATTATCTCGATGGTGTCGCTGCCTGATTTTGACCCAAACAACCGCCCCCGTGTGCTGTTGACCGGCGATCAATCCGACAGCCCCCTGTTCAACCGCGCGGTGCAAGGCGTCTACGAACTGGGGTCCACGTTCAAGATTTTCGCCGTTGCACAGGCGATGGAACTGGGGCTGATCAATTCAGATACCATGATCGACACGCAGGGGCCGCTGACGTGGGGCCGCTTTCGCATTCGTGATTTCCACGATTACGGCGCCCAACTCAGCACGACCGACGTCATCGTCAAATCCTCGAACATCGGCACGGCGCGCATTGCGATGCAGGTCGGGGCCGACCGCCAGCAGGCATTTCTCGGGGCGCTCGGCTTTCTGAAGGCCACCCCGGTCGAGCTGTCAGAGGCGCCCTCCGGTGCCCCGTTGTTGCCGCGCAACTGGTCTGAAATATCAACGATGACAATCTCTTATGGTCATGGCCTGTCGACGTCGCCGCTGCACCTTGCCACCGGCTATGCGTCGGTGCTGAACGGTGGCATCCGTGTTGAACCGACACTGCTGCGCCAGCATGGCATCACACCGGGCCCCCGTGTCGTCCGCGCCGATGTCAGCGCGCAGGTCCGCCAAATGCTGCGCGCCGTCGTCGTCCGCGGCACCGCCTCATTCGGCGAGGTGCCGGGCTACGCCGTGGGTGGCAAGACCGGCACCGCCGACAAGCCGCGCGAAAATGGCGGCGGCTACTATGATGACAAGGTGATCGCGACCTTTGCGTCGATCTTTCCCGCCGATGATCCCAAATATGTGCTGATCGTCACGCTGGATGAACCCTCTGAGAATTCCGGCACCGAACCGCGTCGCACCGCAGGCTGGACCGCCGTGCCCGTCGCCGCCGAGATGATCCGCCGCGTCGCCCCGCTTTTGGGACTGAGACCGCAAGTAGACATGGTGCAATCGGTCGGTGTAACACTCACCTCAAACTAGGCGGGGCACGCGGATGAAATCACTGGCAGAGCTGGGGCTGACGGCCCAAGGTGCGCGCGAAGCACAGATCACCGGGCTGACCGTGGACAGCCGCGAGGTCAAAAAGGGCATGTTGTTTGCCGCCCTGCCGGGCGCACAGGTGCACGGCGGAGAGTTCATTCAATACGCCCTGCGCATGGGTGCCGGGGCTGTTCTGACCGATGCACGGGGCGCGCGCATCGCCGCGGCCGATCTCGCCGCGTCCGATGCCGCAGTGATCATCGCCCAGGACCCGCGTCAGGCCTTGGCACAGACCGCATCGCTGTGGTTCGGGGCGCATCCCGCCACCGTCGTCGCCGTCACCGGCACCAATGGCAAGACGTCGGTTTCGACCTTCTGCCGTCAAATATGGGAGGAAATGGGAATCGCCGGTGTGAACCTTGGCACCACCGGTGTTGAAGGCGCGTGGACCCATCCGCTCAAACACACCACACCCGAACCCATCACCCTGCACCGGGTCCTGTCCAAGGCCGTACATCACGGCGTCACCCATGTCGCAATGGAGGCATCGTCGCACGGGCTGGACCAGCGCCGTCTGGACGGGGTGCTGCTGGCGGCGGCTGGCTTTACGAATTTCACCCAGGACCATCTGGATTACCACCGCACGTTCGAAGCCTACTTTCAGGCCAAGATGGGCCTGTTCACCCGTGTTCTGGCCGAAGATGGCGTGGCCGTCATCAATCTGGACGATCCCAAGGGGGGGCAGGTGGCCGATATCTGCGCCGCGCGCGGTCAAGAGATCATCGGAATTGGCCGACAGGCCAGCGCACGCTTGCGCCTGACCGGCCAACGCTTTGATGCCACAGGTCAGGACCTGCTGTTCACATGGCAAGGCCGCCCGCATCAGGCCCGGCTTGCCCTGATCGGCGGGTTTCAGGGGGATAACGTGCTGCTGGCCGCCGGTCTGGTGATCGCCGCCGGCGCTGACCCGCAAGCGGTGTTCGACACGCTGCCCCACCTCAAAACCGTGCGGGGCCGGATGGAACTGGCCGCGACGCGGGAAAACGGCGCGGCTGTGTTTGTGGATTACGCCCATACACCCGATGCGATTGCGACAGCGCTGCAGGCCATGCGCCCGCACGTCATGGGCCGGATCATCGCCATTGTCGGTGCTGGTGGCGACCGCGACACCGCCAAACGGCCCCTGATGGGTGCCGCCGCTGCGGTTCACGCCGATATCGTGATTGTCACAGATGATAACCCCCGTTCCGAAGACCCCGCCCGTATCCGCGCCGCCGTCATGGCCGGTGCCGTCAGCGCAGGTGGCTCGGACAGCATCACCGAAGTGGGCGACCGCGCCGAGGCGATCTTGCGCGGTATCGACATGCTGGCCCCCGGCGATGCGCTGCTGATTGCGGGCAAGGGGCATGAAACCGGGCAGGTCGTGGGTGACACGGTCCTGCCGTTTGATGATGTCGAACAGGCCAGCGTGGCCGTCGCCGCACTTGAGGGAAAAATATGAACGCGCTTTGGACCTCTGTCGATGCCGTCGCGGCCACCGGGGGGCAGACCACCCGTGACTGGACGGCGCAGGGCGTGTCGATCGACACGCGCACATTGCAGCCCGGCGATCTTTTTGTCGCCCTGACCGACATCCGCGATGGCCATGATTTTGTCGCGCAGGCCTTGGCAAAAGGTGCCGCCGCAGCGCTTGTCACCCATCGGCCCGATGGCGTGCCCGATGATGCGCCACTGTTGATCGTCGCAGACGTGTTGTGCGCGCTGGCTGATCTGGGCCGTGCCGCCCGCGCCCGCACGACGGCACAGGTCGTGGCGGTCACCGGGTCCGTCGGCAAGACATCGACCAAGGAAATGTTGCGCACCGTGCTGTCCGTCCAAGGGAAATGTCACGCCGCCGAAGCGTCGTACAACAACCACTGGGGTGTGCCGCTGACCCTCGCACGGATGCCAGCCGACACCGACTTTGCCATCGTCGAAATCGGAATGAGCAACCCCGGCGAAATCGCCCCCCTTGCGAAACTGGCCCGCCCGCATGTCGCGATGATCACGACCGTGGCGGCGGCGCATCTGGCGGCCTTCGACAGTCTTGCCGGGATCGCCATCGAAAAAGCCACGATTTTCGACGGGCTGGTGCCCGGCGGCATTGCCATCGTGAACGCCGATATCGCAACCAGCGGTGTGTTGCGCGATCACGCGGCAACGATGGGGGCCACACTGGTGCTGTTTGGTGAAACGGGGACCGATTGGCGGGTCACGGACGTGCGGCTGATCGGCAACGTCACGGTGATACGCGCGACCGGTCAGGGGCAGGATTACCTGTTCAAACTGTCCGTGCCGGGCCGTCACTTTGCCATGAATGCCGTGGGCGTTCTTGCCGTTGCCGCCGCATTGGGCGCCGATCCGGTGGCCGCCGCCCTTGGTATCGCGCGATGGACGCCGCCCGCCGGGCGCGGCACCCGCGAGGTGATCGTGCTGGACGCCACAAACGAAGCCGAAACGCTGGACCTGATCGACGACGCATTCAATGCCAACCCCACGTCTCTGGCCGCATCTCTCGAGGTCGTCGCATCAGCGCAACCCACTGATGACGTGGGCCGCATCGTCAAGGGGCGGCGCGTGGCGATCCTTGGCGATATGCGCGAACTGGGACCGGACGAGGTGCAGATGCACCGCGCCATGGCCGCAGACAAGCACCTTCAAACGCTGGACCTGATCCATTGCGCCGGGCCGTTGATGCACCACCTCTGGCAGGCGCTGCCCCAAGAAAAGCGCGGGCAATGGGCGCCGCAGGCCGCCGATCTGGTCCCGCAGGTATCGCGTCTGGTCGATGCAGGCGATGTTGTGCTGGTCAAAGGTTCCAAGGGCAGCAAAATCAGTCTGGTCGTTGACGCCATCCGCAAACTGGGGCATCGCCGCCCACAAGATGAATAAGGGTTTCCTATGCTATATTGGCTGACAGCACTTTCCGACGGCGGCGATTTCTTCAACCTGTTTCGCTATATCACCTTCCGCGCGGGTGGCGCATTTATGACGGCGCTGCTGTTTGGCTTCATCTTTGGCCTGCCGCTGATCAACGTGCTGCGCCGCAAGCAAGGCAAAGGCCAGCCGATCCGCAGCGATGGCCCCGCGGGGCATTTCGCCAAGGCCGGCACGCCGACCATGGGCGGCTTGTTGATCGTCGGCGCGCTGACCACCTCGACCCTGCTCTGGGCGCGGCTGGACAACCCGTTCATCTGGATGGTGCTGTTTGTCACCCTGTCGTTTGCCCTGATCGGGTTCGCCGATGACTACGCCAAAGTGTCCAAGCAAAACACCAACGGCGTCTCCGGCAAAATCCGCATCGTGCTGGGCATCTTGATTGCGGCCATCGCCGGTTTCTGGGCCGCGCAATATCACCCCGAAGGACTGGATAACCAACTGGCCCTGCCGATTTTCAAAAACACGCTGATCAATCTCGGGATCCTTTTCGTACCCTTCAGCGTGATCGTGATCGTGGGCTCGGCCAATGCGGTCAACCTGACCGACGGGCTTGACGGGCTGGCCATCATGCCGGTGATGATCGCCGCAGGCACCTTTGGCGTCATCGCCTATGCGGTTGGCCGGACCGACTTTACCGAATATCTCGATGTGCATTACGTGCCGCAAACCGGCGAACTCCTGATCTTTACCATGGGCCTGATCGGTGGCGGCCTCGGGTTCTTGTGGTACAACGCGCCGCCCGCCGCCGTCTTCATGGGCGACACCGGATCACTGGCCCTTGGCGGCGCGCTCGGTGCCATCGCCGTGGCCACCAAGCACGAGATCGTTCTGGCCATCGTCGGCGGCCTTTTCGTGGTCGAAGCGCTCAGCGTCATCATTCAGGTCCTCTACTTCAAACGGACCGGCAAGCGGGTCTTTCTGATGGCCCCGATCCACCACCACTACGAGAAAAAGGGCTGGGCCGAACCCCAGATCGTGATCCGTTTCTGGATCATCTCCCTGATCCTGGCCATGATCGGCCTCGCAACGCTGAAGGTGCGGTAGGGGGGACAACGTCGCCGTCCGCCAAAGCCAAATGCGTACAACCCTCCCGTAGGGCGGGGTTCACCCCGCCACCCTTCCCAAGTCGCGTCAGACGTGTATGGTGCCCGCAGTCATTTAAAGGAACGATTTGATGCCGCAGTCTGGAATGGATTACTGGGTCATTGGCGGGGTAATTATTGCAATCGTCGCTGTGCTGATCCCGTATTGGCAGCTCAAAAAACGCAAACCATCCGTTGATCAAAAGATGACAAACAGTCGCAGCAGCACGCAAACCGCGCAGCGCGATGATGTCAAACAAACGATGGATAACACCACGGACGGCGACCAAAACGCATGAACTTTTTTGGCAGCAAGGATGTGGGGCAAACGCAAAAGGGTGGCCATAGCAATACCCAAAACATCGGCATGGACCCTACGCTATTCATTGCAGAGATGCAGCGCAAGGATGCGCGCATTGATGAGCTGATAGCCGAGAAAGAAGCGCTTGTCCTAAAGGTCAGCGAACTGGAAAAGCGACAACTAAATGCTGAACTGGCACAGTTACGCGAGCAAAAACAAGAACTTGAGTTGCGATTGGCCAATCCAGATCAAGCCTTCGTAGAGCACAAGGAGCGTGCCAGCCAGATTGAAAAGCTGTTACAAGGTGCCGCCGCAGCGCAATCATTGGGCCAAAACCGCATCACCTCTGCGCTCGAACGGTTTGAACACCTCGACTATGCCGAAATTGACGCGCTGCTTACTGAAACGGCAGAGCGTGGCATAATGCTTGCCGCCAACGCCTATTATGGCAAGGGCCTGATTGCTGAAGATGCGGTAAAATGGCACGACGCCTACACCCATTACAAACGGGCTGCCGACCTTAGCGATGATCAGTCCCACTTGGAAGCATATGCGCATATGACGTGGAGACTGGCCAAGGGGGACGAAGCGGTCGCAGCCTGTGAACGTCTTGTCGCGCGCGCAAAGGCTGATTCTGGCCCGGACAGCGCTGCCTAAGCGACGCGCCTCAACAACCTCGCGATGGTGGTGCAGGCACAGGGCCGGTTTGCCGAGGCCGAAGTGCTGTATCTTCAGGCGCTGCAGATTGCCCGCGCGACGATTGGCAACGGGCATCCGGCCTATGCGACGCACCTCAACAACCTCGCACGTCTTTTGGTGCAACAAGAGCGGGCAGAGGAGGCGCGCCCGCTGCTCACGCAGGCTTTGTCGATCTTGCAGGCAACCCTGCCGGCAGCGCACCCGCATGTCGCTTCGGCTCAGGCGCAGATTGCTGGACTCCCCAAACCCTAACACCTCATTCACATTTCCACCGTACGCCCCCTTAATCACCCCATACCCGCAGATCGGTAGGTACAGCTTCTGTACGGCTTGCATACGCCAAACATACCCGCAAAATGGCCTCAAGACCCCTGTTAACCAAGGGGATTTGCCGTGATCTGCCGCCGTGGCCCGAAATCGCGTTAATACCTCCTTTACCTCACCTTGCGTCCAGCCCCCGCAGACGGCACTCTGCCCGCAAAACACCAAAGGGGCAGTGCGATGATTCCAGTGCAAGGTTACACGGGCCAGATTGTCGCCGTTCTGGGGCTTGGCCGTTCGGGCCGGGCGGCGGCGTTGGCATTGCGCGAAGGCGGGGCGCAGGTCGTGGTCTGGGACGATGGCCAGACCGCGCGGGACGCCGCACAGGTCGATGGGTTTGCTCTGCGTGATCTAGCAAAAGTGGCGTCTTTTGAAGGGGTTGCGGCCCTTATCGTCAGTCCCGGCATTCCGCATCTCTACCCCAGCCCGCATCCCGCAGTCGCCGCCGCATGGGACGCAGGCGTGCCGGTGGACAATGATATCGGGCTGTTCTTTCGGTCCTTTGCGACCGACGATTGGGATGGCTTCGACACCCCCCCCCGCGTGATCGCGGTGACCGGATCAAACGGCAAATCCACGACCGCCGCCTTGATCCACCACATCCTAGTGGAAAATGGCCGGCCCGCGCAATTGGCGGGCAATATCGGGCGCGGCGTGCTGGACATCGACCCGGCCCATGACGGTGAGGTGGTGGTGCTGGAACTGTCCTCCTACCAGACCGACCTGGCCCGGTCGCTGACCCCGGATGTCGCTGTTTTTACTAACTTTTCTGCCGATCACCTGGACCGGCACGCCGGTTTGGGCGGATACTTTGCGGCCAAGCGCCGGTTGTTCGCCGAAGGTGGCCCCGACCGTGCGGTCATCGGCATGGACGAACCCGAAGGACGTTATCTGGCCAACCAACTGGCCGAAGGTCCCGGCGACGACCGCGTCATCGCGATATCATCGGGGCAGAAGCTGATCGGTCTGGGTTGGAGCGTTTTTGCCCGCAAGGGGTTCTTGTCGGAATACCGCAAGGGCCGTCAGGCTGGGGCGATTGATCTTAGGGATATCAAAGGGTTACCCGGCGCGCACAACCATCAGAATGCCTGTGCCGCCTACGCAGCCTGCCGGGCGATGGGCCTTGGACCAAAGGGGATTGAGGCGGCGATGCGCAGCTATCCGGGCCTGCCGCATCGGTCGCAGTTGGTGGCCGAGGTCGGGGGCGTGGCCTTTGTGAACGACAGCAAGGCAACAAATGTCGACAGCGCTGCCAAGGCCCTGCAGGCCTTTGCAAAGGTGCGCTGGATTTGCGGCGGCTTGCAGAAAGAAGGCGGTCTGGAAGGGCTGTTGCCGCATCTGGATCATGTGGTGAAGGCCTATGTGATTGGCCGCGAAGCCGAAGGCTTTGCGCGTCAACTGGTTGGTGTTGCGACCGAGGTCTGCCTGACGATGGACGTGGCCGTCGCAAATGCGGTGGCCGAAGCCGAAGCAGGAGACGTTGTGCTGCTCGCCCCCGCGGCGGCGTCATTCGATCAATATGACAACTTTGAAAAACGCGGTGAGGATTTTGTGCGCTGCGTGACGGCAGCCACGTTGTAAGGTGGGTCTTGACCCACCTTACGGGCTTGCAATGGCGCGCCCTGCTGCCCAACCCGATGACCATGCCCATTGGAAATTATAGCCCCCAAGCCAACCAGTCATATCGACGCATTCCCCAATGAAATAAAGCCGTGGCATGGTTTTTGCCGCCATCGTTTTTGACGACAGCGCATCGGTATCCACCCCGCCAAGGGTGACTTCTGCCGTGCGATAGCCTTCGGATCCGGTTGGTGTCAGCACCCAGTTCTGCACGCTATCGCTGATGGCGAGCAGAGCGGCGTCGCTTTGGTCGGCGAGGTTGCCGTTGAGCGGGATCTCTGTTGCCAGATGTGCGACCAACCGGCTTGGCAAGTAGTGCGACATCACGGTGCTCAGCGCTTTGCGGCCCGATATTTGCCGCTCGGCACGTAATGCGTCGCAGAGATTTGCCTGTGGTGTCAGATTAATGCTGATGGTCTGGCCTTCGTCCCAATACGACGAGGCTTGCAGGATAGCCGGACCAGACAGGCCGCGGTGGGTAAATAGAATGGCCTCATCAAAGCTGATGCCATGCGCTGTGACGCGGGCAGGGGTTGCGACACCTGCCAGAGGTTTGAATTTGTCATCAGAGAACGTGAGCGGAACCAGACCGGGCCGCGGTGCTATCGTGTTTAGTCCGAATTGTTCGGCAATCCGGTATGCCAACCCGGTGGCACCCATTTTGGGGATTGATTTACCGCCTGACGCCACGACCACGTTGCGCGCCGTAACGCGTGTTGTTCGCCCTTCGCGGGTCAGGTTGATATGAAAGTTACGGCCATCATGTGTGATTTCGCCGACCTCTGTTCGCAGCCAAAGCTGTGCGCCCGCACGGTCCATTTCGGCGCGCAACATGATGATGATGTCCTTGGCGCTGTTGTCGCAGAAAAGCTGACCAAGGGTTTTTTCGTGCCATGGGATGCGATGTGCGTCAACAAGGCTGACGAAGTCCCATTGGCTGTAGCGTCCCAGCGCAGACTTGCAGAAGTGTTTGTTCTGGCTGATGAAATTTTCGGGGCTTGTGTGCATGTTGGTAAAGTTGCATCGCCCGCCGCCGGAGATGCGGATTTTTTCGCCGGGTGCTTTGGCGTGATCGACGACCAGCACGCCGGGTCCTGCGTGTGCCGCGGACATCATGCCAGCGGCGCCTGCGCCGATGATGAGGGTTTGTATTTTCATGCCGTCGATGTGGCCCGGAAAGCGTGGCGGTGCAAGGGTGACTGCGTGCGGGTGCCTCCGGCGGGGATATTTATGCTCGGAAGAAGCTCTGGCTTCCTTGACGATATGGTAGGCTTGAAATATGCAGTAATTCCAGAGCGCGGGTGTTGTGTAATGGTAAGACCCTAGCCTTCCAAGCTAGAGACACGGGTTCGATTCCCGTCACCCGCTCCA
>NZ_JAFMHJ010000091.1 GCF_017854565.1 Yoonia sp.
TCGCTGGTCGAACTGACCGCCGCGGAACGTGATCTTGTCGGGTATACCGACCAAGATCCCGCCCTTGCGGCCTATACCTGCGCGGTGGACACCGGCCGCGCGCAAACGCTGACCCACTGCGCTGCGCTCATCGCGGGTGCGACAGTCGATGAGATGGCCCACGGGATGCAGATTGCGGCGCGGATGGTCCGGACCGTCCTGACAACGGACAAGCCCTCCGAGGTGGCTATGATCCGCAACATCTGCGTCATGCGTAACGACACGATCCTGTTCCCCCTCTACCGGCCGGATCGCCCCCGTTACAACGCGTTGCTCGACACGGCTTTCGACGCGCTCACGGCCTACATCTTGCTGCCGGGGACTGTTACGATGGGCAACCACGGCGTTGCGCCAGTGCTGTCGGATAACGTAGATGTAGCGCATACCGAGATGTCGCGCCGCTTCATCAGCCTCGTGGCCGCAATGGATCAGTTCGTCCGCGCGGACCAAATGATCCAGCGACGGCTGGCAGGAGACGTCCGGACGCCGCAGTTCACCAGTGCGATGGTCGGCGCAGAAGATGCGTTGACCGCAATGCACGATGCGCTTCACCACGTCATGGCGGTGGACCTGCTCCGCCCTGAAGACGGGGCGCTCTGGGAGATGGGCTACGCCCTGCACAGCCTGCTTGGCCAAGAGGACGACGAGGCCCGTGTGTTCCTTTTCGGTACACTGATCGACCATCAGGTAAATTTCATGGTGGGGGGCAGCCATGCGGTGGCCCGCCGGACGCGCCAGCTCCAGACCGAGTTCTTCATCCTGCTCACCGAGCTCATGCAGCTTCAGGACTTCGGAGGGCCTGGCCCTGACGATGATGGCACCTTTGGGCCCATGATGGCGGCCTGATCAGGCCGACCACGCATGCCCTTTCGAGGGGGCACGGCCCCCTCGCTTTCCCTTTACTGAGCAACGGAGCATCCCGATGCAGCAACTCTACCTTCCCGGCATAACCATGCCGTCCCGTCCCGTTGAGACCCGTAACGCCCGCGAGGCGCTGGCCAGCTACCCGCATATGACCACCGACGACTTGTGTCGGCACGCCAAGGCGCTCGGCATCGCAGCCGAACTGCTTGTGGACTCCGTTCTGATGCGGCTGGGAGAGCGGGCCTATGCCACGCCCGAGTTCGAACGCCATGATCGCGTACTGCTGCTCCCCCGGGGCGTACAGGTCCGGATTCAAGTCAAAGCCCGGCACTGCCGGACCGACACTGGCAGCTATATCTTTAACCTCAAGCAGAGATCCGCGCGAGGGGCGACCGGTAAAGGCCCTTATTTGCCCCAAGATTTCGACGTTCTGGCGATGGTCATTCTTACGGAAGGTGTCGTCTACTTCTCCGCGGACTGGCAGAACCGGCACGTCATCCAGGCAGGTGAGATACCTGGCCTCCGCCGGAATCCTCGGATGAGCCTCGACGCAGCGCTGGCCAGGCTGGGCCACACTGACGCCATCCCGGGCGGCTGGGACGACGATCTCGATCTCGCCGCCTGACCTGGACCGCCCGCAACGCGCGACCACTGCAACCGGATGAACTGCAAGGCCCGCCCTTGGCGCGCATCGTTGCCGCCCGCCATGCCGGTCCGGACCCGCAAAAAACCGCCGCGGTCCGCCTGATCCCAAGGCACAGGACGCCTTTTCACCACCCCCGCCGCATTTGCGCGGCGGGCCGCGCCCCCCCCCTTTTCTCTGAACACAGGAGATCGCCATGACGATCACACCCACATCTCCGTACCCGTCACAGGCTGCTGTGCACCCCTCCCCGCAGCCTGACTGGCGGACCTTTGCCCGCATGCTGCTTGATGCAGTACGCGGCGCGACCTGGGCCGGCTGGACCACATATCCTGCGCCAGCGACCAATTCACAGGCCAGCAGCTCTGCACTTGGTGTCCACCTCTCTGGCTTGGCCTTGGCCACAGAAACGTCAGCCGATCCGGCGGGCGATGCCTATGATCCCGACTGTGTCGATGCCCTGCTGGACAAGGTCGAGCGCGAGGCCGCACTGGCTGAAGCGATGGGCGATCTGCTGCCGCCCTGTCGACCAGTAGAGCCCGAACTCCCGTCCACGTGGCACCCAAAGCCGGTAACGCTGCTGGCCATTGTGCGGTTGGCAAAGACCTTTGCGCACCCCGAGGCGATGGTGGCAGCCCTTGGCGCCCGTGGTGCGCTCACGCTGTTGGGCACCGGCAACGCTGCGCTGGACAAGATGACCCGCCGGGTGCTGGAGGCCGTCGTCGTCGATGATGACATCTGGCCCGAAGCAGCACTTGATCCGGTCGTGATGCTGGCCGAGTACGCCATCAACACGGCCGCCATTGATCGCCACCGTCCCTTCGCCACCCTGACCGACAAGGTCCATGATGCCATCGAGCAGGGCACGCCGCTGATCCTGATCACCCCGGTTGCAGGCACATCACCCAAAGCCCTCCGCGATCTGCATCCGCAGGTGATCCCGCTTGCACCGCTCGACCAGCCCATGCTGGCACTGCTCATGGACATGGCCTATCCGGGCCAGAATGCACCCGCAGCCCTCCGGGCTTTGCCCGAAGAGGTGGTGCTGACGCGCCTTGGTCCCGACGCGCTGACCCTTGGGCTGCGGGCTTCGGATCCGGACACCGCCATTCGCGCTATCAAAGATACACTGAGCCCGTCAGGTCCGGACGCAGGCTTCGGGCTGGCTGAGTTCCCGCTGCCGGACAGCGTGCGTGCACCGGTCCAGCAGCTGATCGCCGATCTGCGCGACTGGCGGGACGGGCGTTTGGCCTGGCGCGATGTGACGCGCGGGCCGCTGGTGGTGGGCCCTCCGGGGAGCGGCAAGACGGAGCTGGCGCGGGTCATTGCCCGCGAGGCCGGGGTTGCGGTTGTTTCAGGGTCACTTGCACAATGGTCGACTGAGAGCGCGCGCAGCTCGGACGTGATCAAGGCCATGCGCGCTGCTTTCAGCAGCGCCGCCGAACAGGCGCCAAGTATTTTGTTCATCGATGAGGTCGACTCCTTTGGCGATCGCGCAAGGCCGAGAGATCACAATTCGAGCTATACGGACTACATCGTCACAGGATTGCTCGACCTGTTGGACGGATTCCACGGGCATGAAGGGGTCGTAGTCATGGCCGCGACCAATCATGTGGACAAGCTCGACGCCGCGCTGATCCGGCCCGGGCGCTTTGACCACATCGTGACGCTGGATTATCCCACGCTTACCTTGCTGCCAAAGGCAATCCGTTGGCAGTTGGGGTCCGATCTGCCGGATGCGGATCTGTCGGGCGTGGCAGTTCAGGCCGTCGGGGCATCAGGGGCCGATATCGCCGCCGCGGTTCGCGCGGCCCGCGCCCGTGCCCGCAAGGCCCGGCGCGACCTGAGCCTGCCGGATCTGGAGGAGGCGCTCGCCGCCGCGCGCCCGCCGCTTCCTGAGGCCCTGCGCTGGCGCGTATCTGTTCACGAAGCAGGCCACGCGGTGGTCGGAATGGCCACAGGTGCGGCGCTGCCCTCCTTGCTGGCGCTGCGCAGCGATGGCGGCATTGCCCATGCCAGCCGGACCCGCGATATCCAGGACGCGGCGCATTTTGCGGGGCAGCTGGCGCTGGACCTCGCTGGTCGCGCGGCAGAACTCCATATCTTCGGACATCCGTCAGCCGGGTCCGGGGGAGAGGTCGAAAGCGACTTGGCCAAGGCGACACGAACGGCGACCGCCCTTGAAGTCAGTTATGGCCTGGGCGACACCCTCTTGTGGCTGGCCACACCCGAAGCCGCGCAGGCGCGGCTGGCGCTTGATCCGGGTCTGCGCACCCGCGTCGAGGCCCGACTGCAGCAGGCCGAAGCTCGCGCGCTGCGCATCCTGCGCGCAAATCAAACGGTTTTGGATGACATGGCGCGCGCCCTCTCCACATCGGGCCTGCTCACCGGACCGGCGCTGGAGGAGTTGCTTGCGCGGGTGATGCCAGACACAGAGATAGACAGCCAAGGAGTATCCGTCTTGGTCAAGTCACTTTTTCAGCCCATTTTCTCTGATCTCGTAGCAGCGCATTTGCGAGGACAAGCAGTTTGCGCATGACAGCCGTGATGGCTACTTTTTTCTCTTTCCCAGCCGCTACCAGATAATCGTACTTGGCTTTCAGATCCGGATTGAAACGGATCGCGACGAGCGCTGGCATGAAGATAGCATTGCGCAAATTTAGACGCCCACCCTGTATCCGCGCCTTTCCTTGCCATTTTCCCGAGCTTTGTGACATGGGTGCTAACCCTGCAAGGCTGGCGACCTGTTTGTTACCCAGCGTGCCAATTTCGGGCATATCCACGAGGATCATAAGCGCTGTGATCATTCCAATTCCCGGGATACTGAAGAGTATATCCAGCCGTTCACTCATGCGTTGATCTTGGCGCGCCAACTCCAGCATCAACGCATCAATCTTTTCAATATCACTTTCGATCTGGCGCAAACGTTTTTCGAGTTGCTGCTTTACCAGAGCGTTAGAAACCGTAGCCTTACGTGCCTTGGCTGCTGTGCGATCTTTGATAAGCGCGCGCCGCGCAGACAATAACTCTCTCAGATCATACAAACTTTCTGCGAAAGGAGGTTGCGGCACGAGTTGTAAAGCGGCACCCATCTTTGCCAACATTTCGCAATCAACACGATCTGTTTTTGCAAGTTTCCCACTGGCCTGGGCAAATCGACGCGCTTGTTTTGGGTTCACTTTTACGAACGGGAAGGCTTTCGCACCAAGCGTACGCTCCAGTTGCCGATGATAGGCACCCGTTGCCTCAAAGATAACTAGCTGCCCCGGCTGCAACCTAATCCACTTGAGCAGCTGTATATGTCCGGCCTTTCCATTGAGAAACTGCCTATGTTGACCATCTGTCAAACGATGGACATCAAGTGTGTCTTTGGAAATGTCGATGCCAATGGTATTGTTCATGTGTCTTTTCCACCTTGTCTTGTCATACGGGCCGCAAGCCCAAGTATCCGTTCAGGTCGTAAGAAAAGACGAGGGCGACCTTACTCCTCGGCGGTCCGTCACGACCAAGAAGGAAACGATCCGACCCTCGCCGTCGCCCGGCATAAATGCCGTGCCGGACGACGGCTCCTGTATCGCACAAGAGCCATGTTCAGGATAAGACAAGAGGGAAGTGTTAAAAAAGGCGGCGATCTTCTTTGCAGGCCAAAGCCGGTGAGG
>NZ_JAFMHJ010000012.1 GCF_017854565.1 Yoonia sp.
CTCATGCCGCCTCGACGCGCGAGGCGGACCTTCCTGTAAAGTTCCACGCTGAAAATACCCCCGCCCTCCCTGCAAACAGAAAGGGCCAAAGTGGCAAAGTTTTACTCTGCCCGCAGCAAGACAATCTCACCACTTCCGTGGCTCACTTTTGCATTGCCGTTCTCATCTTCTCAATGTCACGCAAAACATGGACGTGCAGTTTGTCGCAGAGTTCCGCAATCTCGCGGGACGACATACGCGGGCGGCTGAATCAAGATTTCAGAAGCAGCGCAGCGCGGCCGCTTGCTCAGCCCTCGCGCCCAACTACTGCCCTCAGTCAACAAGGCGCGCTGTGCACTCTGGCGAAAGCTGGGCGACGACAACATAGCTGTCCCGCTTTCTGACAAGGTAGACCGATGTGGTGCGCTGTCGGCCCCTTGCGTCCATACCTTGTTCATCCGCCATTGCCGGCTTTACAATTTATACCTCGCTGGGCAAGTCGAGCGATGCTGCGTTTGGTACTGGTCGCACAAGGGTGGCTCACTAGCATGTAGAACCAGCTTCTTATAAGCGTTTTTTCAATGTGGGGTCTTATGTGGGTACAGATAAATAAATTCCGTTTTTCCCATTGAAAACAATACGCTTTGGCGGAGGAGGTGGGATTCGAACCCACGGTAGACTTTCACCTACGTCGGTTTTCAAGACCGGTGCATTCAACCACTCTGCCACTCCTCCGACATGTCCCTGTTAGCGGCCAATTTATGATTCGAAAAGCAGCTTTACACCATGGGGAAATCCGCCGACTTTTCCGCCATCAGCCTTCCAAAATCCCAAAACGGGCGCTAATGTGTCTCTAGGCACGCACGTACCTATTGCAATCTGGCTGGGATCTTTGCAGGGAACAGGCGTGACAAAGAATAAAAACGGCCACAAACGGCATGAGCGCCCGAAAAACAGGACGCAAACGAAGGGGCGACGAATGACAGGCAGGCGAATAAGCATGTGGGGCAAACTCCCTATATCGATGGCAATCACGACTGCGTTCAGCCTCGCGGCCTGCGACGCAAACGGCGACTTCACGTTTGCATCCGGTGACGGCACCCCAAATGCAACCACGGCAGGCGCAGCAACCCCGGCCCCGGCCCGCACGGTCGAACAAGACGTTGAGCGTCCGGACGTCTTTGAAGTGACGGATCGCGGCCTTTGGGATGGGCGTCCGTCGCTGGGCGGCATTTGGGTCGCACATCCGGATGTGACCGATCCCGAACGCGTCGTGATCCGCAACCCCGCCAACGAAAAATCCGTGGTAGGCGCGTTGTTTCGGCGCGAGCGAGAAAATCCGGGGCCGCCACTGCAGATATCTTCAGATGCAGCCGACGCCCTTGGCATTCTGCCCGGCGCACCGACCCAAATCAGTGTTGTCGTGCTACGCCGCGAGGATATTGCCGTTAAAGCCGCGCTACCGGTGAATGCTGTTGTCGCTGATCTTGCCGCACCTGCGACCATCGCCCAGACACCTCTTGATCCCGCCCCGGGCGCAGCAGCGCCCATAGCCGTTGCTGACACAGCAGCACCTGCAGTGGAAGCGTCCCTACCCCCTGCAGCACCCGTTTTGCCTGTTGTCGTCGCGGCAGAAGCTGAAGTTGCTGTTGCGCCGGTTACGCTGTCAGGCCCAATGGTTCAAATCGGGGTCTTCAGCATTGAACGCAATGCCAGTGGCACGGCTGAAATGCTACGCACGGCAGGCATCGCGACATCTGTCTTGGCGGAACAGGCGGGCGGGCGCACCGTCTGGCGTGTCGTGTCAGGCCCGACCGAAGACGATGCCGCACGGGCGGCGGTGCTGGCCCAAATCAAAGATCTTGGCTTTGTAGATGCTTTTGCCATTGAAAGCTAAGTCCGTTCCGGGAAAAGGAAAATCTGGCAAATGATCATGTCCACCATCCGATTTGTCATTTTGGGTGTCAGCCTGAGTGCCACAGCCGCCTTTGCGCAGACCTTTGATACGCGCGCAACGGCAGCCTATGTGTTTGACCAAACAACAGGCACAGTACTGCTGGCAAAGAATGAAGACATCCCGCTGCCGCCAGCATCAATGTCAAAGCTTATGACCGTCTATATGGCGTTCGAGGCCGTGACCGACGGGCGTCTGGTGATTGATGAACTCTTGCCGGTTTCTGCCCATGCGGCTGGTTACGCAGGCTCTTCCATGTTTCTGGACACCACCGACCGCGTCTCGGTAGAGGATCTGTTGCGCGGTGTAATTGTGCTGTCGGGCAATGACGCCAGCGCAGTTCTGGCGGAAGCCCTGTCACCGGACGGCACCGAGGCGGGGTTTGCCCGGATGATGACCCAGCGCGCGCAACAGATGGGCATGATGAATTCCAGTTTTGCCAATTCCAACGGCTGGCCTGCTGCCGGGCATAGGATGTCGATGGAAGACCTTGGCATTCTGGCGGATCGCATCATTTCGGATTTCCCGACCTTTTACCCGCTCTTTGCTGAAACAGAGTTCGCCTTTGACAATCGGGTCCCTTCGAACTCACGCAACCGCAATCCGCTTCTGACGCTGGGGATCGGCGCGGACGGATTGAAAACCGGCCATACACAAGAGGCGGGTTACGGTCTTGTCGGTTCAGCCAAACAGGGAGACCGACGGGTGATCTTTGTGATCACCGGGCTTGAAAGCCAATCCGACCGCGCAGAAGAGGCCGAAAAGCTCGTGAATTGGGCCTTCCGCCAGTTTGCGCAAAAAGATGTTGCACGCGCAGGCACCCGCATCGCCGAAGCAGACGTCTGGATGGGCGATGCCCCAACGGTCGGTCTGACTGTGGCCGATGACCTGTCGCTGTTGGTCCCGATCTTGAACCAAGGCGAGGTCAATGCCGAAGTCGTCTTTGCGGGGCCGATCACGGCGCCGATTACCGCAGGTCAGCAACTGGGCGAACTGGTGGTTTCGCTTGACGGGCTTCCCCAAAAGCGCCTGCCGCTGGTCGCGGACGCCGATGTTGCGCGCGGCGGCTTCAGCGCTCGTCTGCGCACAGCCGCCTATGTACTATGGCAGAAATTCGGACCCGGCGCGGAACAGGCAGCCGAAGGCGCATGACCAGCCCGCGTTTCATTACCTTCGAAGGCATCGACGGCTCTGGCAAATCCACGCAATCACGGCGCCTTGCGCAACACCTGCAAGATCAGGGTATTCAGGTTGTCTTGACGCGCGAACCCGGCGGCAGCCCCGGCGCCGAGGAGATTAGACAGCTTGTCTTGACCGGCGACCCTGACCGCTGGTCCGCCGAGACAGAGATATTGTTGTTCACCGCCGCACGCCGCGATCACCTTGAAAAAATGATTGAACCGTCACTGGCCGCTGGCAAGACAGTGATATCAGACCGCTTCGCCGATAGTACCCGCGTCTACCAAGGCGCAACACGCGGCGACCTGCGCGCCAAGGTCGATGCGCTGCATGCGCTGATGATCGGGCGCGAGCCGGACCTGACGTTTATCATTGATATGGACCCTGCCACAGCATTGCAGCGCGGCCTTGCACGCAAATCTGGCGAGGACCGGTTTGAAGATTTCGGCCTGCCCTTTCAGGAAACCCTGCGCCATGGCTTTCTCGCGCTCGCACATGCCGACCCCAGCCGCTGTATCGTGATCGACGGCAACCGCACACCCGATCAGATTGCCCGCGAAATTGCGGCCTTCGCATGACGGATGACGGCATCCCAGAACCCGACCGGATCGAAGGCGCGCCGCATCCGCGCAAAACGGCCACGCTATTTGGTCAGTCCAAAGCCGAGGCTGATTTTCTTCATGCCTACACGTCAGGCCGCCTGCACTCTGGCTGGCTGGTCACCGGCCCGCGCGGCGTGGGCAAGGCCACGTTGGCCTGGAAGATCGCGACGTTCCTGTTGGCAAACCCTGACACTGGCTTTTTTGGCGACCCAACCCTTGACGTGGATGCACAGCACCCGGATGCCCGGCTGATCCAGTCCGGTGCCCACCCGCGCCTTGCACTGATCCGCCGCCCTTGGGACGACAAAACCAAGAAACTACGATCCGAGATCACCGTCGATGCGGTGCGTAACCTCAAGACGTTCTTTCAACTGTCTGCCGCCGACGGCGGGCGCCGTGTGGTGATCGTGGATGCCGCAGACGAGCTGAACCGAAACGCCGCAAATGCCATTCTCAAGGAACTGGAAGAACCCCCCCCGAACACCACGATCCTTTTGATCGCACACCGGCCTTCGCGGCTACTGCCCACGATCAGGTCCCGCTGCCGGGAGCTGCGATGCAGCACGTTGTCGGCAGACAACCTTCAAAAGGCGCTTGAACAGGCGGGTCACGCGGCCCAGAATTCCGAAAGCCTTGCCACGCTTGCGGGTGGTTCTGCCGGTGATGCAATCCGGCTTCTAAATCACGACGGCCTGCATCTCTATGCCGAGCTGGTCAAAATGAGCGAGGACCTGCCCCACATGAATCGGCAGGCAGCCCTGAAACTTGCCGATAGCTGCGCCGGGCGCGGGGCCGAGATACGCTTTGGCTTGACCCTTGATCTGATGGACCTGTTTTTGTCGCGCGCGGCGCGCGCCGGGCTGATGGGCGAACCCAATGCGCAGGGCGCACCGGGCGAGGCCCGCCTGCTTGCACGCATCGCCCCCAATGACCACGCCGCCCGAAAGTGGGCGCAGTTGCAGCAAGACCTGTCGCAACGCGCGCGGCATGGACGTGCAGTGAACCTTGACCCTGCCGCCTTGATCCTTGATATGATCTTTAAGATCGAAGAGACGGCGCAAGGTGTCGCCGCAGCTTAAAGGCGGCTCCCATGACGCAACCCACAATCGTTGACAGCCATTGCCACCTCGACTTTGCAGATTTCGACGCAGAGCGACCGGACGTTATTCAGCGCGCGCTGGACGCAGGTGTCGAACGCATGGTGACGATCTGCACGCGGCTGCGGCTCGAACCTCAGGTGCGTGCCATCGCAGAGGCCTACGCCCCGGTTTTCTACGCTGCGGGGACCCATCCGATGAGCGCCGCCGACGAACCGTTGGCCACCGTGGACACGCTCATTGCACTGGCCAAGCATCCCAAGTTTGTGGGCATCGGCGAAACTGGTCTTGATTACCACTACACCGCCGACAGCGCGGATATTCAAAAACAATCGCTGCGCATCCATATTGCCGCCGCGCGCGAAACCAAACTGCCGCTGATCATCCACGCCCGCGCCGCAGATAACGACATGGCCCGCATTCTCGCACAAGAGCATCGCAATGGTGCCTACACCTGCGTCATGCATTGTTTTTCCAGTAGTGCGACACTGGCCAAAGCGGCGCTTGATCTGGACTTCTACCTGTCCATGTCAGGTATCGCGACCTTCCCAAAGAGCCAGGAACTCCGCGATATTTTCGCAAGCGCACCGATTGACCGCATCCTCGTCGAAACCGACAGCCCATACCTTGCCCCACCCCCGCACCGGGGTCGGCGGAATGAGCCGGCCTACACAGCACACACCGCCAAAGTAGGCGCCGCGCTGTTCAATCTGAACTATGCAGACTTCGCCGCTCAAACCACTGCGAACTTCGACCGGCTATTCTGGAAGGCCGCTCTATGACCGATACGCTGACCTTCAACATTCTTGGCTGCGGATCTTCGGGGGGTGTGCCGCGGCTTGGTGGGCTGTGGGGGAATTGTGACCCCAGCAACCCCAAAAACCAACGGACCCGCTGTTCACTTCTGATCACACGCTCCAGCGGCGACGCGGTAACCCGCGTGCTGATCGACACATCGCCCGACATGCGCAACCAACTTCTCAGCGCCAACGTCGGCACACTGAATGCGGTGGTCTATACGCACGCGCATGCCGACCATGTGCACGGGATTGATGACCTGCGCATGATCGTTTTCAACATGCACGAACGGCTGCAGGTCTGGGCAGATGGCGACACAACCGATGCTTTGTTGTCGCGCTTCGGCTACGCCTTCGTCCAACCCAAAGGGTCGGCCTATCCGCCGATCTGCGAGCTGAACACCATCAACGGCGACGTTACAATCGACGGACCCGGCGGCCCGATTACCCTGACGCCGTTCGAAGTGGCGCACGGCTCTATCAACGCGCTTGGCTTCCGCATCAACGATGTGGCCTATTTGCCGGATGTCTCCACCATTCCAGATGCCGTCTGGCCAAAGCTCGAAAACCTGCACTGCTGGATCGTCGATGCCCTGCGCCATGATCCGCACCCGACCCATTCGCATCTGGCTAACACGCTGCAGTGGATTGACCGGATGAAGCCGAAAAAGGCGATCCTGACGAACATGCACACCGATCTAGACTATGCGACGGTTGCCGCAGAAACCCCCGCCCACATACACCCAGCATATGACGGCATGACCTTGACCTACCCGATCTCCTGATCACATCTTCGGAGCAAAAATATCCCCGCCGGAGGCCAAAAAAATAAATGCGGCTTGGCCGCTCTGCTTGGAAACACCCGACCATGGCCGCTTTGATTGACGTTATCCTGCCCGTCTTCCTTGTCATCGGCTTTGGCTATCTGGCAGTCTGGAAAGGCTACTTCAACGACAGCGGCGTTGACGGGCTGATGAAATTCACCCAAGGTTTCGCCATCCCCTGCTTGCTATTCCGGGCCATTTCGACACTCGACCTTGGCCAGAACTTTGACCTGACCCTTCTCGCAACATTCTATACCGGGGCGCTGGCCGGCTTCACGGCGGGGCTTCTGGGCGCGCGGTTCTTGTTCAAACGCGATTGGGAGGACAGCGTCGCCATCGGGTTTTGCTGTCTTTTTTCAAATTCATTGTTGCTGGGGCTACCGATTACCGAACGGGCCTATGGTGCCTCGGCACTTGAGGCAAATTACGCCATCATCGCGATCCATTCCCCGTTCTGCTACGGCGTCGGTATCACCGCGATGGAAATCGCCCGCAACCGGGGCGGCAGTATCGCGGCCCTTCCCGCCAAAGTCCTGAGCGCGATGTTCCGCAACTCGCTCATCCTTGGCATCACGCTGGGTTTCATTGTGAACTTGGGCGGCATCCCTGTCCCGGGGGTCCTGACGGACGCGCTGGATCTGATGGTACGTGCGGCCCTGCCAGCGGCCCTTTTTGGACTTGGCGGCGTGCTATACCGCTACCGTCCTGAAGGCGACATGCGCGCAATCCTCTACGTGGTTGCGGTGTCGCTGATCCTGCACCCGGCCGTCGTGTGGTCTATTGCCCAAGTGAACGACCTCAGTATCCCGCAGACCCGCTCTGCGATGCTGACAGCCGCAATGGCGCCGGGCATTAATGCCTACGTCTTTGCAAATATGTACGGAAAAGCCAAACGGGTCGCCGCCTCTGCGGTGCTGGTCGGGACCGGGGCGTCAATCCTTACCGTCTGGTGCTGGCTGGCTCTGTTGCCCTGACGCCCTGTCATTTTTCCAGAAAAATGATTATCCCGGTGACATGCCGCGCAACCGCTCTGAACGGCGCCGCAAGATTTCGATAGTCGCCAACATCAGCACCGAAACCGCTACAAGTACCGTGGCAACAGCCAGAATGGTTGGGCTGATCTGCTCGCGCAAACCCGTGTACATCTGCCATGGCAGTGTCTTCTGGGCCGCCGCACCGACGAACAGCACAACAACCACTTCATCAAAAGATGTGATAAAGGCGAATAGCCCACCGGAAATCACACCGGGCAAAATCAATGGCATCTGCACCCGAAAAAACGTCACAGTCGGCGTCGCGCCCATGTTTGCCGCAGCGCGGGTCAGCGATTTGTCAAAGCCGACAAGTGTCGCCGTAACGGTAATGATCACAAACGGAATACCAAGTGCCGCATGCGCCAAAATCACTTTGATATAGCCAGTCAGTGACTTCGACAGCCCAAGGCTATCTTCCATCCACAAACCCAGCTGGCTATAGAAAAAGAACATGCCCGTGGCCGAAATGATCAGCGGCACAATCATCGGCGAGATCAGAATCGCCATGATTGCCCTGCGAAACGGCACATGGCTTTGGCTCAGCCCGATCGCGGCCAATGTTCCCAGCGATACCGAGATGATCGTCGCGAATGGCGCGATGATCAGCGAATTCTGCAGGGGCCTGATCCAATCCTGATTGGAAAAGAAGTCACGGTAATGTTTGAGAGAATAACCCTCTGGGTCCAGCGCCAGCATCTTTGGCGTGAACGTAAAGAAATTCTCCGCGTTAAACGACAGCGGGATAATGATGAGGATCGGTGCGATCAAAAAGAACAGGATTAACCCCACGATCACCCGAAAGCTATAGTACCAGATCCGTTGACCGGTCGTCGCATATGGCGGAAGCGCACTCATTCTCAGCCTCCCAATTTCACGTTATCAATGCCTACGATGCGGTCGTAAGCCCAGTACAGCAACAAGACCATTGCCAACAATATCGCACCAAGTGCCGCCGCCAGGCCCCAGTTCAAAGACGTCGAGATGTGATAGGCGATCCGGTTGGAGATAAAGACACCTTTGGTGCCGCCCACGATCTCGGGTGTGATGTAGTAACCGATCGCGATGATGAACACGAGGATCGACCCCGCCCCAATCCCGGGCACGCTTTGCGGGAAATAGACCCGCCAGAATGCCGTCCAGTTCGTAGCCCCCAACGATTTGGCCGCACGCAGGTATGAAGGCGGAATGGTTTTCAGGACGGAATACAGCGGCAAGATCATGAAAGGCAGCAAGATGTGCGTCATTGCGATGATCGTACCTGTGGCGTTGTTGATCAGGGCAAGACGGTTATCGTCGGCCACCAGCCCGAACCAAACCAGTGTATCGTTGATCACGCCTTGCTGCTGCAACAGCACCTTCCAGGCGGATGTACGCACCAGAAGCGATGTCCAGAATGGCAAAAGAACGAGTATCATCAACATGTTAGCCTTGCGCGCGGGTAGATTGGCCAGCAGCCACGCCACTGGGTAACCCAACAAGATGCAACTGACCGTAATCAACACGGACATCATCATCGTCCGCAAGAACAACGTGATATAGATTTGCTCGTTCTCTGGCTGCCACGCAACACCATCCGGCGTCTTTTGCAGGTCGATCGCATTCAAGAAATACCCATCTGTATAGGGCGCGCTGTAGGTCTGGATAGTTTTCCACACGCGGGTTTCTTCCCAGCCGTCATCGGCCGCAACAAACGCCGCGCGAATGTCTTCTTGGGTGAATGCCGCCAATTGCGGGACAGTTGCGGCGACAAGATCACCCACCGGCCCTGCGATCTGCACGTCAGGATTAGCGGTCAGGTCCTCGAACAGCGCCAGATAGACAACGTTCCATGGCGTTTCTTCGGTTGGGCTTTCTTCGTCCTCGGACTGGGTCACCCGTGCGAAATCGGCATATATACTGGCCGTCTGAGGTAAATCATCAGTGATGGACGCGGAGAGAATGAATTTTGGCTCGGCGCCCTCACCATCCCAGGCAGCCTGCCGTTCCACCCACCTTGGGGCCGCCATCAACGTGACCCATGTCGCGGGGTCGGCCCAAGCGGGATCAACAGCTGCAAATTGGTCCGCGTAGCCTTCACCCATGTCGTCGACACGGCGCCCCGACTTGCGGAATAGCGACGAAAGACCAGAGGCTTCGTAGTTCAGACGGCTACCCAACCGGGTATGTTGCTTCAATTCGACCGCAACCATCATGTCTTTGGCGAAGGCCGAGAAGACATCCTCTCCGGGGACCGGCTCTGCCTCTGCGTCCCAATCGGCGAGAGCGGCGACTGTCCGCGGAATTGTATCGCCGACAATCTGGTTCTCGACCGATCGGAACAGCATCTGCCCGATCGGGATAATGAATGTCAGCATAATGAATATCAGCAGCGGCGCGATCAGCATCAGCGCACGCAGTTTTTGACGGCGCAAAGCCCTGTTCAGGCTGGCCTTGAGAGGGCGGCCATCTGCGGCCAGCATCACTTCGCTCATTGTCTTAGCCCTTTTCCCTCAGCACGATCATACAGCCCATTGGCATGTCCACCGTTCTCTGATCGCGCCCCAGAAGTCGTGTCGTAAGGTGGGTTGTAACCCACCTTACGAAATCGCTTATTGTGCCAACCAGCTTTGGAACTTGGCGTCCAGATCGTCACGATAATCTGCCCACCAAGTGTAGTTGTTCACAAAGGTGTTTTCGGCATTTGCCGGGTCTGTCGGCATATGCGGTGCCATATCAATACCCAGCGTAGCGTGTGTGCTGACCAAAGGTGCAGACGACTGACGGGCCGGACCGTAAGAGATATACTTGGCCTGATCTGCCAGACGCTGTGTATCGGTTGCGAACCTTACGTAGTCCAAGACACGTGCAAGACGCTCGTCCGACAGACCATCGGGGATCACCCAACCGTCAAGATCGAACATCTGCCAGTCCCATGCCATGCCGATCGGCTGGTTCTGCTCAACGATGGCCGAGAACAGACGACCATTGTAGGTGGACCCCATGAAGACTTCACCATCTGCAAGCAATTGAACGCCTTCGGCTGCAGATGTCCACCAGACGGTGTCGTCCTTGATGGTGTCAAGCTTGGCAAATGCCTGCGCCTGACCTTCGTCTGTTTCCAGCAGGTCATAGACGTCTTCATACGCAACGCCATCGCACAGCAATGCCCATTCCATGTTCGCAACCGGGTTGCGGTTCAGCGCGCGCTTGCCGGGATATGTTTCCTGGTCGAACACGTCGCATGCGCCACTTGGCGGTGCAACGCCTTCTGGCACCATGTCGGTGCGGTAGCCAAAGGTCGTTGAGAAAACGATCTGTGGGATAAAGCAATCATTTACCAGCATATCGCCAAAATCGTCGGTTGCAGTCGAGCCATCGTCGCCGGGTGCGAGCACCTCATCCGCGTCAATTTCCATCGCAAGGCCTTCGTCGCACAGGCGGATGGCGTCTGCGGCTTCTACGTCAACCAGATCCCATGTGATGTTGCCCGCTTCGCTCATCGCACGCAGCTTGGCCACTGCCTCGGAAGAGCTTTCGTCGTTGATGATCGTCACGCCAGTATTGGCCATGTAGGGGTCGTGATATGCGGCCTGCTGTGATGCCGAATAGGCACCGCCCCAGCTGACGATGGTCATTTGGTCAGCCATGTGGCCTGCGGCCATCACGACTGTGCCAGCCACTGTCAGTGCCGTTGTTGCCATAAATGCTTTGGTCAGTTTCATTTGATACTCCCGTTGTCATACCCGTTTTGTGTGTTGCAAGGCCGCCGTCCGGGCGATGGCAGCCCTATTCCGCCGCTACGCCTCGAGCGCGCGGCAATCTTTTTCCAACCAGCCGATTTCGATCTGGGTGCCCGGCGTCAGCCGTACCTGATCAGGCGCGTTGCGTGTCTTGATGATGAAATCATCCGTGCCAGCCACCCGCAGGCGTGTCCGGAAAATATCGCCCATGTAAATGAATTCAAGCACTTCCGCCTTCAGTGTATGCGCACCGGGCCGCAAACGGCTTTTGTCGTATTCTACACGCTCGGGCCGGATTGATACCTTTGTGCGATCGCCCACCTTTGATACGTTGACGGGCAGCGCATCAATGATGTCACCGCTGTCGAGCCGTACAATGCAAGCGTCCGCGCTAATTTCCTGCACCACGCCTTCCAGCGTGTTGTTTTCGCCAATAAACTGCGCAACGAACGAATTTTGCGGCTTCTCATAAAGCTCGTCTGGCGGGGCAAGCTGTTGAATGCGGCCATCGTTAAACACCGCAACGCGGTCGGACATGGTAAGCGCTTCGGTCTGGTCATGGGTCACATAAACCACGGTAATGCCCAGTTGATGCGCCAGATTTGTGATCTCAAACTGCAGCGTTTCGCGCAGTTGCTTGTCCAGCGCGCCAAGCGGTTCATCCATCAGCACCAGTTCGGGTTCAAACACCAGCGCCCGCGAAAGCGCGATCCGTTGCTGTTGACCGCCCGATAACTGCGCGGGACGGCGCCCCGCAAAGTCCTGCATCTGTACCATGCCCAGCGCACGCATTACTTTTTGTTCCCGCTCGGCCTTGCCCATCTTACGGACTTCCAGCGGAAAGGACAGATTTTCCGCCACCGTCATATGCGGAAACAGCGCGTAGTTCTGGAACACCATGCCAATGCCACGCTTGTGCGGCGGGATGTCGTTGATTGACGTGCCCCCAAGCCGGATCTGCCCGTGGGTTGCTGTTTCAAAACCGGCCAGCATCATCAGGCAAGTCGTCTTGCCCGACCCCGAAGGCCCAAGCATGGTGAGAAACTCACCCTTGGGCATCGACAGGTTCAGGTCTTTGACGACCAGCGTCTCACCATCATAGCTTTTCTGCACACGTTCGAATTCAACAAACGCGGTGTTGTTCGCGGATTGTGACACATCCAGTCTCCCTGACGTCCGGCAGATTTTTCTGCACTTTTCATTTCAGAACTAAAACAAGCGGTCCCCGGTTATGCAACCGGAAAGACCGAAAAGGCGCAGCACATGCGACAAGACAGTCAAATAGCGTAAATTTTCACAGTTTTTTGGCCAATTGACCCGAGAAAGGCATAATTGGCAGGACAAATAGCGCATTATATTCACCCCAGCACGCGTTTCAGATTCGAAAATGTCGAATGCCCGCACGTTTTATGACGAAATTCCGGCGCACGTCACAACCCCAAGCTTATCAACGGTCCCGGTCGGGTTGTTGCCCGACCGGCCGGGGGCTTTTCACGGGCCGATATCCGTTTGTCGAATTTGGGCTCGAACGCATCCAACGTCGCACAATGCCGACCCGTCTTGCGGGCGATGATCTGAATCAGGGCAAGAACACTGCCAATCCGGCGCTGCACCAGCGTTTCGCGCGGGGTTCGCACCCTGACGCAGTCGACGTCATGCGCCAAAAATATCCGATAGCCCCGATCGAGGATGGCCTGCGGGGCTGTCATGAGATCAAGAATCCGAGCGAAATCAATGCAATCGCCAGTTATCTATTATTCTACCTGACCACGATCATGCGCCATCACCGCGTTCTGTGGTTGCCGATTATCAATACGTCGGACTTCTTTCACTTTCATTAACAGCGGAAAACTGCGCCGCCACGATGGTTGCCACAGCACCCGCCCAGCGCTACAGCATGCACGACACCGCGGGACTGACACAGCATGGCGCACACGCAGACGACACACCGGCCATTCAATATCTTGATTGTCGGTCAGGCCGGCAGGTTGCAGTATGAGGCCGTCCTTTTCGTGGCATCGCTGCGGGCAAATTCGCCGCTGTTCAGCGGGCAATTGATCGTTGCAGAGCCACAGCCGGGTGCGCTTTGGGATGGCGATCCGCGGATGTCCACAGACATAAAGACAGCGCTGGCCGAGATGGGCGCACAGGTGGTGCCGTTTACGTCCACCCACTTTGGCCAATCATATCCCTATGGCAACAAGATCGAGGGGCTAAAGACGCTGCCGGCGGGGCAACCCTTTGTTTTCTTTGACACTGACACGCTGGTCATGGCTGAGCTAAGCGCCCTGCCCTTCGACTTTGACCGCCCCGCAGCGTCCATGAAACGCGAGGGCACTTGGCCGGTGGAAGAGCTGTATTGGCCCGGATATACGGCGATTTGGAAATCGCTTTATGACCGGTTCGGGCTGGACTTTGCGGGGTCGCTGGACCTGAGCAAGCCGGACGAATATTGGGAACGGTATCTGTATTTCAATGCCGGTTGGTTCTATGGTGCGGACCCCGCCGCGTTTGGGGCGCGGTTCACCGAATATGCGGTGTCGGTGCGTGATGATCCGCCAAACGCGCTGGTCATTCAGCCGCTTGATCCGTGGTTGGATCAGGTGGTGCTGCCATTGGTGATCCATGCGTTCGGCGGCGGTCGTCCGGGGCCGGAGCTGGCCGGGTTGGACGGCGAAATAACCTGTCATTACCGGACATTACCGCTGCTTTATGCGCGCGAAAGCGATCGAACCGTCGCGCTGTTGGAGGATGCGGCAGGCCCCAATAAGATCAAAAAATGGCTTAAACAATATGACCCGTTCAAGCGTATGATCTATCAAGGGCGCGGCAAGAAGGTGCGCGCCCTGTTTGACCCAAACGACATGCCGCGCCACGAAAAAGCGCTGCGCAACAAGATCAAGGCTGCCGGGTTCTGGATGCGCTAGGCCATGCAGCTTGCCCCCGCAGGGCCATACGTATGGCGTACAGGACCTGTAAATACAGCGTACATACGATTGCAGGACAGACACATCCGCCGTCAGCGCAGCACGAAGGCGACCAGCATCAGGCAAAGGATGATGTTGATCATCCAGATGGCGAATGACGCGCGCTGCTGCGCGCTGCGACGTTTCAGCGGCCTAATCATAGGAAAACTTTTCTGACAGGATATGATCGGATGGTGTTCCACGCACCATCAGCTGCGCTTCGACGATGTCCATCATGATCGGCGGACCGCAGAGGACGAAAAGCCAGTCGCGGAATTGGTCGGGCGTGAAAACATCGTCCAGCAATGCGCCGTCGATCAGTCCGGTGTGTCCGTGCCAGTCGGCTGGCGGCTCGGACACAACATATGTCACGTCCTCGTCTGCCAGTTCATCGCGAAACAGTATCTGATCGGCGCGGCGATTGCCGTAGATCAAACGCAGCTGCCGCGGATCATCTGTCAGCCGCACCTGCCGCAAAATCCCGATGAGCGGCGCGATACCGACGCCTCCCGCAATCAACGCGATGCCCGGTTCGCTGCGGCCAGCCACCGTGACATGGCCGAACGGTCCGTCCAGATACACGCGGTCCCCGACCGTGATCTGATCAAGGCTGCTGGTGAAATCGCCAAGCTCTTTGATGACAAACGACAGGTCTGGACCGACGGCGGGGGCCGAGCTGATGGAAAACGGGTTTTCATGCAAGGTAAACGGCGTATGCCCGACATTCAGCCAGACAAATTGCCCGGCCTGATAGGCCATGCCGCCGTGCCCCTTGGGCGCGATGGTCAGCCCCCATTGTTTGGGCGACAAGCGAGTGATGGCCGCAACATACCATGGCCGCGACAACTGGCGCAGCGGTGCGATCAGGTAGACATAAAACAGCGATCCGACCGCGATTGCAGTCATCGCAATCCAAAGCCACATTACCTGCGGTTCGGCGCTGTAGCGCCCTGCGTAAATTGTGTGGTGCAGCAGCAATCCGGCGATAAGCAGGGCACCGATGCCATGTATCAGGCGCCATGTTTCATAAGTGTAGTCCAGATATTTGCGATAGATTGCCAAAGCCACGAGGCTTGGTAGCAGCACGAATGCGGCGATGCCTGTGGCAAGGATGGAAAAATCCGTCGTCACGCTGAGGATGCGGGTCGGGTCCCACGGCCTTGGGCCGCCTGCGGGGGTGCCGCCATATAAAAACGGATGCACGAGTGCCAAGGCCAGCGCGGTCCGGGCCATGATTTGATGAAAGCGCATCGTGACGTCCATGCCAACCCCACGCGAGATGCGTTTAAAGCGGCCCGACAACACAAACTCGGCCAGGATCATGGCAAAGGCGAGCATGCCGAGACCTGTCGCCAGTTCTTGGCGCCATGGCCGTGGCCCGCCGCCGAATATCCACGACACCGCAAGCGGCAAAGCCACAACGACAAGGTAAAGTGCGCCGAGAAAGATTTGCTTCATGCCCTTTTTCTGCCGGTATTCGCACCGCGCCGCATTGATCTTGCGCAAGGCGCGTTCGGGCTTGCGTTGCAGGCGGGTCTGAACCGATGGGCCGGCCCCGGCCCCGCAACGGTGGTCGTAGTGGCCCGCGAGGGGGGGCAAAGGCGGGCGCTGCTTGACTTGGGTCAATCCATTCGTCCAAATACGCCTGTAATATCATAGCGATGCGGTTGAGACCCCAACAGGTTTTCGCAATCGCGGCGCGCCGGGGGGGGGAACGCACATGCAGACAAAAGATCCGGTGGGGCAGTTTGTCCGTGACGCATTGCTGGCGGATCGGTCCCGGCAGGACATCCGGCAAGCCCTGCGGCAAGCGGGTTGGTCAAATCGCGATATAAATGAGGCGTTGGAGGCATTTTCCGAGGGCGATTTCAAGCCCCCCATTCCGATGCCCCGCCCGCAGCTGACAGCGCATGACGTCTTTATTTATGCCATTCTGTTTACCGCCCTGACATTTACCGCCATCCATCTGATTGCGCTTGTGCATGCCATTTTGGACATCGCGCTGCCTGATCCGGCGGATCATGCGACTCTGGAAATCGGTGCCGCGCGCCGCATGCGGTGGTCGATTGCCACTTTGATCGTGTCTGCCCCGGTCTATTTATGGATGTCCAGCCACACCAGACAGCGCATTGAACTGCACGAAACGCACCGCCGGTCACCGGTCCGTAAATGGTTGACTTATATTACTTTGTTCGTGTCTGCTTTGACTTTTCTGGGGGACGCGACGGTCCTGATCTTTGGGTTCCTGCAAGGTGAGGCAACGCTGCGGTTTGTGTTGAAGGCGACGGTCGTGGCGATTGTGACCTTGGCGATATTCGCGTTTTACTTGCAAGATGTCGAAGGCCGCAACAATGAAACGTAGGCTGTTCTTTGGTGGTGCGACGGCCATGATCGTGGCGGCCATCATTTTCGGTATCATCACCATCGGTGGCCCCCGCGAAGCGCGACGGGACGCGTTCGATCGGCAACGCTATGACGATCTCAAGCAGATTTCGAGCGCGCTTTTCTGCAGTAATTGGCGGATATTGCAGCCGGTTTTGCCCGACGCATTAACACTGGAGAATATCAGGGCATACTGCGGCGGGATCCAAATCGACGCCGATGTGCTTGTGGATAATGAAACCGGCACGCCCTACACCTACTCTCGGATTACGGAAAGCACCTATGCGGTCTGCGCTACGTTCCATGATGCCGAAAAGGCGATGCGTCAGAGTTACCAACGTCTTGGTCAAGTCAATGCGTCGTTCAACCCCGAAACAGGCTGTGTCACGGGGCGTGTACGCTAGGCGTTTCGCGGCAACGGGTGCGTGGGTCGCGGTTCAACTTTGGACCTTGGCGAATACGCCGCTGGTGTCCGCAAAGCCTTTGATCTCGATCGGGTTGCCGGAAGGGTCGCGGAAGAACATCGTCCACTGCTCGCCCGGCTCGCCCTTGAAACGGACCGAAGGGGCGATGATGAAATCGGTTTGCCGGTCTTCAAGCCGCCCCGCCAGGGCTGTCCAGTCATCCAACGGCAGCACGACGCCAAAATGCGGCATCGGCACCATGTGATCACCGACCTTGCCAGTGGGGGCATTGGCGAACGGGGTGCCAAGGTGCAGGCTAAGCTGATGGCCGAAGAAATCAAAATCAACCCATGTATCGGTCGCGCGCCCTTCGGTGGCGCCCAAGGCACCGGAATAAAATTCCCGCGCTTCGTCCAGATCGGTAACGTGAAAGGCAAGGTGGAAGGGGACAGGCATGTTTTGTTCCTTTTTCGCATGGGCCGTTGAGCAGGCACAGATTTCCGCCTACACCTTGCGCCAACAAATTTCAAAGGGAGAGACAAATGACTGACGGCCCAACATATGGTTTTGACACGCTGCAGGTTCATGCAGGTGCCCGACCCGATCCGGCAACCGGTGCCCGGCAAGTGCCAATTTACCAAACGACCGCCTATGTGTTTCGCGATGCCGACCACGCGGCGGCCTTGTTCAACCTGCAAGAGGTCGGCTATATCTATTCGCGCCTGACCAACCCGACGGTCGCCGCATTGCAAGAGCGCATTGCGACGCTTGAGGGCGGCGTCGGCGGGGTTTGCTGTTCGTCCGGCCACGCCGCACAGATCATGGCCCTGTTTCCGCTGATGGAGCCGGGACGGAATATCATTGCATCTACAAGGCTTTATGGCGGGACCATCACGCAGTTCAGCCAGACGATCAAGCGCTTTGGCTGGTCGGCGAAATTCGTGGACTTTGATGATCTGGACGCGGTGAAAGCCGCCATTGATGACGACACCCGCGCGGTCTTTTGCGAGGCGATTGCGAACCCCGGTGGTCATATCACGGATCTGGATGCGATTTCGGCGATATCGGACGCGGCGGGCATTCCGCTGATCGTGGATAACACCAGCGCGACGCCGTACCTGTGCCGCCCGATTGAGCATGGCGCGACGCTGGTCGTGCATTCCACGACGAAATACCTGACTGGCAACGGCACGGTCACTGGTGGCTGTGTTGTCGATTCGGGGAAATTCGACTGGGCCGCCAACGACAAGTTCCCGTCCCTGTCGCAGCCAGAACCCGCGTATCACGGTATGAAATTCGCCGAGACCTTCGGCCCGCTGGCGTTCACCTTCCACGGGATTGCGATTGGTCTGCGCGATCTGGGCATGACGATGAACCCGCAAGCGGCGCATTACACGCTGATGGGCATCGAAACGCTGAGCCTGCGCATGGACCGCCATGTCGAAAACGCGGTGAAGGTCGCAACCTGGTTGGAAAATGATCCCCGCGTGGATTACGTGACCTATGCAGGTCTGGCAAGTTCGCCATATAACAAGCTGGTTGCCAAGATTTGCCCCAAAGGCGCGGGTGGTTTGTTTACGATCGCCGTCAAGGGTGGGTATGATTCCTGTGTCAAACTGGTCGATAGCCTTGAGATATTTAGCCATGTGGCTAACCTTGGCGATACGCGCAGTCTGATCATTCATTCCGCATCGACCACGCACCGGCAGTTGACCGCCGCACAGCAAGAGGCAGCGGGCGCCGGACCCGGCATCGTGCGTCTGTCAATCGGGATCGAGGATGCCGATGACCTGATCGCCGATCTGGATCAGGCACTGGCCAAGGCCACGGCGTAACCACCCAGGAAACCCGCCCGCACCCTTGGCGTGGGCGGGTTTCTGCTATAGGCTTTATCGGCGGGGGCAAACGCGTTTTGCCGATCACATCAACATGCTAGATGCGTTTTATGACCACGAATTTCGCGCTTTCGCTTTCCCTAGACGGAATTCAGCTGTTGCACCGGGTGCGCGGTGGTTGGCGGCTGATTGGCAAAGCTGACCTCGACGATGCGGATCTTGATGCGACCCTTGCACAGATGCGCGCAAACGCGCTTGCAATTGAACCCGGCGGGCTGCGCACGAAGATCGTGATCCCACTGGATCAGGTCAAATACATCGCGATTGACAGCACGCGGACGGACATGGGCGATATCCATCGCGCGCTGCATGGCGCAACGCCCTATGCGCTGGACGAACTGGTCATTGACTGCGAACGGTTTGGCGGCCGCACCCATATCGCCGCTGTCGCCCGCGAGACATTGGACGAGGCCGAAGCGTTTGCCCGCGCCCACCGGTTCAGTCCGGTGTGTTTTGTCGCGGTGCCCGCGCCGTTCACCTTTCAAAGCGAAGTATTCTTTGGCCCGACGGCGATGATGCCAGAGGTGCTGGGCGCCGATGGCCGCGTGACGCGCGATGCGTTGCCGGTGCTGGTGGTGGGCACACGCATCAAGTCGCGGTTGCTGGTCTTTGAGACGGACGAACAGGACATGGCGTCATCGGGTGGTTTTGATCTGGATGCGTTATTGGCACCGGTGGCCGCGCCGCGTGTTGCGCGCCCGACACCGCCTGCCGCAGCTGTGATCTGGATTGACCGGGTCGTGCCAGAGTATCATGCGCCGCCTGTCATCGATGCCGCGCCTGTGGTCCGAGCGGCGACCGCTGCGATGGATGCGATGCGCATGGATGCGGTGATCCCCGAATATCATGCGCAGGTGGCCAAGCTGGCGGCACCACGACCAAGCGCGGTGGCACCGACCCTGAATACCGCGCCGCCGCTTGCTGCCATTGCAAAGGCAACAACACCCCGTCGCGCCCCGACGGCGGCAGTGCGCAGGAATACGCCTTGGGTATGGGGCGCCGGACTGGCCGCGAGCGTGGCGCTGGCCGGGTTCGTGGTCTGGTCGCAGACGAATGATGCTGTTCCGGTCGCGGTGGCACCGGCCATCCCCGCTGCGGAAACGCAGGACAAAGGGCCTGACGGGCCGCTGCTGGACATCGCCGGGCTGCCGCCTATTGACGCCAACGACGGCCCGGTCACATGGCCGGAACGCGTGGCGGCAGGTGCAATCGTCACGACGCCTCCCCCGGCGGTGATCCTTGCAACCGCGCCGGATGCGGTGCCGCCCCCGGTGCAGGGCCCACCTGAACCAACCCTACCCGAAACGGTGCAGGCCACCGTCGGCGCGCCGGTCTTGCGCGGGCGGGTTCTGAGCCCGGCGGAGGCAGAGCAGATTTATGCCGCGACGGGTGTATGGCAGCGGGCCCCGCGTTTTGTGGATGTCCCGCGCACGACCAAGGCGGATGGGATCATGCGGCCCGACCCGGCGACGGTTCCGGGGCGCATCAGGCAACCGGCAACGCTGGATCAGACGGCGGCGCAGCCTGCGACAAGTTTCCTTGTGCCCGCTGATCCGCCGCCTGCCGATGTGAGTTTTGTGATTGATGATGACGGGTTTATTCTGGCGACATCAGCCGGGGCGTTGACGCCCGAAGGGGCAGTGGTTTTTGCCGGACTGCCTGATTTCCAAGTGCGCCTGCGCCCCGAGCTGTCAGAGGCGGATTTGGCGCGCATGGCAGCGCTGGCCCCTGCCCCCGACGGTGTCGTGGTCATTGCGGGACAACCTGCCGTGCAGCCAGTGTTGCGGCCGACGGATACCACCAGACCGCCGCCCGTTGCGACAGCCGGTGGCGTTGCCCTTGCCGGGTTGCAGCCCCGCAGCACGTCTGAACCAGAGGCGACGGCTGCGGTGACGGACATCCGGCCACGCCTGCGTCCGACGGCGATTTTTGCCGCAGCGCGGCCTTCGGATTTCCCAAGCAATCCGGACATCACGGCTGTCATCGCGGGAATAGCGTCCGACACGCAGGCCGCCCCGTTTATTGACATAACACCCAATGCCATTGGTGCGTCACGTCGCCCAGAGACGCGCCCCAAGAATTTTGCCCGCGTGGTGGCCAGCGCGCTGGCCCGTGCGCCTGCGGCCACGGCGACCACGGCCACACCCCGCGCACCGCAGCAGGCGCAGCCGACGCCCGAAATCACGCTGCCTCCGTCCACAGGAGCCGGACCCGGTGGTGTCGCACGGGCTGCGACAGAGGAAGGCGTGCTGCGGCTGCGCGACATCAATCTGATCGGCGTTTATGGCAGGTCCAATGACCGCCGCGCCCTCGTCCGGCTTGGCAATGGCCGGTACGTGCGCGTCGAGGTGGGCAGCGCGCTGGATGGTGGTCAGGTCACAGCGATTGGTGAAGGCGTGCTGAACTATGTCAAGCGTGGCCGCACCTATGCGTTGGAATTGCCTGCGGGCTAACCCGCCTTGAGCACACCGCGTGCGATCTGATCGGCTTCGATGCTTTCGAACAGCGCTTTGAAATTCCCCTCGCCAAAGCCGTCGTCGCCCTTGCGCTGGATGAATTCAAAAAAGATCGGCCCGATGACCGTTTTGCTGAATATTTGCAACAAAATACGGGTTTCGCCGCCGTTCACGACACCTTCGCCGTCGATCAGGATGCCGTGTTTCATCATCCTGTCCAGAGGCTCATCATGGGCGACAACGCGGGTTTTGCTCAGCTCGTAGTAGGCGGCGGGCGGTTTGGGCATGAATTTGATGCCGCGCGCGGCGATCTCATCGGTCGCACCGTAGATGTCATGCGCGCCAACCGCGATATGCTGGATGCCTTCGCCTTTGTAGCGTTTGAGGTATTCGACGATCTGGCCCGTCTCGCCCCGGTCTTCGTTGATGGGAATCCGGATACGGCCGCACGGGGAGGTCAGCGCCCGGCTGAGCAGGCCAGTGAATTTGCCTGCGATATCGAAAAAGCGGATTTCGTGGAAGTTGAACAGGTCGCCGTAAAAGGCAAACCATTTGTCCATGTTCCCTTTGTGCACATTATGGGTCAGGTGATCGAGATAATAAAAGCCGACACCGGCGGGGTGCGCGTTTGAGACCCAGTCGAAGGCCGCGTTGTACGGGCTGGTGTCATAATACTGGTCGATAAAGTAGATCAGGCTGCCGCCGATACCGACGATAGCAGGAACATCCATCGTTTTTGCGGGTCCGTCATAGGGCGTCGCACCTTTGCTGACCGCATGATCGAAGGCGTGCTGCGCATTGACAACACGCCAGCCCATGGATGGCGCACACGGCCCATGTTCCGCGACGAACGCCGTGGCGTGGCTGCCGGGTTCATTGTTGATGATATAGGTGATGTCGCCCTGCTGCCAAAGCTCGATCGCTTTTGTTTTATGCGTGGCGGTGTGGGTGTAGCCCATTTGCGCGAACAGCGCCCGCAAGGTGTCGGGGTCGGGGTGTGCGAATTCTACAAATTCGAACCCGTCGGTGCCTGCGGGGTTTTCGGCGGTGATGGTGGCCTTGGGGGCGTCATGTGGGAAGGGACCCATGGGATGTCTCCTTTTCTAGCTGAATATGACATCATTGTACCGCGTGATTTCAGTGGAATTGACGCAATATCATGGCCAAATCCGCTTATATGTGCGATGGTGCCGCACAGTTGTATAAATTTGCGCGGATGTTACGCATGACCCTGGACCCAACCGACTTGCAACTGCTTGCAGCGCTCCAGCGCGATTCCACGCTGACCGCACAGGATCTGGGTGCCGCGCTGAATATGTCACCGTCCCAAGCTGGCCGCCGGCGCCAGCGATTGGAGGCCGAGGGCTATATCGCTGGCTATCGCGCCTATCTGAACCCCGACAAAGTTGGCCTGACTGTCGAGGCGTTTGTCCGGATCGTCATGGCGACACATACCCCCGAAAACGCCCGCGACTTCGTACGTCTGACCCGCACACAACCGCAAATCGTGGGCGCATGGACCCTGACCGGCGAGGCGGATTATCTGCTGCGGATTTATTGCGCGGACCTGACGGCGCTGAACATGCTGGTGCAGCAGGTTCTGTTGCCACATCCGGCGGTCAGCCGGGTGCAAAGCCAGATCGTGATGGAGCGGGTGAAACCGGACGCGCCGCTGCCGGTGTGAAAGTGCAGCGCGGCACAATCGCGCGTTGCTAATCACCTTACGGATTGCAATACCGTGTTCATGGAAACATTCTTGCTCCAAGCCACAATATATCTTGGCGCTGCGGTCATCGCGGTGCCTTTGGCTGCGCGTTTGGGGTTGGGGTCGGTCCTTGGCTATTTGCTGGCCGGGGTTGTGATTGGCCCCCTCACCGGTCTGGTCGGAACCGAGGCGCAGGACATTCAGCACTTTGCCGAATTTGGTGTCGTGGTGATGCTGTTCCTGATCGGGCTCGAGCTGGAACCACGGGCGCTGTGGGACATGCGCGACCGGCTGATCGGATTGGGCGGTTTGCAGGTGACGCTGACGACGGTCTTGATCATGGGTGCCACGATGGCGCTGGGTCACAGCTGGGAAATCGGGCTGGCCATTGGCCTGACCGTCGCATTATCTTCGACGGCTATCGTATTGCAAACCCTTACTGAAAAGGGCTTGATGCAGACCGGCGGTGGGCGATCGGCGTTTTCCGTTCTTCTGACCCAAGATATTGCCGTGATCCCTATTTTGGCCCTGTTGCCGCTGCTGGCCATTGCCGCGCCGGTGAAATTTACCGCAGATGGATCGATGCAGCTTGCCCTGGACGAGGCGCATGACGAGCACGCAGCGCTTAGTCTGGTTGAGGGGCTGCCGGGCTGGGGCGTGACCCTTGTGACGCTGGGCGCCGTTGCCGCCGTGATCTTGGCAGGTGTTTTCCTGACCCGCCCGGTGTTTCGCTATATCCATCAGGCGCGCCTGCGCGAGATGTACACCGCCCTTGCCCTGCTGATGGTTGTGTCCATCGCCGTGCTGATGGGCATGGTCGGCCTGTCGCCCGCGCTTGGCACGTTTCTGGCCGGTGTGGTTCTGGCCAACTCGGAATTTCGGCACGAGCTGGAAAGCGACCTTGAGCC
This sequence comes from Yoonia sp., assembly GCF_017854565.1. Taxonomy (GTDB): domain Bacteria; phylum Pseudomonadota; class Alphaproteobacteria; order Rhodobacterales; family Rhodobacteraceae; genus Yoonia. The sequence continues at coordinate 23,902 of NZ_JAFMHJ010000012.1, forward strand.
GTTCAAGGGCCTGTTGCTGGGGCTGTTTTTCATTACGGTCGGCGCTGGGATCAACTTTCAACTGCTGTTTCGTGAACCGGGCTATATCCTGGGTTTGACCGCCGGGGTCATGGTGATCAAGGGCATTGTCCTGTTTGGTCTGGCGCTGTTGTTCAAGCTGCGTGGCAAGGACCGTTGGCTGTTCACGCTTGGACTGGCGCAGGCAGGCGAATTCGGCTTTGTTCTGACGTCATTTTCGACCCAACAGGGTGTCCTGAGCCCTGATCTGGCGGGCCAGCTATTGCTGGTTGTCGCCCTGTCGATGCTGATTACACCGTTGCTGTTCATTGTCTATGATGTCCTGAGCGGCAGGATGGTTGAGACCGAGGACGAACAGCACGATGAAGTCGATGAAAAGGGCACGGTCATCATTGCCGGGATTGGCCGGTTTGGTCAGATCGTGAACCGTCTTGTCGAAAGCGCCGGTTTCAGCACTGTCGTGATCGACAGCAATCTTGCGACCGTGCAGATGATGCGTAAATTCGGCTTTCGCGGGTTTTTCGGCGATCCGACAAGGCCCGATTTGCTGAATGCCGCCGGTCTTGCGGATGCCAAGGTGCTGGTTGTTGCGATTGACAACAAAGCCTCGGCCACACAATTGGTCGCCTATGCCCGCAAGGCCCGCCCGGATCTGCACATCATCGCCCGCGCCCGTGACCGCGTGCATGTGTTCGAGCTGTATAATGCCGGGGCCAATGACATCGTCCGCGAGATGTTCGACAGTTCGCTGCGCGCCGGGCGCTATGCGCTGGAAAATCTGGGCCTGACCGAATTTGAGGCCGCGGAAGCGGAGCAGACGTTCTATCAGCATGATCGCAAGGCGGTACGCGAATTGGCCGAGCTGTGGCAGCCGGGGGTGCCGGTGCAGGATATTCCCGGCTATGTGGCCCGCGCCAAGCAGCTTAACAACGAATTGGAGACAGCGCTTGCGTCGCGTCAGCAGTCCGACGAGAACAAGATCACCAAGACCTAGGCCCCGCTGACCCCTGCCTCTGCGAATGTCGCCATGCCGGAATGGCAGGCAATCGCGCCTTTGAGAACGCCAATGGCCAATGCCGCCCCCGACCCTTCGCCAAGGCGCAGACCCAGGTTCAAAAGTGGCTGCTTACCCAGCGCATCAAGCAGTCGCTGATGTGCGCCTTCGGCGCTGAGATGCCCCGCCACCGTATGATCGAGCGCGCCGGTTTGCGTCTTTTCCAGCACGGCTGCGGCGGCGCAGCAGATAAAACCATCAAGGATAACCGGGATACGGTGATGCCGCGCAGCCGCAATCGCGCCGGCCATCGCGGCCAGTTCGCGCCCGCCCAGACACCGCAGCGCCTGTAACGCATCGACGGGCCGATGCAAGGCAAGCCCACGCGCGACGACGTCAGTTTTACGCGCCAGACCGGCGTCATCGACGCCCGTGCCACGCCCGGTCCAATCAGCCGCATCGCCGCCCAGCACGGCTGCCGCAACGGCGGCGGCAGCCGTGGTATTGCCGATGCCCATTTCGCCGGTGACCAGAAGGTCAGATTGCGAATCGACCGCATTCCAGCCGGTTTGCAGGGCAACAATCACTTCGTCTTCGGTCATCGCCGGGCATTGGGTGAAATCAGCGGTCGGCGTATCAAGCGACAGGGCATGCACATCCATGCGGGCGCCGAATGTCTTGGATAATTGATTGATCGCGGCCCCGCCATGTTCAAAATTTGCAACCATCTGCACGGTCACCTCGGGCGGGAAAACCGACACGCCCTGCGCGCAGATACCGTGGTTGCCGGCAAAGATGACAACCTGCGGTGCGGTGATCAGCGGTTGGGGATTGCCGCGCCAACCCGCATACCAGACGGCAAGATCTTCGAGACGTCCCAGCGCACCCGGTGGCTTGGTCAATTGCCCATTGCGGTCTGTCGCGGCTTGGGCTGCCTGCCGGTCAGTTTGCGGCATTCGCAAAAGCAGTTCGCGGAATTCGGGAAGTGTTTGAAAAGGCGCTTGCATCAGGTCCTCGTTGCGTAACTGTTTGCACCTGTCTAACGATCAGGGATGGGATGAAAAGGGCCAGAAGGGGCATCAGCTTGGACAATCGCGACGCCGGATTGATCACGATCCACGACCTGCCCGCCGCACTGGGGCTGTTGACGCGCCTGCCGGTGCCGGTGAATACCGACCGCGCCATGGCGCGGGGCGCGGCGGCGGCATGGGCCTATCCGCTGGTCGGGCTGGTGGTCGGGGTGATTTGCGCGGCATCCGTGGCGCTGTTGCTGGCAGCCGGGCTGCCGTCGGGGATTGTCGCCGCTTTGGTGCTGGCGGTGTCCGTGATCCTGACGGGCGCGATGCACGAGGACGGTTTGGCCGACAGTGCGGACGGGCTTTGGGGCGGCTGGGACCGGACCCGGCGACTGGCCATCATGAAGGACAGCCATATCGGGGTTTACGGTGTGATCGCGCTGGCGCTGACGCTGATGATCCGCTGGCTGGTGCTGCTGGCGGTTGTTGCGACCGGCAGCTATTGGCCGGTTTTGATTGGTCTGGGCGTGGTGAGCCGGACCGGCATGGTGGTCCTGATGGCCACCCTGCCCAATGCCCGCGCGGATGGATTAAGCCAGCATGTCGGGCGGCCTGCGGCGGCAACCGCGTGGTTGGCAGTTGCGCTTGGTGCGGTGATAGGGCTGATCTGCATCGGGGTCGGGCCGATACTGGCGGCTGTCGGTGCCACGCTGCTGTGCGGCATGGTCGCACGCTCCAAGATCGGCGGCCAGACCGGCGATATCTTGGGGGCGACACAGCAAATCACGGAAATCGCCGTTCTTTTGGTGATCGTCGCGGTGATGGGGTAACGCCGCGCAATGATGCGTCGCGTGGCAGCTATCAGAACCGGGAATGCGCGGTCGCGCTCAATTTTCCAACGTCGCACAGCGTAGCGCTGCGGCGAATGAGGCGCGGTCGCGGTGGGCACCGATGTCGCGGGTGCGCGGGGTGCCACCGCCCCATGTCGTCGCCATCACACGGGTCCAATCGACATTTGCGGTGATCATCTCGGGGCCCTGCCCGCAATCGCGGATGCCGCCCGCGATGTCCGTCTCGCCGATACGGTGGTTCGTCAGGCCCGCAAGGTCCGCGACATGGGTCAGCGTGCCATCGGCATAGCGCCAGATCCGCAACGTTCTGGCCAGATGCGGGCGGTCGATATACGCGATTTCGATCGCACCGTCGCCGTCCAGATCGGCGGCCCCAATCGGTGCCAGCCAGCGGTGCGGCCGCCCGATATGCGGTGTTTCGGCCAGCTTGCCAGCAGGGCCATAAATGGCCAGCGCCGCACCCGCCTGCACATCCGTTTCGATCACCACCATCTCGGGGTGTCCGTCGCCGGTGACGTCCCACAGACGGGGTTGCCAATCCTCGAAGACGTGGTTTTCGGGCAAGGTGATTGCGAAGGTTTGACTTTGCGTTCGAAACCGCAGTTTGCCCCACTCTACCGCGTCACCCAAAATACCATGGGCATAGCGTGTGGTCGGCGCGTCGAAACCCGCCTGCGTGATGGTTTGCGCCCCGGCTACGGCTGGCCAAAGGGCCAATGCCAAGGCGCAAAACCGCATCAGATTTGCTTTTCCGGCATCTGCACACGCAAACCATCCAGCGCATCGGTGACTTTCAATTGGCACGTCAGGCGGGATTTCGCCGGATCGGGTTCATACGCAAAATCAAGCATGTCGGCCTCCATCGCATCCTTGGCGGGCAGTTTTTCCACCCAAGCCGCGTCCACATAGACATGGCAGGTCGAACAGGCACAGGCGCCGCCGCAATCGGCCTCGATCCCGGGAATGCCATTGTCGCGCGCGCCTTCCATGACGGTCAGCCCGGTGGCAACTTCGACAACATGTTCTTTGCCGCCATGTTCAACATAGGTAATCTTAGCCATTTCGCTTTGCCCCTTCGATCTAAAAACAAGTTCCCGGTGTTAGTAATTCAGCATGGCGCGCTCTGCCAGTGTATTTTCGGGCGGAATCGCGCTGATTGCATCCGACTCATTGTCGCATTGGTGCGGGTCCGCGATGATGTTGGCGCTATCAGCTGTGTGAAAATCCGCACAGGCACCAGAATCATCGCGTGAAAAACACCTTCGACCCCCATATGAATCAATAACTTAAGTCGGCACTTCCAAATCACCTTGTTCTCATGAGTGCGGCCATGTTTCTTTTGGTCGTCCGCCCGGCCTGTTGGGCGACATGAAATCTCTGGGGAGGAGACACAATGAATTTCCTGAAAGCCGCTGTTGCGGCAAGTCTTGTTTTGGCTGCACCTGTCGCGCAGGCAGAAGAAGCCAGCTATATTCTGGCGACCGCATCGACCGGCGGCACCTATTATCCTGTGGGCGTTGCCCTTTCGACGCTGGTGAAGGTCAAGTTAGAGCCATCGGAAAAGATCGGCATGTCCGCGATCAGCTCTGCGGGGTCGGGCGAAAACATTCGTCTGCTGCGCGAAGGCGAGGCGCAGTTTGCCATTTTGCAGGGCCTTTACGGCTATTACGCGGCAAGCGGCACTGGCCCGCTGGACGAGGCAGGCGCGCAAACCAATCTGCGCTCGGTCACGATGCTATGGCAGAATGTGGAACAGTTTGTCGTTGCTGCTGATGCCGCACCGACCGGCACGATGGCTGACATGGTCGCGCTGAAGGGCGAGGCGATGGCGCTGGGTGCGCAGAATTCCGGCACATTGGGATCCAACGCGGCGTTGCTGGCTGGTTTGGGCGTCGACGTCGAGACGGACTATGAGCTGGTCTACGGCGGCTATGGACCGGCAGCCGATGCGCTGCAAAACGGTCAGGTCAGGGGTATGGGTGCGCCGGCGGGTGTGCCGACCGGCGCGATCAGCCAATTGTTCGCATCTGCCGGGGCCGGCGTGATGATGCTGTCATTCACCGCCGAGGAACTGGCGGCTGCCGATGGCGGACGCGAACTGTGGACACCGTATTTGATCTCTGCCGGCACCTATCCGGGCCAGACCGAGGATGTGAACACGGTGGCGCAGCCGAACTTTTTGGCGACCAATGCCGATTTGCCCGAAGAAAACGTCTATCAGATCACCAAAGCGATCTATGAGAACCTGGCGTTTCTGCAGGCGATCCACCCGGCCACAAAGGTGATGTCGATTGAAACCGCCATCGCGGGGCTGCCCGTGCCGCTGCACCCCGGCGCGCTGCGCTATTATCAGGAAGTGGGCGTCAATGTGCCTGCGCGACTGATCGCCCAATAAGCAGGGACAGTGGCCCGCGTCGATGACGCGGGCCACTTTGCAAAGAAGGAACCCCGTGATGTCCGAAGAACGCCCCGCCGAAGGGCTGGTCCAACGCGAATTCACCGGCTTGCCCAACATGGCCCTGACACTTCTGTGCTTTGTGATTGCCGTGGGCCATATTTACGTGGCGTTTGATCCGATTATCTCTGAATTTCAGCGCAACGCCTATCACTTTGCGGGCTTTGCGTTTTTGGCGTCTGTATTGCATCCGCTGGTCCGCGGGGCTGTGCGCAGTCGCGGCATGCTGGCGTTTGATCTGGCACTGGGTGCCACGGTTGCGGCAGCCGCGATTTACCTGCCTGCGGCCGAGAATGCGATTTATGATCGTGGCGTGAAGTTCGCCCCGTTGGATTGGATTGCCGCGATCGCCTGTGTCGTCGGCGCGATTGACCTGACACGCCGTTTGACCGGCTGGATCATTCCCGGCCTGATCATCATCTCGCTGAGCTATATCGGGTTTTGGGGCAAGTTTGTGGGCGGCGTGTTCAGCTTTCCGGGGTTGAGCTGGGAAACGATTGCGTTTCGGTCGATCTATGGCGACGACGCAATGTTTGGCACGATTGCCCGGATTTCATCGACCTATGTGTTCTTGTTCATTATCTTCGGCGCCTTTCTGCTGCGGTCAGGGGCGGGGGATTTTGTAATCAATCTGGCCCGCGCCGTTGCGGGCCGCATGGTCGGCGGCCCCGGCATTGTGGCCGTGATTGCATCTGGCCTGACGGGTACGATTTCCGGATCGGCGGTGGCCAATACCGCATCGACCGGCGTCATCACCATTCCGCTGATGAAAAAGGCGGGCTTCCCGGCGACATTCGCGGGCGGAGTCGAGGCCGCATCATCCACGGGCGGCCAGTTGATGCCGCCAATCATGGGCGCGGGTGCCTTTGTCATGGCCAGCTTTACCCAGATCCCCTACGAGACGATTGTGGCGGTCGCCGCCCTGCCCGCTTTGCTGTACTTTCTGTCGGTGGCGTTTTTCGTCCGGATCGAAGCGCGCCGGCTTGGTCTGCCCCCAATGGAAAGCAACGGGGAAACGTTGCGGTCGGCATTCGTCAAAGGCGGTGCCAGCTTTTTGCTGCCTATCGGCGCGTTGATCGGGCTGTTGGTCGCAGGATTTACGCCCGCCTATGCGGCTGTCTTTGGCATTCTGGCAGTGATCGGGTCCAGTTGGCTGACCACGAACCCGATGGGCCCCAGGGCCGTGTTCGAAGCGATGGTGATGGGCACCAAGGGCATGATCATGACGGCTGTGTTGCTGTGTGCCGTGGGCCTTGTGGTCAATGTCATTGCCACGGCAGGCATCGGCAATACCTTTAGCCTGATGATTGCAAGCTGGGCCGGTGGCAACCTGTTGATTGCAATCGTTCTGGTCGCCTTGGCCAGTCTAGTTCTGGGCATGGGGCTACCGGTGACGGCAGCCTATATCGTGCTGGCGACGCTGTCGGCCCCCGCGCTTGCCGGGATGATTGCGGATCGGTTTGTCATTGACGCAATGGCGATGGGCACGTTGGGGGACGCGGGCAACGCGATCTTGATGTTTGCCTTGCCTGACCCATCGGTGCTGGCAGGACCGCTAAGTCCGGCAGACGCGACGACGATCATCAGGGCGCTGCCATTGGAAGTCGCGGCCCCGCTGCGCGATCTGGTGGTCCCGCAAGAGGTGATGATCGGCGCGGTTCTGTCGGCGCATATGATCATCTTCTGGCTAAGTCAGGACAGCAATGTCACGCCCCCTGTCGCGCTTGCGGCGTTTACGGCGGCGGCGATTGCCAAAGCGCCCGCGATGGCCACCGGTTTTGCCAGTTGGAAGCTGGCGAAGGGGCTGTATATCGTGCCGCTGATGATCGCCTACACCCCGTTTCTATCCGGGGATTGGGGGGTGATGGTGGTGATTTTCGGATTTGGCGTCGTGGGGATCTATGCGCTGGCGGGCGCCTTGCAGGGCTGTCTGGAGCGGCCCGTGGGCCTTGTTGTGCGGACCGTATTAGGTGTGGCGGGTGCCGCATGTCTTTGGCCTGCCGGATTACCGGTGCATCTGGTTGCAGCAGCCGTGGTTGTGGGTCTGTTGGTCTGGAACCTGCGGCAGGCGCCAGTGACGGCAGCCGCGTAACCGGCCCGCCACCATCCCAAAGAAAAAAGGCGGCTCCTTTGGGGAGCCGCCTTTTGTGTTTTCAACGGGATGGATTATTTTTCCAGAACAAGCGCTACAAAGCGGGGATCACCACCGCGCCGTACCAAAAGCAGGATGGATTTGCGTCCTGCCTCTGTCGCTTCGACGATCCGGGCTTCAAGATCGGCGACGTTCGTCACCGCCTGCTGTCCGGCTTCCGTAATGACATCGCCTTCGATCAGGCCTTTGGACGCAGCTTCGGACGCGGGGTTGATGCCTGTAATGACAAGACCGGTATCGGTGGTCAGCGAATATTGTTCGGTCAGGTCCGGCGTGATTTCTGACAGGGTGAGGCCCAGAATTTCGGCTTCTGCCGGGTCGTCCTGTTCATCGGTCGAGGCTGGGAACGCCACGGCTTCGGATGTTTCGCGACGTCCAAGCACCACGGTCAACTGGACCATATCGCCACCGCGCAGCACCTCGACCGGGACTTCCTTGCCCACGGGAGAGTTGCCGACGATGCGGACCAATTCGCGGGTGTCTTCGATTTGCACGCCATCAAACAGCAAGATCACATCACCCGACAACATGCCCGCGTCTTCGGCGGGGCCTGTCGGGACGTCTGTGACCAACGCACCGCGCGCCGCTTCAAGCCCGCTAATCGCGTCAACCATATCTGGTGTGACATCCTGGATACGCACGCCAAGCCAGCCGCGCCGGGTTTCGCCGAACTCTTTCAACTGATCCACGACATTGCGCACCACAGCCGACGACATCGCAAAGCCGATCCCGATCGAGCCGCCATTTGGAGACAGGATGGCCGTGTTCACGCCAATGACATCGCCGTCCATGTTGAACAGCGGGCCGCCAGAGTTGCCACGGTTGATCGCCGCGTCGGTCTGGATGTAGTCATCATAGGTCCCCGAAAGCGCACGGTTACGGGCAGACACGATACCTGCGGACACCGAAAATCCCTGACCCAAGGGGTTACCCATGGCCATGACCCAGTCGCCGACACGGGCGCCGCCACCGTTGCTGTCGCCGAATTTGACAAACGGCAGGTCGGTCGCATCGACCTTGAGCAAGGCGATGTCCGTATTGGGATCAGTGCCGACCAAGACGGCTGGCAGCTCTTCGCCGGAGAAGAATTCGATCGAGATTTCGTCGGCACCTTCGATGACGTGATTGTTGGTGACGATAAAGCCATCAGCCGAGATCACAAAGCCGGAGCCAAGTGCGGATGAGCGGCGCGCGCCCTGTCCCGGGCCACGGTCGAGATCGTTGAAGAAATCCTCGAAGGGAGAGCCTTCGGGGACAATGCCCTGCGGGCCTGTGCGGCCAGCGACCATGGTACTGGTGGTGATATTCACGACCGATGGGCTGACCATTTCGGCCAGATCGGCAAACGTCGCGGGCCGCGCCTGGGCATTTGATGCGTTGACCTGCGCAAGCACCAGAGCCAGCGCAAGTGCGATGACCGCAAACAGTGCGGTGAACAGGCGGCGGGCTTGCCCCTGATCGTGTTGGATTGCAATTGCCTTCGATTTCACGGGCACGACTCCTTGTGGATTATTGGGCCCATTGGATCATGGGCTGCGGTGATACCTGATGATCTATCTAAGGCGCGAAATGTACAACACAAACAATGTCACCACCCTGTGAACAAAATCACGTCAGAAAAAGCAAAAGGGCCAACGCATGCGCTGGCCCCAAAGCATTGGAATCGGTCGGTTGATCAGTTCGCAGCGGCGCCCTGATCGGACTTCAGATAGTTGAAGAACTCGTTGTCAGGTGACAAGACCATCGTGGCGTTGCCAGACTGCAGGGACCGTGTGTAGGCGGTCATCGAGCGGTAGAACTCAAAGAACTCCGGGTCCGCGCCAAAGGCCGTCGCAAAGATGTCGTTCCGACGCGCGTCGGCCTCACCCTGAATGATCTGGCTTTGACGTTCTGCATCCGACACCAATTCGATCACGGTCCGGTCTGCACCGGCTTCGATCCGCTGGGCGGCTTCGCGACCACGGGCGATTTCGTCGGCAGCTTCGCGGTCCCGCTCGGCCTTCATGCGCTCGTAGGTGGCGTTAAGGTTGGCAGGTGGCAGATCAGTCCGCTTGAGACGGACGTCGATGACCTGCAAGCCCAGCGCCTGTGCTTCGGCGATGGCATTGTTACGGATCCGCAGCATCAGCGCGGCCCGGTCGACCGACAGGATGTCGTTGGAACTGACCGAACCCAATACTTCACGGGTTTGTGCCCGCAAGATACTGTCCAGACGACGCGCAGCACCATCAATGCCCGCTGCACCAACGGCGCGACGGAACTGTTCGACATCCGCGATCCGGTACCGCGCGAAGGCATCGACGACCAGACGACGGTCATCGGATGGCGTCACCTCAAGTGGTTCCAGATCACGGCTGAGGATACGGTCATCATAGCGAACAACCTCTTGAATAAGCGGAATTTTAAAGCCAAGACCGGGGTCTTCCTTGACCTTGACGATTTGGCCGAACTGCAGGACCAGAACCTTTTCGCGTTCGTCCACGATAAAGACTGATGATAGTGCCGCGACAAGTATCACGACCAGTGCGGGAAGAAGGAATGCTGATTTCCGCATTAGTTTGACCCCTCGGTTGTATTGCGACGCAAGTCGTTCAGCGGCAGGTACGGCACGACGCCCTGACCGCCACCTTGGCCTTCGTCAAGAATGACGATGTCAACGCCGCCAAGAACCTGTTCCATGGTTTCCAGATACAGGCGTTTACGGGTGACTTCCGGTGCTTTTTCGTATTCGCCCAAAACGGCTGTGAAACGGCTGGCTTCACCTTCGGCTTCATTGACCACGCGGGCGCGGTAACCTTCGGCCTGCTCAAGGATTTGGGCGGCATTACCGCGCGCTTCGGCGACAACGCGGTTGGCGTAGGCGTCAGCGACGTTCTGCACGCGGTCGCGTTCCTGTTCGGCATCCTGCACCTTGCGGAACGATGCGATAACCGGCTCAGGCGGGTCGGCTTTGTCAAAGTTGACACGGATGATGTTCACACCTGAATCGTAGCTGTCCAATGTCGATTGCAGCAAATCGCGCAGACGTTCGGCAATGGCACCACGATCCCGGTTCAGGATGGGCGCAAGATCGGATTGCGACACAATTTCGCGCATCGCAGATTCAGCGACAGCATCGATGGTTTGTGGCGGATCGGACAGGTTAAAGAGGTAAAGCTGCGGATCGGTGATATTCCAGACAACCTGAAAATCAATATCCACGATGTTTTCATCGCCTGTCAGCATCAGGCCCGCATCCATGCCCGACCGGCTGGTGCCGATGTCGATGTTGCGTTCCGTTGTCACGGCAACGACTTCACGCGTGACAACCGGCCATGGCGCAAAGTTCAGACCGGGGCCACCTGTCTGGCTATAACGCCCCAGCAGCAGTTCGACAGAGCGTTCTTCGGGTTTGACCGTATAGACCGACGCTGAAAGCCAAAGTGCGATCAGGACCAAGGCACCCAGACCAAGCGTGCCGCGCGTCAGCTGCGGACCACTTGGGCCGTCCGTACCACGGTTACCGCCGCTGCCGCCGCCGCCGCCCATAAGAACGCGCAGTTGTTCGCGGCCCTTGTTTACCAGATCTTCAATCTCCGGGATGTTCGGTCCGTCATTGCCGGGCTTGCGCCCCCCACGATTGCCGTCGTCATCGCCGCCTGATCCATTATTGCCGCCGCCCCATGGGCCCCCAGTATTTCCTGCCATCGTGCTTCTATGCTTCCTTTATTTCTGCCCCGCGACGCCGGGCCGTTAGTGTGTCATGTGTGCCTTTTGCCCGCGATATCAAGCGGTCCGCACAGGTTCCTTCATCGTGACCAATTCCTCGGCCATGGTTGGGTGGACGGCGACGGTGCGATCAAAGTCTTCCTTTGTTGCGCCCATCTTGACCGCGATCCCTGCAAGTTGGATCATTTCGCCCGCATGGTCAGCGACAATATGACAGCCCAGCACCTTGCGCGTGGCCTTGCTGACGACCAGTTTCATCAACACACGGTCGCTGCGGCCCGCAAAAGCGTGGTTCATCGGCTTGAACGAGCTGCAGTAAATCTCGATCGGTTCAATGTCGCGCGCCTGTTCTTCGGTCAGGCCAATGGTGCCCAGTTCGGGTTGCGTGAACACCGCCGACGGGATCAGATCATGATCGACTTTCGTCGGGTTGCCCTTGAAGACCGTTTCGACAAAAGCCATGCCTTCGCGGATCGCCACCGGCGTCAGCTGCACCCGGTTGGTCACATCGCCGATGGCAAAGACCGACGGCACTTTGGTCTGGCTGTAGTCATCGACGACAATTTCGCCCCGACGGCCAACCGCGACGCCGGCCTCATCAAGCCCCATCCCGTCGGTATTGGGTGCGCGGCCCGTCGCGAACATGACCTGATCGTAAACCCGCGATGTCCCGTTGGTGGCCTTGACCCAGATGCCATGGCCCGCCGATGCGCCCGGCACGCTGACGGGTTTGCCGCCCTCCATCGGGGTGCCTTCGGTTTGGCCATCCAGATCGGCCTGCGTGGCCGCGCGCATTTCGATGATGTTGGTCCCAAGGTGCAGATCAACGCCTTTTTCGCGCATGCCTTCGGCCACAAGGCCACGTGCCTCGTCATCGAAACCACGCAGAATTTGCGCGCCCCGGTAGAATTGTGTGACAGCCACGCCCAGCCCATTGAGGATGCCCGCAAATTCGGACGCGATATAGCCGCCGCCGATGATCAGGATTGATTTGGGCATAGCGTCCAGCAAGAAGATATCGTTGGAGGTGATCCCAAGGTCGGCCCCCGGCATATCTGGCAGGACCGGACGGCCACCGGTCGCGACAAGGATATGTTTGGCCGTGACCTGCTGCCCGGTGGACAGCGTGACGGTATGCGGATCGCGCAACGTGGCGCGGGCGTCAAAGATCGCGACGTCGGAACTGGCAAGCAGCTTGCGGTAAATACCTTCGAGCCGGTCCAGTTCTGCATGCAGGTGCGTGCGGAACTTGGGCCAGTTGAACGCCCCTTCGGTCACATCCCAGCCATACGCGCGGGCATCGGCAAACATTTCAGAATAGCCGGATGCAAATACCATCAGCTTCTTGGGCACGCAGCCCCTGATGACGCAGGTGCCGCCCATCCGGTATTCTTCGGCCAGCGCCACCTTTGCCCCGGTCGCCGCAGCCACGCGCGCGGCACGCACCCCGCCAGAGCCGCCACCGATCACAAAAAGGTCGTAGTCAAATGTCATGTGAAGGCTCCGCCATCAAAAAATCGGACGCTGACGATCAGTCAGCAAAATCCTGAAAAATGTTGTCATCATCGCGCACGTCGAAGCGCACCTGTTCGTTGGTGTCATTGGTGATGTCCGTCACCTCGACCCGGCCATCGGCATGGCCGACGATCACCACATCGCAGATATCAAGAAACAGCCCGTTTTCGACAACGCCGGGGATCTGGTTCAGGATCAGGCTAAGCTGGCGCGGGTTACCGATGCGTTTGAGATGCAGATCAAGGATAAAGTTACCCTCGTCGGACACGAACGGCGCATCGCCGTTCATACGCTGGGTCACGTCGCGGCCCAGCACATCCATGCTGATCAGCGTTTCTTCGATCAGCGCCCGTGTCGTGCGCATGCCAAAGGGGATCACCTCGATCGGCAAGGGGAACGCGCCAAGCGTATCGACCTTTTTTGACGCATCCGCGATCACGATCATCCGGTCGCTGGCTGTTGCCACGATTTTTTCCTGAAGATGTGCGCCGCCGCCGCCTTTGATCAGGTTCAGTTCTGCGTCGTATTCATCGGTGCCGTCGATGGTCACGTCAAGCCATTTGGCCTCGTCCAAAGTGATCACTTCGATGCCGACGTCGCGGGCCAGTCTGGCGGTGCGGCTGGAGGTCGGCACGCCCTTGATCAACAGGCCTTCGTCGCGGACCATTTCGCCTAGGCACTGCACCAGCCACGCGGCGGTGGACCCGGTGCCAAGCCCGACCTTCATGCCGGACTTTACATATTCGGTGGCTTGTTTTGCGGCGATAAATTTCGCCTTGTCGATCGGTGACAATTCACTGGTCATGGGGCAGCTCCAAAATTAACCTAGGGCCTTATACCAAAATGTGCACTGGGTGCGAGACCTCAAATACCACGATCGGGCCGGTCTTCGGGTTTTTAGGCGCTTGCGTCGTATTTGGGCGGATTGTCCCACGCCGATGCAGTAAGGTCCGGCCATGATGTCAAAATTGCGCCTGCACTATGCCCCTGACAATGCCTCGCTTTGTGTGCGATTGGCGCTGGAAGAACTGGATTTGCCATATGAGGCCGTGCTTGTGGACCGTGCGGCGCGTGCGCAAAAATCGCCGACGTATCTGGCGCTGAACCCCAACGGGTTGATCCCCGTGCTGGAAACCCCGCAGGGTGCCATATTTGAAACCGGCGCGATCCTGTTGTGGCTGGCAGAGCAGCGCGGCGCGCAGATGCCGGCGATTGATGCGCCCCGGCGCGGCGCGGCCTTGCAATGGTTGATCTGGCTGGGCAATACGCTGCATCCGACGCAGCGGATGCTGTTCTATCCCGCGCAATACACCGACGGCGACAGCGCCGCCTTGCGCACGATGACCCGCGCGCGACTGACGGCCCAGTTTGATATGCTGCAAGCGGCGCGAGATGCCGATTGGCTGGATGTGAATGCGGCCACGGCGCAGGGCTGTTATCTGGCACCGCTTTTGCGTTGGCCCGCGCTTTATGGGGGGGCGACAGATTGGTTTGAACTGGCGCGCTGGCCCCGGCTGCGGACCTTTGCCCAACGGTTTGAAGAACGTCCGGCAGCCCAGCGCGCCGCAGTGGCCGAAGGGCTGGGCCAGACGCCGTTTTCCGCTCCACAGCCATGCAACCCACCCGAAGGAAGTGCTACCTGATGTTTTTATCCGTTTTCGATATGTTCAAGGTCGGCGTTGGCCCGTCGTCATCGCATACTATCGGCCCGATGGTGGCGGCGGCCCGGTTTCTGGACCATCTGCGCGCGCTGCCCTTTGCCGTAACCGGCGTGCGGGCGTCGCTACATGGCAGTCTGGCCTTTACCGGCGTGGGCCATGCAACGGATCGCGCGGTGATTCTCGGTCTTGCCGGGTTTCAGGCCGATACTTATGACGCGGCCCGGGCCGAAGCCGCGCTGGCGCGGATCGCGACGGAACACACCGTGATGCCAGAGGGGCTTGGCCGTCTGCGGTTTCATCCCAAGGATGATCTGGCGTTCGACTATGGCCCCGCCCTGCCCGGCCATGCCAATGGGATGATCCTGCGGGGCACGGATGCGCAGGGCGATGTGATCACGCAGGTGACTTATTATTCAATCGGCGGCGGCTTTGTGCTGACCGAGGCCGAATTGGCCGCCGGCAAGGATGGCGATACCGGCCCGCCGGTGCCGTTTCCATTCAAATCGGCGGCGCAAATGCTTGAAATGGCGGCGGCATCCGGCAAGACCATCGCCGATATGAAGCGCGCGAACGAGTTGTCGCGGATGCCCCATGCCGATCTGGATCGCGGGCTCGCCCGGATTTGGCAGGTGATGAACGCCTGCATTGATCGGGGCCTTGTCACCGATGGCATTCTGCCCGGCGGGCTGAAGGTACGCCGCCGCGCCAAGGGGATATTTGATGCGCTGCAGGCCGAACGCGGCATGAACCTGAGCGCCCCGCATACGATCAATGATTTCATGTCCACCTATGCGATGGCCGTCAACGAAGAGAACGCGGCAGGCGGGCAAGTTGTGACAGCCCCCACCAATGGTGCCGCAGGCGTGGTGCCTGCCACGATCCGCTATTGGCTGGATCATGTGCCGGGCGCCGTGGCGTCGCGGGTGCCCGAGTTCTTGTTGACGGCGGGGGCCATCGGCGGGCTGATCAAGTTCAACGCCTCGATCTCGGGGGCGGAATGTGGCTGTCAGGCGGAAGTGGGCAGTGCAGCGGCAATGGCGGCGGCCGGTCTGGCGGCGGTCCTGGGCGGCACACCGGAACAGATCGAAAATGCCGCGGAAATCGCGCTGGAGCATCATCTGGGCATGACCTGTGATCCGGTCAGAGGCTTGGTGCAGGTCCCGTGCATCGAACGCAATGGGCTGGGCGCGATCAAGGCCGTGTCGGCGGCATCGCTGGCGATGCGCGGTGACGGTCAGCACCTTGTCGCACTGGATGTCGCGATTGAAACGATGCGCCAGACCGGCGCGGACATGAGCGAGAAATACAAAGAGACCGCGCTGGGTGGCCTTGCGGTGAATGTGCCGAACTGCTGACCCTTTGCCTTTGGTCGTCGTCACCGTAAGCTGCGCCCATATTACCTGATCGGCCCTTTTTCGGTGTGATGCTGATGCTTGCGTTTTGCGTGCTGGCACCGCTGGGTGACGGCATTGCCAAACTTCTGGGTGACATGATCGCAGTGTCGGTGCTGGTGCTGGTGCGCTTTGTGGTGCAGGCCCTGATCTTGGTGCCGCTGGTGGCTTGGCGCGGCCATGGGTTTCGCCTGCCGCCGGGACTGTTGGGGTGGACGGTGCTGCGGACAGTTTTGCATATCCTTGGCATCGGGTTCATGTTCAGCGCACTGCGTTTTTTGCCGCTGGCAGATGCGCTGGCGATTGCGTTTGTGATGCCGTTCCTGATGCTGCTGCTGGGGTATTTCGTCATGGGAGAGCAGGTCGGCACCCACCGCATGGTGGCCTGTGCGGTGGGCTTTGGTGGTACGTTGCTGGTCATTCAGCCGAACTTTGCCGCAGTGGGTGTCCCGGCCCTGTTGCCGCTGGGCGTGGCGATGGTTTTCGCCCTGTTCATGATGGTAACGCGCCGGATTGCGCGGGTCGTTGATCCGATCACCTTGCAGGCGATCACCTTGCAGGCGATCAGCGGCGTGCAGGCGACAGCGGTGATGATCCCGCTTGCGCTTTTGCTGTCCGCTGCGGGGGAAACCGTGGTTTTTGCGCCCGGGCCCGGCACGTGGTGGCTGCTGCTGGCACTGGGCGGCGTCGGCACGCTTGCGCATCTGTGCATGACCTGGAGCCTGCGATTTGCCCCTGCGTCAACCGTTGCCCCGATGCAATATCTGGAAATCCCTTTCGGAACGGCCATCGGTTGGCTGATCTTCGCGGATCTGCCCAATGGCCTAGCCGCCATCGGGATCTGCATCACAGTCGCCGCCGGACTTTATATCATTCTGCGGGAGCGACGTCTGTCAAAATCGCCGCCAGATGCGCCCGCGGTAGTGTGATCAGCAAAGGCCCAGTCGAATGGATATGGACCTGCGGCTGCGCCACCTCATTGGATGCGCTGATCGTGCCGGTTGGATGCATGGCCCTGTCGTCCAGTGGCCAACGCAGCCCGGTCGCCGTGACGCGGACGTCGGCCAATGGCATCAGCGATATCCGGCTGCCAACAGGTAGCCCCAGCGACATCGGCCCGTCAGCCGCCACAAAACTGGCATCGTCGCTGTCCAAAAGCACCACGGCACGGTCGCGATAGCGCGCCAACACATTCAGCACCGCAAGCGCGTGGTCCATGCGCCCCCCCGTAAATCCAAGCGCAAGAATCCAAGGCGCCGCCACCCGGCACAGCGTTTTTTCAAAATCGGTCGTGTCCTGTTCAGGAATGTGCCACAATTGCCGTGCAAAGGTGACGCGGGCCGCTGGCGAGAGGCTGTCCAGATCGCCGATGACCGCCGCCGGCGTCACACCCGCTGCAAGCAGATGATCGGCCCCGCCATCGGCCGCGACAAATTGGCCTACGATCCGCGACAAGCATTGAATTTCACTGTTTCCAATCCTTGCACCGCCGACGATGCATATCGGATCAAAACTGGAAACAATAACGTCAGTTGACACTTATTTTACTCCAATTCACAATCATTCCTCAAAACGGTCACAAAAACATCCCGAATGGAACGTGATGGTGTTCTTGGAATACGGCCAATGTAGCTTCAGCGCGCGGCTGCCGAAAACTTCAGAAAGCGGATAACTCATGGGCGATACCAGTAAAATTCTAGATGTATCATATGGCACTTTCTCTTGCCGGCTGGAAGGGTTCGACGATTCGGTCGAAACGATGAAAACCGTTGTGTCGTTTTTTCACACCTTGGCCGGTCATGATCGGTTTATGGATGTAGCGCCGCAAGCACCCGACATGGCCACTCTGGCGGCGTTGACCGCAGCACAAGCCGGTGCCCCCGTCGACATCGAGAGCGAAAATGGCGGCAGCCGTGTCAGCCTGCGGCTCAAACGTCCCGAGATCGCTGCAGATACCGCCGATCAAGACAGCGCCGCCCCTAGCCTGCGGATCAAAAAGCCCGACACCGCCCAAGACGCGTCTGGCGTCGCGCGCGATGGTGCCCTTGCCGCAAATGAAGAAGATTTTGCAGCGACGGATCTGGATGACGAGATTGCAGAAGCGGCCCACGCAGAGGACACAGCTGTTTTTGAAGACGAAGACGACGACGATCTGGATGATGCTGCCGACAACCTGATGGCAGACGATTTTGAAGAGGATGACGACGAAGACGCGGCACCCGAAGATACTGCCGCCGAAGATACTGTCGCAGAAGATACTGTCGCAGAAGCGCCGTTTTATGATCCCGCAGAGCAAGACGACGCGCGAGACAGCAACGACAGTATCGCGGCAAAGCTGCAGCGTATCCGGGCTGTGGTTGGCCGGACGGCGACACCCGCCGTCGAAGACAGTTTTTCCGAGGATTTGACCGATAGCCCCGAGACGACAACGGCGCCCTTGGCCAATCCTTTGGCCCAACGGCTTGCCGCGTTGGCGCAGCGGAATGCCGCGCGGATCATCCAAGAAGAGCAGTCAGGTGATGATGCCGAAGATACCATTGCGCAGACCGATGAAGACAGCCTTGACGATGATGATGACCTGACGACGGCACAACCCGACGACGATGCCGCCGAGATGGCAACGGATGACGCCCAAACCGATGGCGATATCGCCTTTGATGACGCCACAGAAGATGATGCCATGGCGCCTGCCACCAGCGATGACACCGAGGAATTCAGCCTGCACGACGAGGTCGCCGAAGTCGCGCGTGAAATCGCATTGCGCCGCGAAAACAACAGGTCCAAACGCGACGAACTACCCGACAATGACGATGAAGAGATGTCACGCATCTTGTCGCAGGCCGATGAGCGTCTGAATGAACCAGAGGGACGCCGCCACCGCGATGCGTTTGCACAGCTCAAAGCCGCAGTTGCAGCCACCGAAGCCGCGCGACAGCTTGGTGATCCGGGTGCAGATGTACGCGATCCGGGTGAAGCCTTCCGCGACGATCTTGATGTGCATGATACGACAGATGCGCTGGATACCGTTGATGATGCGCCCACGGCGGCCCCTTCACCGTTACGGCTGGTTCCAGCACAGCGCGTCGATGACACGGATCAAACGCCTGATCGCGCAACGGAACGGCTGCGCCAGATCGCGTCAACCAAAGAGGATATCGGTGCTGGCGACAGTGACTTTGCGGAGTTTGCCAAACAGCAGGGTGCGACGGAACTGGCCGATCTCCTCGAGGCCGCTGCGGCCTATATCGCCTTTGTCGAAGGCGACGATGATTTCTCGCGACCGCAGGTCATGAAAAAAGTCCAAATGGCCTCGACTGATGAATTCAGCCGCGAAGACGGGTTGCGGTCCTTTGGTCGACTGCTGCGGCAAAGCAAGATCATCAAACTGAACAACGGGCGGTTTCAGGTTTCCGAAGACACGCGGTTCCGGCCCGATGACAAGGCCGCCCAAGGCTAACGCCGCACATTTGCAAACGAAAACAGGCGGGGCCAAGACCCCGCCTGTTTCGCGTCAAACATCCGTCAAATCATCGAAACAGCGGCCATAGGCACCAAACAAGAAATGTCATGCGGGCCGCAGGCACGCGCCGTTAGATCACGCTTTTTCGTCCGGGTCCGGCTGTCCGATCCCCATAAAGACCCATTTCAGCGGGAAAACCCAGCCAATCCCCAAAGCCACATAGATGAAAAACTCCACCGCCCTGGGGAACCGCGCCGCCTCGCTCATCACGGTGACGGCCAGCGCGATATATGCGGGCAGCCCGATAACAAGCACCACCAGCGCCAGACGTTTGCGCGCTTTGTACCCCAGCGCCATCAGTCAGCGAAGGGGTCAGTGACAAGGATCGTGTCCTCGCGTTCCGGCGAAGTAGACACAAGCGCCACCGGACAATCAATCAGCTCTTCAATCCGGCGGACGTATTTGATGGCCTGTGCAGGCAGATCGGCCCACGACCGCGCGCCTTCGGTGGATTGCGACCAACCTTCGATTTCTTCGTAGATCGGGGTGCAACGCGCCTGTTGGTCCGCGGCTGTCGGCAAATAATCAAGCTGTTGACCGTCCAATGCGTAGCCGATGCAGATTTTCAACGTCTCGAACCCGTCCAGCACATCCAGCTTGGTCAAGGCAATCCCGTTAATGCCCGAGGTCGCACAGGTCTGGCGCAGCAGGCACGCATCGAACCAACCGCAACGCCGCTTGCGCCCGGTTGTCGTGCCAAATTCATGGCCGCGTTCGCCCAATCGCTGACCGTCATCATCAAGCAATTCGGTCGGGAACGGCCCCTCGCCCACGCGGGTCGTGTAGGCCTTTACGATGCCAAGGACAAAATCTATTGCCCCCGGGCCCAAGCCGACACCGGTCGCCGCCTGCCCTGCGATCACGTTGGACGAGGTCACGAACGGATAGGTGCCAAAATCAATATCCAGGAGCGCGCCTTGCGCCCCTTCGAACAGAATGCGTTTGCCCGCCTTGCGCTTTTCGTTCAGCACCTTCCAGACCGGCGCTGCGTATTGCAGCACCGCTGGCGCGATTTCACGCAGTTGCGCCAGCACGCCATCGCGGTCAATCGGGTCCAGCCCAAGCCCGCGGCGCAGCGCATCATGATGGATAAGCGCACGGTCCAGCCGCAATTCCAGCGTCGCATCATCGGCCAAATCGGCCACGCGGATCGCGCGGCGCCCGACCTTGTCTTCATAGCAAGGCCCGATGCCGCGCCCGGTGGTGCCAATCTTGGCGACAGAGCTCTGGTTTTCGCGGGCGCGGTCCAGTTCCCCATGGAATGGCAGGATCAGCGGCGTATTTTCCGCGATCATCAGCGTCTCGGGCGTGATCGACACGCCTTGACCACGCAGGGTTTCGATCTCGCCCATCAGGTGCCACGGGTCCAGAACGACGCCGTTGCCAATCACCGACAGCTTGCCGCCGCGCACGACGCCTGATGGCAGCGCATGCAACTTGTAGACAGCGCCATCAATGACCAGCGTATGCCCTGCGTTATGTCCGCCTTGAAAGCGGGCGATCACGTCGGCCCGCTCGGACAGCCAATCGACGATCTTGCCTTTGCCTTCGTCGCCCCACTGTGCGCCAACCACCACCACATTTGCCATGAACACTGTCCCTTTTGATCTTCGCTTGTCCTATATCGCTGTGCTGGTCTTTGGGAAACCGGAAATTTACCGCCGCCCGGACTGGACAGGCCCGACAGGCATTGCCATGGTCTGCGCACGTCAACGCAAAAGGGCATATCATGGGTTTCATTATTCGCTGGCTATGTGCCTTGGGCCTGCTGACCGCCACATATAATCCGACACAATGGAATTTTGGGCGCTGGAGCATGGCCAATTATGAAACCAACCTGTCGCTGACCGTTCTGTTCGGGCTGATCCTGTTGGTCGGCTATATTATTTATCTGCGCGCGACGCTGCGGTCGATTGGCATTTTTGGGATGCTTTTGATTCTTGCCGTGGTCGGCACATTGCTGTGGGTTCTGTATGATCAGGGCCTGATTGATTTGAATAATCCTGCGATAAATACATGGATTGCGATCGTCGCAATGTCGCTTGTGTTGGCGGTCGGGCTGTCGTGGTCGATCGTGCGCCGCAAGCTAAGCGGCCAGGCTGACGTTGACGACGTGGACGAATAGGACCTTTCAGGGGTTGCGGGACGCACGCGCAGCTTTTAGATACCGCGTGTTCGTGAACGCCCCGAAAGGCCCGCCTGATGGAAAACGTCGTCCTTATCGTCCACCTGATTCTGGCACTTAGCCTGATTGGTACCGTGCTTTTGCAGCGGTCAGAGGGTGGCGGCCTTGGTATGGGCGGCGGCGGCGGTGGTGCTTCCGGTGGCCGGCCCGCACCGACCGCGATGAGCAAATTCACATGGACGCTGGCGATTGCGTTTATCTGCACGTCGATTGCGCTGACATTGATCGCTGCGGAAAAAACGGCCGGATCGTCGGTTGTGGACCGTTTGGGCAATGCGCCAGTCGCGCAAGACGGCACCACGGTGCCGGACCTTGGTGGCAGCCTGCTGCCCCCGTCCGCGGATGAGGCACCACTGGTTCCGTCGGGCAACTAACCACAAGCGGTTGCCTGCACTATCCATTTGGCAACATGATATTGCGTCACCGGTTGCGCATCGGCCCCGAATCCGGTATTAGTCAAACCCCGTGATGATGCGAATTTAACAGTTCGCTTTCCCACAGTTTTTTGGAATTTTTCACGGGAGACCCCAGCCGATGGCGCGTTATATTTTCATTACCGGTGGCGTTGTGTCTTCGTTGGGCAAGGGCCTCGCTTCGGCCGCCTTGGGTGCGCTTTTGCAGGCACGCGGCTTTTCTGTACGCCTGCGCAAACTTGATCCCTATCTGAACGTCGATCCCGGCACGATGTCGCCATTTGAACATGGTGAGGTTTTCGTCACCGATGATGGGGCCGAAACGGATCTCGACCTTGGTCATTATGAACGTTTTACCGGGGTGCCGGCGCGCCAGACAGATTCGGTCAGCTCTGGCCGGATATATTCCACCGTGCTGGAAAAAGAACGGCGCGGCGATTATCTGGGCAAGACCATTCAGGTCGTCCCCCATGTCACCAATGAGATCAAGGAATTCCTGAAGATCGGCGACGATGAAGTTGATTTCATGCTTTGCGAGATCGGGGGCACCGTCGGTGACATCGAAGGCCTACCGTTCTTTGAGGCGATCCGCCAGTTCGCGCATGACAAACCGCGCGGCCAATGCATTTTCATGCATCTGACGCTGCTGCCCTATCTGGCGGCCAGCGGCGAGTTGAAGACCAAGCCGACCCAACACTCGGTCAAGGAACTGCAATCCATCGGGATTGCGCCCGATATCCTTGTCTGCCGGTCCGAACATCCGATCCCGGAAAAAGAGCGCGAGAAGATAGCCCTGTTCTGCAATGTGCGCAAGCAATGCGTGGTCGCCGCCTATGATCTGAAATCCATCTACGAGGCCCCGCTGGCCTATCATGAACAGGGGCTGGATCAGGCCGTGCTGGATGCGTTCGACATTTCGCCGGCACCCGCACCCAAGCTGGATGTCTGGCACGATGTCTATGACCGCATCCACAACCCCGAAGGCCACGTCAAGATCGCGATCGTCGGCAAATACACCCAGCTTGAAGACGCCTATAAGTCGATTGCAGAGGCGCTGACCCATGGCGGCATGGCGAACCGGGTCAAGGTCAAGATCGAATGGGTCGACGCCGAACTGTTCGACAGCAAGGATGCCGCCCCCTATCTGGAAGGCTTCCATGCCATTCTGGTCCCCGGCGGCTTTGGCGAACGCGGCACCGAAGGCAAGATCAAGGCGGCGCAATTCGCGCGCGAAAAGAAAATCCCCTATCTGGGTATCTGTCTGGGCATGCAAATGGCGGTGATCGAAGCCGCCCGCAATGTCGCGGGTATGAAAACCGCCGGGTCCGAAGAATTCGATCACGAGGCGGGCAAAAAGCGGTTCGAGCCCGTTGTTTACCACCTCAAGGAATGGGTGAAGGGCAGCCACACCGTGGCGCGCAAAACCGGCGACGACAAGGGCGGCACCATGCGCCTTGGCGCCTATGGCGCGACATTGGCCAAAGGGTCGCATGCGGCCAAGATATACGGCGGCACGACAATCGAAGAACGCCATCGCCACCGCTATGAGGTCGATATAAAGTACCGCGCGGCATTGGAAAGCGTCGGCCTGAAGTTTTCGGGCATGTCGCCTGACGGCAAACTACCCGAGATTGTCGAATGGGAAGACCACCCGTGGTTTATCGGCGTGCAATTCCATCCGGAACTGAAGTCAAAACCCTTTGCGCCGCACCCACTGTTTGCTGATTTCGTGCGCGCCGCAGTGGAAATTTCGCGGCTGGTGTAATCGCTTTGCCGGGCCCACTGTGCGGGACGAAGTTGCCATCGACCACAGTGCTTCCGATGACGGCAGTAGGCCCGAAGCGGACAATGTGCGGGGCGATGAGGTAGACAAAGAACGGACGCACGCGCGACACTGGTGGAATGGCCGAGATGCGGGACGGAACTGACTTCCGCTGCGGTTGAGCCAATGGCCGCTTCGGGCAGGTCAACAAACGGTGGTTTATTATACTGGTCTCAAATTCTTGATAGATATTACAAGTTTTCAAATGCAGCATAAGCTGTGCATCTGCTCAGGGCTTGCCAAAAAGCCAGGGTTTCATTGCTCACCGTATGCTCGACCAGAGGTTCGTTTCTGTCTGCGCCTTTCCTTGCCCAGTAAACCAATGATGAGCTGTCTTTGGAGTAGGTCCAATTTGAATGGGCAATAGCGTTGCGGAACGCTCGTATTGGATTATCAGTCAAGTACTTCGCGCATTTCCTGAGGGTCGTTCCTGCTTTGGAAGCCTTCTTGAGTTCATAGAAACAGGCATCGCTAAGGTAAACAAAGCAGATGTAGTTCTGGATTATGACTTGAGCGCGAACAACCTGCGGTGCTTTATCCCCTCCGGACATGTGCATGCTGTCCATAAAATATTGAAAAGACTTGAGCTCATCCAGTCTTGCGGAAAGCTTGATCGGGGTAGCTTCGCGTATCGCCCGCTTGGTATTTGGCTGAAAAAATCGCACCTCGCTCGCGATTGTCGTTGCGAGACGGTCTGCCATCAACGGACTCACTTTCACCAATGATGTAAGTTCATTATGGTAGTTTTTCATCTGATTATCGAGCTTTGACCAACTCATAGTACATTCGCTTATCAACAAGGAGTGCGTTGCGCCGTATTTGAACCGAACCATACAAGGCCCAATATGGCAAGACGCCTCGTCGGGCCCCAAAAGCGGTAGCATTGGTCATAGATGCGTCCAGCAGCAAAACCTCCATTGATTCTTTTTCTGCAGACCCTTGGCAAACGCAGGTTTCTTCCTTCACGTTTTTTTGGCCTCTGTCACAGAACCGGGCATTCGCTGTTCCGCAGCAATCCTCCTCTCTGGGCTCTGACCTGTCGTTCGCTGCATCGTTGCCCAACGGCCGCTTTGGCGCAACGGTCAAATTTTGCAAACGTCACTATCTGCGCATAGCCGACACGCATGCGGACCGCAGCACTTTGGGCCAGAAACGGTCATTTCCATAGGACGCACTGCAACACACTGCCAGCCTTAGAACCTGAACGCCACCTTTCGCGTGATCACCACGCTGGCGCTGACCTGATCGGTGGTCTGGGTGATCGGGCTGTCGGCGGCATCATCACGTAGTTGGTCATAGCGCAGCGTGCCGGTGACGCCCCAGTCGTCGGTGATCTGATATGTCGCCTGCGCCTTGACCCCTTGGCTAAGCCACCCGCCGCGCGCGTCGAATGCGGCAAAGCTACTGACGTCGCTTTCGGCTGACGTTACCCCGAAATATGTCTGTGCATAGTCGTCGCTGCCCCAAAACAGGCGCGGGCCGGCGCGGAATGTCAGTTGGTCGGTGGCGCGGTAGATGACATCACCCCCCACCTCGGCGACCATGGATTCATGCCCGATGACCCCATAACGCAGGTCAGCGAAAACATCGAAGTTTGGCGCGCTGTATTGCACCCCGCCGCCCACTTCGACGGCCAGATCAAGGTCGGTCATGCCTGCCAGCTCTGGGAAATCGGCGGCGGCGCGGCTGCTGACAATCCGAAACGACCCCCGTGGACCAAAGCCATCGTCAGCATCGCCACCGCCCAGCGTCACGGGCCCCAGCGACAGTGCGCCAAGCGCAAAGCTGCCCGTTGGTCCGACGGCATTGGTATCCGCACCAAAATAGCCCGGCGACGATTGCGCGCCCAGACCCAACGCGAAGCTGATTGACGGTTCACCTTCCGCAAAAGCCGCGACAGGACAGCAGAGGAGCAAAAAAGGCAAAAGGCGCATGGGATTTCTTTCATCAGATCATCGGTGTTCAAGGGTAGTACGCCGCAGGACCATGGCAAGCGCCTTGGCGTGCCGCTGCTTTGTTGCTACGTGCGGTGGGAAAACAAGAGGCGATCCACATGCTATCCTACCAACATGGCTATCACGCGGGCAATCTGGCGGATGTGCACAAGCACAGCCTGTTGTCTTGGGCGCTGGATTATATGGTCCGCAAGGACAAACCGCTAAGCTATCTGGAAACGCACGCCGGGCGCGGTCTTTATGACTTGACCGACGAGGCTGCGGTGAAGACCGGTGAAGCCGCCAAAGGTATTGCGATTGTCCGCGATTGGTTTGCCGCTGACCATCCCTATGCCAAAGTGCTGGCACGCATCCGTGCAGCGCATGGGCCGAATGCCTATCCCGGATCACCATTGGTTGCGGCAGAGCTGTTGCGCCCCATGGACAACATTCATCTGGCCGAACTGCACCCGCAGGAATTTGCCGCGTTAAAAGGCAATATGGCCCCCTATGGCGGGATTTATCGCCAGCGTGATGGCTGGGAAATGGCCCTGTCGGTCTGCCCGCCCGATCCCCGGCGCGGTCTGTTGCTGATTGATCCATCGTTCGAGGTGAAGACGGACTACGAAACCATCCCCAAAACGCTTGGTGATATTCACCGCAAATGGGGTGTTGGGGTGCTGATGCTGTGGTATCCTATTCTGACAGACGCGCCGCACAAGCCAATGATCGCGGCCCTGCGGGGGGCCATCCCCGACGCGATAACCCACGAGGTCAGCTTTGCGCCGGCACGTCCCGGTCACCGCATGGTCGGGTCCGGTCTGTTTGTCGTCAATGCACCTTATGGGTTCGCGCAAGAGGCCGCAAAGCTATCACGCCTCTTTCAACATAAATTCAAGGGACGTATGTAATGGCCATGTTTGCTGATTTGCTCCGGCGGTTAACCGCCCCCGAACCACAAAAGCTGTCCGATCCGGACGCACGGCTCGCGCTTGGTGCGCTTTTGGTTCGCATTGCGCGGTCTGACGGCCATTATGCCGCTGCTGAAATCCAGCAAATCGACTGCGCCCTTGCGGCCCGCTATGCGTTGCCCGCGACCGCCGCCGCAGCCCTGCGTGCAGATTGCGAAGTATTGGAGGCCGAGGCGCCCGACACCGTGCGCTTTACCCGCGCGATCAAGGACGCCGTGGGTTATGATGATCGCCTTGCCGTGATCGCGGCGATGTGGTCGGTCGTTCTGGCTGACGGCCTGCGCGAGGAAGAGGAAGACAGCCTGATGCGGATGATATCGTCACTGCTGGGCGTGTCGGATCAAGATAGCCACAAGGCAAGGCTGCGGGTCATCGCGGACCGGGGATGATCGCCAGCTTACCGATGTACGCGCGCCGCTCGAACCGGGCCGCGCATGATACGTTATGGGCGTTGATCAGGGACCGGTTGCGGGCGCAGGGCATCGCCGCACCCGATATGCTTGACCATGACATTGACCATGTGGCAAGTTGGCAGCGCCCGGATCTGGTTCTGGGGCAGATCTGCAATCTGCCGTACCGCGCGCAATTTCGTGACAAAGTGACGCTGATCGGGGCCGCCGATCATGGGCTTACTGATTGCGCGCCGGGCTATTACAACAGTGTGTTTGTCGTGCATCACGATACGCGGGCACCACCCCGCAGGACTTTGCGAATGCGCGTTTTGCCTGCAACGATATGATGTCCCAATCGGGCTATGGCGCGCCACAAACATGGGCCGAGGCACGCGGTTTTCGATTTGCCGCGCCAATGGTCACCGGCAGTCACCATGAGAGCATCGCCACTGTCGCGACCGGTCAGGCAGATATCGCGGCTATTGATGCACAGACGTGGTGGATCGAGGCGCGCGAAAACCCGGCATTGCAGCACCTGCGCATCATCGCTCAGACCCACAGCACGCCGGGGCAAAGTTTCATCACCCGTGCGGGACAGAATCCTGCGCCCTACTTCACCGCCATTGCGGGTGCTATACGCGCCGCGCCTGCCGCAGTGCGCACATCGCTCAACCTGCGGGGGATTGTTGCGCTGCCGCAGATCACCTATGACTTGCCGCTTCCGCCCAAGATTAAGGCAATCGCGGACTGACGTACGGTCACCGCGACACCAATGCGTTGCAAAGGCGTACGAAATAAGCACTACTTGGCGAGAGAATAACAAAAGTTGCCCCATTGACTGAAACTGCCCCCGTCATCGAGATCCGCGATTTACACAAATCCTATGGCCCGCTTGAGGTGCTTAAGGGTGTGGATATCATCGCGCCTGCGGGGCATGTGGTGTCGCTGATCGGGTCGTCGGGGTCGGGGAAATCGACGCTGCTGCGCTGTGCCAACCTTTTGGAAGAGAGCCAGCAAGGCGATGTGATTTTCTGCGGAGAACCGGTAATTTGGAAAGGGACCGGTATGTACCGCCGCCCCGCCGATCACGCCCAAATGATCCGTATCCGCACGAACCTGTCGATGGTGTTTCAGCAATTCAATCTATGGGCACATATGACAATCCTGCAAAACGTGATGGAGGCCCCTGTCACCGTGCTGAAGCGCGATAAGGCAGAGGTTGAGGCAGCCGCGCGCGGATATCTCGACAAGGTCGGGATCGGTGACAAATGTGACGCCTATCCGGCGCAACTGTCGGGCGGGCAACAGCAACGCGCCGCAATTGCGCGCGCGTTATGCATGGAACCCAAGGCGCTGCTGTTTGACGAACCAACCAGCGCGCTGGACCCCGAGCTGGAACAGGAGGTCATCAAGGTCATCAAGGATCTGGCAAACGAAGGCCGGACCATGCTGATCGTCACGCACGACATGCGACTGGCAGCTGACGTCAGTGACCATGTCGTGTTCCTGCACCAAGGCAAAATCGAAGAGGAAGGCGCGCCAGACGTGCTTTTCAACAATCCCAAAACAGATCGACTGCGCGGTTTTCTATCCGCCACGATCGCATGACACATTAACCCCGGAGTATTCTTGATGAAAAAACTGATCCTTTCCACCGCTGCACTGGCCCTTGTCGGCAGCATGACATTCGCCGAGTCGCATACTGTTGTGCGGCTCGCCACCGAGGGCGCCTACCCTCCTTACAACTTCATCAATGACGCGGGCGAAGTGGATGGGTTCGAGCGCGAACTGGGTGATGAGCTTTGCGCGCGGGCCGCATTGACCTGTGAATGGGTCACCAACGAATGGGACAGCATCATTCCCAACCTTGTCTCTGGCAACTATGACGCCATCATCGCGGGCATGTCGATCACCGACGAGCGCAAGGAGGTCATCGACTTTTCAGACGCCTACACCCTGCCCGACCCCTCTGCATTTCTTGGTATGGGCGATGTCGACGTGACCACCGCTGTGATTGCCGCGCAGGCCAGCACGATTCAGGCCAGCTATGTCGCGGGGATGCCTGGGGCGACCTTGCTCGAGTTCGCGTCGCCAGATGAAACCATCGCAGCCGTCAAGAATGGCGAAGCCGATGCGGTTCTGGCCGACAAGGCATTCCTGGAGCCTGTTGCGGAATCCGATCCAGAGGTATCCATCATCGGTGATGACGTTCTGATCGGCGGCGGCATCGGCCTTGGCGTCCGCAAGACCGATACAGAATTGCGCGACAAGTTCAGCACCGCAATCCAATCCATGAAGGATGACGGCACCCTGAACGCGCTGATCGCCAAGTGGCTGCCCGGTTCCGCCCTATTCTAAGCACTTGATCAAGGGGGTCCGTCGCCCCCTTGATCCTTCCTCACCCCCGGTGATCTCATTTTCAGTTTCTGCACAGACCCCGCCATCCTTGAAGGGTTTCAATGGCTTAGCTGCTACCTGACCACAGGCAAGCATATGTCGATCTATTATGCGCTGGGGACGGTCCTGTTGTTACTGGCCATTACCGGGCCCGTCGCGCTGGCCTTTGGCTTTGGCGGGGCATCGGCCGCGCGCAGCCACATCACGCCGCTGCGCTGGATCGGCAAGACCTATATCGCGATCGTGCGCGGCGTCCCGGATATTGCATTCTTTTTGTTCTTCGTGATCGCATTGGATCAGATGTTTGAATACATCCGTCATACGATAAAATGCCCGGACTGGACCGACCCGGTGCGGCAGGGCAGTGATTTCGTCGTCTGCGCTGCCGCGAAACTGCCGCTGGGCAATGCGCCGCAATGGGTCCATGAAACCTATGGGTTTTCCATCGCTGTCTTGACGTTTTCCATCGTTTTCGGGGCCTTTGCCGCAAATGTCCTGTTTGGCGCAATGCGTGCCGTTCCGCGCGGCCAGCTTGAAACCGCCGAGGCTTATGGGATGTCGCGCCGCCAGACATTCTGGCGTGTGTTGGTGCCGCAAATGTGGGTCTTTGCCCTGCCTGGCCTATCCAACCTGTGGATGGTTCTGATCAAGTCAACGCCGCTTTTGTTTCTGTTGGGGGTCGAGGATATTGTCTATTGGGCGCGCGAGTTGGGCGGGGCCAAACAGCCGCAGTTCACCGACTATCCGCATCCTGACTGGCGCATCTGGTATTTCTTCGCGCTGCTTGTTTTCTACCTGTGCTTTACCAAAGTGTCCGAACTTGTTCTGGACAAGATAATGGCCAGACTGACCCTTGGGCAGGCGACTGCCGCCGGGGAACGCCAGCGAAAGGCGGCACGATGAGCTGTTGGGAAACCATCATCGACTACGGGTTGCGCAGCCAGGGTATTGGCGAACGCCTGCTGCCGCGCAATGATTTCACACTGTGCCAGCAGTTCACCCTGATCGGGTCCGGCATGATCTGGAATGTGTATTTTGGCGTCGTCGCGCTTTGTGCCGGCTTTTTTCTGGCCACGGTGGTGGCGATGGGCAAAGCGGCCCGCAACCCGTTCATCCGCAAACCGTCCGAATGGTTCATCTTTATCTTTCGCGGCTCACCGCTTTTCATCCAGTTCTTCTTTGCCTACTTTCTGTTCCTCAGTCTTAAAGGTGCCTATCCGTTCTTCAGCCCGCTGACCTCGGCATGGGCGGGGGCATTGGTGGTGCTTTTCCTCAATACCGCCGCCTATTCCGGCGAAATATTCTATGGCGCACTGCAATCCATCCCCAAGGGCGATATCGAAGCTGCGGATGCCTATGGCCTGTCGGGCTGGTCGCGGTTTCGGCGGGTGATCTGGCCGACGATGTTGCGTCTGGCCTGGCCTGCCTACACGAACGAAGCCATCTTTTTGTTTCACGCCACGACATTGGTGTTCTTTTCGGGGTTTCCAGCGACGCAGCAACGCGGTGATGCGCTGTACTATGCCAGCTATTTTGCCGACAAGACATTCAACCCTTTCGTCCCGTATCCGATCCTGGCCGGCTATTTCATTGTGCTGACCCTGATTGTGGTCGGCATCTTTGGACTGGTCAACGCCGGGCTGAACCGCCATTTACCGC
The DNA here is from genome assembly GCF_017854565.1 of Yoonia sp. Classification (GTDB taxonomy): domain Bacteria; phylum Pseudomonadota; class Alphaproteobacteria; order Rhodobacterales; family Rhodobacteraceae; genus Yoonia. The sequence continues at coordinate 54,956 of NZ_JAFMHJ010000012.1, forward strand.
AGGACCAACGCGCAAAGCTGCGCATAAAACCACAGGCAATCAGATGACTTGGCTCGACGACCATCACGAAGTGCGCAATGTGCGCTGCGGTGCGGCAGATTTGAACGGGCAGGCACGTGGCAAACGCGTGCCACGCAAGTTTGCACCAAAACTCGAAGAAGACGGCATGCGGTTTCCATTTTCCATCCTCAATCTTGATATCTGGGGCGAGGATGTCGAAGACAGCCCACTGGTGTTCGAAGCTGGCGACCCCGACGGGGTGCTGATGCCCACCGAACGTGGCTATGTTCCGATGCCGTGGCTGCAAAGCCCCTCGGCCCTGCTGCCCATGTGGATGTTTCACGAAGACGGCACCCCGTTCGAAGGCGATCCGCGTCAGGCGCTTAGCCGTGTCGTTGGCCGCTACAAGGCACGCGGCCTGACGCCGGTGGTTGCGACCGAGATGGAATTCTATCTGGTCGATGACAGCGGCGATGGCATCCGGCAGCCACGATCACCGCGTTCTGGCAAACGGCGGCCCGGTGCCGAGGTCCTGTCGTTGCGGGCGTTGGACGCCTTTGACGGGTTTTTCAACGATCTTTATGACGCCTGCGAAGTGATGGATATCCCTGCCGAGGCGGCGATTTCAGAGGTTGGCATGGGCCAGTTCGAGGTGAACCTCGAACATGTCCCTGACGCGCTCAAGGCCGCCGACGATGCGTGGCTGTTCAAGATGCTGGTGCGCGGTGTGGCGCGCAATCACGGGATGGCCGCCAGTTTCATGGCAAAGCCATATCACGAATATGCCGGCAGCGGGCTGCACACGCATTTTTCCGTGATTGATGCCGATGGCAACAACCTGATGGCCAATGACACATTTGAAGGCACGCCGTTGCTGCACAACGCGATTGCCGGTTGCCTGAAAGGGATCCCCGATCTGGCGCTGATTTTTGCGCCGCACGGCAATTCCTATGAACGGCTGGTCCCCGAAAGCCACGCGCCAACAGGCGTCTGCTGGGCCTATGACAACCGGACAGCATCCGTCCGGGTCCCCGGTGGCAGTTTCAAGGCACGGCGGGTCGAACACCGCGTCGCCGGCGGCGATGTGAACCCCTATCTGTTTCTGGCGGCGGTGCTGGGGTCGGCACTGATCGGGATCGAGGACAACCTGACCCCACCCAAGCCGATTTCAGGCAATGCCTATGATCAAGACATCCTGCAAATTCCTGACACCTGGGCAGCCGCGATTGATGCGTTTGAAGATAGCCCGATCGCGCGGCGCATCTTTGACGACACGCTGGTCGATAATTTCGTCATGACGAAACGGCAGGAGCTTCATTACTTCAAAGAGTTGACGGATGAACAGCGACTGGAACTGTATCTGGATACGGTTTAAGCAGGAGAAACCAAATTTTCCGGAAAATTTTGGGTCCAGAAGGATTTTCCAGAAAAGCCTTCGCTGCTGCGCGTGCTTGCGGTGGTCTTTCACTCAGGCTAGCGTGTCGTCAATCCAAACACATGGTGCTTTATGAAAATCGGTATCCTGCAAACAGGCCATGCGCCGGATGAAATCCGGCCTGAACTGGGCGATTACGCTGATCTTTTCGAAAAACTACTGCAAGGAAATGGTTTCAGTTTCCAGACGTACAACGTCGTTGATATGGAATTTCCGGCACAGATCACAGACAGTGACGGCTGGCTGATTACCGGCTCCAGACACGGTACCTACGAAGATCTTCCGTTCATCCCCCCGCTTGAGGCGCTGATCCGCGACATCTATGCCGCTGGCATCCCGATGGTCGGCATCTGCTTTGGCCATCAGATCATCGCGCAAGCGCTTGGCGGCAAGGTCATGAAATTTGACGGTGGCTGGGCTGTCGGCCGCCAGACCTATGACTGGAACGGACAGTCTGTGTCGCTGAATGCCTGGCATCAGGATCAGGTTGTTACGCGCCCCACAGATGCAACGACATGCGCCAGCAACGCATTTTGCGAGAACGCCGCGCTGATCTATGGCCAGCGCGCCTTTACCGTGCAGGCCCATCCGGAATTTGATGCGGCCTTTATCAGCGGTCTGGCGACCCATCGCGGCCCCGGTGTTGTGCCCGATGATCAGCTTGCACAAGCGCATGCCACCCTGACCGAACCGACCGACAATGCACATCTTGCCCGCCAGATCGCGCGCTTCTTCAAAGAAAGAGAACTGGCATGAACTGGACTGACGCCATCCCCGACGCCGCAAAACGGTATTTGGAAACCAAGGGCCTGGACGAAGTGGAATGCGTCATTGCCGACCTGCCGGGCATCGCGCGGGGCAAGGCCGTGCCAGCGGCGAAATGGAACAGACAACCCCACTTTCACCTGCCCAATTCCATCTTTTTCCAAACCATCACCGGTGACTGGGGCGAAGCGGCAGGACCCGATGGCTTTCTTGAACCGGACATGATCCTGAAACCGGATCTCAGCACGGCGACCGCCGCCCCTTGGGCTGCTGATGGCACGCTGCAGGTCATCCATGACGCCTTTGACCAAAAGGGCAAGCCGGTGCCGTTTTCGCCGCGCAACGTCCTGCGCCGCGTGGTCGATCTGTATAAGGCCGAAGGGTGGACCCCGGTTGTCGCGCCAGAGATGGAATTCTATCTGGTCGCGCGCAACATCGACCCTGCCAAGCCGATCGAGCCGATGATGGGCCGCACCGGGCGTCCTGCCGCCGGGCGACAGGCCTATTCGATGAGCGCGGTGGATGATTACGGCCCGGTGATTGATGACATCTACGAATATGCCGAAATTCAAGGTTTTGAGATTGATGGCATTGCTCAGGAAGGCGGTGCCGGCCAACTGGAAATCAACCTGCGCCATGGCAACCCAATCAAGTTGGCTGACGAGGTCTTCTTTTTCAAACGCCTGATCCGTGAGGCCGCCCTGAAACACGATTGTTTCGCCACCTTTATGGCAAAACCGATCGAGGGTGAGCCGGGCAGCGCCATGCATGTCCACCATTCCGTCATCGACGCAAAGGGCCGCAACCTGTTTACCGGCCCGCATGGGGGTGAAACAGATGCTTTCTTTCACTTCATCGGCGGCCTGCAGGAACATATGCCCAGCGCGATTGCCGTCATCGCGCCCTATGTGAACAGCTATCGTCGTTATGTCCCCGATAGTGCGGCACCGGTGAATTTGGAATGGGGCCGCGACAACCGGACCACAGGTATCCGGATCCCGATCAGCGATCCCTCGGCGCGCCGCATTGAAAACCGGTTGCCGGGTATGGACTGCAACCCGTATTTGTGTATCGCCGCGTCGCTTGCCTGTGGGTATCTTGGCATGAAAAACGAAATTCGCCCTGACAAGCGCTGGCAAGGCGAGGCCTACGATTCAGAGGCGGAAATTGCCGCATCATTGTGGGACGCGCTTGATTTGTTCGACGGTGCAAAAGAACTGCACGAGATCCTTGGCCCTGATTTCGCCCGGGTCTATTCGATTGTCAAACGTACTGAATATACAGAATTCCTACAGGTCATCAGCCCTTGGGAACGTGAACACCTGCTGCTGAACGTATGAACCCGCTTTACCGCAACGACCGCCCCGGGCAGTTTCCCAAAAGCTGGTACGTCGCCAGCACCGATCTGCCACCCGAGCGCCCACCGCTTTACGGGCACACGGCGGCGGATGTTTGTATCGTGGGCGCGGGCTTTACCGGGTTATCCGCGGCGTTGCACCTTGCCCAAAAGGGGTTTGATGTCGTTGTGCTGGACGCGCACCGTGCCGGTTTCGGTGCGTCGGGCCGCAATGGGGGCCAGGTGGGTAGCGGTTTTAACGTCAGCCAGGGCACGCTGGAAAAAAAGCTGGGAAAAGGTGCCGCTGCTGCGCTTTGGGCCTTGGCCGAAGAAGCCAAAGACGACGTGCGCCGGAACTGCGCGGCCTACGCGCCTGATGCCCGCTATACCCCCGGTGTCGCGCATGGGTTCTACAATCGCAAAGAGGCACAAAGCTATGCCCGCGACGCCGCGCATCTGGCCGCGACATATGGCTATGACCAGATTGAAACGCTTGATCCCGATGCGATGCATGATCTGGTAAAGTCGCCGCTTTATCATGGTGGTTTGCTGGACATGGGCGCGGGGCACCTGCACCCGCTGCGCTATGTCCTGGGGCTGGCGCGGGCAGCAGAGGCGGCGGGGGTGCGGATCTTTGAACGGTCCGAAGTGCATCATATCGCCCATGGCGATCCCGCAGAGGTGCGCACCGGTCAGGGCCGGGTCAATGCCGCCCATGTGATCCTTGCCGGGAACGGTTACCTGCCCAACATCGCCCCCAAAGTGGCGGCCAAGGTGATGCCGATCAACAGCTTTATCTGTGCCACCGAACCGCTGGGTGATCGTGCGGCGGCGGTATTGGCGCGTGATATCGCAGTTGCCGATAGCAAGTTTGTGGTGAACTATTACCGCATGTCCGAAGACAAGCGGTTCCTGTTTGGCGGGCGCGAAAGCTATTCGATGGGGTTCCCGCACGATATTTCAACCGCTTTGGTCGCCCGGATGACGCATCTTTTCCCGCAACTGAAGGGGACCCGGATCGACTATGTCTGGGGCGGCACCCTGGGCATCACCATGACCCGTCTGCCCGCAATCCAGCGGGTTGCGCCCAATATCGTGTCGGGTGCCGGTTTCTCGGGCCATGGTGTCGCGCTGTCGGGTTTGGCGGGCAAGGTGATGGCCGAGGCGATTGCCGGACAGGCCGGACGATTTGACACGCTTGCCGGTCTTCAGGTCCCCAATTTTCCCGGTGGCAGCGCCTTTCGCGCGCCGCTGCTGACGCTGGCGATGACGTGGTATGCGCTGCGCGACCGTTTGGGCGTCTGAATTCGCGGATATTTCACGCAAGGGCCAAAATCGGGCCACATTGGCGCGCCATTGGTGATTTGAAACAAAACGCACCGATTACGCCCCGGCATCGCCAAATAGGAAACAGTATGAGCACCGCAGACCTCGACCTTCCGCGCAGTCGCCCCGTATTGCTCAACTATGGGGAATTGGTGTTGCTGGGAATGGTCGCCGCGATTGGGCTGCTGACCGCAGTGCTGGCGGTGGCGTGGGGACAGCCCGTTGATTGGCCAGCGTTTTTGCAGCCGGTTGGCACTGGGCTGACCTTGGCCGCGCTGGGCGTCTATGCCCGCCTGAGACGCGGCATGGTGCGGGCGGGTCTGCTGATGGTCGGCGTGTCGATGTACGTCAACTTTGGCGCGTTCATGTCGATCCTGATTTATCTGTTCTTTCCCATCGCGACCCTGCCAATTGACGCGACATTGATGCGGATCGACGCATGGGTTGGATTTTCGTGGCCTGATTTTGTCATATGGTTTGGACAATTCCCATGGCTGGGCAAGGCGTTGAGCTATGTCTACCTCAGTTCTTTGGCGCAGCTTATGGCTGTTGTGGTCATACTCGCTTGGATGAACCGGGCCAAGACGCTGTGTGTTTATGTCATGACCGCGTCACTGGCCCTGTTTTGCATTGCGATGATCTGGGGTGCCCTGCCCAGCTTCGGACCGTCGCCCTACGTCACAATACCGCCGGACATCTCGGCCAAGCTGGGATTGATCCACAATCATGCCTACGGTGCCCGTTTGATGGAGCTTGCGACGGACGGCGTGCGCGTGATCACGCCGGACGTGATTATCGGCACGATTGCCTTTCCGTCCTTTCACACCGTTATGGCCTGTCTGGTCGTGTGGTTTTTGCGCGGAACGCCGATTTTCATCCCCGCCGCCTTGCTGAATGCGGCGATGGTTCCGGCGATCTTGCTGCACGGCGGACACCATTTGATTGATGTCGTGGCCGGTGTCGCGATCTTTGGCCTCGCGCTGGCCGTGTCGCAGGTTGTGATGCGCCCGATGCCGTCCGATGACCTGAGCTGACAGCACAGCGTCATAGAAATGTGATCCGTCGCGTGTTAGTGTTTTTCGAAACAAATCTTCGGGAAAGCTGAAAACATGACCGTGATGCCCAATGTCTATGATGCAGAGCCCATCCCGCAAAATGCCTTGGCCGCTGTGCAGCACATTCTGCAGACGGGTGATCTGTTCCGCTACACATCAGATGCGTCCCCTGTTGCAATGCTGGAAGAGGAGTTCGCGGCAGCCCTTGGGGCCAAATATGCATTGGCTGTTTCGTCATGTTCCGCAGCGCTGTTTCTATCGCTGAAAACGCTTGGCCTGCCACGCGACGCAGAGGTCCTGATCCCGGCATTTACATTTGGCGCCGTGCCCTCGGCGGTCGTGCATGCCGACTGCGTTCCGGTCCTGTGCGAATGTGGCGACAATTACCGCATTGATCTGGACGATTTTGCGGACAAGCTGCCCGATGTGCAGGCGGTCATTATCAGCCATATGCGCGGGCATACATCGGACATGGACGCGATCATGGCGCTTTGCGACGCCGCCGGTATTCCCGTGATTGAAGACGCCGCCCATTCGCTGGGCACTACATGGGGCGGACGCAATATCGGAACGATTGGCAAAATCGGCTGCTTTAGCTTTCAGTCATACAAACTGCTGAACGCAGGCGAAGGTGGTATCTTGATTTCGGATGATCCCGACCTGATGGCCCGCGCCGTCATCATGTCTGGCGCGTATGAACATAACTGGAAAAAACATCCTGTTCTGCAAGGCGCGTTTGCCAAATGGCAAAACCAGTTGCCGCTTTACAACCAACGGCTCAACACGCTTTCTGCCGCGATCATACGGCCACAATTGACCGAACTGGCCCGGCGCGTCGCCGATGGCCGCCGCAACCATGATCACGTCGCCGCCCGGTTGAACCAGTCACGGTGGATTGATGTTCCCGCAAAACTGGCCCCCGAGCAGCGCGCGCCAGATTCGATCCAGTTTAACCTTGTCGATCTTGAGCGCGATCAGATTGACCAATTTGTTGCCGCCGCCGCCGTGGCAGGCATCAAGGTACAGGTCTTTGGTCAAAGCGCCGACAACGCCCGCGCGTTTTGGAATTGGCAATTTCTGGGGGATCTGCCCGACCTGCCCAAAACCCGCGCGATGCTGATGCGGGCCTGCGATGTCCGGCTGCCCGCGCGGCTGACGCTTGATGAATGTAGCGTCATCGCCACGACGCTTTGTCGCGTCATGGACGATGTCATGCAACCCGCGCGGGCCTACGGCACCTAAGCGGCTACAGCAACGTCAGCTTGTCGGCCAACCACGGATAATCCCTGGTCGCGGGCTGCACGATCATCTGCCCGATCAACGGCTTGAGACGTGCCGCAATGGTGGTCGGCATGTCGCCCAGACTGTCCTGTCGCGCCGTAAGCGATATCGTCCGGGTGAGCGGTGCAAACGGCAACGGCACCAAATCCACCTCTGTCCGAAAACGCTGCGCGCGCAACCATCCCAGCGGTGTCAGGATTGTCCAGCCATTGCCACCGGCCACCATGGCCATGATGGCGTGATAACTGTCCAGCTCGAACCGGTAGGTCAGGTGCAGGTTCTGACGTGCGAGATGGGCCGCAATCACCCGGCCCATATGATGCCGGGTCGTGTATTGGATCAACGGCACCTCGCGCAGTTGGTCAATGACATTGCCGCCCTGCAGCATGCCTTTGGGAACGGCAGCCACAAAAGGTTCTTCCAGCAACGCATGCACTTCCATGCCCGGAATTCTTTGCCCCATGTCAGCAGCAACGATCACGTCCAGCGCCCGCGCATCCAGCAGGTCAAACAAACGGTGAGACGCCCCGGTTTCCAGCAAAAATTGACAATTTTTCAGCTCGACACTCATCTTGCCCAACAAGTCAGGCGTCACGTCCGCGTCAAAATCCTCGATCATGCCCAGCCGAAACCGGGTTAGATGGCTAAAGTCGGCCATGGCCAGTTCGGCCTTTGCCTGATCGGCCTCGTTCAGGATTGTATTGGCACGGCGCAAGAACATCGCGCCGGCGGGGGTCAGGGATACGGGCCGCGCGCTGCGGTTCAGCAGCACCGCCCCAAGGGTGCCCTCAAGATTGGTTAATTGCTGGCTGACAGTCGCGGCAGAACTGCCCAGACGGCGGGCGGCCGCAGAGATTGAAGCCTCCTCGGCGGTTGCCACAAAAACCTCGATACCCCAGAGGGTGATTTTGCCGGTGGTTGTCATGTGATCCTCTGTGCCACTGCGGCTACGCTACGGACAATCCGCAAGGGCCGCAATCAGGTCATTGAAAGGCAACCGACACAAGCATATCGTCCGCCACAACGTATTCATGAGGTTCCACATGCCCAACACATCCCCCAATAGCTGGGAAGCCCGCGCCGAAGCCAACTCGTTCTACGGCTTCACCGATCTGCCCACCGTAAAAGAGCGCGGCATGATTGTGTTGTCCCATGGCAAGGGCCCTTACGTCTATGACATGCAGGGTCGCGAATATCTCGACAGCAACTCTGGCCTTTGGAATATGGTGGCAGGCTTCGACCACCCCGGACTGATCGCGGCCGCACAGGAACAATACGCACGTTTCCCCGGCTACCATTCGTTCTTTGGCCGGATGTCGGACCAGACGGTGATGCTGTCGGAAAAACTGGTCGAAGTGTCCCCCTTTGCGCGGGGCAAGGTATTCTACACAAACTCCGGCTCTGAGGCGAACGACACGATGGTCAAAATGCTGTGGTTCCTTGGCCAATCCGAGGGCAAGCCACAACGGCGCAAGATCCTGACGCGGGTGAATGCCTATCATGGGGTCACGGCGGTATCGGCGTCGATGACGGGCAAAGCCTATAACAGTGTCTTTGGCCTGCCTTTGGAGGGGTTTATCCACCTGAGCTGTCCACACTACTGGCGTTTCGGGCATGCGGGCGAGAGTGAAGCACAGTTCACCGCCCGTATGGCTGCCGAGTTGGAAGATACTATTCTGCGCGAAGGCGCCGACACCATCGCCGGTTTCTTTGCTGAACCTGTGATGGGCGCGGGCGGTGTCATCCCCCCATCGGCAGGATATTTTCAGGCCGTCCAGCCAATCTTGAAAAAATATGGGATTCCACTGATCGCAGATGAGGTGATCACGGGATTCGGGCGGACGGGCAACACATGGGGCTGCGAGACATATGATTTCATGCCCGATGCAATTATTTCCTCCAAAAACCTGACCGCTGGTTTCTTTCCGATGGGCGCCGTCATCCTTGGGCCTGACCTGGCCGACCGCCTGCAAACGGCAACGGAAGTGATCGAGGAATTTCCACATGGCTTTACCGCCTCGGGGCACCCTGTCGGCTGCGCGATCGCACTCAAGGCCATTGACGTCGTCATGAACGAAGGACTGGCCGAAAACGTGCGTGCCATGACGCCTTTGTTCGAGGAAGGCATGGCACGGCTGGCCGAACACAAGAACATCGGCGAATGGCGCGGCAAAGGGTTAATGGGCGCACTGGAGGCGGTCGCCGACAAGGACACCAAACGGCCCTTTGACGGATCACTGTCGGTCAGCGAACGGATCGCAAACGCCTGTACCGATCAAGGGTTGATCTGCCGCCCGCTTGGGCAAGCCGTCGTCCTGTGCCCACCGTTCATTTTCACGCCATCACATATGGACGAAATGTTCAGCAAGCTGGAAAAGGCGCTGAATACGGTATTCGCAGACGTCGCGTAACCCGCCGCTAACCCAGAGCGCGTGAAGTCGCGCCATGCAAACGGCGACCTTCATCCACCCTACTTGGGCAAAATCGGCTCGGCCCGGTATGCCATGCCATGCGGTGGAAACCAGCGGGGGTATGCGGCGACAGGTTGTCGATGTCGTGCGAGAAGCGGGCGTGCCTGCTTTCGTGTCGGACATGCGGCGCCGTGGTTTCAGGCTTGTCCGCACACGACACTACCTTGTTGTCGTGTGCGACCCGGAACCAATTGCGATACTGTGCTGACCCAGAAAACCGAGATTCTGGAAGTTTGGTGGAACAGAACAAATTTCCGGAAATTCGTGCGCTGTTATTTCCCGAGCTTAGAGAGTTTTTCCTGCAACGCCGCCAATTGATCCTTGATCTCGCCCAGATCATCACCCTCTTTTGCGGGTCCGGTTGCACCGGGGATCAGACCACCGGTCATCGCCTTGAAAAACGCTTGTTGCTGCGCGCGCATCGCATCAAACCCGGGCATTGCGGCCATCGGGCTGGCTTTGGTCATATTCTCCATTGCCTTTGACTGCCCATCGCGCAGCATTTCGAAACTGGCCTTCAAAAACTGCGGCACAACAGATGCGGCCTGACTGGTGTAGCTGCGCACCAGATCGGTCAGCACATCAACCGGCAACACACTTTCGCCCCGGCTTTCATGCTCTGCGATAATCTGCAACAGGTACTGGCGGGTCAGATCATCGCCGGACTTCAGATCAACGATCTGCACTTCACGGCCCTCGCGGATGAACGATGCGATGTCTTCCAGTGTCACGTAATCGCTCGTCTCTGTGTTATATAGACGTCGGCTTGCGTAGCGCTTGATCAATAGCGGTTTGTTGGTGTCAGCCACGGCCGTGCCTCCTAGAACATGTTGCAGTGCAGAAGAAGCCTATGCCGCGCACGCGCAAAAAGAAAGGGCCGATGCACCCCAAATAAAAAGGCGGCCCGCGCTATGCGGACCGCCTTTGCGATCTGACCTTCAGGGAGGCTAAAGGCCGATCAAATCAACTTACTTTGCTGCAGTTGTTGCTTTCTTTGCAGCAGCAGTCACATCGTCGGTTGCTTTCTTGGCAGCAGCAGTCATGTCCTCGGACATATCCTTGCCAGCGGCCAGAACCAGTTCCATGGTCTGTGTCTGTACTTTTTTCGCGATTTCAGCGAAAGCCGACATGTGCTCTGCAGCAGCTTCAGCAGATGCAGATGCGAAATCTGTCATTGCTTTTGCATAGTCGGCAGGCTCGGTCTTGGCAGTTGCCATTGCTTGCATCTTGCCCAGTGTGTCTTTTGCCCACTTCGCGGAAATCTCTGTCGACTTGCCAGCTGCGTCGATTGCAACTGTGGACATTTTCTCGGCCAGTGCGGTCTGGTTTTTGAATGCTTCTTCCATTGCTTTTGTATCAACGGGGAATGCGCCGCTCAGGTCTTTGAAGATCGCGGTAAAATCTTGTGTCTTAGCCATTGTAAAAGCCTTTCAGGTTTCTGCGGGGGAAACCCGCTGTTATCTCTGACACCAATATGCATGCTGCAGTGCAGCATTTCAAGCTTTTTCTGCAGTGCAGCATAACTTTTTTCCGCAATCAGGATTCTGTCAGGCTTAACGACTACTTAGCAATCACATAGGTCCCGGGTGCTGCGGCAAGCACCGGATGGCGCGCATCACCCGGTGCGCGCGCCGGCACTATCTTGCCTGACTTTTTGGACAACCATGCGTCCCACCGCGGCCACCACGATCCTGCATGCTTGTCGGCATCGGCCAGCCAATCATCCGCAGACGGCCCCAAATCAGGGTTCGTATAATGCCCATACTTGTTCTTTGACGGCGGGTTGATGATCCCTGCGATGTGGCCCGATTCCGATAGGATAAAGGTCTTGTCCTTCGATCCCATTTTTTGAACGCCCGCATAGCTGCTTTTCCATGCCGCAATATGGTCCGTCTCACAGGCGATGGCGCACAGCGGGATTGTCACATCCTTGATATGCACCGTCGTGCCGCAAATCTCAAACCCATCGGTCGCGAATTTGTCGGCCTGACATAGCCCTCTCAGGTATTCGACGGCCATGTGCGCCGGCAGATTGGTGCCGTCGCCATTCCAGTAGAGCAGATCAAAGGCAGGTGGCGCCTTGCCCATCATGTAGCTTTTAATCGCAGGCCCATAGATCAGATCATTCGCGCGCAGATACGAGAACGTGCGCGACATGAAAAAGGAATCAAGGATTCCGTTTTCCGCGACCTCTGCCTCGATCCCATCGACAAAGTCATCCTGCAGGAACACCCCGACCTCGCCCCGGTCAGAAAAGTCTGTCAGCGTGGTAAAGAAGGTCGCCGCGTTCACGGACGTATCCTTGCGCTGCTTCATCAAGGCCAGCGTCAACGACAAGGTTGTCCCGGCAATGCAATACCCCACGGCGTTCACCTTTTTGACACCACATATCGCCTTAACCTCATCAATAGCTGTCAAATAGCCTTCCTCGACGTAGTCGCTCATCGAGGTATCGCGATACGCATCATCGGGGTTCACCCAAGACACTACAAAGACGGTATAACCTTGATCGACGGCCCATTTGATCAGGCTATTTTGTGGTTTCAGGTCCAGAATGTAGAATTTATTGATCCATGGCGGAAAGATGATCAAAGGCGTCTCATGGACGGTTTCGGTCGATGGCGCATATTGGATCAGCTCGAACATGCGATTGCGAAAGACAACGGAACCCGGCGTCGTGGCCAGGTTTTCGCCCAGCTTGAACGCCTTTTTGTCGGCCAGGGTCACGATCAGATCGCCGTTGTTCGCCTCCAGGTCGGCCACCATATTTTCCAGCCCCGCGACAAGGCTCTGGCCCTCTGTCTCGGCGGCGAGCGCCAGCGCTTCGGGGTTGGTTGGCAGGAAATTCGTCGGGCTGATCATATCCACCAACTGCTGGCTGAAATAGCGTAGCCGCTTTTTCTCCTCGGAATCGAGCGTATCAATATCGTCCACTGCCTGCTGTACGGCTGCGGCATTCATCAGGTACTGCTGTTTGATAAAGTTAAAGTACGGGTTCGTATCCCACAACGCGTGACTGAACCGGCGATCTGTGGGCGTCTCATCGGTGGGCGCTTCCAGCTTGCCTTGGGCCAGAAGATGCTGCGCTTCGACATAATGCTTTACCGATTTACCCCAAAATTCCAGCTGATGCTCGATCAGCTTGGCGGGGTTATGCATCATTTCAGTCATATAGCCGGTGGCTGCCTTGAGATAGAGATCCTGATTGGGGCCGCGCAGCGCCGGGGGCACGGCGCGGGCCTGACCCAGCGCCTTTAAAAGACGCTGCGTCAACTCTTCTACACGGGCCAGATTCGCTTCTAATTTTGCAACATTGTGGCCGGAAGTGACGCCCGTTTCTAAATCGTTAGTTGTCATCTTAGCTTTCCTGTGCCTATGCTGCAGGTGCAGCATAATGTCTGCGCGCACCTGTTTGGAGATATGTGATGAAGTATATGATGACCTATGACCTGATGGAAAGCGCGCGCAACACCAATCAATGGCTGGGTGCCACGGCGCGTGCCTTTGCATCCTATCCGATGATGTCTTTCGGGGCAAACCCCGCAATGGATTGGCTCAAGGCATGGGGCGAAGTCACCGAACGCACCTTTGCGCGCATGGTGGTCAAGCCGGACTGGAACCTGCCGCCCGTGACCTGCGAAAAAGGCCGCGATCATCCTGTGGTGATTGAAACTGTCGTCTCGCGCCCGTTCGGCGATCTGATCCATTTCACGACGCCCGGCCGGGCCCCAAGCAAGCGCCGGGTTTTGTTGGTCGCACCGATGTCAGGCCACTATGCGACGCTGCTGCGCAAAACCGTGATCAGCCTGCTGCCCGATTGCGACGTCTATATCACCGACTGGCACAATGCCCGCGACATTCCCGTCAGCGCAGGCAAGTTCGATGTCGAAGATTACACACTTTATCTTGTTGATTTCATGCGCAAGCTGGGCGCGGACCTGCATGTCATCGCGGTTTGCCAGCCTGTGCCGCTGACACTGGCCGCGACGGCATATCTTGCCGAACAAGACCCAAGCGCGCAGCCCCGGTCCCTGACCCTGATCGGCGGCCCCGTTGATCCAGAGGCGAACCATACCGAAGTCACCGACTTTGGCCGCTCTGTCACGATGGGCCAGCTGGAACAGACAATGATCCAACGCGTCGGCTTTCAGCACTCGGGCGTCGGTCGCATGGTCTATCCCGGCCTGCTGCAGCTTGCGTCTTTCATCTCGATGAACAGCGAAACCCACGCCAACGCGTTCCGCGACCAGATTATCAAAACGGCCAAAGGCGAAGCTGGCGACCACGACAAACACAACGTGTTTTACGATGAATATCTGGCGGTTATGGATATGCCCGCCGAATTCTATCTTTCCACGGTACAGCATATCTTCAAAGGCCGCGACATCGCCCGTAACGATTTTGTCGTTGCCGGGCACAAAGTTGATATGGGCAAGATCACGACCGTTGCCGTTAAGATCGTTGAAGGCGAAAAGGACGACATCTCGGCACCGGGTCAATGCCTTGCGGCACTTGGCCTTCTGACCGGACTGCCTGACGACAAAAAGGCGTCGCACCTTGAACCGGGCGCGGGCCACTTTGGTATTTTCGCAGGCGCAAGCTGGCGCAATAACATTCGCCCGCTTGTACTGAATTTCATTGATGCCAATGCACAGACGGCAGCCAAGGCCGCAAACAAAAACGCTGCCGCTTAACGCCGAAGCACGAGCGGCTGCCGCATCCATCTGCGCAGGGCGTCTGACACAGCGTCGGGCGCCTCGAGCGTGGGCAGATAGCCGGCACCATCAATCACTTCAAGCGCCGCATAGGGGATAAATTCCGCCATGAATTGATGGCGCTTGAGCGGGTATTGTCCGTCGTCCATGCCGCAGATCACAACGGTGGGCTGGGTCATCTTGCGCAGTGTCGCTTGCTGATCCTTGCGCCGCTGTAGGGCGCGCGCCTGTTTCACATAGGCGTCGGGGCCCAGCGCCAGCGCCATATCGGTCAGCAGACGCACCAAACCGACCTTGTCCGTCGTCGGGGCCATCCAAGTTGAATTCACTTCGTGCTGCACGACCCTGTCGAACTGCCCTGCCCGCGCGGCAATAATCTGTGGCTCGCGGGCGGCGGCGGCTTGGGGTGTATCGGCTTGCGGGCTGGTGCTGATCAAGGCGATGCGCGTCACGCGGTCAGCGGCACGGCGCAGCACCTCCATCGCGACCATGCCGCCCATCCCCATACCCGCCAGCGCGAATTTCGATGGCGCCCATGTCAGGATTTGCGAGGCGATTTCTTCCATCCGTTCACCCTTGTGGGTCGGGGCAATCATCACCGCATGATCATGCGACAAGTCACGGATTTGATCCGCAAAAACCCGCGCGTCACACAGCATCGGCGGGATCAGGAGCAGCGTTTCACGTGGCATATGCGCGGCGTCGCTTTGGCATGCTCAGACCCTGTTTGGTTTTCCAGCAGTCTGACCCGGCACGGGCCACATCGCAAGCCACCATAGCCCGGCAAGCCAAGCAGAAATCCGCCTGGGCCGGGCGGGATCACCCAAGCGCGCGCACCGCCGCCGCCAAAACATCCGCGACCGAACCTTCCATCAGCGCCAGACACCGCGCGTCCGAAAACCGATGATCCGCGCCGTCCACTAGCGTCAGGCGCATATCGGGCCCTTGCGCATGCGCCAACAGCCGCAACGCCACCGTCACATCGACATCCCGGTCTGCCGTGCCCTGCAAAAACCGGACCGGAAATGGCAACGACAGCGGTTCGCGCAGCACCAAGCGGCTGCGGCCCTCTTCGATCAACCGTTTGGTGATGATATATGGCGCACCATAGTCCGACGGCAGCGCCACCTGCCCCGCCATCAGCGCGGCCTTTTGCGCTGCGGAAAATCCGGCCCAGATGCTGTCTTCGGTGAAATCGGGGGCTGCGGCAATTGTCACCAGACCCGCCAGCTTTTCGGGCATTTCGCGCGCGATAAGCAGTGAAATCCAACCGCCCATCGACGACCCGACAAGCACGACCGGCCCCGCAATCAACGCAATCGCCGCACAGGCATCTTCGTACCAGTCGCCGATTGCGCCGTCGGTAAACGCCCCGCTGCTTTCGCCGTGCCCGGAATAATCAAACCGCAAGAAGGCGCGGCCATGGCGGCGCGCCCAATTTTCCAGATGCACCGCCTTGGTGCCCTGCATATCCGACTTGAAACCACCCAGAAACACTATCCCCGGCCCGGTGCCGTCTGTGAGATGATAGGCAATCCGCCGCCCCTGCGGCGTCACCAATGTCTTAGCCATGCTGTACCTCTTCCAAACCCGTTTCCAATGCTGGTGCACCAGAACACATCGCGGCAAGCAGACCAAGCATCGGCGTCACAAGGCCCGCAACGGTATTGGATAGCGCTCTATGATTGGGCGCGCTCAGCCGCCCCCCAACTGGACCGTGATCAGCCCGTCAGATCAAGGTCAGTCTCCGGTCTAGGCGCAGTTCAGCCGCCGACGTAGACCGATGTTCTGGGCCGGAAAAATATTTTTTGATCGTGCAAACGACCCAACAATTCTTCGCCGGTACGCTGATCCTGTTCAATGACGCGGATCGATTCCAGATGTGCCGGGTTTTCTTCTGTCAGGGCCAAACGCATCCGCGACAATTCACGACCACGCGCGCGCAGCGCCTCTTCGATCAGGTCAATGTCGGCAATGCTCAGATCAAACGTGCGGTTATAGCTTGGCATATCATGTCCCCATCATCAGCGTTTCCCATAGGAAACTACCGTCGCTTTTACACCCGCATGCGTCGCAGTCAACGTATATCTAAGCATACAATGGTGTTCCCACGATCCCCACTTGACCCTTTTTGCGCAAAAGGTCATTTAACCCGGACACATACCCGCAACCGGGCGTTCCGTGGGCGCCAAACTGACGAGGAGCCGACATATGGCCCAGATTTCCCTGACTTTTCCTGATGGTAACAGCCGCGCCTATGACGCAGGCGTGACGGCCGCCGACGTCGCGGCTGACATTTCATCTTCGCTGCGCAAAAAAGCGATCAGTGCGACGGTGAACGGCGCGCACTGGGATTTGCAATGGCCGATAAATGCGAATTCGTCTATTGCAATCAATACGATGAAAGATGAAGCTACTGCGCTAGAGCTGGTCCGCCACGACCTTGCCCACATCATGGCGCGCGCGGTGCAGGAAATCTGGCCCGACGTGCAGGTCACAATCGGCCCCGTGATCAAAGACGGCTGGTACTATGATTTTGACCGCGCCGCGGCATTCACACCCGAAGATCTGGCCGTGATCGAAAAAAAGATGAAGGACATCATCAACAAGCGCGATGAGGTCCGGACAGAAATTTGGGACCGCCCCAAGGCCATCCAATATTATCAAGACCGCGGCGAGCCCTATAAGGTCGAATTGATCGAAAGCATCCCCGGCGATGAACCATTGCGCATGTATTGGCATGGCGATTGGCAGGACCTGTGCCGTGGCCCGCATTTGCAGAATACCGGCCAGGTGCCTGCGGATGCATTCAAACTGATGTCCATTGCCGGGGCGTACTGGCGTGGAGACAGCAACCGCCCGATGCTGCAGCGGATCTACGGGACGGCATTTACCAACAAGGAGGGTCTCAAGGCGCATCTGCATATGCTGGAGGAAGCCGCCAAACGCGACCACCGCAAGCTGGGCCGCGAAATGGACCTGTTCCACATGCAAGAAGAGGCCCCCGGTCAGGTGTTTTGGCACCCAAATGGCTGGACCGTTTACACCGAATTGCAGGATTACATGCGCCGCCGCCAGCGCGCGGATGGCTATGTTGAGGTGAACACACCGCAGGTCGTGGATCGCAAGCTGTGGGAAGCGTCGGGGCATTGGGAAAAATATCAAGAGCATATGTTCATCGTCGAGGTGGACGAAGAACACGCGCGCGAAAAATCCGTGAACGCGCTCAAGCCGATGAACTGCCCCTGCCATGTTCAGATATTCAACCAAGGCCTGAAATCTTATCGCGATCTGCCGCTGCGCATGGCCGAGTTTGGGTCATGCAACCGTTACGAGCCCTCGGGCGCGCTGCACGGGATCATGCGGGTGCGTGGCTTTACCCAAGACGACGGCCATATTTTCTGCCGCGAGGACCAGATAGAGGCGGAAACAGCCGCGTTCATCACATTTCTGAGCAAGACCTACAAAGATCTTGGGTTCGAGAACTTCAGCGTCAAGTTTTCGGACCGGCCCGACGTCAGGTCCGGGTCGGATGAGGTGTGGGATAAATCAGAAGCTGCCCTGCTTTCAGCCACCCGCGCGGCCGGGATCGAACCGACGATGAACCCCGGCGAAGGGGCGTTCTATGGCCCCAAACTCGAATTCGTCCTGACCGACGCCATCGGGCGCGACTGGCAATGTGGCACGATCCAGGTAGACCTTGTGTTGCCCGAACGGCTGGACGCAAATTATGTCGGCGTGGATGGTAACAAGCATCGGCCTGTCATGCTGCACCGCGCGACGCTTGGCTCGTTTGAGCGGTTCATCGGCATCTTGATCGAAGAACACGCGGGCAAGCTGCCGTTTTGGCTGGCCCCGCGTCAGGTGGTTGTCGCCGCAATCATATCAGACGCCGATGCTTATGTGCATGAGGTTGTCGCGGCACTGAAGGCCGTCGGCGTGCGGGCCGAGGCGGATGTGCGCAACGAAAAGATCAACTATAAGGTGCGCGAACATTCTGTCGGCAAGGTGCCTGTCATTCTGGCGCTTGGCGCCCGCGAAGTCCAAGAGCGCACGGTCACCGCAAGGCGGCTGGGGGAAAACCGGACATCTGTAACATCTCTGGACGAGATCGTAGCAGAGCTACGCAAAAGCGCCACGCCGCCCGATTTATTGTAACATTCCAGCGCTGGAACCTGTAACAAACCCGTCGCTGGACACAGCGGCGGGTTTTTTGTTTTCCATGATATACAGGCTGCGTCAGGCTGCCGCAGGTGCGCGGCAACTCAACTGACCTCACAGAAACGCGATGCACAGGCCTGTGAATGGCATTGGACAGGCCGCCTCAGTTAAAGTTTGCTCATCGCCGATCTCTGGTGAACAAACAACCCAACCGAACCAAAGGAAATTTCCTATGTCGAATGCTACGAAAACGCTCATCCTTGCCACCGCTGTTGCAACCGCACTGACTGGGCTTGCCACCAATGCCTCTGCCGCTGGCGACGAAAAATGTTTCGGTGTGTCCCTTGCAGGCGCAAATGACTGCGCGGCTGGCCCCGGCACAACATGCGCCGGCACCTCGACGGTCGACTATCAGGGCAACGCTTGGACGCTGGTCCCCGAAGGCACATGTGCAGGCATCGAGCTGCCCGCAGCCGCAGACGGCACCGCGCGTGCGGGTGCGTTGGAAGCGCTTGAGCGTGATCTGCCAGCGTAACCGATCCAAACCGTAGGGTGGGTTAAAACCCACCTTACAACATCACTTGCCGGGGACCGGAAATGCTTGATGCTGCGCACCATACTTCATTGCCGCCACGGCCCGGCGTTGGCTACAAGCCTCAGCATTACGCCGATATCATGTCGCATCCTGACCCGGTTGCGTGGATTGAAGTCCATGCCGAAAACTACATGGGTGACGGCGGCCGCCCCATCGCGCAGTTGCGCCAGTTGGCCGAACGCTTTGCCGTCTCGGTCCACGGTGTGGGTCTGTCGATTGGCGGCGAAGGCAATCTGGACCGCGATCACCTTGCCCGCCTGAAACATCTGGTCGGCTGGCTAAATCCCGCCAGCTTTTCCGAGCATCTGGCCTGGTCGACCCACGACAGTCATTTCTTTAACGACCTCCTGCCCCTGCCCTATAATGCCGCGACGCTGGCACGCGTCGCTGCGCATATCAATCAGGTGCAAGACACCATCGGCCGCCGCATGCTGCTGGAAAACCCGTCCAGCTATCTGGCATTTGCAGACGCGACGATGTCCGAGACCGACTTTTTACGCGAAGTGAGCGCCCGTACCGGATGTGGCCTGCTTTTGGATGTGAACAACGTCTTTGTCAGCGCCACCAACCTCAAGACGTCGCCGCAGGCCTATATCGACGCATTCCCGCTGGACGCCGTTGGCGAAATCCATCTTGGCGGCCATGACGTGGACGAAGACGAAACCGGGGCACCGTTATTGATCGACAGCCACGGCAAGCCCGTGGTCGATCCGGTCTGGGCGCTACTTGATTACACCCTCGACCGGGCGGGCGCAAAGCCATTGCTGATCGAGTGGGACAATGACGTACCCGCGTGGCCGGTTCTTGCGGCCCAGGCAACGCGCGCCGACGCGGCACTGGCGCTGGTGGCATGATGGGCGTTGACCATGCGACGTTTACCGCAACGATCCTGAACCCCGACGCGACGGTCCCCGCCGGGTTGCAGAACCCGGACGGAACCACCGCCAGCAAACGCTTTGATGTTTACCGCAACAATGTGGCGGTCAGCCTGTCGGACGCATTGGAAACCGCGTTTCCGATCACCCGCAAATTGGTGGGAAACGCTTTTTTTCGCGCAATGGCGGGGGTTTACCTGCGCAAGCACCCGCCGACATCGCCGCTGATGATGTTTTATGGGGCACAGATGCCCCAATTTCTGCGGCGATTTGATCCTGCAAAATCAATCGCGTATCTGCCCGATATCGCAGCACTGGAATTGGCGCTGCGCCATGCCTACCACGCTGCGGACGCCACACCGGTGGACGCCCAGCGCCTTGGCGTGCTGGCCCCAGACGCCCTGATGGGTGCCCGTCTGCGTATTGCGCCCGCGATCACGACTGTCACGTCGGATTTTCCGATCTACAGCATCTACCGCGCCAACACGGTCACGGACGCGCCCAAGCCCGTCATGCAGGCCGAAACCGTGCTGATCACGCGCGCCCGGTTTGACCCCGAAATCCACCCGATCAATGCTGCGGCGGCGCGCCTTATCGCCGCTCTTGCCGATGGCCAATCGCTTGGTCAGGCGGCAGCACTTGCTGATGAAACCCTCGACCTTGGCGCGATCCTGGGGCTGCTTCTGGCCCAAGGTGCGGTGACAGATATTTACTGAAAGGCCTTTTCAATGGACATGATAACCACACTCAATCGGTTCGCCGATCCGATCAACCGCGCCGGCAATCACATCTTGCCGCTACTGGCGCGACTGGTCTTTGCCGGCGTGTTGCTGATGTATTTCTGGCGATCGGGATTGACCAAGGTCGGCGATGGGGTTCTGGGCATTTTCACCCCCCGCTCTGGCGCCTATGTCCAGATTTTTCCCAAGGCGATGGAAGCCGTCGGCTATGACACGTCACAACTGACCTTTTTCCACTGGGCCGTTGTGTTCGGCGGCACTGTCGCAGAGTTTGTGCTGCCATTGCTCATCATCGTGGGCTTACTGACCCGACTGTCCGCCATGGCGATGATCGGGTTCATCGTAGTTCAATCGCTGACCGACCTTTACGGTCATGGCGGTATTGCACACGAAGGGACGCTGGGCGCATGGTTTGACAAGATGCCCGATGCGCTGATCCTTGATCAGCGGGCGTTTTGGATACTGGCGCTGCTTGTCTTGGTGTTCAAAGGGGCCGGTGCGCTGTCGGTTGATCGCATTTTGTTCAAAAATGCGCCCTAGGCTCATCAGGCTTGCCCGCCGCAATGGCGAGCAAGCCGCCAAGAGCGGCAAAACCAATCGGAAACATCGTCGCGACGTTGAAACCGAAAGCTGCGTAAAAACAGACCGCTGCGACCAACATCAAGACACCGCCCCAAAGTGCGCGCGCCTTGGCCATTGCACCGCCCGCTATCGCCAACAAAGGCGCGATGAAACTGGCAAAGCGGATAAAGCCGGGGTTTTCGAACACGCCAAAGAATTGCCCCACTTCGGCATGGCGTTCTGACAATTCGGCATAGCCATAGCCAAACAGGCCAACAAAAATTCCCATCAAACCCGCGATCAGGCCCAGTGTCAGGGCAGCGTTGCGCATTGGTATCTCCCTATTGATTTGTCTTCACATACGCGCAGCGTGATCATTCGCCAAGGTGTATCGCCTGCACCTGGGGTTTCCAGCCAATCGTCCACTGCCCATCGGTTTCGATCACCGGGCGTTTCATCACCGTAGGGTGTGCGGCAAGCAATGCCGCAGGCCCTGCTGTCTTTTCGGCATCTGACAGGCTGCGCCATGTCGCCGATGCCTTGTTGATCGCGCCTGCGCCGAACTGCACGACGATCCGCGACAGGTCTGCGGGTGCCAGACCGTCGGCGCGCACATCAATGACGTCGGGTGTGTGCCCCGCAGCCTGCAACGCCCGGAGCGCTTTGCGGCAGGTATCGCAGGATTTCAGACCGAAGAAACGCATTTTGCCTCCTTATTGTGCAATGGGCTGCGGACTTGCGCGCCCGCCGCGCAGACGGGTGGCAAAACCCAAAGGCGACCGGCATGCCAAGCGGCACCGTCATCTTGTCAGCGCGTCAAAAGGGTATGGTCTATTACGCCCGACGAGGGGAAAGGCGGTTGGTGGACAGGCTTACGGCCTCTTGGCTCAGCCGATCGACCAAGTCGGTTTTCACCGGCTGGAACGCGTCACGGTCGGTATCCTTGGCCAAAAGCGATGGGCGGGATGTCTTGTTCATTTCGTCCCCAGTGCGTGTTTGATCGCAACGAATTTTTACTGGAAACTGCCACGTACATCTGCGGCAGATCGCACGACACAACCCCAAGGTTAGACGGCTGCGATGGCAATGTCATCCCATTTCATCACGAAAACAGGCCTGTCCAAATTCTACATAACCCGTACATGCCGCGTACATACGTTTGTACGGCACCCACAGCCATTCACCGGCATCGTTGCAAATAAGTAACGCGTGCCGCGTCGTGCGATCACAGCCAGACTGATTGCGCGGCGGCGTCCCAGCCCAGCGTCCAGCGGGTGCCGTCGGTGATGACGGGGCGGGCCATGAGCGCGGGCTGATCGGCCAGTTGGGCATCTGTTTCGGACTCCCGCATCCACGCGGTGAGGTTGCGGAAGGCTTGGGATTTGCGGTCCACCAGATTGTCACCGAATTCATGGATCAGCGGGGCCCAGTCCGCATCTGACATCGGCGCGGCCCGGATATCGCGGAAGGTGACCTTGTGGCCTGCGGCGTCGAGTGCCTTGCGGGCTTTGTTGCAGTCGGAACAGGTGGGCAGGCCATAGAGGATCATTTTGGTTCGTCCATGTTGTGGATGTTGATGATCAATTAACCATCCTTGGCGAACATGTGCCATGTCCAAATACCGCCGCCCCCGGCGCCCCGGCGCAACCGTGTTCTTTACCGTCAACCTTGCGGACCGGTCATCGGATTTATTGGTGCGCGAGATTGCGACGTTGCGCAAAGCCGTCGCGCAGACACAGACAGAGCGGCCATTCAGGATCGACGCTTGGGTTGTGCTGCCCGATCACATGCATTGCGTTTGGACATTGCCCGAGGGGGACGCCGATTTTTCGATGCGCATGGGAGCGATCAAAGGCCGGTTTTCGCGGATGGTGCGTAGGTCGGGGTTTACCCCGACTCCCCCGCTTCCCCCGCTGAAAAACACGCATAGCGTTGTTGGTGGCCGGGTCAGAGTCGGGGAGAACCCCGACCTACGAGATGAGGTTTCGATTTGGCAGAAACGATTTTGGGAGCATCACATTCGCAATGATGCCGATTACGCGGCCCATGTGCATTATTGCTGGATCAATCCCGTGAAGCACGGGTTGGTGGAGACACCCGACGCGTGGCCGTATTCGTCATATCACCGCGATCATCCGTAGGGTGCGCAACGTTGCCGCCTCCAAACATGAAGCAAATCTTGGTGCAACTTTTCCCGGAATAAGTAAATTTCCCTACATCAAAATCATCTACGAAATTTATCCATTTTTGAGATGTGTAAAGCCCAACTACCCAACAGCCCCCATAAATTCACGCCATTCGCCCTTGGACATCCCGGACGTCTCTTGCGTGACCTCTTCGCCCTTCAGCATTCTTCGCACACAATCCAACGCCTTGCCCGAGAGGGTCGCGCCGCCCATGCGGTAGTCCTCGAATGCGCCGTAGGCGGCGGGCACCCAGTCGGCGACGACTTTGCAGATGGCGTCGGCGTAGACACGGATCTCGTATTGGGCGTGGGCGTCGGCGCGCAGGCGCAGGAAGTGGAACAGGTTGTGCAGGTCCACTTTCCAGTACCATTGGGTGTAGATGTTGGCGGGCAGGTTCATCCGCGCCAATTCGCGCGCGAGGCCGTTCTTGGGATTTCCATCGGTGTCCTGTTCGCCGATCATTTCGGCGTAGTGGTCATAGGCCTGTGCTGCGTCGCCCTTGAGGATTTCCAGCACGCGGGCGGATTCCGCCTCGGTCAGCATTTCCCCCCTGCCCTGATTGTTGATCACCGATTGCGCGGCCAGCTGGGACGCTTCGGGGATATAGAATTCGCGGTCAAGGATCGAATAGCGCGCAGAGTATTCGTTGACGTTCGCGGTCCGGTGCCTGATCCACTGGCGGGCGACGAAGACGGGCAGTTTGACGTGCAGTTTGACTTCGCACATTTCGAACGGGGTCGAATGCCAGTGGCGCATCAGATAGCGGATCAGACCTTCGTCGTTCTGGACCGATTTGGTCCCTTTACCATAGGATACGCGGGCTGCCTGACAGATCGCCGCATCGTCGCCCATGTAGTCGATGACGCGGATAAACCCGTGATCAAGCACGTCGTGGGCTTTGTATAAATGCGCCTCCATCCCTTCGGAGACGGCGCGCAGGGTCGGTTTGGGGGTCGCGCGCAGGGCGTCGATTTCGGCCTGTTGGTCGGGGGTGATGGGCATCCGTGTTCTCCGGGCATTGATGAGTCGTAGCCGGACTATACGGATTGGCGGGCTGTGGCAAAACCTCCATAGCGGGAAAACAAACTGGGCGGGGCCGCTTTTGATCGTTGACACGGGGGGTGGTGGGCAAGATGTTCGAAACAAAGAAAAACAATCGAGGCATTGAGAGCATGAAAAACTTTGTATCTATGGCAGCGTTGCTGGCGCTATTGGCTGCATGTGGTGATGGGCAGCCGTTTGATGACGTGACCGATCCCGATACGGGCGGCGGTACCGATACTGACGGTGAGGTGCCGGTAAACGGTGTTCCCGCCGCTGTTGCCGGGGACATGAAAGCGGCGAGCTATAACGCGGACACAGGCACGCTGTTGGTGCAGATTTCGCTGGACGGGGATGATGTGCTGCAAGCCTATACAGCCGCCGGAGCCGTTGGTGTTTATGACCGGTTTACGCAACAAGATGACCCGTTGGACCGTGCCTTTACCGCGTTTGCAGGTGAATCGACAGACGGTAGCGTGACCGCCGTCGTTGCCATGGATGGCGGCCAGTTCAACAGATACTTTGGCGGCATCACGTTTACGCAGGATGGCTATGTTGCGCCGGACAGCGGTTTGGCCAGCTATGCAGGCAACTACGTTGGGTTGTTGAATTTTGGTCCTCCAGTTGGGAACGCGCCCGGCGGTACACCGGGCGAGGTTATTCCGTATCAGTCGCTTCAGGTCACCGGAGAGGTGTTTTTGAATGCCGACTTCACTGACAATCTGGTGAATGGTGCGATCTATAACCGCAGCAGTGATTTTGGCGCAATGCCGTCTGTCGCTCTTATCGTGGCCGACGTGGGGTCAAACGGCGCCTTTGAGGGCATTGTGGAGATAAGCGACCGAGACCCGTTGGCTGATGCTCCGGGCGCAACCGTTGGCACCTACGCGGGAACATTTGGTGGTACGAATGCCGCCGGTGTTGCGGGTGGTATTTTTCTTGACGGTGATTTCCTAGGCGATACTTTTGAGAATGAAAACGAATACGGCATCTTCGTTCTGGACCAATGTGTCGGCGGTGGTGTTCCCACCGTTTGTTCGAGTGTCGAAGACGTAGATGAATAAACACGTACTCGCGCTGGTGGCCTGCCTTTTGGGGTCGGCTGCCAGCGCACAGACAACCGTCGATGTGTCGATCGAAGACGCCCGTGTCATTGCGACGCGGGCGCTTTTCGCCGGGGATACGGCATTGGCATTGCAGATCGCGCTGCGACTGTTGGAGGCTGACCCCAATGATCGTGCGGCGCTGCTTGTCGTGGCCGCCGCGGCACCGCGTTTGGGTGATCCAAAGACGGGCCGGCGTGCTGGCGCGCGCGCATGGGCGGTATCGCAGACCGATGTGCAAAAGTACGAAGCGGCCCGTTTGACGGCGTTGGCCGCCGCGAACGAAGAACGCTATACGCTGGCGACGTTTTGGTTGCGCCGCGCACTGACAGTTGCGCCAAACCCGGACGAAGAAGCCAAGACGCTGCGCGATGCCGCCGGCGTGCGCCGGATCAACCCGTGGTCCACACGGCTGGGGCTTTCGGTGGTGCCGTCAAATAACATCAATGGCGGGGCCACTGATGAAACGCTGACCGCCCCCGGCCTGCCCGATGGGACGCTGTCGCCGGATGCGCTGGCGCTGGGCGGCGTGCGTGCCACGCTAAGTTTTCGCACCCAGTATCGCCTGCGCGCGACCGAGAAAAGCCGCACGACCGTTGCGTTGCAGTATCAGGCATCGCGGGTCCGGTTGAATGACAACGTGGACGTCGACGTGGCCGACAGTGAATTTTCCACCGACGCGACGGAAATGACGCTTGGCTATGATCGCGCATTGGAGACGGGTAGTCTGGGCGCCAGCGTGACGGTTGGCACCTTTGATTTCGGCGGCGAGGATTATTTCGATTTCAAACGACTGGCGCTCAGCCGCAATGTTGCGCTGTCGGACACGACCGGGTTGCAGTTATCGGTGCAACGCGAACAGCAGACCTATGTATCGACCGGGATCGGGACCGTTGACCGCTATGTGCTGCGCACGTCGGTGTCGCGCAAACTGGCCAGTGGCAATCGGGTTGGCACCGCGCTGACCTATACGGTCAGTGAGGGTGACAGCGTCAACTACACCTTTGACGACTGGAGCATTCAAGGGTCGTACAACTGGGCAGAGCCATTTGGCCCGATCAGTCTGGGCATCAGCGGCGGGATCAAATGGACCGATTATCCTGATTACCGCCTGATCGCGTTTGTGGATGGTGGCAGGGAAGATGTCAGCGTGTTTTACAATCTGAACATCGGCTTTCCCGATGTCAGCTATGCCGGGTTCAGCCCCGGCCTTGCGATCAGCGGCAGCATTGCCGAAAGCAACGTCAGCCGCTTTACCCGCGATACATTGTCAGTCGCGCTGACCGTCAATTCGACGTTCTGACACCGTCGTCGATTTCGGTAATGAACGCACGCTCCCCGCCAAGGTCGGAGAATGCGCGTGTCCGGCAACTCAACACGATGATCTGCTGATCCCGCGCAATTTGGGCCAGCATGTTGAACATTGTTGAAATCCGCTCGTCATCCGTGTGGACCAAAGCGTCATCCAGAATGATCGGAACATGATTGCCGTGCTTGGAGAACAGCTTTGCAAAAGCCAGCCGTGTCAGGATCGCGATCTGCTCGAACGCTCCACCCGAAAGAACCTCGACTTTGTCCGTCACGCCGTTGCGCGTTATCGCCTCGATGAGAAGCTTGTCCGCGTCGATCTGAAATTCCGCGCCCGCATGCAGTTGTCGCAGCAAGGGCAGCAGCTCATTCCGCACGGGTTCGAAATAGGTCTCCTGGGCATCGGCTCTGGCTGCCTCGAGGTGAGAAATCAACAGCCGCACCGCCTTCACGTGGCGCGCGAATTGAGCGGACCTTTCTTCGGCACGAACAAGCTTTCCTGTTACCTCTGCCAGCTTTTCCTCCACGGCACCCTCGGATTGCGTGTAAATCGCGCCGTTCAGTCGCGCGCGTTCTCTTTCCTGACGGTTGATTTCCTTCCGGTCTTCCTCGTCTGCTTGCACAGCGCGTTCGTGTTTGGCCTCCGCCGCCGACAGGTCGGGGGCGGCCAGTCGCAAGCCATCGACCGCATTGCGCGCCGCAGTGATCTGTTGTGCCTTATCCATCCCGGACCGATTAAGCGCATGTAGCTTCCCGGCCTCATCCGCCGAT
>NZ_JAFMHJ010000043.1 GCF_017854565.1 Yoonia sp.
ACCAGATGCATCTTAGACAAGCCGCAAACCTGTCCTAAAAAGCAGGACCACTTCAATTTGCGCACGCAATCCTGCACGCGCACGACGATTTCACCGCAGATGAACACCTGACGGCATGACTTGACGCGGATGCCGGGGCGCTTTGCTGTTGCCGCCATGGGCGCGGCTGTCGGGCACCTGCCCGCATTGCGCCACTCGACCATCGCAGACCAAAGTCCTATGCAGGCTGAACGTGCCGCAGACGAAATCGGCGGGCCTTTGGATAATGAGAGTGTGAGGGAAAGATGAGTAGCTTTGACGAAGACCTGTTTCTCAAGGGGCTTGCGCAGCGCAAGGCGACGTTGGGTGCTGAGTATGTGGAAAAGAACCTTGCTGCGGCGGATGAGTTTACGCGCCCCTTTCAAGAGGCGATGACCGCCTGGTGCTGGGGCTTTGGGTGGGGTGACGATGTGATTGACCCCAAGACCCGGTCGATGATGAACCTGTCGATGATCGGTGCCTTGGGCAAGATGCATGAATGGGAATTGCACCTTCGTGGTGCGCTGAACAATGGTGTGACCGTCGCGGAAGTGCGGGCCATCATCCATGTGATCGGCATCTATTGCGGCGTCCCTCAGGCTGTTGAGTGTTTCCGGATCGCACGCAAAGTTCTGGAAGAGGCGGAGCTGATATAATGCGGTGTCACACGCCTGATAGCGGATCTGTATGTCTGCTATTTTGATATATACTTGGAACTGAAGAATAAAATGAATGGAATAAGCGCAAAGACCGGAACTGATGTCATCGTCGTCGGTGCCGGGATCGCAGGACTGACGGCGGCAGTCTGCCTGCAAGATGCCGGTCTGCGGGTGCTGATCCTGGAAGGCGCGACACAGATTGGTGGCCGCGTCCAATACGTACCCGGTGACGGTCCATCCGACGTCTGGGGTGACTTGGGGCCGACGTGGGTCTGGCCACGCTGGCAGCCCGTGGTGGCCCAATGGATGGAGCGTCTGGCGCTTGTCCCGTTTGCGCAGCATGAAGACGGCGATGCCATTCTGGACGGATTTGGTGGTCCGCCGCGCCGCCAACGGCTGGCCGGACAGGACGGAATAGTCAGGTTGGTCGATGGGCCGACGGCCATTGTGCGCGCACTGCATGCACGATTGGACCCCGATCACATCATCACCTTAGCGCAGGTGCGCGTCATTGAAACCGCAGGCCACAATCTGCGCGTTTCGACGGCAGACAATACGGTATTTCAGGCCCCACAGGTCATTCTTGCCGCGCCGCTTCGGCTGGCGGCCGAACAGATCACCATAGACGGGCTGCCGCAGGCCCTGCGCGATCATATGCGCGACACCCCGACATGGATGGCGCAGCAGGCCAAGGTCGTCGCGCTATATCCCACACCATTCTGGCGGGATGCCGGTTTTTCCGGGCGCGTGGCAAGCCGCGACGGCCCCCTTGTGGAAATACATGATCATACACCCGCTTGGGGGAAAATCGGCGCCTTGTTTGGCTTTGTCGGATGGGATGCCGCAGCCCGTCAAGCGGACCCCGACGGCCTGCGTCAGGCGATCATTGCGCAACTGGTCCGATGTTTTGGTCCGCAGGCCGCGACACCGCTGCAAATCACCGTCAAGGACTGGGCAGTTGACCCGTTGATCTGCAGCGCGGCCGACCTTGCCGGACCACCCAAGCACCCCGAAATTACCCCCGACATGATGCGCGAAGGGCAGCTTGGACAGCGGCTATGGCTTGCCGCATCGGAAACCGCAGATCGCAGTCCGGGTCTGATCGAAGGTGCGCTGGTCGCGGGCGAAACCACGGCCATGCGCGTGCGCGGACAGTTGGGGATCTAGAACGTAGGTGGGGTGCAGGCGCTGATGATCTTGCATGCCACGTCACCTGGATTGCGGAAACGGTGTGGCAAGCGGCTGTCGAACAAGTACCCATCGCCGGGGCCCAGCACCTTGACCTGACGATCAACCGTAATTTCAATGCACCCGGAAATGACGATCCCGGCCTCTTCGCCAACATGGCTTAGCAGTTCGGGGCCGGTGTCCGCGTTTGGTGGGTAGCATTCATCGAGGATCTGCAAGCTGTGGGTCGTTGCATTGCCCAACTGCCGTAGCGACACCGCACCAGCGCCCGTCTGCGGCGAGATTTCGGTGAATTCGCCGACTGCATAAAAGTACTTTGGATCGCCGGATTCTTCGATGGTGGCAAAGAACTCGGCCATGCTCATGGGAATCGCATCCAGCAGGCTTTTGAGCGACGCAACCGATGGGCTGGTCTTGTTCTGCTCGATCAATGAAATTGTGCCGTTGGTCAGCCCCGCCCGGGCGGCGAGTTCACGCTGTGACAATCCGCGCGATTTGCGCACTTCTTGCAGTTTTTTGCCGATATCCACCCGATAATCCCTTTGTCGAACTGCGAGATAGTTGCGTCATTTCAAGGCCATGGGCGCACCATAGACGCGAAGCCCGCGCTTGTGCAAAAATCCCACAGCCGATCCGCCCAAAACCGCCGAAAATCTACACATTCAGAAACCATATTGACAGGTAAATTAAACGTATTATGAGAATTTTAAACACCCCCCAATACAGGGCGCTGTGTTCATCTTGAAAAGGATACCGCCACAATGGCAAACACCGTGAAAAAACAGTCGCGCAAGACCACGCCCCATAGCAAGCCACAAATCGCGGTCGTCCCCGAGTTTGTGCCCGCCGTGCAGACAAATGCCGCCCTGATCGCCCGCCGTGAAGCTGCCGTGCCGCGCGGTGTGGCATCCGCCGCGCCAATCTTTGCCCAAAAGGCCGAGAACTCGGAGCTTTGGGACGTCGAAGGCAACCGGTATATTGATTTCGCCGGTGGTATTGCGGTGTTGAATACCGGCCATCGCCACCCCGCCGTTGTGGCCGCCGCCAAAGCCCAGGAAGACCTGTATACGCACACCAGTTTTCAGGTCGTCCCCTACGAGCCCTATATCGCTTTGGCTGAAAAGCTGAATGAACTGGCCCCGGGCGATCACGCGAAGAAAACGCTGTTGGTCACGACCGGTGCAGAAGCTGTTGAAAACGCGGTAAAAATTGCGCGCGCGGCAACAGGACGTCCGGGTATCATCGCATTTACGGGTGGCTATCATGGCCGCACGCTGCTGACGCTGGGCATGACAGGCAAAATTTCGCCCTACAAAAAAGACGTGGGGCCGTTTCCGTCTGACATCTACCGGGCGCCGTTCCCCAACGTCCGCGACGGAATTAGTGTTCAGGACGCGCTGACCGGTCTGCAGAATCTGTTCCTGACCGATGCCCAGCCAGAGCGCGTTGCCGCCATCATCATCGAACCGGTGCTGGGCGAAGGCGGCTATACACCTGTCCCATTCGAGATGATGCAAGCGCTGCGCGATATCTGCGACACGCACGGTATCATGCTGATCGCCGACGAAATTCAGGCGGGCTTTGGCAGGACTGGCACATGGTTTGCGATCGAACATTCCGGGGTGATTCCAGACCTGATCACTGTGGCAAAATCAATGGCCGGTGGCTATCCGATTGCCGGCGTCATTGGCCGCGCCGAGGTGATGGATGCGGTGATCCCCGGCGGGTTGGGTGGTACATACGGTGGTAACCCTGTCGCCTGTGCTGCCGCGCTTGCTGCGATCCAAGCCATTGAAGACGAAGGGCTTTTAGCCCGTTCGACCGCGCTTGGCGCGCATTTCCGTACCAAGTTCGCCGATATAGGTGCCCGCGTCGCGCCCTACCGGATGTGGGACATCCGCGGTTTGGGTGCCATGTTGGCGGTTGAATTTGTCACTGACTTCGAGACGATCGCACCCGATACCGCACTGACCAAAGCCGTCGTTGCGCATGCATTGAAGCGCGGCTTGATTCTGCTGGGTTGCGGCATGCACGGCAACGCGCTGCGGATCATGGTGCCGCTGACCGCCTCGGACGAGATCATCGACGAAGGTCTGGCGATTTTCGAAGAGGCATTGGCCGCCGCAGTCGTCGAACTGCGCGGTTAACCCAATTGATAACATGCAAGGAGGCGGGTCACGCACCCGCCTCCTTGCCATTCAAATGCCGGGTTCAAATGTCGGGCCGGATGGTCCGTTTTTTGCGCGAATATATCGCTGCAGTCTGGTGGATATATTAAACGCGACTGCCGATCCCTCGAGATGACAAATGCCAATCACGTGTGTCGGTGGCATGATCCGTTTTGCGGTATCGGCACCGGCCATGACGCGGGTCATCAAGGTGTGGGCGGTGCGGTTCGGCCTGTGATTCGGCACCCTGCATGTGCTTTCGCGGGTTGCACGCCCCATGGCAACGGGCCATGCTCGTCACGGTGCCAATCCAGCGCTTCAAGCGGTATCCGACATCGGAATTTATGGACAATATCAATATTCAAGACCGCATATTCACAGCGGAACACTGCCCGCTCCGCCCGATATCATCTTCGACAGAACCATCATTGCCGAGCATCGCAGCAATGATGCCGCTTGATCAGAATAATAAACATTATTAGCCTCGGCCACATGATTTTGGTTGCAGGAATACAATCCACGCGACAAACTACGGTGACCTGCAGCGTCTTCGGACAGCGCGGCACATCATTGACCTTCGACAACGAAGGCGCATCAATCTTCACCAACTGGGAGAGAACCATAAAAGTATTTAAGTCTCTTGCGATCGCAGGGGCCATGCTGGCCGGCACTGCAAGTTCGGCGCAGGAACAATTCATTACAATAGGCACCGGCGGCCAAACCGGCGTTTATTTTGTTGTCGGTCAGTCGATTTGCCGTCTGGTCAACCGCACTACGGCAGAAACCAACCTGAAATGCACGGCACCATCCACGGGCGGGTCGATCGCAAACATCAATGCAATCATGGCCGGTGACATGGATATGGGCGTGGCCCAGTCCGACTGGCAGTACCACGCCTACAACGGCACGTCCGAGTTTGAAGGCAATCAGTTCGCGAACGAACGCGCTGTTTTCTCGGTCCATGGTGAACCATTCACCGTGATCGCCCGCGCAGACGCCGGCATTGCCACTTTTGCCGATCTCAAAGGCAAGCGCGTCAACATCGGCAACCCCGGTTCGGGCCAATACGCCACGATGCAAGTTGCCATGGATGCACTTGGCTGGACCATGGACGACTTTGCTCTGGCCTCTGAGTTGAAGCCCGCCGAACAGGCCGCCGCCCTTGGCGATAACAAGGTCGATGCGATCATCTATATCGTTGGCCACCCCAACGGGTCGATCCAGGAAGCCGTTTCGACTGTCGATGCTATCCTGATCCCGGTCACAGGCCCGGAAATCGACAAGCTGATTGCAGAGAACCCCTACTATGCTGCGGCGACGATCCCCGGCGGCATGTATGAAGGGTCGCCAGAGGTAACCAATACATTTGGCGTCAAGGCGACATTCGTAACCTCGGCAGATGTCGACGACGAAGTTGTCTATCAGGTCGTCAAGGCTGTCTTTGACAACTTTGATCGCTTCAAGCGTCTGCACCCTGCGTTTGAAAACCTGACCGAAGAGGGCATGATCCGGGACGGTCTGTCTGCCCCGCTGCACCCCGGTGCAGAGCGTTACTACAAAGAGCGTGGCTGGATGTAATCCTGCGCCATTCATGACTGATCTGTGATGTGGCGGGCCCTGACCCGCCGCATCAGGCAAAAAGACCAATCAGACAGATGCCCGGAAAACTGGGCGCAGGGGGAAATACCATGACCGATGATCCAAACCAGCAGCAGGCTGCTGCCGTTGAAAATGCGGCCGCCGGACGTGGTGGGCTGTCGCAGGCGGAACTTGATGCGCTGGTCGCATCATCGGACACGGGCGGTCGCGGCGGCGCCGGCACGATCGGTATCTTCATCACCTGCGTCGCACTGACTTGGTCGCTGTTCCAGCTTTGGATCGCGTCGCCTATCCCCTTTATCGTCGGCTGGGGTGTCTTTAACGATACGGAAAGTCGGTCCATCCATCTGGCTTTTGCGATTTTCCTTGCCTTTGCAGCCTTCCCTGCAACCCGTTCGAAATTTCAGATTGGTCTGGGTGTGACCATACCTGTGGTTCTGGCCTTTCTCTTTATGGTCGGCGCCAAGGAGTCCACGGTCACATGGTGGATACCTCTTGTCGCGCTGGCCGTTGTCGGCGCGGTTGTTCTTGGGTCGCCCAAGGACCGGGTGCCGGTTTGGGAATGGGCCATGGCCGTCATTGGTGCCTGTGCCGCGCTATATCTATTTGTTTTCTAACGCGAAATCGCGGGCCGTGTTGGTGCGCCGATCTTGCAGGATTTTGTGGTCGCGGTCATCGGTCTGATGTTGCTGCTGGAGGCCACGCGCCGCGCGCTTGGTCCCGCACTGATGATCGTCGCCTCGGTTTTCCTCGTTTACACCGTGCTTGGCCCCAATATGCCAAGCATCATTGCCCATAAAGGCAACAGCCTGTCCGAGATCGTGAACCACCAGTGGATCACGACTGAAGGCGTGTTTGGCATCGCACTTGGCGTGTCGACATCCTTTGTGTTCCTTTTTGTGCTGTTCGGCTCACTGCTGGACCGGGCGGGTGCGGGCAACTATTTCATTCAGGTGGCGTTCAGCCTGATGGGCCACATGAAAGGCGGACCTGCCAAGGCGGCCGTCGTGTCGTCGGCCATGACCGGCCTGATTTCAGGCTCGTCCATTGCCAACGTGGTCACGACCGGCACCTTTACGATCCCGCTGATGAAAAAGGTCGGGTTCAGTTCTGAAAAAGCGGGCGCTGTCGAAGTCGCCTCATCCGTGAACGGCCAGATCATGCCGCCTGTGATGGGGGCTGCGGCATTCCTGATGGTTGAATACGTCGGCATCCCGTATTTCGATGTGGTCAAGCATGCGTTCCTGCCTGCGGTCATTTCCTACATCGCACTTG
Source organism: Yoonia sp. (assembly GCF_017854565.1). Lineage (GTDB taxonomy): Bacteria > Pseudomonadota > Alphaproteobacteria > Rhodobacterales > Rhodobacteraceae > Yoonia. The sequence goes on from NZ_JAFMHJ010000043.1 coordinate 6,908, forward strand.
TCTATATTGTGCACCTCGAGGCGCTGAAGGCTGGGATGGAGGGGCTGCCGCGCGCATATACCCCCAAGCCCATCGTGCAGCGCCTGATTGGCATCGCCTTTGCCATAGCAGTCATTTGCGCGCTTTCTTTCGCCGTCTACTACGGCATGGGGTGGATCCGCCCGGCGTTCCCGCAGTCAGCCGGGTATATCATCTTTGGCTTCCTCAGCCTTGTTTACGTCGGCCTGCTTTATGTTTCATCGAAAGAAGAGCCGCTTGAACTGGATGACCCAAATGCGCCCGTCACCAAGCTGCCGCTGCCGGGGCCGACAATCCGGTCGGGTCTGCACTTTATCCTACCGGTCGTCGTGCTGGTCTGGGCGTTGATGGTCGATCGGCTGTCACCCGGTCTGTCGGCATTCTGGGCCACCGCGTATATGGTGTTTATCCTTCTGACGCAGCGTCCGCTGATGGCCCTCATGCGTGGCCGGGGCGGGCTGGGTACGGCCATCAAACAAGGTGGCGCGGATTTGATAGACGGGCTTGAAACCGGCGCGCGCAACATGATCGGAATCGGCATTGCCACCGCAACTGCCGGTATCATCGTCGGTGCCGTCAGCCAGACCGGCGTCGGGTCTGCCCTGGCGGATGTGGTCGAAGTGCTTTCGGGCGGTAACATTCTTGCCATTCTGTTCCTGACGGCGATCCTGTCGCTGATCCTTGGCATGGGGCTGCCGACGACGGCAAACTACATCGTGGTATCCGCGCTGCTGGCCCCCGTCATCGTCACGCTGGGCCAGCAAAACGGATTGATCGTGCCGCTGATCGCTGTGCATCTGTTTGTGTTTTACTTTGGGATCATGGCCGATGTGACGCCGCCGGTCGGTCTAGCCAGTTTTGCCGCTGCCGCCGTGTCCGGGGGCGACCCGATCAAGACCGGTGTCATTGCATTCTTCTATTCGCTGCGCACCGCCGCCCTGCCCTTTTTGTTTATCTTCAACACGGAATTGCTGCTGATTGATGTCACATGGGGGCAAGGTGTCTTTGTGTTCATCATTGCGACAATAGCGATGCTGCTGTTCGCGGCCGCAACGCAAGGGTGGTTTCTGGCCAAGAACCGGTTCTACGAAACGGTGGCGCTGCTGTTGATTGCCTTCACGCTGTTCCGTCCGGGGTTCTGGATGGACATGGTGTCGGCGCCCTATAGCGAAGAAAACCCAACCGAAATCGCGGCCGCCGCGATGGCAACCCCGCTGGGCGAGGATTTGCGCCTGCGCGTGTCCGGCCTGAACGATCTGGGGGATCCCATCGAATTTGTCGCCGTCGTGCCGATCACCGAAGGTGCCACCGGCGAAGAGCGGCTGGAAAATGCCGGGCTATTGTTCCGCGACGAAGGTGGCATCTTGTTTATTGATGACGTGACCTATGGCAGTGCGGCGGAAACCGCAGGGCTGGGTTGGGATCAAGAGGTGCTGAGGGTCCTGCGCCCCGTCAGCCAACCCAGCAAGTATTTGATGTTCCTGCCTGCGCTGCTGCTTCTGGCGCTGGTCGTATTCGTGCAACGCGGCCGCAATGCGCGCATCACGCGCCGCACCGCAGCGGCCTGAGGAGAAGACAATGTTCAACACGATCTTGCTCACCATCGACCTGACCGCCAAGGCATCTTGGGAAAAGGCACTGCCGCAAGCGATCGAACTGGCGCGCGCCTCGAAGGGTAAGCTGCACATCATGTCAGTCGTTCCCGACATGGGCACACCGCTGGTCGAGGGTTTCTTCCCCGAAGACTTTGAGGAAAAGTCCATCGCCGCAGCAAACAAGGCGCTGAACCAACTGGTCACGGACAACGTACCCGATGACGTTTCGGTCAAGCAGCATCTGGCCTTTGGCAAGATCCACAGAAAGGTGCTTAAGGCGATTGAGGACACCAAATGTGATCTTGTGATCATGGCCTCGCACAAACCCGACCGCGTCCGCGAGTTTCTTGTCGGGTCGAATGCAGACCGTGTTGTGCGCAGATCGCCAGTTTCCGTTCTGGTGGTGAGAGCGTAAGAGGGGCCGAAGCGAAGCTGGACGGCGCCCCGATGGTGCCCCTTCGCAATCACGGAGAGATAGAATAATGACACCTTTTGCCATTGCTGGCGTGCAGATGTATGTTAACGCGCTTGAATCAAATGTTGAAGGGATGCTGCAGCGCCTTGATATTTTGATGATACGCTTTCCATGGACCCAAATGGTGCTGTTTTCAGAGTTGGCACCGTTCGGACCTTTGGACCAATACTCTTTGGCCCCGGAAAACGAGACGCTGGAGCGGTTTCAGGCCGCTGCGGTGAAACACGGCGTTTGGCTGATCCCCGGTTCGATGTTTATCACCGATCCTGTGGATGGGCGTACCTATAACACCTCTTTCGTGATCAATCCGCAGGGCGAGATCATCCGCCGCTATGCCAAAATGTTCCCGTTCCGCCCCTACGAGGCCGGGGTTGCAGCAGGAACGGATTTCTGCGTGTTCGACGTACCTGATGTGGGCCGTTTCGGCCTGTCGATATGTTATGATATATGGTTCCCCGAAACGACGCGCCAGCTTACCTCGCAGGGGGTCGAAGTTTTGTTGCACCCCGTCCTGACCGGCACAACAGACCGTGACGCAGAACTGGCCATTGCCCGCGCTACGGCCGTGCAGTTCCAGTGCTATGTGATTGACGTGAACGGTTTGGGTGCAGGGGGTATCGGCAAATCCTGCGTCGTTGATCCGACGTCTATGGTATTGCACCAGTCGGGTGGCCAAGAGGATATGTTCCCCATCGAGATCGACCTCGACATGGTGCGCCGCCAGCGTGAAACGGGTATGAAAGGGCTGGGCCAAGTGCTGAAGTCTTTCCGCGACCGCGCCACCGACTTTTCCATCTATGACCGCGCCAGCGGCACAGACGCATACCTCAAGACACTGGGCCCGCTCGAGACCCCGCACAAAGGGACGACCGCAGGTCTTGATACGAAGTCGCCTGAACTGCGCGTGCCGTATCCTCAGTTGTCAAAAGGTTCAGACATCGGGTCCAACTACACCCCAAAAGCACAGCCGGCCTTTGCAGCCGAACCTTTGCCGAACCCAACGGCTGGGACGGCAACGCCTGTGCCGGACGCGACGACAGCGGCGCAAGAGGCTGTTGATTTAGCCGCTTTGCCGAACCCTCCGGTAAGACCCAGTGTTCTTACGGGATCAGAAGAATAACCAATTGAGGAAACGGCTGCATCACCCTAGGCTTGATCAGGCGTCGCCACGCGACGTGGGCATCAAAGCCTATAAGGCAACGAAATAGGCTGATCACAACGCGGGGCCGCCAATGGGGCGGCACCTATGCATCGTGTCGAAGCCGACCTAAGGAGAACGACCGATGGAATCTGTAAGCGACTATTATTCGGCGATACAGCTGCGGTCGGACCGCTGGAGCGCGCTGCGCGAAGTCACGGCCGCCCTTGCCCGCGAGGCGCCGACCAAACTACCGGCGCATCTGCGGGCACGCGCAGAAGAGCTTTTTGATTCGCTTGCGTTGATCGAACCCTATTGGGCCTTCCCCGGCATGTCGGCCTTTGATCATCTGCGTCGCCAGTTTGCCCACAACAGCTTTGAAGATCTGTCATTTGCGACGCATCGCATCACCCGCGCATTGACCACGGGGGCCTATCGCCGCCGCCATATCCCGCTGCAGCGTGATAGCGCCGATCTGGAAGAACACGACGACGAGGCGCTGTTGTCGCCCGAAGCCCGCGCGCTGACAAAACCCTACTTCGAGGTGTTGATCGTCGATAGCGTCAGTGACCAGCAAGAGCGCTGGCTGAAGGGCAATGTCCTCAATATGCGCCGGACCGAAGACGCCTTTATCTACGAGGCGGTCGTGGTTCCAAGCCTCGAAGATGCGTTGATCGCGGTGCTTTTCAACCATAACATTCAGGCCATTGTTGTCCGCCCCGGACTGATCCTGAAGTCCAAGCTCGACAATGAAATCCTGACGAAATACCTCAACCGCGCCGGCAAGTCCGATACCTTTGACCAGATGTCGCCCGAAGACTACGGACCGGAGCTGTGTCGTCTGATATCGCGGGTGCGGCCAGAGCTTGACGCCTATCTTGTGACGGAACGGTCGGTCGAAGACATCGCCGGTATGGATCTGGGGATTTGCCGCCGGGTATTTTACAACCAAGAAGACTTTATGGAGCTGCACCTGAACATCCTGCGCGGTGTTGCGGCCCGTAACAAGACGCCGTTCTTCACCGCACTGGTCGAATATTCAAAACAGCCGACGGGTGTTTTTCATGCCATGCCGATCAGCCGGGGCAAATCAATCACCCGGTCGCATTGGATTCAGGACATGGGCGCCTTTTACGGCCCTAATATCTTTCTTGCCGAAACCTCTGCGACCTCCGGCGGGCTGGATTCGCTGCTTGAACCGCACGGACCGATCAAAGAGGCACAAGAGCTGGCAAGCCGCGCGTTTGGTTCAAAACAGACGTTCTTTGCCACAAACGGCACATCAACCTGCAACAAGATCGTCGTGCAAGCCCTTGTCAGGCCGGGTGATATTGTTCTTGTCGACCGCGATTGCCACAAGTCCCATCACTATGGCATGGTGCTGGCCGGAGCCGAGGTTGTGTATCTCGACAGCTATCCGCTGAATGAATATTCCATGTATGGTGCCGTTCCGCTGCGCGAGATCAAGGAACATCTGCTGGCCCTCAAGGCGGCTGGGAAACTGCATCGCGTGCGCATGTTGCTTTTGACCAACTGCACCTTCGATGGTCTGGTCTATAACGTCGATCGCGTCATGGAGGAATGTCTGGCGATCAAGCCCGATCTGGTGTTCCTGTGGGACGAGGCATGGTTTGCCTTTGCACGCTTCAGCCCGACGTACCGACAGCGTACGGCGATGCGGACCGCCAATAACCTGCGCAAGCGTCTGCGGACCGAAGATCATGCCGAAGCCTATAAAAAGCAGCAGAAAAAGCTGAAGGATGCGCCGGATGAAACCTGGCTCAAGACGCGGCTGATCGCCCCGCCAACCGCCCGCGTCCGCGTCTACGCGACACAATCGACGCATAAAACGCTGACGTCCCTGCGACAGGGGTCGATGATCCATGTCAACGATCAGGATTTCAAAGGCGAAGTCGAACAAAGCTTTCACGAAGCCTATATGACGCACACATCGACGTCGCCCAACTATCAGATCATCGCATCGCTGGATGTGGGGCGCCGTCAGGTCGAGCTGGAGGGATTTGAATTCGTGCAGCGGCAGGTCGAAGCCGCCATGTCGATGCGCCGCGCGATCAGCAGTCACCCTTTGCTGCAAAAATACTTCAAGGTCCTGACCGCGGGCGACATGATCCCCGAAGAATACCGCCAAAGCGGCGTCACCAGCTATTACGATAACGAACAGGGCTGGACCGACATGTGGGACTGCTGGGAACAGGATGATTTCGTTCTGGATGCAACCCGCGTGACATTGGCCGTGGGCGGCACCGGCTGGGACGGTGACACGTTCAAAACCGATATTTTGATGGATCGCTTTGGCATCCAGATCAACAAGACATCGCGCAATACCGTTTTGTTCATGACAAACATCGGCACCACGCGATCATCGGTCGCCTATCTGATCGAAGTATTGGTCAAAATTGCCAATGAGCTGGACGAGCTGTTGGATGATGCGTCAAAAATGGAAAGGCTGTCATTTGACCGGCGCGTGAAAAACCTGACGGAAAACTACCCGCCGCTGCCAGATTTCAGCCGCTTTCACGATGCATTCCGGCCAGACAATGTGACACCCGAAGGCGATATTCGGACCGCCTATTACCTTAGCTATGATGAGAAAAACTGCGACTATCTGGAACTTGACGGTTCTTTGAAAGAGGTGATGGACAGCGGCCAAGAGGTTGTTTCGGCCTCGTTCATCATTCCCTATCCGCCAGGGTTCCCGATTTTGGTCCCTGGTCAGGTGATCAGCCACGAAATTCTCGCGTTTATGCGCGCGCTCGATGTGAATGAAATCCATGGCTATCGTTCCGATCTGGGTCTGCGGGTCTTTACCGCAGAGGCGTTGGCCAGCGTCCCCCGGATCACGCCAATCAAGACTGCAGCCGAATAGAAAAGGATTCTATATAATGCCAACCGTGCTAAAAAATATCTCCGAAATCCGGCGGTTCTTTCATCGCAACGAGGACCCTATCTATTTCGTCTCTGCGACCAACTTCAACCTGCTTGGCCTTGATGAATGGGTCAAAAACTTTAAATATATCTGCTATATCGATTGTTATGGCGGCAAGCACCCCAACGTGTTTTGCCCGACCGAGCAGCCGCATGCAGAGTTTCAGTCGATTGAAGACATCAATAACTATCTGCTGCAGCACAAGGAAGTCATCGACTTTATCAAACGGCGTGGCGGCAAGCCCAAGTTTGTGTTCCTGATGTTCGATGCCGAGACCGAGCGGCTGGCAAAGGAACTCGGTGGTGACATTTGGTTCCCAAAGGCCAAGTTGCGCACCAGGATGGACAACAAGATCGAAACTGTGCGGATTGGCAACAAAGCCGGTGTGCCGTCGGTGCCCAACGTGCTTGCAGAGGTGAAATCGTACGACGACCTGAAAAAGACCTGCGAAAAGGCGGGGATCGGGCACGATCTGGTGCTGCAGTCTGCCTTTGGTGACAGCGGCCACACCACGTTCTTTATCAAGTCAGAGGCAGATTTCCGTCGTCACGAGCACGAGATCGTCGGCGAAGGCGAGATCAAGATCATGAAGCGGATTGATTGCCGCGGTTCCGCAATCGAGGCATGCGCGACCAAGGAAGGCACGATCGTCGGCCCCTTGATGACCGAACTTGTCGGCTTCAAGGAATTGACCCCGTATCGCGGCGGCTGGTGTGGCAATGAAATCCTGTCCACCGCATTTCCGCCAAAAGTCCGGCAAAAGGCCCGTGAATTGACCTTTAAATTCGGTGAGCAACTACGCAAAGAAGGGTATCGCGGCTATTTCGAGCTGGATTTTCTGATTGACCGGAAAACCGGCGACCTTTGGTTGGGCGAGCTGAACCCGCGGATCACGGGCGCGTCTTCCATGACGAACCACGCCGCGTTCGCCCATGCGGATGCGCCGTTGTTCCTGTTTCACCTGCTTGAATTCTCGAAAAAGAAATTCCATCTGGACACGACCGAGTTGAACAATCGTTGGGCCAACCCCGAGATGATCGACAGCTGGTCGCAAATGGTAATCAAGCATACCGACGATACCGTCGATATCTGTACGTCCGCGCCCGAAACCGGGATCTACAAGATGCTGGAAGATGGCCGCGTCGTGTTTGACAGGTTCGACTATCACCGCCGCGCAGTCGAAAGCGAGAATGAAGCGTTCTTTCTGCGTATCCTGCAGCCCGGCGATTACCGGTATGAAGGCGCCGATATCGGCATTCTTGTGACCCGTGGCCGGTCCATGACCAAAAGCTTCCAACTGAATGAACGCGCGAAAAAGTGGATTCACGGGATCAAGCAAACAGTCGCAGGCAAACCATTGCCCGTGGCCCATGCCGAACCCGTTCTGGCCGATCCGGCGTTCAAGATTATGTAAGGAAGAACGATGCTTTGGCGCGCCCTCAGCGAAGATCAGCCCGGCCCGAAATGGGCTGGGCTTTTCGCCGAATATTGGCCCAACTACAAACGCTGGTGGCTCAAAGACGGCGAGGCGGCGCGCCCGACCTATGCGCAATGCCGTCGCGCGCTCAAGGAACATATGCCGGAAATCGTTCCGCTGTACGAAGAACTGTGCGAACTGGCCGGTGGCGGCGATCTTGCCGCACGTTTCCTGAGCTTTTATTGCCCGCCTGCGTATCTGTCGGGGTGCAGTCAGGCGATCTGGACCGGCAAGGAACCCGTGCTGGTGCGCAACTACGACTATAGCACGAACGCTTTTGACAGTCTGATCCTGAAAACCGCGTGGCAGGGGCGTCGCGTGATCGGCACGTCCGACGGGCTGTGGGGGATGGTCGATGGCATGAATGATGCCGGGCTGGCCATCTCGCTCACGTTCGGCGGCAGGCGCGTTGTTGGCACGGGCTTTGGCGTGCCGCTGATCCTGCGCTATGTTTTGCAGACCTGCACGACGACCGAAGAGGCCAGCAAGGTGCTCGCCCGTATTCCGACGCATATGAGCTATAACATCACCGTGCTGGACGCCAAACGCCGCTATCTGACGGCGATGCTGTCGCCCGATCGCCCGGCGATTATCACCCATGCTGCGGTGGCGACCAATCATCAGGAGAATGTCGAGTGGATCAGCCACGCCCGCTTTACCGCCACGGTAGAGCGTGAACGGTTCTTGTTGCAGCGTCTGAGGCTGCACCGCGATCCAGAGGAAAAGTTTATCAACGCCTTTCTCAAACCACCGCTTTATTCGACGGCGTTCAATGCGGGATTTGGGACACTTTACACCGCCGTCTATCGCCCGCGTCTGGGCCAGATGGAACTGCGCTGGCCCGGCACCGTCTGGCCAATGTCGTTTGACGTCTTTCACGAAAGCCAGCGCAAAGTCCAAATTCCCGGCGCCGCATAGGAGACCGACATGTCACATATTTTCCCACGCCATACCAAAAATTTGCCGCCCGTCGCCGTATCGGGCGAGGGATGCTATCTGGTTGATGCAAGTGGCAAACGTTATCTTGATGCGTCTGGTGGTGCCGCGGTGTCATGTTTGGGACATGGCGACCGGTCCGTGATCGACGCGGTAAAAGCGCAGCTTGATCAACTGGCCTATGCACATACGGGCTTTTTCACCTCGGAACCGGCTGAAACCTTGGCCGACATGCTGATCGCGCAGGCCCCCGGTGATCTGGACCGCGTTTATCTGGTGTCCGGCGGATCAGAGGCGATGGAATCTGCCCTGAAGCTTGCGCGGCAGTATTTTGTCGAAAAGGGCGAACCGGGGCGTGGCCGGATCATCGCCCGCAAACAAAGCTACCACGGCAATACGATGGGCGCGCTGTCTGCGGGCGGCAACGCATGGCGCCGCGCCCAGTTCGGGCCGCTTCTTATCGAGATGAGCCATATTGATCCGTGCTATGCCTACCGCCTGAAGCGTGATGATGAAACGCCACAGGAATACGGCATACGCGCCGCCAACCTGCTCGAGGAGGAATTGCTGCGCGTTGGCCCCGAAACCGTCATGGCCTTTGCTGCGGAACCCGTTGTCGGTGCCACAGCCGGTGCCGTGCCCCCTGCCCCCGGCTATTTCAAACGCATCCGTGAAATATGTGATCAATACGGGATCTTGCTGATCTTGGACGAGGTGATGTGTGGCATGGGCCGCACGGGCACCATGTTTGCATGTGAACAAGACGGCGTCGCACCTGATATCATGTGCATCGCCAAGGGGTTGGGTGCGGGGTATCAGCCGATTGGTGCGATGTTGTGCAGCCGCGCCATTTATCAGACCATTGAAGACGGCACCGGTTTCTTCCAGCATGGCCATACATATCTGGGCCATCCGACCGCCGCCGCCGCCGGCGTTGCGGTACTGACGGCCCTGAACGAACGCCAGTTGATCCCGCGTGTCCAGACACAGGGAGCCAAGCTGATGGCCGCGTTGCAAACCACATTCGGCCAGCACCCGCATGTGGGTGATTTGCGCGGTCGTGGCCTGTTTCAAGGCATCGAACTGGTCGCGGACCGCGAGACCAAGGCGCCCTTTGCCCCGTCCCGGCGCATCGCCGCCCGGATCAAAGCTGCCGCGTTTGACGCGGGCCTGATCTGCTATCCGATGAGCGGCACAATTGATGGGCAACACGGCGATCACGTCCTGCTTGCCCCGCCCTTTATCATCAGCGATGACCAGATCGACGAACTGGTCGGCAAACTCTCTGGCGCGATTGAAGTCGCCCTCCAATCCTAAGGTCCTGATCATGAGTACACCTTGCATTATCTGCGTCGCCATCACCGGCTCTGTTCCACGCAAAAAAGACAACCCCGCCGTGCCGATCACGATCACGGAACAGGTCGAATCCACCCATGCCGCGTTTGAAGCCGGGGCGGCGATCTGCCACGCCCATGTGCGAAACGACGATGAGACGCCATCGTCTGACCCGGAAAAATTCGCACGTCTGAAAGAGGGCCTAGAAAAACACTGCCCCGGCATGATCATCCAGTTTTCCACCGGCGGCCGGTCCGGTGCCGGGACTGAGCGCGGTGACATGTTGTCATTGCGGCCCGATATGGCGTCGCTGGCAGTGGGATCAAACAATTTCCCCAGCCGCGTCTACGAGAACCCACCGGATTTGGTGGATTATCTGGCAGCAGAAATGCGCAAATACGACGTGAAACCCGAAATCGAGGCCTTTGACCTGTCGCACATCCATCAGGCCGTCGCGATGAACCGCGATGGCCGCCTTCCCGGCCAGCTTTACATTCAATTTGTCATGGGTGTGAAAAATGCGATGCCAGTCGACCGCGATGTCTTTGATTACTATGTTAAAACCGTCAATCGGCTTGCACCCGACGCGCAGTGGTGTGCCGCAGGCATCGGGCGTGATCAGATCACACTGAACGAATGGGCCATTGCCGCAGGTGGCCATACGCGCACCGGGCTCGAGGATAATGTGCGCTGGGACAAGGATACGCTGGCACCATCGAATGCGGCGTTGGTCGAACGGGCTGTCGGGCTTTGCGCGCAATATGACCGGCCCATTGCGACCGCCGCGCAGGCCCGCGAAATTCTGGGGCTGGCCTAGCGCGCCAAAACCAGTTCGGCCTTTAAACCGCCAAGGCGCGTGCTGTCGCCCAACCGCAGCACTCCACCATGGGTCCGCGCAATATCAGCCACGATCGACAGGCCCAGGCCCACACCGCTGCCTTTGTCCTGATTGCGCGCGGGATCAAGCCTGACAAAGGGGCTGATCGCGTCTTCACGTTGCGCGGGCGGAATACCCGGCCCGTCGTCTTCGACGCAAAACCGCACCGCGCGTTCGGTGACGCTGACGCCGATCTCGGCCCGGGTGCCATAGCGCAGCGCATTTCCGACCAGATTTTCAAGAGCCCGGCGAATGGCCAGTGGCCGCAGGCTGACCTGCTCTGTCGCACCCACCATTTCACCCAGATACACAGGCTGCCCCATCCGTTCAGCGTCCGCCAACACGGCATGAACCAGGTCCTGTGGCACTGTCGGTTCCAGACTGTCACCGGCATCGCTGCGTGCAAAATCAAGGAATGCGTCAAGCAGATGCTGCATGTCGTCGACATCGCGCAGCAACGGTTCCACCTCGCTATCGTCAAGCAGTGACAGACCCAACCGCAGGCGCGTCAGCGGCGTGCGCAGATCATGGCTGACCCCTGACAGCATCATCGTCCGGCTTTGGGTCTGGCGTTCCAATCTGTTGCGCATGTCCAGAAACGCCATGCCCGCCGCACGGACTTCGACGGCGCCCGTCGGTGTGAATTGGGTCACCCGCCCCTTTCCGTAATCTGCCGCCGCAGCCGCCATCCGTTTGATGGGGCGCAGCTGATTGCGCAGAAAGAAATAGGCGATCGTCGTCATGATCACCCCCATGACCAACATGATCACCAACAGCTGATGTGGATTGGACGCCGATACCCGCGTGCGGCTAAAGTCCATGCGGAGCGGGCCATGTACCGTATCAACCCAGACACCAACGCGCCGACGGTCCGCCAGCGACACCGCCTGCACATCGGCAACACCATTGCGCAACGTCTCAATCACGACCCTGCCGGTCAGATCGGTCCATGGTTTCACATCCGCCACACCTGTTTCAGCAGGCAGCGTGGTCAGAATTTCCAGCGGTGCGTCAAGCCGGGACAGCGCCACCTTTCCCGCATCAAGATCAGCGGCGGTGTTCACCGTTTCAACAAGAAATCGCAATTCAATGTTGACGGCACTTGTCATCAGGCGCGTCACCCCATCAAAGTGGCGTTGAATAAACACCACAGAGACCAGCAATTGCAGTGTCAGCACCGGCAGGATCAGAATAAGCGCGGCCCGGCCATAAAGACCGCGCGGCAGATAGTTCTTGAGCCAACGAAAAAACATATCCGCACGCTAACTGCCGCCGCACCGAACGGAAAGCCACGATAATGCCGCAAGTACCAGAATTTGCACCACAGCCCGGTGCGCCTCTCAGACTGGCGCCCGGCGTGACGCTTGTGCTGGCCCCGAACCCGTCACCGATGACCTGTCTTGGCACAAACACATATCTTGTGGGCCACCAGACGCTGGCCGTGATTGACCCCGGCCCGGACGACCCCGCACATCTTGCCGCGCTCATGGCCGCGATTGCGGGTCGGCACGTCAGTCATATCCTGCTCACGCACAGTCATCTGGATCATTCGCCCCTCGCGCGCCCGCTCGCGGCGGCAACGGGCGCGCCAATCTACGCCTTTGGCGACAGCAATGCCGGCCGCAGTGACGTCATGCGGGCGCTTGCCGATCAAGGTTTGACCGGGGGCGGCGAAGGGATGGATCAGGCGTTCGCACCCGATGTCGTCCTGGCCGATGGCGCGCAGATCATCGGCGCAGACTGGCAGCTTACCGCGCTGCACACCCCCGGACATATCGGCAATCACCTTTGTTTTTGTTGGAATGACATCGTGTTCACCGGGGATCATGTCATGGGTTGGGCCAGTTCGCTGGTGTCCCCGCCCGACGGCGATCTGGGCGATTTCATGCGGTCATGTGCGCGGCTGGAGATGATCGGCGGGCGGGTCTTTTATCCCGGTCACGGTGCGCCAATACATGATCCGGCAGCCCGGCTGCATTGGCTGATCGCCCATCGCAATACCCGCGAATCCCAGATCATTGCCGCGCTCTCGGCGACCTCTGAGACGATCCCGGCCCTGACACGCGCGATCTATGTCGATATAGCACCCAGCTTGATGCCGGCGGCTGAGCGCAACGTATTTGCGCATCTGATTGAGCTGCACCAACGCGGGGTGGTTAAAGCAGATCCGACACTTGGATTGACCGCGCAGTTCAGGCTGCCCGCGCCCGCGTAAGCCAGACGAAATGAATGCAGAAATCTGTGCAAAATCCTCTGGACGTCATGGAATCCCATTGCTATACGGCCCCAAGTGTTCCGACGTAGCTCAGCGGTAGAGCAGTTGACTGTTAATCAATTGGTCGTAGGTTCGATCCCTACCGTCGGAGCCATTTTCATGGCAAGTCATTGAAAACATTAGAGCTTAGTATTTAGCTCCGATGGTTTTCGGCTGATATGTGCAAAAGTTGCACATGAGGTTACACAAATGGTTACACAAAGCCGCCTCGCCATGCATTTTCACAGATGATCGTCCCCAACTTGAGGACGAAAGATGAGACATCAAAAATATCTGTTCGAAAAGGACGGAATTTTCTACTTCAGACGCCGAATTCCAGGGTTTTCCACAGTTATCTCACCACTTTTGTTGTCCTTGGGGACGAAAAGTGAAGCATTTGCGCGTACATGGTTATTGAAGCTGACCATGGAATTCGACGATATGCTGGATACCTTTTTATACGCGCTGGACGAGTTGCCAGAAAATCTGATCGCACGCTACATGAGTGTGCGCCTTCAACACGCGATCTCGGACTTGCGCCGCCAGCACAGAATGGAGCGCATGTCCGGACGTGTGAGTAGGACAAACCCAAGCAACTTAGAGGCTCAAAGGCTTGCGCTCGAAACTCTGCTGCGAGACGGCATCCAAAAAACGTTTCCCCATTATCGCATTCGCCCGGATTGGACGGAAGATGAGCTTAAAGATGTCATGCTGGCATACCGCGCAGAAGCAGATCTTGCGTTGTCCCCTGCCCTGAAGACCCAACTGGCGCGGGAGTTTTTCGAAACAACGGGTTTCACAACGGGTTCGTTCGAACATCATGCCCAAATTTTGGAAATCTATTTGCATTCCAAGATCACATCACTGGACACGATAGATGATCAGCGCATCCAGCGCAGCAACGCATTCCGAGACATGTCCAAGAAACTGAACGCGCAACATCAGGTCACCTCTTTGCTGTCTGATAATGATCTTCTTGACTGTAGCGTCCGCACAATATCTCGCCCACACGCGCAAGATCTGAATCCTCAAAGTGACTTATGGCCGCCAATTACTGCAGAAAAGACACCTGCGCCTGTTCTAACTCCCGGCGTAGAACTCATCACTGAACCCTTGACCATCTTAGCGCTGAACACACAGTTTGCCGCCGCAGCAGCTTGTGACGAAGAACTGCACCGTGGAAGCAATGACGAACCGTTCGGGATTGATATTGCCGGCGCCTGTGAACGGTCAATCAAGGTCGCCATGGCCGCAGGCAGGATTGACAAAAAAACAGCCGATGGACGGCGCTCCAAGATCAAGCTCTTTTGTCTGCTGGCAAATGTGCAAACTGTTACAGAAATCGAGCAACATCACCTTCGTGTCTTCGAACAGAAGCTTGAAAATGTGCCACTCAACTTTAATCGATCGCACAAGGATGCCGAACTTAACCTCAAACAGATCAACGCCAAGGCAGACGGCATGCCCGATGAAAAACTTGGAAGGTCTGCCTCAACCTACAATGCGCATATCGAGATGATTGGCGCTGTTTTAAAGCACGCGAAGTCATTGGATCACAGCCCTGTTGATCCAACAATTGATACAAAGTTGGTTCGACGCCCGGAAAAAACGCGCGCCAGAAAGAAGCGGAATGCCTTCAAGCCAGATGAAGTAAAAAAGCTGTTTCAACACACGGTCTGGAAAGGTTGCAGGAGTGCTGATCGCCGACACGAAGAAGGTACAGAAATCGAGAAAGACGGTCTCTATTTCGTTCCACTTATCGTCGCGTACACAGGTGGCAGGATGGAAGAGATTGCTGGTTTGACTTCAGATGGCATTGTGTCGGCGCAAGGACACTATGGATTTGATATCCGCCCCCATGACGAGCGTCGCCTCAA
>NZ_JAFMHJ010000092.1 GCF_017854565.1 Yoonia sp.
ACCAGATGCATCTTAGACAAGCCGCAAACCTGTCCTAAAAAGCAGGACCACTTCAGTCAGAGACTTTTCAAAGAGACTCGGGCGTGACAGTCGAACACTACGTATTGAAAAGGATCAGCGATTTTTCATCATTGACGATAACATCATTTGTTGAGAATTCACAACTTCGAGTCAATTCGGGCGCTCATACTGGATCAATAAAGTCATTTCCTGTCGCCTGCACTATCAACTGACCTTTTGCCGCTCGCATAGAAGCGGGCCCAGCCTAACTTTTATATTTCAAAGCTAGAGCCGCATTAGTGTCGAGATATGCCTGTCGGCGCGAAAAACCCCTATCGCGCACTTTACGCCGGACAACTCCCTGCGCTCGATTCTGTCTCGCCGTTCGCCATTTGCTCACCGAAGCGGATCGCGCTTTCGGTGTAGTCGCAGAAGCCCTCATCGACGAGTTCCCCGGCCTGCTCCCGCGACCCTGCCGACACCCGTCAGTGTTCAGTCCGTCTGCGACAGATATGCGTTTGTAAACCAGTGCGACACATCGGGCATGACATCAAGCGGCCTGCCGTCTTCGCCGCGCATGATGCCGGCATCAAACAGAAAGCCCGTGATGTCGGCGAACATCGCGGCGTCGATCAGGCCGGTCGGCTCATCGGGGTCTTGCAGATATCCACCCGCGACCAAAGCCTCCATCGAGGCGCGGACCAGATCGGGGTTCGTCAGCATGCCGGCCGTTTCCGCGATCAAGATATTTGCGGCCTCCCGGGGATTGTTGGCTGCAAAATCATAGCCACGTTGCGCGGCCTGCACAAAGGCGCGGGCAATTTCGGGATTTTGCGCAAGCCACGTGCCATTGCCGCCCAGAAACGTCGTATGCTGGTCCGGCACGCCGTAATCGGCATAGCGGAACGCACGCTGGGGACGGTTCAGCAGAACAGAGTTCACACCTTCCCACGTGCTGACCTCGAGCGTGAAATCAACGCTGCCGTTGGCCAGCGCCTCGTAGGCCGAGGTGCCAAGCGTGACGGTATCGAAAACACCTGTGCCGCCGTCATTGCGGATGATCGTCGCGATCAGCGCGTTTTCCCATGCGCTGCCGAAGCCTGCGTAGATCTTGCCGTCCAGATCGGCGGGGCGCTGGATATCGTCACGATCACCGTTGAAGACCACGCGTCCGGTTTCATGCTGCACAACGGCCATCACGGCGGTCATATCGGCCCCTATCGCGCGCTGGCTGTGGAACCCGACCGCGCTGAGGATACCGAATTCCGCCACGCCTGCCGCGATCAATGTGCCTGATGACGTGTCGGTATATGGCAGGATGTCCACATCAAGTCCGGCGTCGTCGAACCAGCCTTGCGATTGCGCCACATAGAGGCCGACGTGGTTTGTATTGGGCGTCCAGTCCAATGCGACGCTGAGTTTTTCCTGCGCCGCGGCAGGCAGGGCTATTGCGAGCAGGGCTGCGGTGATGAGATGTTTCATGGGGTCTCTCCGGTTTGGTTAAGTAAGATTTCAAGCAACTGCGCCTCTATTGCATGGGCTTGGGCGCTGACGGGGCGTCCCAACCGGGGGCGCGGGGCGGGCACATGCACTTGGGCGATCACACGGGCCGGACGGCGCGACAGGACATAGATGCGATCCGACAGCGCGACGGCCTCGCGGACGTCATGGGTGACCAGCAGGGTCGTCCAGCGCGCCGCGCGCCAGCGTTTTTCGAACCATGCCTGCATTTGGGTCCGGGTCAGCGCATCCAGTGCACCGAAAGGTTCATCCAAAAGCTGCACAGGGCGGTTCTGCACGATTGTCCGCAACAGCGCCGCGCGCTGGCGCATCCCGCCGGATAGTTGAGGGGGGTAATGGTGCGTGAACCCATCCAAACCAAAATCTGCCAACAGCGGCGTGACCTGCGCGCGCGCATCTTTGCGGCGGATGCCCTGCACCTCTAGCCCCAAGGTCAGGTTGTCGATGATCCGACGCCACGGCATCAGCGCATCGCGCTGCGGCATGAAACTGAACCCGTGTCGGTTCGTTGCCAGCGGCTGGCCGTTGCAGGTGATCGTGCCGCTGTCATGCCGCGCAGCACCGGTGAGCAGGCGGAAAATGGTCGATTTGCCGGCGCCCGACGGCCCGAGGATCGACACGAATTCGCCCTTGGCCACGTGCATTGAAATATCATCAAGCACCGCAGTGCCGCCCAAGGTGACGCTGACGTTTGCGATGTCGAGAACGCTCATCTGGTGTCCCCCACGTCGCGCCAGCGCAGCACCACCCGTTGCACCAGCGCCGTGATGGCAAACAGCACCAAGGTCAGCGCCGAACTGATCACGACGGCGGCCAGCACAAGATCGGGGCGAAAACTGTTTTTCGCGTTCAGGATCACGATGCCCAGACCCGCGCGCGCGCCGACATATTCCGCAAAAATGGCCGCGACGACTGCATAGGTGATCGAAATACGCAGGCCCGCGAAAAAATACGGCATTGCAGACGGAAACCGAGCGTTGCGAAATATCCGGCCGCGCGTGGCGCCCATCGACCGCATCAGATCCTCGATTTCGGGGTCCGTTGCGGCGTACCCGTCCACAAGTGCGACCAGCATGGGAAAGAATGTGACAAGCGCCACCAAAAGGACTTTGGGTGTCAGGTCAAACCCGAACCACAACACGACCAATGGCGCGATGGCGACAAGCGGCAAAGTCTGGCTGACCACAAAGATCGGGAACAGGGCACGGCGCACGCACGGCATGAAATCCAGCATAATCGACAGGCCGAAGGCCACGGTGAGTGACAAGGCAAACCCCGCGAATGTGGCTTTGAGCGTCGGCACCGTGTTGTCCCACAGCAAGGCGCGGTTCAGCACGATCTGGTCGAGCACCCGTGATGGCGCGGGCAGCATCAGCGGGGAAATGCCCGACAGGCGGACATAGATTTCCCAGATCAAGAAGGCGCTGACCACACTCAGGACGGCAGGGATGCCGCGGGCCAGACCTCTGCCGGGACGGCGAGGCAAATCTGATTGCATCGGATCAGCGTTTGCTGGGGCTGTTGGCAGACACCGTCAGATCAATCGTGACATGGCCGTTTGGCGGACCGAACTGGCAGAATGCCTGCTGCAGCGTGGCAAAGACCGGACCTGCGTCACCTGTCAGGCGCGTGCAGAAGTTCTTGGAGCGGTCAAACGTCCCGCTGCGTTTTAGAAAATCGATGCAGCCCATGATCTCGGCCATATGATCGCCGGCGCCCATCACATAAAGCGAGAATTGCGTATCTGCCTGCTGCCCCTTGTCGGGTGTTGTCGCAATCGCTGTCAGCGCGTTTTTCTGGCGCAGGTCCAACGCTTCGGACGGATTGGCCAATGCACCGGTCCGGCAGATCGGATCATCCGGTTCACCGGGGCATCCGCGTGACAATGTTGCCCGCAAAATGACATGCTGGCCCGACGATGCCGCCGCCGCGTAAAGGTCGCGCAAAGCGGGGAAAAGCACCTCGGGCGGGCCGACGATGAGGGTCGAAATATCATCCGTTTCGATCCGCAGCCTGTCGCGCCACGGATCGAGCGCTGTGAGCGATGACATGATCACGTCAACGAACCCATCGGTCATCGGGTAAAGGGAAACTTGTGCGCCTGCAAACATTTCTGTCCTCCTTGCTACGCTGGCATTATCCAGATCAGCTTTGAGGGTCCGTGGGCTTGCGCCCCCATCTCAGCCGCGGCATGACGCGGCTCCCCTGTGGTGCGGCATGGGTGCCAGATAAACCGGAAGGGTGCAAGTGAAACAGATTGGGTGCGCGCAATTTTCATGTTTGCGCGCGGCGGGCAGGCATTTCCGGTCGATCCCTTTGCCCCGCGCGGATGCGCTTGCCGCGCCACGCGTTGATTTCGGCTTCGTCCCGTCGGGCAGATATTTGGTCGCGATTTCATGCTGGAACAGCCACGACCCTCAGGTTTTGGTGGCTGCGTCGCTGCATGACAGCGCGATTGCCGTTCAGGTATTCCCATTCTGACAGGAAGAGCGGTGAGTGGTTGCAGCAGGCAATGGGACTGTGCAGTCAACCTGAATTGGCTTGCAGTGAGGGCAATATCACGCCTAGGGTTGACGTTGCGGCACGGAAGACATCTCAAAATAGGATATTCCTCATGAAAAATGCGATATTATTCGTTCTTTTGGCCATGGGCCTGTTGAGCTGTGGCGCCGTGCCATCGGAAATTACATCTCGGACTGGGTTCAATGTCATCGGCGCGACAGTCATTTCACCGAACGAACCCGGATGGTTTGCGATCACATCAAACCCGGGAGCCGTTGCACTGGGAAAATTTGGCGGTCTTCAGGGCGAAAGTAGAATCGTGAGTGTCAGCATTATTCAAGTTGACGGCACCCTGAGTGACGCAAGCTTTCTTGCAGATGCGAAAAGCGCGAAAACTGTCAACGACAACCCCGCGCGCCTTAAAGATTTCAGAGCAAGTTCGCAGGAGGTCACTTTCAAAAGGGCGCGGTGCATACGGTTTGAAGCCCGTGCGCAAAATGCAACAGCCCGCGTCGCCACCGCCGGGGCAGTCTATGAAAACAACGTCGGTTATACCTGCCGTCATCCCCTGCGCAGGGACGTGGCTGTCGACTTTACGTTTTCCAGCCGCTCAGCGTCGAACGCGCTTTCAACGGCTGAGCGTAACTTGGCCGAGAGCTTTTTCGATAGCATCCAATTCAACGATAACTATTTCGATCAGCTTTAGTAGCGTAGGAAATGATCCAGCGCGGTGTGGGGCCGCTTGGCGTTGTACAACTGAACGCCAGAACACCCACGTTATCGATCGGCGCGAGGTTCTATAT
>NZ_JAFMHJ010000044.1 GCF_017854565.1 Yoonia sp.
TCGACGACATTCAGGTTGCCCAGTCCTTCAAGCGCCACATCCTCGTCGTTCTGCCATGCCGCGCCAAAGGCTTGCGCCAGCTTTTCGCCGGACACGCTCATGATTGCCTCGCGATCTGCCTCGGACAGGCTGTCGAATTTGTCCTGATTCATCAGCACCGCGATGACCGACTGGCCCATGCCGCCGGGCACGATGGTGACGTTCTGAAAGATGTCCTTGGTCTTCCAGGAGATCATCGGGCCGTAGCTGAAGAATGTGCCGTCCACGATACCTGTCGAGGCGAGTTCGTAGATTTCGGTCACAGGCTTTTGCACGGTGACGGCACCCATCGCGTCAACGACCAGACCTGCGGTCGCGCTGGGCGCGCGGATTTTCAGACCCTGCATCTGGGACATCTCCGTGATCGGGCCGGGCTTTGTCGCGATATGCGTGGGCGCGGAGGCCCAAGTGGTCAGGACATGCGCGCCTTTGAAGGGCTCGGACGCCGCGATGTCTTCCTGGTAAACCTTGTAGAATGCCGGTGCCAGCGTCGCCTCGTCCGTGGCCACAAGCAGAGGCAATTCGCCGAGTTCCAGAACCGGGAAACGGCCCGGCGTGTAGCCAGGCAACACGATCACGATATCGGCCAGCCCATCGACAACCACGTCGAATTGTTCGCGCGGCCCCTGAACGGTTTTGGGCAGATACTCGACCGTCACCCGACCGTCGGTCGCCTCTTCGACCTGTTTGATCCAGTCGCGCAGCACGGTGTTGGTCGAGTGGCTCTCCGGGAACCATGACGAATACTTGAGTACCGTCTCTGGCTCCGCGAATGCCACATTCGCACCGGTCACAAGAAGCGCCGACAACAGCGCCGATTTCAGGGCTTTTCTGGTTTGCATGAACATTTGGTGTCCTCCCAATAAAAACAGGATCTTGATTGTCCGTACCGGGCCCGATCCTGGGCAGGCCCGGTCGTTTGGGTGAGCTTCATCCGGGGCCGAAAAAGAGCCCCGGCAGGAAGAGGGTGATGGCCGGTATCATGGCGATCAGCAGGATGCGCATGAGGTCGACCACGACAAAGGGCACGATGCCGCTGATGATGGTCCCAAGCCGGACATCGGGCAGAATGGATTTCAGCACGAACAGGTTCATTCCGATTGGTGGGGTGATCAGGCCTATTTCCACCAGCATCACGACAAGGATCCCGAACCAGATCGGATCGAAGCCGAGGCCCACCACGATGGGAAAGAACATCGGCAGCGTCAGCAGCATCATCGCAAGACTGTCCAGAACGCAGCCCAGCAGAATGTAGATCAGGCAGATCACGACCATGACCATGGCCGGGGACAGATTGCTGTCACGCACCACGCTAAGCACGCCGTCATGCGCGCCGGTCAAATTGACGAATTCGGCAAAGATCGAGGCGCCGATGATAAGCGCGAAAAGAACCGCTGTCGTCTCCGCCGAAACGCGGGTGATCTCCACCAGTTCGCGCCACGGCGTGCGGCGCAGCAGGGCAAAGGCAAGCGCACCGCAGGCCCCGATGCCGGAGGCTTCGGTGGCGGTGAAGAACCCGCCGTAGATGCCGCCCAGTACGATGATAAAGAGCACGCAAACCGCCCAAACATTGGAGAGCGCTTCGGTCTTTTCCGCCCGGTCCGCCCGTTCGGCGCGCGGCGCGCGGTCAGGGTGGCGACGCGCCACCCAGTTCACGGCCAGCCCGTAGCCCGCCACGCCGATCAGACCGGGAATGATGCCCGCCGCGAAAAGCTTGCCGATGTGTGTTTCGGTGGTGATGCCGTAGATCACCATGATTATGCTGGGCGGAATGAGGATGCCCAGCGTCCCGCCTGCCGCGACAGTTGCTGTCGACAGGCTGTCGGCATAGCCATAAGACCGCATCGACGGGATGGCCACGCGGCCCATGGTGACGGCGGTTGCCACGCTTGATCCGCAGACCGCGGCAAAACCGCCACATGACAGGATCGTGGCGATCCCGAGGCCACCGCGACGGTGGCCCACGAACACCTGTGCCGCGCGATAAAGTTCGCGCGAGATCCCTGCCCCGGCAACAAGGTTGCCCATCAGGATAAAGAGCGGCACCACCGCCAGATTGTAGGACATGGTCGATCCGACCGCGCTCAGACCCATGACGCTGAAGGCGGGCCGCGTGCCATTGAGCATCGAGTAGCCCACGAAGCCGACAACCGCGAGGGCGATGGCGATAGGAACCCGCATGAAGATCAGGCCCAGAACGACGGCAAATCCGACGGAAGCTTCAAACATTATTCATGACCTATATCCTGGGCCGCGTGGGTGGCCGTGCTGCGGCCGATCAGATGCCCGAGTGCGGCGAGCACAAAGCCGATCGCGGTCAGCGCCGAGAGCACAGCCATGAAGGTGACAACCGGCCCGAGCGGGATGCGTAGATATGCCGTGACATCGCCGTATTGCGTCACCCGCGCCGCCTGCTTCCAAAGCTGCCAACCGATCCCGGCAAAGACAGCCGCCCCCAAGAGGTTTGCCGCAATATCAAGAATGCGACGGACCAGCGTGCCCATGATGTGATCGAACAGATCAACGGTGATATGGCGCTGGCGGAAGGCGATCATCGGGTAGAGCAGGAAGGTCACGATAACGAGGCCGATCTCGGTCAGTTCCGTCGCCCCCGGCACCGGGGCGCGCATCAGGTTCCGGCCCAGCACATCGGCGAGCGTCAGCAGCGCCATGCCGACAAGGACCGCTGCCGCCAGAGATGACGCGATAAGCGAAAGTGTGCGAGCGATCATGCGCCCCTCCATTCCGGTGCGCGTTTTTCGGCAAATGCCCGCGCCCCCTCTTTGGCGTCATCGCTGGCGATGACCCGTTCAAGTATGGCGTTCTGCCGGGTCCAGATGTCGCCTCTGGGCCAATGCCGCGCCTCGTTCACGATTTCCTTGGTCGCCGCGACCGCGAGCGGCGCATTGGCGATGATTTCCTGCGCCAAGGTGCGCGCTCCATCCAACGCGCTGCCGGATGCGGTCAAGCGGCTGACCAGCCCCCAGCGCGCCGCCTCTTCCGCTTCCATCATGCGCCCGGTCAATGCGAATTCGAGCGCGACCTGACGCGGCATGCGTTCGGGTAGCCGGATCAGCCCACCGGAGCCCGCGATCAGGCCGCGCTTGACTTCGGGGATGCCGAACCGGGCCGTTTCAGAGGCCACGATCAGGTCGCAGGCAAGTGCGATTTCAAACCCACCCGCCAGCGCGTATCCCTCAACCGCGGCGATCAGGGTTTTTTGCGGCGGTGCCTCGGTCAGACCGGCAAGACCCCTGCCCTCCAGTTCCACCCGTTCGCCGTTCAGAAACGCCTTGAGGTCCATACCCGCGCAGAAATGATCCCCTGCGCCTGTCAGGATGGCCGCACGCAGGCTGTCATCGCTCTCCAGCCGGTCGATCTGGTCTGCAATCGCCTGTGACGTATCCCGGTCAATCGCATTGCGCCGGTCGGGCCGGTTGATGGTGATGATCAGAAGGCCGTCCGTCACATCGGAGAGGACCGGGGCGGTCATGATGACGCCTCCTGCAACACCGCACGCAAAGCCATCCGGTCGCGGATCACACGCCCCGAGACGACCTTGCCGTCCTGCACCTTGAGGATACCATTCACATGCAGATGCGCGGGGGCGGGAGTTTCGACCTTTGGCAGACCGCTTTCGTATTGGCCGGTCTGAACCGCGTGGAAAACAACTTCGTCGCCCGAAGACAGCAGGCAGTCGATCTCGACCTCCTGTGTCGTAAACTTCAAAGGGTTGCCTGTGATGTGTTCGTCGTCGACACGAATGGCATCGGTATCGAGCGGCCAACCGGTGCAGAGCCAGGCACGCACAATGCGCTCGGCTTCCGGATTGGCGGGGGCAGCTGTATCGTCCCAAGGGGCGACGGCGGGGGCTTCGACGGGATCGCTTTTGCCCGCCTTCAACTGGCGTGCGCGGGTCATATAGTCTTCCTGCGCGACACAGAAGGTCAGGACCGCCCCATCACTGAAATAGATCCCGATCCCGGACCAGCAGGCCGCCCGACCCTTGCTGGCACCATGTTCGCTGAAATAGGCCGCGGCCCACCCGTCACCGGACACAACGTGATGCACTGTCATGGCAAGGCCGGGAAAGGCCTGCATCTGCTGATCCACTGCCGGAAGCCACTCTGTGTCACGCCCGGCAAATACCGTATCCCCGATGCGCAGCGCGTAATCCGGCGCGATGAAATCGGCGCAGGCGGCAGCGTCGTGGCGGTTGAAATAATCCACCACCCAGCGGCGCAAAAGGTGCCGCGCATCGGTCTTGGGGGATTGATCACGCATCCGCAGGCTCCCAAAATTGCTCTCTCAGGATGTGCTTTTGTAGCTTGCCGGAGGCATTGCGCGGCAGGCTGCTGACGAAGGCCACCCGCGTGGGGCACTTGTAACGCGCGATGCGGTTTCGGCAGAATTCGATAATCTCGGCCTCGGTCAGATCTGTAGCGGGTTTGGGCACGATCACAGCCAGCGGCGTTTCGCCCCATTTTTCGTGCGGCACGCCGATCACGCCGCATTCAGCGATGCCGTCATGGGCGTTCAGCGCATTTTCGATCTCGGCGGGATAGATGTTTTCGCCCCCGGAAATGATCATGTCCTTGAAGCGGTCGAAGAGAAAAACATAGCCATCCGCATCACAATAGGCGGCGTCCCCGGTGCGGAACCACCTGTCCTGCGTGATCGCCTCCTGCGTCGCGCTTGGGTTCTGCCAGTAGCCGGGCGTGATCATCTCGGAGCGCAGCCAGATCTCTCCGGGCTTGCCGGGGGCGGCGTCTTTCTCTGTTTCGGGGTCGATGACCCGCAGGTCCACCCAAGGCAGCGGGCGGCCACAGGATTTCAAGAGCTTGGCCTTGTCGCCTTCCAACGCGTGATCCTCGGGGCGCAGTGTCACCACGGTGCCCGCCGCCTCGGTCATGCCGTAGGCGTGCATGAAATTGCAGTCAAAGACCTTCATCGCCTTGGACAGCAGCACATCGCCAATCGGCGCGGCCCCGTACATCAAGAGTTCCATCGCGGACAGGTCGGCAGTTTCCACGCCATCCACCCTCAGCAGTCCCTGCACCACAGTCGGTACGAAAAAGGCATGTGTCACGCGATGGCGCTGCATCAGGTCGATGGCCAGGTCACAGTCCACATCGCGCATCAGGATGGTATGCCCACCCGCCATCATCGTGCTGCTGCCATAGCCGCAGCCCCCGATGTGAAAGAGCGGCATCGCCACAAGGTTCACGCTGGCCCCGGACATCCCCCAACTTTCGGTCGCGAGACGGTAGGTATAGGACATGTTGCGGTTGGTCAGCGTAACGCCCTTGGGCAGTCCCGTGGTGCCGGAGGTATAGAGCAGCAGGATGGGCTCGTCTGGCGTTCCCATGTGCCCCGGATCTTTGGCCGCTGCCGCATCGCGCATGGTCGGATAGCTGTCGTCGAGCGAGATCACATGGTCGTATCGCGTGCGGGCGGTGGCGGTCAAAAGCGCCTCTTCACCAGCGCCGACAAAGATGACCGAGGGTTGACTGACCTTGAGGATCTGGTCGATTTCCGCAGGGGCCAGCCGCCAGTTCAGCCCGACCAGCGTCGCGCCGATCTTGGAACAGCCCAATAGCAGTTCGATGTATTCAGGCCGGTTGCGGCAGAGAATCGCGATGCGGTCGCCCCGCCCGACGCCGAGGTCCAGCAGGAGATTGGCGGCCCGAGAGCTGGCCGCATGCAACTCGGCAAAGCTCTGCGTCGTGCCTTCGAAGGTAAGCGCAGGCGCACCGGGTCGCTGATCCGCGTGGGTGCGGATCACCTGCGCGAAGGTCGCCATATCGGCGGGCGTATGTGCCTGCGGCTGCGACATCAGTAGCTCTTGGGCAGGCCCAGGCTGTGCTGGGCGATGAAATTCAGGATCATCTCGCGGCTGACCGGCGCTGTCTTGTGCAGACGCGCGATGAACCAAAGATCGGCCAACCCGTATTCGAGGGCCATACCGTTGCCGCCGTGGGTCTGAATCGCCTGATCCAGCGCCTCGAGCGAGGCATCTGCGGCGGCGAACTTGGCCATGTTCGCGGCCTCGCCCGCTGCCGGATCGCCCGCGTCGTAAAGTTCAGCCGCCCGCGCCGTCATCAGGCGGGCTTGCTGGACCGCGACATAGGCTTTGGCCAAGGGATGCGAGACCCCCTGATGCGCGCCGATGGGCTGCGACCAGACCTTTCGGTCCTTCGCATATTGCGACGCTTTTTCGAGTGCATAGCGTGCGATGCCGTTGTTGATCGCGGCGGCGCAGACTCGTTCGGGGTTCAGGCCGGCAAAGAGGTTGCGCATGCCCTCGCCTTCGGTGCCGATCAGTGCATCGGCAGGCACTTTCACGTTGTCGAAAAACAGCGTGAACTGGGTTTCGGGCACGGCAAGCGCCGTCTCGATCGGGGTGCGCGTCAGCCCCGGCGCATCCGACGGCAGGATGAACAGCGAAAGCTTTCCGCGCCCCCGCGCGTCGGGCTCACCGGTGCGGGCCACGACCATGATGGCCTCGGATTCGTCCACCGCCGAGGTCCAGTATTTGGTGCCCGACAATGTCCAGCCGTCGCCGTCCTTGCGGGCCGTCGTAGAAATCCTGTGCGTGTTGGTCCCAGCGTCAGGCTCCGTGATGGCAAAGGCCAATCGCTTGGTGCCATTCGCCAGCCCCGGCAGCCATTCCTTTTTGAGTGCTTCGCTGGCATTGGCCTGGATGATCGGCGCGCAGATGGAGCCGATGACGAGCGACAGGATCGGGCAGCCTTGGGCGGCCACTTCCTCGACGATGACGTTGTAATCGGCCAATCCGCCGCCGCCACCGCCGTACTCTTCGTCCACATGCACTCCCAGAAACCCGCCCTGCCCCAAGGCATCCCAAAGTTCGACCGGCTTGCGGCCTTCCTTGACGCAATTCTGGAAATAGGATCGTCCGAAGCCACCGGCGAGCTTGCCGACGTTGTCGCGCAACATCCCGTGATGTTCCTGCGTATCGACCAAGTTGCCCTGAAAAAGTGTCATGCTACCGCCCAGTCCGCCGTCCATATCAAGCCGCCTCCGTCCAGTCGTAAAATCCACGGCCCGTCTTCTGGCCGAGGTCGCCGCGTGCGACCATGTCTTCGAGAATCCGTGGCGGCGCGTAGCGCGGCCCAAGCGTTTCACTCAGCCCGCGCGCGATATCGAGCCGCACGTCCAGCCCCACGATGTCGCTCAGCCGCAGCGGTCCGATGGGGTGGCGGTAGGCCACGACCATGGCCCGGTCGATGTCTTCGGGCGACGCCACACCGTCCTCGACCATGCGGATCGCCTCCATCGCGGCAATCAGGTCAAGGCGGCTGGTGGCAAAGCCCGGGGTGTCGGACACGGTGATCGAGGTCTTGCCGATCGCCTCGGCATAGGCCCGCGCCGATGTGAGGGCAGCGTCACCGGTGGCGGTGCCGCGAATGATCTCGACCAAGGGAAGGGACCAGACTGGGTTGAAGAAATGCATGCCAAAGAAGTTCTCTGGCTCGGCTACGAACCTTGAAAGTTGGTCAATCGACATTGCGCTGGTGTTGGACGCGATCAGTTTCGGTGTTCTTCGCGAAATCGCGCGCAGGACGCTCTCTTTGACCTCCAGCCGCTCTGGCACGGTCTCGATCACCAACCCAAGATCCTTGGGCATTTGCCCTGCATTTTCCAGTGTCTCGACACCAGACGTGACGGCACGCTGCTGTTCCGCGCTGAGCTTGCCGCGCGCGACGCCATTCTCGGTCGCCTTTTCCAGTTGATGGGATACGGCGTCCTGCCGGGCGCTGTCCGGCTCCACAAGGATCGTATCGAACCCCGCTGCGGCAAAGACATAGACCATGCCGGTCCCCATGGTGCCGCCACCGACGATGGCAACCGATCCGCTTGCCTCAGATCGCATAGGATCCTCCGTTGATATGGATGCCTTGGCCAGTGATGTGGCGCGACTTGTCTGACACGAGATAGAGCATCAGGTCCGCGACCTCCTGCGCATCGGCATAGCGCCCGTCCGGGATCGACGACGCGCGTTTCTTGCGCAGCGCCTCGGCATCTTCGGGCGACTGGCCCGCTTCGATGTCGCGCAGCATTTCCGTATCGACCGGACCGGGGCAAACGGCGTTGACGCGCACACCCTTGCGGGCGACTTCGAGTGCTGCGGTCTTGGTGAGACCCATCACCGCATGTTTGCTGGCGATATAGGGGGCCAGATTGCGCGTGCCGACATAAGAGCCGAGCGATGCGGTATTGACCACGGCACCCCTGCCCTGCGCGGTCATGACCGGCAAGACGGCCCTGAGACCCAGAAAGACACCGCGCACGTTCACGGCCATGACCTTGTCAAAAACATCCAGCGGATAGTCGGCAATCGGTGCGACGTCGCCCTGCCAGCCTGCGTTGTTCATGAAGATGTCGACACCCCCGCCCTGCGCGCGCGCCGCACTCAGATAGGCTTCGTGGGCGGCAGGGTCAGTCACATCGGTTTCGACAAAGGTGGCGGCCCCGCCTGCATCGGTGATCTGGCGGACAGTTGTTTCTCCGCCGTCGCGGTCCATATCGGCGACGACAACGAACGCTCCCGCATGCGCCAGTCCAAGGCTGACGGCACGTCCGATACCGCCCGCAGCCCCGGTGACAATCGCCGTCTGGTTTGAGAAATCCCAGGTCATGTCTCAACACGATCCTTTGCAGCGGCAGGCGCGCGGCGCAGCGTGAAACCGGAATAGCCTTCCTTGGCGCAGCTTTCGAGAATGCGGCGATAGTTACGGATGCCGCCGGAATACGGCATGAAGACCCGTGGTTTACCCGCAACCTCGGCCCCGTTGTAATAGGACGCGGCTGTCATATAGAGCGTCTCTTGCGCACGCTCGTTCACATGGGCGACCCAGGCCTGCTCGGCCTTAGCGTCCACCTCGATCTCGACGATACCGTCCGCGTTGGCCTTTTCGATCAGATCGGCAAACCAGTCGGTCTGTTCTTCAATCGACACCATCACATTGCTGAGCAAGGACGGGCTGCCCGGACCGACAACAATCATCAGGTTGGGGAATCCCTGTGTGCCGACACCCAGGTGGGTGATCGGACCGGCGGCCCATTTGTCGCGCAAAAGCTGCCCGTCGCGACCCCGGATGTCCGGTTTCAGAAGCGCACCGGTGAAGGCGTCGAAACCGGTGGCGAATATGACCATATCCAGTTCGTGCAATTTTTCCGACGTGCGCAGCCCGGCCGGCTCGAAAGCCTCAATCGGATGCTCGCGGATGTCGGCCAGCGTGACATTGTCGCGATTGAAAGCCTCGAAATAGCCGCTGTCCACGGAGGGACGTCGGGCGGCGAACGCATGATCGGAAGGGACCAGCTTTGCGCGGACTTTCGGATCCTCGATCCGCTCAACGATCTTGCGGCGCAGGAATTCCGCTGCCGTATCATTCGCGGGCTTTGACAAGAGAATGTCATGATAGCTGAGCGCGAAACCAAAGCCCAAGCGATGATAGGCGGCTTCATAGACCTTTTCACGCTCCGCATCATCGACATCCAGCGCCGATTGGCGGTTCGGCTTGAAGCCTAGGCCGGTCGGCGAATTGAGCGCCTGCTGGCGGCGAGCGGCATAGGTCGCCTTGACCTTCGCGTCTTCCTCATCGCTGACCGGCGCGTTGGCGGCGGGGACCGAGAAGTTTGGCGTGCGCTGGAAAACCGTCAGGTGTTTTGCTGCCTTGGCGATCACCGGGGTCATCTGCATGCCAGAGCTTCCGGTGCCGATGATACCTACCCGTTTGCCCTCGAACGTCACGTCGTGCTTGGGCCAGACGGCGCTATGAATGATCTCTCCCTCGAAATCATCCTGCCCGTCAAAATTCGGTGCCTTGGGCGCAGAAAGCTGACCCATGCACAAGAGCAGATACCGCACGCGGAAGACGTCACCATCGGCTGTGCGAACTTCCCACTCAGCAGCGGCCTCATCGTAATCAGCGCTTTCCATGCGCGTGTTGAGAAAGATGTCCCGGCGCAGATCGAACCGGTCCGCGACATGGTTGATGTAACGCAGTATTTCCGGCTGGGTCGCGTAGCGCTCGCTCCAGCGCCATTCCTGCTCAAGCTCTGATGAGAAACTGTATGAATAGTCGAAGCTTTCGACGTCGCAGCGCGCGCCGGGATAGCCGTTGTGATACCAGACCCCGCCGATCCCGTCAGACACCTCGATGACGCGGACGTCAAGGCCCATACCCCTCAGTCGATAAAGTGCACGAAGTCCGGCAAATCCGGCGCCCACAATCAAGGCATCTAAACGTTTCATATCTCGGCTTCCTCCCCGGACATCCGCGCCTGCATCTTCAGGCTATCAAACATCCTAACAATACTTTTTACATACTCGTCAGTATTTTTCAACATGATTCTTCCCCGGGTCGCATCAGATCTTTGCTTTAACCTGTCTGAGCGCCGGCCATGCCCATCAACATTTCGGTCATGCTTTTCCCGATATCATCAATCTCCAGACGTCCGCCGGGATGATACCAGAAGGTCGACCAGCTGACCGAACCGACAATCGCAAGCGCGGTCATTCCGGGGTCCACGATCTTGAACTCACCGCGCTTCTCGCCTTCGGCCAGCACTTCGGTCAATTGCGCGACGAACCCCTTGCGCAATTCTGCCAGCGCGCGGGAATCCTCGGGCGCGAGGTTCTTTTCCTCGCGCGTGTAGACCGCGATGTTTTTTTGATGTTTCAGGATGGATTTGACGTAACGGTCAAGAAACAGCCGCAAGGTATCACGGGGCCCCAGCTGAAAATCGACCACTTCATCCAGCGACAGCTTGGCGGCCAGAACGCCCCGATGGCAAATCTCGGCCAGCAGTTCGTTCTTGGACCCGAAGTTGGCGTAGATGAAGGGTTTGGTCACGCTGAGCCTGTCAGCCACATCGTCAAGCGTCGCGTTCACATAGCCTTTTTCGTAGAAAAGATCGCAGGCCACGCCGATGGTGCGCTCGCGCTTGAATGCGGCCACTTCTTCGCGGATCTTGAGTTTTGGTGAGGCCTGAGTGGGCATATCCGTTCCGATCACAACTGTTTCGCTTCTCCTGCCACAGAAAACGGCCGAAAGCCTAGCGCGAAAGAATATCGCGGGTTTCGCGCATGTATATCTTGCCGCTTTCCACATCGCTGACCTCGACCTCGTGCCGCACATAGCGGCGCTCGCGCTTGACGAATTTGTCGATGGCTGTTGTCTTGATGCGTACGGTCGCCCCGACAAAGATAGGTGCCAGCAATTCGGTGTCATGAAAGGTATGAATCGACCCGATGGCAAAGGGCTTGGTGTGGTCGAACTGAACCGACAGCACGAAATGCGACATCATAAGGGGTGGCACGATCGCGTTGCCGAAGGGCGATTGCCCGTCGATGCGCCACTCGTTCATCCGCCAGCCTTCGTACCAGGGGGTGTAGTCCTCGACCGCGTCGGCGTAAAGAATGACAAGCTCCGGCGTGATTTCCAGATCGCGCGACAGGACGTCGCCGACACTGACCATGTCCCAATAGGTTTCGCAGTCTTCCTCTAGGCTCTTGATGAAGTCGCGGGTCTGCTTGATCTGCACTTCCGTCATGGGGCGCAGGCTGTCGGTGGCGGGTTTCGTGGTCATTTGCTTGGTTCCTTCAGACATCAACATCGGCCTCGATGAAGCCGACGGTCTTGCGCTCGCCGTCCTCGTTTTCTGCCCAGAGATCGACGGTAAAGCGGTATCCGTCACCTTTGGGCGTCTTGTCGCGCACCTTGCCGTAGGTCGTGATGATTTCGTTCGCGTATGTGGAGGCGACGTATTTGCACTGGATCCGCGCGCCGGTGAAAACCGATGCGCCAAGGTAGTTTACGCACATCTCGGCGATATAGGCCGATGACATTTCGCCGGTCTGGATCGGCGCATCCAGCCCGGTTTCATCCGCGTAAAGCGGGTCCCAATGATTGGGGTTGAAGCGACCCCAAAGCCGCGACCCCATCAGCTGGATCGCCGCCTTCTTCTTTACCCCGATCAGCTCGAAACCGACGGGTGTGTCCTTGGTGATGCGATAGTCGTCATGTGGCACTGGTTTGCCCTTTGTGTTGGAAACATTCATTGATCCGCCAACCCCAGCTCTTGAACTGCGCGTTCGGACAGCAGGAATTTGCGGGCTCGACCTGAGGGCGTGACCGGCAAGTCCTCCAGCGCAATGGGGAGGACATATTTCGGCACTTTGAAGCGCGCGAGGTTCTCGGCGCAAAGCGCCATGAGCGCGTCCGGGGTGACTTTCGGCGCATCGCGCAATACGACAAAGGCAGCCCCGGCTTCGCCCATACGAGTGTCGGGCACCGGGACCACATGCGCCTGCAAGACAGCCGGATGGCGCACCAGCAGGTCTTCGATTTCGGTCGGCATGACCTGCTCTCCGCCGCAGCGATAGGTCTCTTTCAACCTGCCCGAAAGATGCAGATATCCATCTTCGTCAAACCATCCCAGATCACCTGAGCGGAACAGCCCGTTCTTATCGAATGCCGCTTCGGTTTCCTCAGGCTTGTTGTAGTAGCCTGCCGTCACGCAGTGGCCGCGTGCGCGAATTTCGCCCTGCTGTCCCGCGGGCAATTTCTGATCCGTGGCGGGGTCCACGATGAAAATCTCCGCCAGACGGTTCTGTGCCGCCGGATCGCCCGCAGGCCCCGCATCGCGCATCCGGCCATTGGTCGACAGCTTTTCGGCGGGGTCGTCTGGCCGCGTCATGCACATGGTGGCGGTCATTTCCGACATCCCGTAACCGGTTGTCACCTCATCCGGGCCAAGCAGAGCATCAATCCTGTCCCAAATCCCCGCAGGCGACCGCTGACCCGACGAAATCACCGCCCGCAGGCTGGGCAAGTCACGCGGTTTCTGTTCAAGCGCATCGAGGATCGGCACCGTCATTGTTGGCACCAGCAGCACATCGTCCACCTCATGATCTGCGATAGCCGCGATGGTCGCTTCTGGGTCGTAGGCCCGCTGGGGAATGATCGCGCCGCCCACAAAAGGTACGGTCAGCATCCCCTCAATATAGCCATAAACGTGATACATCGGCAGCGAAAAGGTGACGCGCCACCCCCCATCGAACGCCCGCGCATAGACGCTGCCAAAGGCGGCGCGCAACACCATCTCATGTGTCATCAGGACACCCTTCGGCGTGCCGGTCGTCCCGGAGGTATAGATGATGTCGCTGACCGCATGGGCATCCGGGCTGTCAATCCCGTCAAAGGGAGCCTGCTCATCCTCAAGGGCGGCAAAGAGCATCACCTGATCCGGCAGCGGGTCGCCCGACGCTGGAAAAACGACGACCTGCCTGAGCTCGGCAAAGGCATCCCCTCCCCCTTGGCGCGCCCAACCCGGCGCGAGATCGTTCAGGGCGGCGAGGTAATCCAGACCGCGAAACCGGTCCATCGTAATGAGGTAGGCCGCGTCCGACTGCGTCAGGACATATCCGATTTCATCCCCGCGGTTCAGAAAATTGATCGGAACACAGACTGCGCCCAGACGGGAAATCGCATATTTCAGGGCCACGAATTCAACGTAGTTCGCCATGATGACGGCGACGTGATCGCCCGGCGACACACCGATTTTCAGCAGACCCCCGGCGATCGCCTTGGACCGCGCCGCGATTTCCGCATAGCTCCAGCTTCTCTGATCCGTGACGACATAATCGCTGGCCGGAAAGGCACCTGCCGCCTCATCAAGGAGCTGGTGCAGACACATAGGACGCCATTCGGGATAGCGTTCGAGCAAGGCTTTGCGGCGGTCTTCTACGGTTCTCTTCATCGTGTGTCGGGTCCTGCTTCGTCAACTTTTCGGCTGGGCAATCACTTTACAGAACACAAACTGCCAGCTACATTTACTCAAAGCAAGGAAAAAATACTGATGCGTATCACACAAGCTCAGCGAGTGGGGGTCGCAAAGCCAGACCCGGTTTTCGACGACCTTCTGGCCGACCCGCGAAACGAGGTGCGACCGCCACCGACAAGCATTCCGCTGTCCACGCTCAGGCAGGCTGCGGACGAAAGGCTCGCTCTCGCCCCAAAGCGGGACGTCCATTCAAGTGATGACATCACATTGCAGAACGACGGCTGGAGCGTCGCTGCCCGCCTTTACCGACCCAGCAGCGCAGCCGACTTGCCGGTCATTCTGTTTTTGCACGGTGGTGGATGGGTTTGGGGCAGTCTGGAAAGCCACGACAGCCTCTGCAGGTCGCTTTTGCTGGACAGCGGCTGTGCCGTTTTGGCGGTCGAGTACCGGCTCTCTCCGGAAGCGCCTTTTCCGGCAGCCCTGCAAGATGCCAGCGGCGCGCTTGACTGGATCGCAAAAGAGGGCGCGGCGCATGGTCTGGACCCCAACTGTGTCGCACTATGCGGCGACAGTTCGGGGGGCAACCTGGCCCTTGCCACAGCGCTTAGTGCGACAGCCCCGCTCCGTGCGCTTGGGCTGTTCTACCCCCCTCTGGATCCGACGTGCGCAAGCGCATCACAGACCAGCTACGCCACGGATCACCTTCTGTCCCGTGAAGGCATGCGATGGTTCTGGCAACAATATCTGGGCGACTCCTACGACAAGCCGCCGCCGTCGGCCGCGCTGATGCAGAGAGACCTTTCCGGTCTGCCCCCCGTCAGCATCGGCCTGGCCGAATGCGACATCCTGCATGACGAAGGCGTGGTCCTTGCCGAACGGCTCGAAGCCGCCGGAAATCCAGTAAGTCTCCGCGTCTATCCCGGCCAGATCCATGCCTTCGTGTCACTGCCGCATGTCACTCCCGCAGCCGAAGTGGCGATCCGCGAGATGGCCGAAGACATGCGCACCCACCTCTTCGCAAACACTGGACAACAGAACCTATGACCGATTTTTCGCACTACAAGACCATCGACGTCACCCGCCGAAACCGCATCCTGACACTGACGCTGAACCGTCCCGACAAGCTGAACGCTGTGGACAAGGAGATGCACGGCGAGTTGACCCGCATTTTCGCGGATGCCGATGATGATCCCGGATCGGACGTCATTGTCCTGACAGGCGCGGGCCGCGCCTTTTCCTCGGGCGGCGATATCGACTGGATGCAGGAAATGATCGACGAGGGCTTTGGCCAGACCGCCCGCGAAGCCAAGCGGATCATCTTTTCACTGCTGGACTGCGAAAAACCAATTATCGCGCGCCTGAACGGCCATGCCACAGGTTTCGGTGCAACGATGGCGCTCTTCTGCGACGTGATCTTTGCCACCGAAGAAGCCCGCATCGGCGATCCGCACGTCAGTATCGGCCTGACCGCAGGCGATGGCGGCGCGGTGATCTGGCCTCAGCTGATTGGCTATGCGCGCGCCAAGGAATACCTGATGACCGGAGACCTCATCCCCGCAGCCGAGGCGGCCAAGATCGGCCTTATCAATCACGCGGTCCTGGCGGAAGATCTGGACAGCCGGGTGGATGCCTTTGCCGACAGACTTGCCGCAGGTGCGGGCGTGGCGATCCGCACAACGAAAATGTCGGTCAACATCGGCCTCAAAACCCTTGCGGGCAGCATCATGGATGCCTGTCTTGCGATGGAGACGGTCTCGAACGACAGCGCAGATCACCAGGAGGCCGTAAGCGCTTTCCGCGAGGGCAGAAAGCCAGTTTTTACCGGAAACTGAGTCGAGATACGGCCAACTTCTGCCCGCTAATCGACCGTGACATAACCGTCACCCGACTTGATCCTGTGGGTTATCGTATTGGCGACACCCAAGGTCTGCTCAACGAAACACCCCTTCCTGGCCGCCTGAACAAGTGCCATCTGATCCTCCAGCGGCGCGGGACTGTCGAGCAATACGTCGATGTGGAATGACTTGGGCGCGGTTTCATAAATCCGGCCTTTGGGCGTCCATTGCCAGCATACCTCGGCATTGACTGTCAGATCGTCCACCACCACGTCCATCCGCTTCGCAAAGGCGCGGATTTGCGTCATGATGCAGCCCGTCAGTCCGGCAATAAAAAGCGCTAGTGGCGGCGGGGCAGTTGCGTCGCCTCCGTGAAACGGTCCTTCATCGGTGGCCATGCTGAACCGTTCCACCATCGGTTCCGTCATGGTCACATCCAACTCGTTGCGCATCTTGCCAACGGCGCGACCCTCACAGGTGAAAGTCACGGTCAGCGGGAATTTTGGCTGATCGACCATCAGAAATTCACCTTGCTCAAGCCCTTGAGGCCCAGCATCGCACGGGCTTCATCCGGCGTAGCGATCTGGTTGCCTTGGGTCTCGAGAATCCCCCTGATCTTTTCGACCTGCTGGGCGTTCGAGGTCGCCAACTCCCCGCGCGCGATGAACAGTGAATCTTCCAGACCGACGCGGACGTGCCCGCCCATCTGCGCACCGACTGCGGCCAGCTTCATCTGTTGTGCACCGGCACCGATGACGGACCACTGGTAGGCATCGCCAAAGAGCTTGTCGGCGGTGCGCTTCATGAACACCAGATTGTCGATGTCCGCCGCGATCCCGCCAAGGATACCCATGACGAATTGCAGGAATATCGGCGCTTTGAACATGCCCCGATCAAGACAGAATTTCAGATTATACAGATGCCCGACATCGTAACATTCATGCTCAAACTTCACACGATGCTCAGGCCCACCAAGGGCATCCGCCACCATGCGAATGTCTTGAAATGTGTTTCGGAAGATGTTGTTTTCGGAGCCGCGAATGTACCCCTCCTCCCAGTCGTTCTTCCAATTGTCGTATCTATCCGCCATTGGGTGCAGCGCGAAATTCAGTGACCCCATGTTGAGGCTGCACATTTCTGGGCTGTACGCACGTGCGGCGGGGATGCGCTCCTCCACGGTCATGGTCGGGTGGCCGCCGGTTGAAATGTTGATGATCGCGTCCGTCTCCGCCTTGATGCGAGGCAGAAATTCTGCAAAATGTTCCGGGTCTACCGTGGGCGCACCTGTGTCGGGATGACGCGCGTGCAGGTGAAGGATCGCCGCCCCGGCCTTGGCCGCCGCGATGGCCTGTTCCGCGATCATTCCGGCGTTGATCGGTAGTGCGTCAGACATGGTCGGCGTGTGAATGGCACCCGTTATGGCGCAGGTAATGATGGTCTTGGCCATGCTCTACTCCTCAAAGATTGCGACGGCGCGGGTAAAGCCCGCCGAGGCCGCCTTGATTTTAAACGGGAAGCATGACACCAGAAATCCGTGCCCCGGAAGCTGGTCCAGCTGTGCCAGCTTTTCGATGTGGCAATAACCGATTTCCATGCTGGCGCGGTGCCCTTCCCAGATGATCGACGCGTCCTTGTCGCGGGCATACCGCTCGGCCGTGATGCTGAACGGGGCGTCCCAGCTCCACGCGTCGGTGCCCGTCAAACGCACGCCGCGTTCCAGCAAATACATGGTCGCATCGCGCCCCATGCCGCAGCCACGCCCAAGGTAATCAGGGTGGCCATACCGCGCGCCAGCGGATGTGTTCACCAACACGATATCCAGCGGCTTGAGGTCGTGATCAATTCGCTTCAACTCCGCTTCGACGTCCTCTGGCTGTACGATATAGCCGTCGTCAAAGCTGCGGAAATCCAGTTTCACGCCATTGCCGAAACACCATTCCAGCGGCACTTCGTCGATGGTGATCGCCCGCTCTCCGTTGTTCATCGTGGAATGGTGGTGATAGGGCGCATCCAGATGGGTGCCGTTGTGCGTGGCGATGTTGAGCCGCTCGATTGCCCAGCCTTCGCCGCCGGGCAATTCGTCCTTTTGCAGACCTTCAAAGAAGCTGGCCACCTGCCCCGCCGTCTGGTCATGGGCTAAATATTCGATCTGCGGCAGCATCATGTCGGGGTCCGACTGGATATCCGCCTCAAGCGCGACGGAAAGATCAATAAAACGTCTGGGCATAGGCACGTCCTTTTAAAGCATGAAGGTGGTAATGGCGGGAAACGCGATCACGATCGCAAGACAGATCAGCATCGTCACCACAAAAGGAGCCGCGCCGATAAAGATATCGGCCAGCTTGATGGAAGTATCGTCCAGCGTCGATTTAATGACAAAAACCGAGATGCCGAAGGGCGGCGTCAACAACCCTATCTCAATTGCAATAACCGTCACGATCCCAAACCAGATCAAGTCTACGCCCATCGGCTGCAGAACCGGGAGCATCAAAGGTACAAGGATCAGCATGATGGAGGATGAATCAAGGATCATCCCGAACAGGATCACCACCAGACAATAAAGACTTATCAGCGCAATCAGCCCCAGTTCAGCGTCCGTCACCAAGGCACCGAAACTTCCCGGCAGACCGGAAAACGCCAGCATCCGGCTATACATCTGGGCGGCGATGATCAAGAAACAGACCGATGCCGTGACCAGCCCAGTTTCCACCAGTATCCGCCACAGGCTGCGCAGCGATAGCGTGCGTTTGATGAACCCAATCAACAAGGCACCAACCGTCCCGATGGCCCCCGCCTCGACCGGCGTGAACAGCCCTGCATAAATACCGCCCAGCACCAGCGCGATCAGCAAAGTGATCGGCAGACCCTTGGCCAGCAGTTCCGTACCGGTCAGGGCTTCGTCGTTCTGACTTAGGTTTTCACCTACAAAACGCGGCGCGAAGGTGGCCAGAGCGATGGTGCCGACCCCGAATAGCACCGCCAGCAGCAACCCCGGCCCGACGCCAGCAACGAACAGATCGCCGATGCTTTGTTCGGTCAGCAAACCATATAGGATGAGCAGCAGGCTGGGCGGGATCAACATACCCAATACGGACGAGCCTGCGACCAGCCCCACGGAAAACCGCGCGGTGTAACCGTGGCGGCGCAACTCCGGCACTGCGATCTTGGTAAAGACAGCCGCTGACGCGATGGAAATACCGGTGATCGCCGCGAAGATCGTGTTGGCGGCGATAGTGCCAAGGCCGAGGCCGCCCTTGACCCGTCGGAACGCGGCGTTGGCCACGTCAAACGCGTCGCGCCCCATGCCGCTTTCGCTGACCACGAAACCCATCAGCACAAACAACGGCACCACGCCGAAAAAGTAGGAGGAAATCGCGTCATTCGCCGCCAGCCCCAGCATCTTGGACGCCAGCAGCGGCGATCCCTTGATCGCCCACACCCCGACAAAGGAGGAGGCGATCAATGCAACGGGCACATACATGCCCAGGAGCACCAGCAATGACATCACCGCCAATGCGATCAGCCCGATGTCGAACGGCGTCATCTAAGGAACCTGCGTAAAATGCGCGCCCCGAATTGTAGTGCCAGCAAAATACATCCCAGTGCCAGCATCGCCTTGATCGGCCATGTCGGTGCGGTGAAATCTCCGACCGCACCGACGAAATCACCGCGTGTCCAGGACCGTGTCATCATCGGCCAGTGCGCGTATAGAATGACAGCCATCACGGCCATTCCGGTCAGATCGAACAACGTTTCCAGACCCTTGGCCAGTGACGGAAACCGCGCATGCAGGATATCAATCACCCCGTCGCTACGCGTCATGCGCCCGGCTTTGAGCGCCTGCGGTGCCTGTAGAAAAACAATCGCCACGATGGAAAGGGAGACCATTTCAGGTACGCCGGATATCGGTGCGCCGAAAAGGTTGCGCCCCAGCACGTCTGACGCAATCAGTGCCACCAATCCAAGGATCAGCAACGATCCGACCAAGTTGCTGATCTGTGTCAGCCAGTCGAGAGCGGTCAAAAGGCGGGACTGTGGTGCCCCGCCTGCTTGGTCTGTCGCTATCACTCTTTATCCCAATCGCGCAGCGGTGTGGCTCCGGCGTCCCGCATCGACTGCATGTAGAGCTGGAGAATTTCAGTGCCCGGCTTGCTTTCTGCGTCCAGACCTGCGGCCCATTCCTGCGCGGCATTGGCCATTCCCGCAGCCCACGCTTTGCGCATCTCGTCAGACGCATCGGTGATTGTGGCACCATTTTCGCCCATCATCTTGATCGAAGTGGCGACACCTTCTTCAAGCGAGGCCAGATACCATTCACGCGCAGCGTCTGCACCAACGGTCAGCGCCGCCTTCACCTCCTCAGGCAGAGCGTTATGCCAATCCGCGTTGGCACAAAGCCCACCCGCAAACTGCGCACCAAGCCCCGCGCGGGTCACATAGGGTGCCACCTCGTAGAGCTTGCCGGGAAGCGCGGCGGATGCGAACACGATCACCCCGTCATACACACCCGTCTTCAATTCGTTGTAATACGTTGTCAGATTGCCCGACACACCCACAGCACCTGTCCCGGTCAGCCAGTTCAGTGCGGCACCCGGTGCGGCAATCTTGCGGCCTTCGAGATCAGCTAGGCTGTTCACTTCAAAATTGGTCATCAGCAAGTAGTCGTCGATCCCGATGGGCGCCCCCAGATAGACAACTCCATTATCGTAATATGATGCCGTCATGCGCGCATCTTCGCGGTGCAGCCTGTCCATCAGTTCGGACACCTGCCGCGGATCATCACTGACGAAAGGTGTGTAATAGGTGACGTTCTGCACGCCAAGCTTGGATGGATCAAACAGCGACTGGCAGATGCCGATCTCTGCCAAACCTGCCTCCACGGTTTCCAACTCGTCCCCCACCTTGGCAATGGAGCCGCCGTATTGTCCATCAAAAGTGATCGTGTGGCCGGACCCTTCGAGCGCGGCCTGCACCTGCGGCGCAAAGGATTCGTCGACCATTTTGACCCAGCGAAACACGCCGGGGTGCCCCGCAACGACTGTCGCAGTGAAATCTTCCGCCGTAGCCATGCCTGCGACACATGCCAGCGTTGCCGCTGTCGTCCATTTCTTCCAATTCATCTTCGTTCCTCCCAGTTAAATTATGATTTCTTTACGTCTTGCTCAGCGCCTGCGCGCCGCCGATGACAAAACGCACAAGCGTGTCAATCAGGGTATCGGTGTCCAGCTGCGTTTCGACATCCATCAACCGTTCCATCCGCCCGTCCCGCGAAATGACCGACGCCAGAACGCCAAGGGCCACTTGATAGGTCACACCCGCAAGGGCACGGTCCATCCCTGCCCGCGCCATCGCATCCAGGAACAGATGCGCCGTTGGGTCATAGCATTCGCGCACCAATTCCTGATCCCGTTCTCGCCCGACGATCAGCCCCGCAAAGATCCGCGCATAGGCCTTGCCCCCACCATCGGGGCCCAATGTGGGGCGGAACAGGGCATCGAGTATCCGCGCAAGCGCGTCGGCAGCCGACAAATCAATCTGATCCAGCAACGCACGCCTGCCGATGTTGATTTCTCTGGACCGATGGCGGATCACCTCGGCATAGAGCCGCTCTTTGTTGCCATAGTGATAGTGCAACAACCCCTGGCTGACCCGCGCACGGGTCGCGATGCTTCTCATGCCGGCACCTTCAAAACCGGCTTCGGCGAACTCAATCTCTGCCGCTGCCAAAATACCGCTTTGTGCAGGTGCAAGGTTTTCGATCTGGGGTGATGGCACAGATGTCATTGCGCAACGCTACATACTGACTGACCGATCAGTCAAACGATTCTGGTAGGGAAACCGGTTTT
>NZ_JAFMHJ010000045.1 GCF_017854565.1 Yoonia sp.
CGATTGTGCCGATGTTAACGTGCGGTTTGTTACGTTCAAACTTTGCCTTAGCCATGGAACTGCGCCTTTTAATTTGCGGGGCCGAAATGGCCCAATGAAACATCGCGGGCGATGTATTTGGAATTGGCGGGGAAATCAAGTGGATAACCGGCGTTGCGCCACCGCATTTTGGGGTGCTGCCTCCGGCGGGGATATTTTTGCTCGGAAGAAAGGCTGAGAGCAGGTCGCAATGCGGCGGGAAAGTCAATTTATCCGGTGCATTTGCGATTAGTTTGAAACTGGATAGCTTTGATGGTGTCCGGGGCGGATGACCCTGATCGCCCCGGATGGCCCCTCTTTTGCTGCTTGGGCAGGCCGGAACGACCTGCCCAAGCAGTGCCTAACCCACAGGTGCGTTGTCCGCCCGCTTGACAGCGATGATCGTAGAGCGCGGCAGCATGCCCGCGCCATCGGGGAACGGCGCGTCGGGGTGCTGGATGCCTACAAACATCGTGCGTCGGTCGGCAGACCACGTCAGGCCTGTGACCTCTGATCCGGCGGGGCCGGTCAGGAAACGTTCGATCTGCCCTGTGGCGGGGTCGCCGGCCAGCATCTGGTTGTTGCCCATCCCGGCAAATCCGTCTGCATTGCTATCATCGCCATCGGTTTGGATCCAAAGCAGGCCGGTGCTGTCGAACATCATTCCATCGGGCGAGTTGAACAGGTTGCCTGCGTTGATATTATCCGACCCGGCATACGCGTCGCTGTGTACGGTCGGGTTTCCGGCCATGACATACAGGTCCCACGTAAAGTCGGCTGATGCATGATCATCGCCTGCAGGATACCAGCGCACGATCTGGCCATAGTCGTTTTCGGCCCTTGGGTTCGGCCCACCGACAGGGGTCCAATCGCCACCCGCGTTGGTGCGCACGCCACGCCG
The DNA here is from genome assembly GCF_017854565.1 of Yoonia sp. GTDB lineage: Bacteria > Pseudomonadota > Alphaproteobacteria > Rhodobacterales > Rhodobacteraceae > Yoonia. Next base: position 920 of record NZ_JAFMHJ010000045.1, read on the forward strand.
TGAATTGTTGGTCAGCGCGCAATAACCTTCGACAGAGACCGGATTGACCGCGACCCATTCAGGGCGGTCCATGGTCGTCGCACCGACCCGGGACGCCGCCATGCGGGTGAAAATCGCGATTTCGGCAGCCGACATGCCGGTCGCTTCTGGTGTCAGTGCGATCCACGCACCCGTCATGTCATCGTTGAATTTGGCGACAAAAAGCTGGCCATCGTCAAGGAGCGCAGAAGTTGGCCCGCCGGGTGTGTAGACCCCGTTGGAGAGGAATTTATACATGAACTCTCCACGTTCATCATCGCCCATATACACGACGACACGGCCATCAGGTGCGATGACGGCAGCGGCGTTTTCGTGCTTGAAGCGGCCAAGGGCGCTGTGCTTGATCGGGGTTGCGGTCGGGGCGGCTGGGTCGACTTCGACAATATACCCAAATCGGCGTGGTTCATTGGGGTTTTGGCTGACGTCGAAGCGTCCATCATATTTTTCATAGGCATAGCGGCTTTCCATGCCGATGCCGTAGCGCGCATAGTCGTCTGGCAACGTGAATGTCGGATCGGTCGCGCCAAAGTAGCCGTTAAAGTTTTCTTCGCAGGTCAGATATGTGCCCCAAGGCGTTTTACCCGCGCCGCAGTTGTTCAAGGTGCCCAATGCCACGCGGCCTTCGGGGTCTGCTGCGGTTTGCAGCAACGCATGACCGGCGGCGGGGCCTGCGATTGTCATCGGTGTGTTATGCGTGATGCGGCGGTTCAGGTCGCTATCAACAACGATATCCCAGCCGTTCGGGCCTTCGGCGACTTCCATGACGGTAACACCCTGCATGTTCTGCAACGTCAGTACGGCGGCGGCGCTGGTCACATCGCCACCGGTATGCGGCAGGTTCACGCTTGGGTTCACATATTCATGGTTCACGGCGATCACTTGGCGGCCATCGACGACAAAGGCCTCCATCCCGTCGGTATTTTCGCCAAACACCCGGCTGGAGCTGGCGACATCAATACCGGTTTGCTGGCTGAGTTCGCCAGCGTCGGAAAATAATGGCTGCCCCCATTTGGCGACCGGCTGCCAGATATAGCCTTCGGGCACATTTATCGTGCTGTCAGTGGCGATTGCAATTGGGGTGAAACCAAAGCGGCCGACCGTCTGTGCCTCGGCTGAGGTGCCGGACAGCATCGTGCCTGCGCCCATGGCCGCCGCACCCGAGCCAAATGCCACGACTCCGCCCAGAAACCCCCGGCGCGTAATCGCCGCGTCCACGACCGCATCAAAGTCAGTTTTTTCGGCGGCTGGGCGCTGCAGTTCGTCCCAGGCGTCCCAAGACAGATCTTTGGTTTCAGTATCTTTCATCGCGCGCGCTCCTTGCTGCGTTAACAATCAACCACGTCCTAGGGTTGATTAATTACAGCTTTGTGACACGCAGTATGATTGTCCAAAGGTTTTTAATTGATGCCGTTTTCACGCTGAAGTTCGCGGACGTAGGTGACAATAAGCGCGACATCGCCGCGCGTCAGCCCAGCCACTGGCGCCATGTCCCCGAACGGCCAATGATGCGCGCGCGCACCCAATGCTGCGGCGCGCTGAAATGCCTCGTCGCCATGATGGGAGGGTTCGTAAATCTTGTGGACAAGGGGTGGAGCAACACCTTGCCGACCCGCCGCATTGGCACCGTGGCAGGCCGCGCAATTTGCATCAAAGGCGCGTTGACCAATAGTGGCATTATCCGAAAACGCCGCAGGAAGTGCGACGGGAACCAAGGGCGCGCCCGTTTCAGCTGCGGGTGCGCGTACGGGGCTTTGAGGTACCTGCGACGGCACAAATCCATAGATAGCAGCGCCAAGCGCCACCGCAGCAATCGCCCCAATCGTCAGTTTTTGCATTCGCTGTGTTCCTTCATTAGCCGCGTGATTGGGACACGCGTACTGCTTCCCGCTGGTGGAGCGGTCAAGACAAGATTGCGTGCGCGCCTAGTTAAAATGATTGTCGCGGGGGAACCCACGCGGGGCCATGCGGCCCGCGCTGGCGCGTTTACCGGCCCATTCTGCTAAATCGGTTTCGGTCCGGGTGCGTCCGGCAGGATCAAGCCAGCTAAGCCCGTCAGCCAGCGTGAACGTGGTCGCATCCGACATGCCACCGTCTTTGTATTTCTGCAGCCGCACGCCTTTGCCACGTCCCATTTCAGGCAGCTCGTCCAGACCAAAGACCAGAACCTTGCGGTTTTCACCGACAACGGCGACATGATCACCGTGCACACGCTTGCAGACAAGCGCGGTGCTGGCACCGACGTTCAGCACCTGCTTGCCCGCGCGGGTCTGGGCGAGGACTTCTTCCTCGGGCACAATGAAGCCGTTGCCTTCGGCAGAGGCGACCAGCAGTTTCGCACCGGGTTTGTGGATCAGGATGTCGATAATCTCTGCCTCATTGGGCAGGTCGATCATCAGGCGCAGGGGTTCGCCCATGCCGCGCCCGCCGGGCAGATTGGCAGCGGATATGGTATAAAAGCGCCCGTTGGCCCCAAAGACCAGCAGTCGGTCGGTTGTTTCTGCGTGAAAGATAAAGCGCGGGGCGTCGCCGTCTTTGAATTTCAACTCGCGGGTCAGGTCAATATGGCCGGTCATCGCCCTGATCCAGCCCATTTGTGAACAGACGACGGTGATCGGTTCACGGTCGATCATCGCTTCAAGCGGGACTTCGACGATTTCGGCGGCTTCGGCGAATTGGGTGCGCCGCGCACCACCCACGCTGTCGCGGCCAAAAATCTTGCGGGTTTCGCGCAACTGTTCAACGATTTTGGCCCATTGCAGGTCGTCACCGTCCAGCAGGTCTTCGATGCCGGCGCGTTCGGCCATCAGCGCATCGCGTTCTGCGATCAGTTCCAGTTCTTCCAAACGCCGCAAACTGCGCAGGCGCATGTTCAGGATCGCTTCGGCCTGAGTTTCAGAAAGCGCAACCTCGGGGTCGGCGCCGGGCATGATTGGCGAACTATAGTCTTTGTCTGACGTGGCGCGGATGTGATCCCTGGACCAGTCTTCGATCATCAGCGCCCGCTTTGGGTCGTCATCATAGCGGATAATGTCGATCACCCGGTCAAGATGCAGAAAGGCGATGATGAACCCTTCGAGAACTTCAAGCCGGTGGTCAATCTTGGCAAGCCGATAGTGGCTGCGCCGGACCAGAACGTCGCGGCGGTGGTTCAGGAACGCCCACAACACTTCTTTGAGCGAACAGACCTTGGGCGTCAGCCCGTCGATCAGCACATTCATGTTCAGGCTAAAGCGGGTTTCAAGATCAGAGTTGCGGAACAGCATGCCCATCAGCATTTCGGGATCGACGGTTTTCGACCGGGGTTCCAACACCATGCGGACGTCTTCGGCAGATTCGTCGCGCACGTCGGCCAGCAGCGGGACCTTTTTCAGTTGGATCACTTCCGCCAGCTTTTCGATCAGCTTGGATTTCTGCACCTGATAGGGGATTTCGGTGACGACGATCTGCCATGTGCCACGCCCCAGATCTTCGACTTCCCACTTCGCGCGCAGACGGAACGATCCGCGACCGGTGCGGTAGGCCTCTGCGATATTTTCGCGCGGTTCGACAATGGTGCCGCCGGTGGGAAAATCAGGGCCTGGAATGTAGTTCAGCAGCGTTTCGTCGCGCGCATCAGGTGATTTGATCAGATGCAGGCAGGCGTCGATCAATTCGTGCAGGTTGTGGGGTGGGATATTGGTGGCCATACCAACCGCGATCCCGGTTGACCCATTGGCCAGCAGGTTGGGGAATGTCGCAGGCAGCACGGTCGGTTCGGTCAGGCGGCCATCGTAATTGTCGCGGAAATCGACGGCGTCTTCGGTAAGACCTTCCAGCAATGCCTCTGCGGCGGCGGTCATCCGCGCTTCGGTATAGCGCGATGCGGCGGGGTTATCGCCGTCAATGTTGCCAAAGTTACCCTGCCCATCGACAAGGGGATAGCGCACGTTGAAATCTTGGGCGAGACGCGCCATCGCATCATAGATCGCGGCGTCGCCATGGGGATGGAAGTCGCCCATCGTGTCGCCGCTGATCTTGGCCGACTTCAGAAAGCCGCCGGTCGGGGACAATCGCAGCCTGCTCATCGCATAAAGAATGCGGCGGTGCACAGGTTTCAGACCATCGCGCGCATCGGGCAGCGCACGGTGCATGATCGTGGACAGCGCATAGGTCAAATACCTGTCGCCAATCGCCTGACGCAGCGGTTCTGTTACTTCGTTCGGACCGGTTTCCGGTTCACTGCTCTGATCACTCATAGTGGGTGGTTTAGCGAGGCAGTGAATGGCCGTAAAGACGACACGCAGCGTGAAGGCGTATAAAAACACTAAGCATCGTTCCGCCGGATCATTGTCAGACCGCTTGCCAGATGTCTCGGCACACGGCAAAGAGTTGCAATGACACAGAAATCAATTCTGATCACCGGCTGTTCATCGGGTATTGGCCTTGATGCGGCCAGTGGATTGCGCGCCGCCGGATGGCGCGTTTTTGCAAGCTGCCGCAAGCCAGACGATTGCACATGGCTACGATCGGAAGGCTTTGAAAGCCCACAGATCGACTATGCCGACCCGGACAGCATCGTGAACGGCCTCGCCGAGACGTTAGAGGCGACCGGCGGCACGCTCGATGCGCTTTATAACAATGGCGCCTATGCCTGCCCCGGCGCGGTTGAGGATTTGCCGGTTGAAGCCCTGCGCCAGATTTTCGAAACCAACGTCTTTGGCTATCACGAACTGACCCGCCTTGTGATCCCGATCATGCGTGCACAGGGACATGGGCGGATCATCAACTGTTCGTCGGTTCTTGGGTTGGTTGGGTTGAAATGGCGTGGCGCATATGTGGCGACCAAGTTTGCATTGGAAGGCCTGACCGATGTGCTGCGCATTGAAATGACTGGGACACCGATCAAGGTGATCCTGATTGAACCCGGCCCCGTGACGTCGAAAATCCGCGAAAATGCCATACCGCATTTTGAGAAATGGATTGATTGGGAAAATTCGGCGCGTGCGAATGACTACAAGGACGTTTTGTCGCGCCTGTATTCCGACAGCGGGCCGGACAAGTTTGAACTGCCCGCCAGTGCGGTGACCAAAAAACTGCTGCATGCGCTGACATCGGCCCGCCCCAAAGCCCGATACTACGTCACGACACCGACTTATCTGATGGGTTTTTTGCGGCGCGTTTTACCCACCCGCCTGCTGGATATGGTGATTTTGCGCGGCTGAGGGTTTCTTTCGCTGCTGGGCCTGCTACATCGCGCAAGACACGATTAAAGGAACAAAACCATGGCTGATGACCCATTTTTCTGGCTGGTAGCTGTTGCTGTACTGATTGTGCTGGGAATCCTTCTGTTTGGGATTGGCACATTTGGCAAAGGCGGCGATTTCAACCGCAAACACGCCAATAAAATTATGCGATGGCGCATCGGGGCGCAGTTTGTCGCCGTTATGCTGATCCTGCTTTTTGTTTATCTGCGTCGGCAAGGGGGCTAGACCATGGTTGTTCTGAACAAAATTTATACAAAAACTGGCGACCACGGGGAAACCGCGCTGGGCAATGGCAGCCGCGTGGCGAAACATTCCGTCCGGGTCACGTCCTACGGCACGGTGGATGAAACGAACGCGACCGTCGGTTTGGCGCGCCTGCATGCCGATGGCGACATGGATACCCAATTGGCGATGATCCAGAATGACCTGTTCGATTTGGGCGCCGACCTGTGCCGCCCGGACATGGAAAAGGACGGCGACGCGGAATACGCCGTTTTGCGCATGAGCGATGGTCAGGTGGCACGGCTTGAGACCCAGATTGATGCAATGACCCAAAAAGTTGCGCCCCTGCGCAGTTTTGTCCTGCCCGGTGGGTCCGCTTTGGCTGCTCATTTGCATCTGTGCCGCACGGTTTCGCGGCGTGCAGAGCGGTTGACGGTCGAACTGGCCACGATGGAATCGGTGAACCCTGCAGCGGTCAAATACCTGAACCGGCTATCGGATTGGTTTTTTCAGGCGTCCCGTATTGCCAATAATGACGGCAAGAATGACGTGCTTTGGGTGCCCGGCGCGAACCGCTAGTGCCGGCTGGGTTTATCGGTCCAACCTGACGTTTACGTCAAGGACGTGGCGTCGCTCACCCGCCTCGCGTCGATTTTGTACTGTTTTCGGCGCGGCGCACAGGCTAACAAAGTCACGAGATTACTACATTCAATTGCTTTTGGAGAGAACCGCAGATGAAGGTCATCGTACCCGTCAAGCGCGTGATCGACTACAACGTGAAGGTCCGCGTCAAAGCGGATGGCTCCGGTGTCGATCTTGCCAACGTCAAAATGTCCATGAACCCATTCGACGAAATAGCGATCGAAGAGTCCATTCGCATGCGTGAAGCAGGCAAGGTCACCGAGGTTATCGCCGTTTCAATCGGCGTAAAGCAGGCGCAGGAGACATTGCGGACAGCGTTGGCCATGGGCGCGGATCGGGCGATTCTTGTCGTTGCGACCGACGATGTGCATACCGACATCGAACCACTGGCAGTGGCCAAGATTTTGGCTGCGATCGTGAAAGAAGAAGAGCCGGGACTGGTTCTGTGTGGCAAGCAGGCGATTGACAACGATATGAACGCAACCGGCCAGATGCTGGCTGCGCTGCTGGGCTGGAGCCAAGCGACGTTTGCATCCGAAGTGAGCATTGACGCAGACCACGCCACTGTCACCCGCGAAGTTGATGGCGGCATGCAGACGATCAAGGTCAAGATGCCCACGATCATCACCGTGGATTTGCGCCTGAACGATCCACGTTACGCGTCGCTGCCCAACATCATGAAGGCCAAGAAAAAGCCATTGGATGAAAGGACACCGGCAGATTACGGGGTTGATATCACACCGCGCCTGACCATCGTCAGCACAACCGAACCTGAGACCCGCAAGGCCGGGATCATTGTCGGCTCGGTTGATGAGCTTGTCGAGAAACTCAAAGAAGCGGGGGCAATATAATGGCTGTTCTTCTGATTGGCGAAGTCACCGACGGCGCACTGGCCGTGGATGCAACCGCAAAGGCGGTAGCGGCAGTAAAGGCGCTGGGCGATGTAACCGTGCTGTGTGCTGGCGCATCCGCGACGGCGGCAGCGGCTGAGGCCGCAAAGATTGATGGCGTTTCAAAGGTACTATGCGCCGAGGATGCGGCACTGGGTCACCGTTTGGCCGAACCCACGGCGGATCTGATTGTGTCGCTGGCCGGCGATTATACCCACATCGTCGCCCCCGGCACGACCGACGCCAAGAACGTGATGCCCCGCGTCGCCGCCCTGCTGGACGCGATGATCATTTCGGAAGTGACCGGCGTCCTGGACGCAGACACGTTTGAACGGCCAATCTATGCCGGGAACGCTATCCAGAAAGTCAAATCAACGGATGCCAAGAAGGTCATGACGATCCGCACCGCCGGTTTCGAAGCCGCAGGCATGGGTGGGTCGGCCACTGTCGAAAGCATCGGCGCGGCTGGCGATCCCGGCCTGTCGGAGTGGGTCGAAGACAAGGTTGCCGCCTCTGATCGGCCAGAGTTGACATCCGCCGGGGTCGTTGTGTCCGGTGGACGGGGCGTGGGGTCCGAAGCGGACTTTGCCCTGATCGAACAGCTGGCGGACAAGCTGAACGCGGCTGTCGGTGCATCGCGCGCTGCGGTGGACAGCGGCTATGCGCCGAACGATTGGCAAGTTGGCCAGACCGGCAAAGTCGTTGCGCCCGATCTTTACGTGGCCGTGGGCATTTCCGGCGCTATTCAGCATTTGGCCGGCATGAAGGACAGCAAGATCATCGTTGCGATCAACAAGGACGAAGAGGCGCCGATTTTTCAGGTGGCCGATTTCGGGCTGGTCGCCGATCTTTTCGTGGCTGTGCCAGAACTGACCGCCAAGTTGTAACCGATAACCAAGACCAAGCCAAAGGCCCGCCCAAAGACAGGCGGGCCTTTTTTATACCGAATATAGATGTTCACGAAGCGACGGGATAAGAGATGCCCCCGCCTCTGCATGGCAGGCGACGCCAAGCATTTCAGACGCGGCAGCGGCCTGATTTTCGGGAAAATACATCCCCTCGATACCTTGCGCCAAAGCCTGTTCTGACGGGTTGACGATCACGATATCTTTCACAAGCGGGCGCAACTCGTCGATCATGGTTTGGGTCACGAACAGTGGATCAACCTGCAACTGACCAGCCCGCTCTGCCCAGTCTGCATCGCTGATCTCGTCTTCTGAAAACCACAAAAGAATACACTGCGAGCCAATCTGATGCAGCATATTGCGCATGCGCGCCGTCCACGCCTGCCGCAATTCGGTGACAACAATGTCAAACCGATCCGGCGATTTGGCGCAGAGTGCGCCAAGCATGTGGCGCGTGAACGAAAATTCCGAAAAATCCACGTCATCGTAGATAGCCTGCAGCACTGTCGAGGCCTGAACAAAACGATCGTTTCGGCGCGGATGCACAGAATAGAAGCGATTCGACAGGTAGTTCGCGCCCATGACCTGCACGACAGTCATGTCCGCCCCATTGCAGACATCCATCACCGTAGGGTCATTGACAAAGGCATCAATGCCGCCGTTCACGCAGCCAAGGTTGATGCAGGTCTGCCGCATTGCCTTTTCGACGATCGCCGGAAACGGCTTTTCAATAAACTTTCCATATGTTTCGGTTCCGCCAACAAAGGCCATATAGGGCCGATCAAGGCGGCGCCTTGGCCCACGAAACAGCATCCGTGAACTGCCATAGCGACACGGCGAATATGAAAGTTCACCAAACTCGATTGTTTCTTGCTTCATTTTTCCACCAGTCGAATTATTTCACCCGATCGACAGATTCGACGAAATGACTTGCGAATTCGCTAATCGGCGAATTTGATATGTTTTTTCACTGTTACTGCGGCTTGCTGCGCCCCCCCACCCGGGCCTATGGTGCAGCCAAACCAGTCAGGGGAAGATCATGGCAATCGAAAGTGTAGGCATCGTGGGTGCGGGGCAGATGGGCAACGGGATTGCGCATGTGTTTGCGCTGGCCGGATATGAGGTGCTGATGACCGACGTCAACGCCGATGCCCTGCAGGCAGCTATCGCATTGATCGACCGCAACCTTGAACGCCAAGTGGCAAAGGATCTGATCACGGCGGCCGTGAAGGCCGACGCGATGGCCCGGATCGGCACGACGGTCACGCTGACCGACCTTGGCCAAAGCGATTTGATCATTGAGGCCGCGACCGAACGGGAAACGATCAAGACGGCAATCTTCGAAGATCTGGTCCCACATTTGAAGCCAGATACGATTTTGACTTCAAACACCTCGTCAATCTCGATCACGCGGCTGGCGTCACGCACTGACCGGCCTGAAAAATTCATGGGTTTTCATTTCATGAACCCGGTTCCGATCATGCAATTGGTGGAACTGATCCGGGGCATTGCAACCGATGCAGAGACGTTCAAATCCTGCCAGGAGGTCGTCGCGAGACTGGGCAAGACCAGCACAGCATCAGAGGATTTTCCAGCCTTCATCGTGAACCGCATTTTGATGCCGATGATCAACGAGGCGATCTATACCCTGTACGAGGGTGTCGGCTCGGTTCAGTCGATCGACACGTCGTTGAAACTGGGCGCCAACCATCCGATGGGGCCGCTGGAGCTGGCCGATTTTATCGGTCTCGATACCTGTCTGGCCATTATGAATGTGCTGCACGACGGATTGGCGGATACCAAGTACCGACCGTGCCCGTTGCTGACGAAATACGTTGAGGCCGGGTGGCTGGGCCGCAAGTCAAAGCGCGGATTTTATGACTATCGCGGGGAAACACCGGTGCCGACGCGATAGGGCCTATTTGCTTTTCAGGCCCAATGTCAGGTCACGCAGCCAGACCATGAACGCGCGCGGATCGGAAATACGCGCCTGCACCTGCTCCAGCGGGATCGCCTCTCCGACGACAGGTTTCTGCGGCTTGTTGCAGGCGTACACAATCTCGTACAGCAGCAGGCTCTGGCGCAGGGTGGCAGAGAGCCGATTGGCGATTTGATACCAACGCGAGTTGGAGCCAGGAAAGAAGCACGGCACGACCGTCGCGCCGGATTTCCGGATCATCTTGGCGGTGAACACATTCCACTCTGCCTCCATCGCGGGACCGAACATCGTGTCCGATGACGCAACGACACCCGACGGGAACAGTGCGACCAACCCGCCATCATTGAGGTGATCCATCGCGGCATGGCGCATTTCGACCATCTTTTTTTGCGCATCGGGCTCGTGCGGAAATGGCACGGGGATCATGAATTTTGCAGCATCTTCATCAATCCCGGTCAGGAATGAGCGGGTCAGGATCCGGTAGTCGGTGCGGACGCGCCCGATCAAATCCGCCAGGATCATGCCGTCAACCATACCGTGCGGGTGGTTGGCGACCAGCACGACGGGCCCGGTGTTGGGTATATGGGCCAGTTCATGGTCGGGAGTGCGCAATTCAATGCCCATGACATCCAACGCACCGCGCCAGAACGTCTGACCATGGTATTTGTCCAGCCGCTCGAACTTGCGGATCATCCCGATAATGCGGGTTTTGCCCGTGAGCCATTCAATCGTGCGAATGATATTGCGCTTGGCAGGGCTATCGAAGGTGTTGGAATAGGTCAGGCCGCGGCGATCATAGACGCGCGGCACATCCTTGTGTGCAGGGATAATCCGGCTCGTATCGGTCAATCAACTTATCCTATCCGATTATTGCAGCCGCTAATCGCCTTCACCGAATTTATCGGCGACCAGCGCTGTAATCGCCGCAGCAAGGGCATCTGCGTCGGGACCGGTCGTTTCGACGTCGATAAAGGTTCCAACCGACGCTGCCAACATCAAAAGCCCCATGATACTGTCGCCGCTGGCGCTCTCGCCATCTTTGCGGACGATGGCTTGTCCGTCAAATCCTTCGACGACTTCCACCAGACGGGCAGAGGCCCGCGCGTGCAGCCCCTTGATATTTTCGATCTTCAGGCGGCAAGTCGTCATTCGGGTAATCCACCACTATGGCTGTTAATATATTTGTGCGCCGCTGCGATTGCCGCCTCGACGGCGTCCGGCACGCTGCGTTTGCGCGATTTGGCCAGTTTGATCAGCATGGGCAGATTGGCCCCATAAACAATGCGCCGGTTTTCAGGGCTACAGGCCCGCAATGACAGGTTTGACGGTGATCCGCCAAACATATCGGTCACGATGACAACCCCGTCCCCGGTATCGACCGCATCGGCGGCATCGCAAATTTCAGCCTGCTTGGCGGTACGGTCGTCTTCGGGACCAATCGCAATGCTGACCATGCCGGGCTGTTTGCCCACGACATGTTCCACTGCAGCCATATATTCCTGCGCCAATCCACCATGCGCAACGATCACGATACCGATCAAACCCGAGGTTCCTTGCTCACAGGCGCCTGTGCATCGCGCCGTTCCATCTCTCGGTGACGTTTAGACACATGCCACCCGTCCTTCGCAAGGGCAGATGCAAAACGTTCGGCAACTGCGACCGACCTGTGTTGCCCTCCGGTACACCCAAAGCCGATGGACAGGTGCGCCTTGCCTTCGTCCTTATGCGCAGGCAGCAGCAGATCAGCGAGCGACTTGATCCGCTCAAAGAAGGGATCAAAGCGCGGGTCGGCCGCGACATAGGCAGCAACCGCATCGTCACGACCGTCGAGTGTGCGCAGGCTTTCGTCCCAATGCGGATTGCGTAGAAAACGGCAATCCATCACGATATCCATACCCCTTGGCAGCCCGCGTTTGTAGGAAAACGAATGGATCGTGACACCCAGTTGCCGGCCATCGCCGGTGGCAAACCAGCGTTCAATCTCGGCCTTCAGATCGTGCGGGGACAGGCCTGTGGTGTTCACCAGCACATCGGCGCGCGCGCGGATCGGCACCAATAATTCGCGTTCGCGTGCAATCCCCACCAAAGGCGAGCCCGCCGGAGCCAACGGATGCATGCGGCGGGTTTCGGAATAGCGCCGAACCAGTTCTTCTTCGTCGGCATCAAGGTACAGAACCTGTGCGTGCTGATCAGGGCGTGCGGCCAGTTGGTCAATCGTTTCAATCAGGGCACTGGCGCCAAAGTCACGGTTGCGCACGTCAAGCCCAAGCGCCAAGGGGCGGCTGGGCGGCGGGCCATCTAGCAACCGTGGCAGTAAGGACAACGGCAGATTGTCGATCACCTCATAGCCCATATCCTCGAGCGTCTTGATCGCAGTAGAGCGCCCGGCGCCCGACGGTCCGGTCACCAGCACGATGGTCGGTGCGGTCTGTTCTTTGGTGTTCGTCCGGTTGTTCACTTGTTGCTCCAGCCTGCCTTGAGAATCTGCAGGATTGCCGGAACGAAATGTGGTCCGGAATTGTGGCCAATCAAGGGAATATCCAATCCCAATAACGTGACGGAACGTCGTTCCGGCAGGCGGCGGTCCTCTGTCTCGTCAAGATTGACGACAAGCACGACCTGCGCGTCATCGACACAGGCTGCATTCAGCAAACCCACGCTGCGGGCTTCGATCATTCCGCGGATGGCATCCGGGCAGTGCGCCATGACAGCATCACCACGCCGACGCAGGACCGTCCGATCATCTGCGACAAGGGCGCACCCCAGCCCCATCAACATCAGGCCCGTCGCAGATTTACCACTGCCGGAGGCCCCTTTGATCAGGGCCGCGCGCCCGTCGAACGCAACACATGTGGCATGAATGGATGTGGCGTCTGTCACCTGATCAGCCTAGACCGGCAAGCCCACGACAAAACGCGCGCCCAGCGGTTCAGACGTGACATCGGCATCGGTAGGGCGGATATTTTCGGCCCAAATCACGCCGCCGTGCGCCTCGACAATCTGTTTTGAAATGGCCAGACCAAGGCCCGAGTTATTGCCAAACTGCTTTTCCGGCCGTTCGGAATAGAAACGCTGAAATATCTTTGTCAGTGCTTCTTCGGGGATTCCGGGGCCTGTATCCTCGACCACGATCAACACCCGGTTTTGGCGTTTTCTGGTCCAGACGCGAATGGCGTCACCCTTTTCGCAGAACGAAATCGCGTTTGTGATCAGATTGACGAAAACCTGCGCAACCCGCCCTTCGAGGCCCTGCACGGACATCGGCTCGTTTGGGATATCAGAGAAGAAGTCGATTTCCTTCGACGATGCCTCTTTCGCAAGAAACTCGATAATGGTGGTCAGCATGTGGCGCAGATCAAACGGCTGTTCTTCTTCTTTGACCAGTTCACTGTCCAGCCGGGATGCGTTGGAAATATCGCTCACCAATCGGTCAAGACGTTTCACATCATGTTCGATAATTTCAAGCAGGCGCTCACGCTGGTCTTCGCGCTTGGCCACACGCATGGTGCCGACCGCCGACCGCAGCGACGCAAGCGGGTTCTTGATTTCATGGGCCACATCTGCAGCAAACTGCTCATTCCCCTCAATCCGTTCGTACAGGGCCGACACCATGCCACGCAGTGCACCGGACAAACGCCCGATCTCATCAGGGCGCCCGGTCAAATCAGGGATGCGGACCTTGACGGGCGACATCTTGCGGGCATTTCTGTCATGGCTCGCCTCGGCGGCGGTCGCAAGATCGGCAAGAGGGTTGGCAATGGTGGACGCCAGCACAAGACTAAGCCCGACACTGGCCAATATACCCACGATGAACAATCGCAGCACCTGTTCACGCTCGCGGCGCACCAGACTGTCGACTTCGCCCGCAGCAGTCGTGACCGCAATAACACCGACCGCCGTACCATTTCGCATGATGGGCGTCGTGACGATAAAGCTGGCAACTCCCCCGATGCCAGAGGCTTCCAATTGGGTGCCATTGGCAATCGCGCGCCGCACGTTTTCCTGCGACAGCGCAATGCGTTGCTGTTCCGGTGTCGGTTGATCCCCGTTGAACCAGAACACCCGCGAAATCCCGTCCCACAGCGAACCAAGGGAATCGGTGACGAACGTCCCGCCGGTTTGAAGCTCCAGCTCTGCAATCTCGGTCGGATCAAGGCTGCCCGTTGCTTTGGCCACCAATGTGGCATCCGGTGCGAACACCGACACCTCGACCCCGCCACGCAGGTTCAGACCTGCCAGTGTCGACGTCGGATTAATGCCATCTGCCGTCACCAGATTGACGGGGGCAATTTGCGGCAGCTGCGCCTCGAATACGTCGGCAATCAGCTGTGCCTCGTTGACCAGACCTTTGGCCCGCTGATAGGCCAGATTATCGCGCGACGGGTTCAGATAAAGCACGCCAGCGATCAGCAAGATCAGCGCAATCAGGTTGAACGTCACAATTTTGCGTGCAATTGGCGAACGGCGCAGCGCCAGCAAACTGCGGGTTGGCCGTACTTCTATAAACGCGCCACGCTCAAGCGTCTGCGGTGACACCCAATCATCACCAAGCACGAGATCGGGCGCGCGCGCCGCCGCACGCACGGATTGCAAATCGCGTACGTCAATTTTTGGTGCGGCAGTCATACGTTACTCTTCGTTGTAGCGGTACCCGATGCCATAAAGCGTCTCGATCGCGGAAAACTCGTTATCTGTATTGCGCATCTTTTTACGCAGGCGTTTGATGTGGCTGTCGATGGTCCGGTCATCCACATAAACTTGGTCGTCGTAAGCAACATCCATTAGCTGATCGCGGCTTTTGACAAAACCGGGACGCTGGGCCAACGCCTGCAGCAACAGAAACTCAGTGACGGTCAGGGACACATCCCCGCCCTTCCATTTCACCGCATGGCGCAATGGGTCCATGACAAGCTCACCACGGATCATGACCTTGGTCTCTTCGGTTTCTTCAATCTCTTCGCCTGCGATTGCGTCCTGACGACGCAGCAGGGCACGAATGCGCTCAACCAGCAAACGCTGCGAAAACGGCTTTTTCACATAATCGTCCGCGCCCATACGCAGGCCCAGCACCTCGTCGATCTCGTCGTCTTTGGAGGTCAGAAAGATGACCGGCATCGACGTCTTCTGGCGCAAACGCTGCAACAGGTCCATGCCATCCATCCGGGGCATTTTGATATCAAGCACCGCCATATCCGGCATCCGCTTATTGAAAGCTTCGAGAGCGGACTGCCCATCGTTGTAGGTTTCAACCTCAAACCCTTCGGCCTCAAGCGTCATCGACACCGATGTGAGGATGTTTCTATCGTCGTCAACCAATGCAATTCTGGCCATGAAGTTCTTCCCTCGATGAGGTATACTGTTTTTGTTAACGCTGCCCCGGCAGTTTTCATCTTTTTACGGGGACGAATCAATCCCTAAGTACCGCTAGGTCACAAATGCCGTGGTTTTGATCAACAAGGCCATTAAAAACCCCATAGCGGCACCGTAGTCAGGTATTTGGTTGCGCTAACACGTAATTGGTTGCGCTAACTTCGGCAAACCGGTCTATCAGCGCCCGAAAGCTTGATGTTAAAGAAGTCACATCGCAGGCCGATTTGGCCAAATTACAAGGAGCGAGCCCATGGACCATGGAACGGTCAACCCGAAGATGAAGCTGGAAGATCAGGGCATCACAGGGCTGGGTTATGTTTACTATAACCGCTCTGAAGCCGAGCTGCACGAGGCGGCCATCGCTGCAAACGAGGGCGTCACCGGCAAAGGTGGCACACTGTTGGTAACGACTGGAAAGCACACTGGACGGTCGCCCAAGGACAAATTCGTTGTACGGACACCATCCGTCGAAGACACCATCTGGTGGGAAAACAACCCGCCGATGGACCCCGCCAAGTTCGACGCCCTTTACGCCGACATGCGAGAGCACATGAAGGGCGGCACCTACAACGTGCAGGACCTGTTCGGCGGTGCCGATCCCGCGCATCGGCTTGACGTGCGCGTTGTGACCGAACTGGCGTGGCATGGGTTGTTCATCCGCCACTTGCTGCGGCGCCCCGATGCGTCCGAAGTCGAAAGCTTTGTTCCGGAATTCACGATCATTAACTGCCCAACCTTCAAGGCCGATCCCGAAAAGCATGGCTGCCGGTCCGAAACGGTCATTGCCCTGAATTTTGATGCCAAACTGATCCTGATTGGCGGCACGGGATACGCTGGCGAGAACAAAAAAGCCGTGTTCACCCTGCTGAATTACATCCTGCCCGAAAAAGGCGTGATGCCGATGCACTGTTCGGCCAACCACGCCCCCGGCAATCCGGTTGACACAGCCGTGTTCTTTGGCCTGTCCGGGACCGGCAAAACAACACTTTCAGCCGATCCATCCCGTGTGCTGATCGGCGATGACGAGCATGGCTGGTCCGATCGCGGCACCTTTAACTTTGAGGGCGGCTGCTATGCCAAGACGATCGGCCTTGACCCCCAAGCAGAGCCGGAAATATATGCCACATGTTCGATGCCGCATACGGTGATCGAAAACATGGTCTTCGATCCCGAAACACTGGAACTCGATTTTGACGATGATAGTCTGACGGCGAACACGCGCTGCGCCTATCCGCTCAACTATATCTCAAACGCGTCCGAGACGGCGCTGGGTGGGCACCCAAAGAACATTATCATGCTGACCTGCGATGCGTTCGGCGTACTGCCCCCCATCGCACGGCTGACCCCCGCGCAAGCGATGTACCACTTTCTGTCCGGCTTCACGTCAAAGGTCGCGGGAACAGAAACCGGCGTGACCGAACCAGAGCCGACGTTCAGCACCTGTTTTGGTGCGCCCTTCATGCCACGCCGGCCTGAGGTATACGGCAATCTGCTCCGTTCCAAGATCGCAAGCCACGGGGCGACCTGCTGGCTGGTAAACACCGGGTGGACGGGCGGCGCCTATGGTGCCGGGTCGCGGATGCCGATCAAGGCGACACGCGCCTTGCTGGCGGCTGCACTGGACGGGTCGTTGATCGAAAGCGCCTTCCGCAAAGACCCCAACTTTGGCTTTGAGGTTCCGATATCTGTTGATGGCGTCGACGATGGCTTGCTTGATCCGCGCAGCACATGGGCAGACACGGCGGCGTATGATGCACAGGCGGCCAAGCTGGTCGCAATGTTCAGCGATAATTTCGAAAAGTATCTGCCGTTCATTGATGCCGACGTCAAAGCCGCCGCTATCGGCTGAACCCTGATCGTAGGGTGGTTAAAACCCACCTTACGGCCGGGCATCTGTTGCGCGGCAACACGCAGTGAGGGTCAAAATCACTTGCCCTTGCTCGACTCGGCTGGTGAATGGGCTATCGTGATCCAATGACGTTGCGTTTGACCCTTATTGCCCTGCTTCTTTCTCCGGTTTTGGCTTGGAGCCAGACAGCATTGCGTCCTGACAAAGTGTCCCCGGCCATCTCGGGCCTCGAGGCAGGTATCGTTTGTGCACCCGTGACCGTCGGCAGCGCGCCTGCGCCCGATACCTTGGCCGGTGCCACACATATCATTGACGAGGAACCGCCATTCGTTTCGGTGTCACGCCGCGTGCCTGCGGTCATTGGTATTGGTTTTGGCGTGAAATCAACGGCAAGCACCAAATCTGGAATAGATGATGTCCTTGTGGTGATTACCCATCCGCCGATGGGGGCGGATCAAATCCGCACGCAAAGCTTCCTGACAGCAATCAGCGGGATTGAAAGCTCCCTGACATTCTATCAGTTCGATTCCGACTACGAACTTGTCCCCGGCCTATGGCAAATGGCGGCAACGAAAGATGGTCAGCCACTCTTTTCAGCCATGTTCGAGGTCGTCGCACCGCAGCAAGCCCCACAACTTGCCGCCGCCTGCGGATTTGAAGAGCTACTGTCGTAGACCGCAAGGTGGGTTTCAACCCACCACACCGCGCCGAATAAGATTGGCACCGGCAATGATCAGCACCAGCAACGTCACCCGCCGAAATTTCTCTTGATCAAAACGGTCACCAAGCCGAAAACCCAGCCACATGCCAAGCAGGGCCGGCACCACAAGCACTGCCGACAAGCGCCACGTCTGGGAATTCAGCACGCCAGATTGCAAGTGTCCCGCGAATAGCATCACAGAACCAAGACCGTAGATCACCCCCTGCACCGCCATTTGCCTGTCGCGCGGTGTATCAAGCGCCAAAAGATACAACACGGTTGGTGGGCCCCAAGTGCCCGCAAGCCCACCCAACGTCCCGGCGAACAGCCCCGCCAACCATTCAAACGGTCGCCGCAGACCCGGTGTGATCCGTGGCCGCCATCCGGCAAGCTGGATCGCGCAAAGCACGACAACCGGCACCCCAAGCACCACAAACATCGCATTTGCAGGGATTTGGCGAAGAAACTGCGCCGAAACCAGGATCATGACACAAACAACCGTAATGTAGCGCCAGTGTTCCACCATCGCGGCCCGCGCCTTGCCTAGGCCACCGCGGGCAATCTGAAGCCCATTGCTCATCACGACGGGCAGGATAATTCCGGCCACGACCAGCTCGGGATTTATGGCAATGCCCATGCCGGAAATCATGATCAGGGGCATCGCGAAACCGACCGCGCCTTTCACAAAGCCACCCAAGAGGGTGACGCAGCACGCGAAGACCAATAACGCAGGTGGGATGAGGACAAAAAGATCAGACATGATGCGTCATAGCCGCTCTGATCTACCTGTGCATCCGTAAATTTAGTGCGACATTTTCGTGCTTTATTGCTATATATTTGGAATTAATATTGCGCTGCAACTGCGAACATATTATCTCTGCACCCGCATAAAGAGGAATCGCAGATGCCACATGACGGACAGGATATGCCACTGACAACGGGGCCGGTATTGGCCGACCTTCTTGAATTGACGGCGGCTGCCTTGCCTGCGGTGGATGACATCGTATCGCGCGCCAAGGCCAAAATTCGCACAGCCGTGACCGAAGAAGGCCGCGTCTCTGGCCGCCTGATCGAGGAAAATCAGACCGCTGCCCACGGCTTTGCCTGGTTGGCCACATACGCCCAAGCGCTGCATCAGATGCACAACTGGGCCGTGAAGCTGCAAGCCGACGGCAAGTTCGGCGAAGTCGAACAGCTGCTGCACCAGATCGCCTTTGGTGAGTATCTTTCGCAGCTTTCCGGAGGCATCCCAATGAGCCAAGGGGAAATTATCCGCCTGCACGACATTGGCCTGACCCAGAACGACACGCATGGCCTGATCCAACCGGCCATCATCTCCCTAACCCAAGGTGGCAACACCCAAGCGGCCCGCAGCCGCCTTGTCATCTTGATGCAGGAACAATCTGCCAATATCACCGTCGGCGCCACTGGCCTTGATGATGAACTGGAAATGATCCGCGAACAATTCCGCCGTTTCAGTTTGGAAAAGGTGGAACCCCATGCGCACGGCTGGCACCTGAACGATGAGCTGATTCCGCTTGAGATCATAGACGAGATGGCCGAACTGGGCGTCTTTGGCCTGACCATCCCCGAAGAATACGGCGGCTATGGCCTTTCCAAGGCGTCTATGTGCGTGGTGTCCGAAGAATTGTCGCGCGGCTATATTGGCGTTGGGTCGCTGGGGACCCGATCAGAAATCGCAGCCGAGCTGATCCTGTGCGGCGGCACGGAAGAGCAAAAGCAGCAGTGGCTGCCCGGTATTGCCAGCGCCGAAATCCTGCCGACGGCCGTGTTCACAGAACCCAATACCGGGTCCGACCTTGGCAGCTTGCGCACCCGCGCCGTCAAAACGGGGGACGGCTGGCAGGTGACGGGCAATAAGACGTGGATCACCCATGCATCGCGCACCCATGTGATGACTTTGCTGGCCCGGACCGACCCCGACACGACCGATTATCGCGGTCTGTCGATGTTTCTGGCCGAAAAGACCCCCGGGACGGACGCCGCCCCTTTTCCAACCCCCGGCATGACCGGCGGCGAGATTGAGGTGCTGGGTTATCGCGGCATGAAGGAATACGAACTTGCCTTTGACGGCTTTGCGGTGAAGGGTGAAAACCTTTTGGGTGGCGAGACCGGCAAGGGTTTCAAACAGCTGATGCAGACCTTCGAAAGCGCGCGCATTCAAACTGCGGCCCGCGCCGTGGGTGTCGCCCAATCGGCGCTGGATGTGGGGATGCAATACGCCAAGGACCGCAAACAGTTCGGCAAAGCCTTGATCAATTTTCCCCGCGTGTCCGGCAAACTGGCGATGATGGCGGTTGAGATCATGATCGCACGGCAACTGACCTACTTCAGCGCGCAGGAAAAAGACAACGACCGGCGCTGTGACCTTGAGGCTGGCATGGCCAAACTTCTGGGCGCCCGCATCGCGTGGGCCTGCGCGGACAACGCGCTGCAAATCCATGGCGGCAACGGCTTTGCACTGGAATACAAGGTCAGCCGCATCCTGTGTGACGCGCGCATCCTGAACATCTTTGAGGGGGCTGCTGAAATTCAGGCGCAGGTGATCGCGCGGCGGCTGCTGGATTGATTTGCCAATCTGAGGCGCACGCGACCTGACACAGGATGGCGGATGGCGGATGGCGGATGGCGGATGGCGGATGGCGGATGGCGGATGG
>NZ_JAFMHJ010000046.1 GCF_017854565.1 Yoonia sp.
CAATCTCGTCGAACGCCTCAAAGCTAAATCAACGCGGTAACAATGGGGTGGTTACCATCAGAATACCTGGGCTGCGCGATCTGGCGAAGCTGGAGCGGATACCACCGCCGAAGTCGTGCCGAGACAAAAATGCATTGCATGAAACTGCTGGGGCAACGCCTCATGGCTCGCGACTTCGACCGGCAAGTTGCCGAGGTCCAAGTCCGCATCGCCATCATGAACGGCTATACCGCGCTCGGCATACCCGTCACGAAAACCATGGGATAAGTGTGTCCGGGGAAAGGGGAGGTCCGTTCAGAAGCGGCTTTGTACAACAAAGCCCTTAGGGAGTCATCCTGCACTCAGCCGGAATCTAGCCCAAATGAGTTCGTGTAGTTTTCAGCACGACCGACAGGGTGGTGCGCCATGGGTGCCCTCAGGATGGTTCGGAGAAATTCTAGCGGCTGGTTTTGGAAAATCACCTTAATTTTTCGTGTGCCGTTTGCAGCGCATGGGGCAGGGCGGCCCCGAATGCGGCAGTTTGATCCGCTGTGCCGCAGCTGACGCGAATGCAGCGGTCTTGGGGGGCGACGAAGGGCATGCGCACGAAAATGCCTTGCGCGATGAGCGAGGCCAGCACGGCGCGGGCAAATGCGCCATCTGCACCGCAGTCGATGGTGACGAAATTGGTGGCCGAGGGCAGGCTGGTCAGGCCGTTCTGCCGCGCGATCCCGGCGAGAGAGGCGCGTGATTTTGCGACTTCGGCGCGCACATGCGCCAGCCAGTCTTGGTCCTGCAACGCAGCGAGCGCCCCGGCCTGACTGATCCGTGACATGCCAAAGTGATTGCGGACCTTGTTGAAGGCATCAATCAGGTCCGCCGCCCCGATCGCATAGCCGACCCGTGCACCCGCCATGCCCTGTGCCTTGGAAAACGTGCGCATCCGGATCACGTTGCGGCGCGCCGTATCCATCGCAGGCGCGGTGCCTTCGGGCGCAAGTTCAATGTAGGCTTCGTCAAGGATCAGCAGGCAGGTATCGGGGACGGCGGCTATCAATCGGGTCATGGTTGCGGCGTCATGCCAAGTGCCCATCGGATTGTCCGGGTTGGCGATATAGATCAGTTTTGCCTGTGTTTCCCGCGCCTTGGCGATAAGCGCGTCGGGGTCTTCGTGGTCGTCTTTGTAAGGTACGCTGTGCAGCGCGCCGCCGAACCCTGCAACATGGTAGTTGAACGTGGGATAGGCCCCGGCAGAGGTGACGGCAGCATCATCCGGCCCGACGTGAAGCCGGACGACCAGACCAAGCAAGGCATCAATGCCTTCGCCAACCATGATGTTTTCGGGCAAGATGCCGTGGTGTCGCGCGAGGGCCGCGCGCAGGTCGTGGCTTTCGGGGTCGCCGTACATCCATGCGTCAGGCAGGACGTTTTGCATGGCGGTGATCGCTTTGGGCGAGGGGCCAAAGGCGGATTCGTTTGCGCCCAGCCGGGCGCGGAATGCGGCACCGCGTTGCCGTTCTTGTGCTTCGGGTCCGACAAACGGGACCGAGGCCGGCAGCGTGGCGGCAAGTGGGGTGAGGGCGGGTTTTTTCATATGTTCAGGTAATCCTGCGGATGTGGTTTGGGCAATGGCTCGAACGGTGACCGGTGCGCATTTGGCTGCCTCTGGCGGGAGTATTTTGGGACATAAGAAATCGGGGCGGTCGCGGTGGTGCGACCGCTCCTTTTCTTGTTAGCCGATTTCTTGCAAACGGGCGATTGCGGCTTTGATCTGGGCCTCTTCTTCTTCGCGCAGGCGCAGGTTTTCGCGGGCTTCGGCGACGACGTCGTCAGGGGCAGAGGTTGCGAAATTGGGGTTGTTCAGGCGCCCGCGCAGGCCGCCGAGTTCCTTGCCCAGCTTCTGCATCGACTTTTCCAGACGTGCGATTTCTTCTTTGACATCAATAAGATCAGCGAGCGGCAGGCCGAAAGTGCCGCCGTCCATCGGGATCGTTACGCAGCCTTTGGGGAAGCTGTCGACGCGGGTCAGGCTTTGGATGCGGGCGAGGCGTTGGATCAGCACGCTGTTGTTGTCCCATGCCGATTGGCCGCGCGTGTCGAGGCCAGTCACCAGCAGGGGCACTTTGGCGCCGGCGGGGACGTGGACCTGGGCGCGGGCGGAGCGCGTGCTTTCGATCAGGTTGATCACCCAGTTCATTTCGAGGTCGGCGTTTTCATCAACAAGATCAGCCGCTTGATAGGTGGGCCAATCGGTGTGGACCAGCATCTTTTCGCGTTTGCCAAGGGTTTGCCACAGCTCTTCTGTGATGAAGGGCATGATGGGGTGCAGCATGATCAGGCATTGGTCGATCACCCATGCCATGGTGGCCTGAGTTTCGGATTTTTCCGTTTCATTTCCGTCGAGTAGCATGGGTTTGGAAAATTCGACATACCAGTCGCAGACCTTGCCCCAGACAAAGGCATAAAGCGCGTTGGCGGCGTCGTTGAAACGGTAGCTTTCGAGGGCGGCGTTGACCTGTGCGAGGGTCTTGGCGGTTTCGCCGATGATCCAACGGTTGACCGTATGTGTGGCGTGCAGATCCTGTACAGACGCGGTACGTACAGTCTGCGTATCGAACACCCCATTCATTTCGCCAAAGCGGCAGGCGTTCCAGAGTTTGGTGCCGAAGTTGCGGTAGCCTTTGATCCGGTCCTCGGAGATTTTCAGCACGCCACCCATGGCCGCCATTTGCGCGTTGGCAAAGCGCAGGGCGTCGGCGCCGTAAGCGTCGATCATCACCAGCGGGTCGATGACGTTGCCGCGCGTCTTGGACATCTTTTCGCCCTTGGCGTCGCGCAGCAGCTGGTGGAGGTAAACGGTGTGGAACGGGTCCGTGTCCATCACGGCGTTGGACATCATCATCATCCGGGCGACCCAGAAGAACAGGATGTCCTGGCCCGTGATCAGCACGTCGCCGGGGAAGTATTTTTGCAGCTCTGGCGTGTTTTCAGGCCAGCCCAGCGTGCCGAAAGGCCAGAGACCGGAGGAGAACCATGTATCGAGGACGTCGGGGTCGCGCCAGACCGGGAACACCAGATGCGTTGGGTCCTGTGTGACGGTGTATTCAGCAAGGCTGGCTGAAAAGCGTTCCATCGCCTCGGCTTTGTCGGCCACTTCGATGACGGATGCATGGCTGAGTGGGCTGGGGATGTCTGCGTTGTCGAACACGAAAGATGATTTGACGCTGTCGAAATCGGCGCCGCAGTGCATGACTTCGCCGCGATGGACCATGCCATCGAGCAAGAGGCCAAGCAGTTCCACTTCATCAAGTTCGCCGGAGGGGTTGTGTTCATCGGCAACGCCCAGATCAAGGCCATACCAAACCGGAATCTGATGCCCCCACCAGAGCTGGCGCGAGATGCACCATGGTTCGATGTTTTCGAGCCAGTGATAGTACACTTTTTCGCCGCTTTCGGGCATGATCTTGACCTGGCCTGTCCGGACAGCATCCAGCGCCGGGCCGACGATTTGATCGGTGTCGACGAACCATTGGTCGGTCAGCATCGGTTCGATCACCACCTTGGAGCGGTCGCCGAAGGGCTGCATGATTTTCTTGGCTTCGACGTAGGGAATGAAGGCAGGAGGCGCCGGGTCTTCGCCCGGGACCTCATCGTTTGCATCCGCCAATGCGGGGTTGGGGATCATGACGGCGAGGCCTTCGGCGGTGATGTCGGCAATCACTTTGGCGCGGGCTTCCATACGGTCGAGGCCGCGGTAGTCATCGGGCACAAGGTTGATGGGGGTTGTGTCGGCGGGCGCTGCGCCGCCTTGCGCGATGGCCTGTGCCTGCGCGGCCGCTTCGGCGTATGGCAGGCCATCGGCGCGCATCGCGCCTTTGGTGTCCATCAGGGCGTAGAGAGGGATGTCGTTGCGTTTGGCCACGCCATAGTCGTTGAAGTCATGCGCGCCGGTGATTTTCACGGCACCCGACCCGAAGGTCATATCGGGGTATTCATCGGTGATGATCGGGATCAGGCGGCGCTGTGCCTTTGGCCCGACGGGAATTTCGCACAGTTTGCCCACGATCGGGGCATAGCGCGTATCATCGGGGTGGACCGCCACGGCACCATCGCCCAGCATGGTCTCGGGGCGGGTGGTGGCGATGGCGATATAGTCGCGGGTCTCGCGCAGGGTGACGTTGCCGTCTTCGTCTTTTTCGACATATTCGTATGTTTCGTCACCCGCGAGGGGGTATTTGAAGTGCCACATGTGGCCGTCGACTTCGATGTTTTCGACTTCGAGGTCGGAAATCGCGGTTTCAAAGTGCGGGTCCCAGTTCACGAGGCGTTTGCCGCGATAGATGAAGCCTTTGTTGTACATGTCCACGAAGACTTTGATCACGGCGTCGTGGAAGTTTTCGTCCATGGTAAAGGCGGAGCGGTCCCAGTCCATGCCAGCGCCCAGACGTTTGTCTTGTTGCTGGATCATGCCGCCGGAGGTTTCTTTCCACTCCCAGATTTTCGTGATGAAATCTTTGCGGCTGTAATCCGTGCGCTTTTCGCCTTTTTCGGCGAGCTGTTTTTCGACGACAAGCTGGGTGGCGATGCCAGCGTGGTCCAGGCCCGGTTGCCACAGGGTGTCATAGCCCTGCATCCGTTTCCAGCGCGTCAGGATATCCATGAGCGTGTGGTTGAAGGCGTGGCCGACGTGCAAAAAGCCGGTGACATTGGGTGGCGGCAGCATGATGCAGAAGGTTTCATCGCGGGATGCGTTGGCGCCTGCTTTGAAGGCACCCGCCTTTTCCCACATGTCGTAGATGCGGGGTTCGGCGGTTGTTGCGTCGAATGTCTTTTCCATGAGGCGGCGTCCGTTCGGCTGACTGGGTTTGGATATGGGCCTAGCAAACGGGTGGGCAAAGGAAAAGGGCTGTTCGTGTGTCGAAAGTCACGGTAGGTTGCAGGGGTTTGGGTCTACACTCGGTTTACGGGAATCAATTTCAGAGAGGGTATATTGATGCGTATGAGAATTATTGCCGCTGGCGCGTTGGTGCTGGTTGCTGCGACGGGGGCCACTGCACAGGCCAACGTGAATGGGCTGCAGAAGATGATGCTGTTTCGCAGCATCGTGCAGGATGATCCCGCCTGTGCTGTCGCGGTGACCGATGGTGTGGCCGCGATTGCGGGTGATCTGGGGACATCGGCGGCGTCCAGCTGTCCGGATGCGTTTGCCTGGGCACAGTTCGGGACCGCGATCACGGAAGAATTCTGGGACTGGGCGATTGATACGACAGTGTGGCGGTCAGAGCCACTGCCGCTGTGTTCGGCCACGGTCACGAGCGATTGCTGTGATCCCAATGCGGTGCCTGATCCGACGTCGCCATCGACGCAGTGTCCGATCTTCCGCGCGGATTACACGCCGGTTCCGCCATTGCCCGCGCTGCCCAATGGCACGCCATCCGGGGCTGTCGTCAATCACCGGGGGTTGTTGCCTGCGGATCTGTCCGATCCGGGCCGTCTACTGCGTGATCTTGAGCTGGAACTGGTGTTCCGCAATCGGCCGATGTTTGAGTATTTGTACCGGAACGACCTGTATTCCAAAGAAGGTATGGGCGCGCGCAACCGCGCACAGAACGCGGCGATTTCGGCGGGAAATATCGGGGCTGCACAGCGGCTACAGGTGCGGCTGCCCGTTGATGCCGTGATGGTAAAGGCTGATTTCGTGCATCAGGACATCATGCTGGAAGAGGGGTTGATCCAGATTGCCGACGCCGGCGGTGTACTGCTTGATCCGCCTAACAACCCCGATTACCCTTATCTGACGGTCAATCTGCCGGGTGATGGCAGTGCCGGGACCGTACCGGGGATGTATTACATGGTCGCGATGACCAATGCTTCCAAGGATATTCCGATCTGGCATTGGTACGCGATGGAGCATGTGGCCAACCTGGGCCGGTGTGATTACATCGGGTGCAACGACAGTTTTGGCTACACGGTCAATGGTGCAGCCCAGCCCGGTGCGGATTTTGGCAGTAGCTTTATTGCGCCGCATATCACGCTGAACGATGACAAGACGTCCGACAACGATCCGTTGTTCCAAAATGGCTTGGCCTATGATCCGGTTGATACGGGCGAAGTGATTACACCCGTGCTGGCTGCGATGCTGGATGCGCTGGGCGTTGGCACATCCGCGATAGATTCTGACCCCAACACCATCACCGTGGATGACCCGGCCTGGCGCAACTATCGCCTGAAGGGCACGCAGACCACCTTTACCCAAGCGACGGGTATTCCCAGCGGGATGGGGGCCACAGTGACCGAAGGCGGGTTTGTGAACTCTGCGTCGTGCACCACCTGTCATTCGCAGGCGTCGTTCGATGAATATGGTAATTCGGGCATGCAGGGTGTCGGGGCCACATGGCGGCCAAACCTGCAGGGCTATGGTCAGGTGGCCATGGGCGCGCCGGATGCCAATTGGTTCTACAACTTTGGCAATTCATCGGTGAATGCAACCCAGATTGATTTCATCTGGGGTGTTTTGTTCGCCAGTTGTCAGAAGGATGGCGAAAACGGCGAATGTGCCAGCTATCCCGATGCGCCGACGATCATCGATCACTACTAAGGCACGGCCCTGTTCCGCCACGTGCGGGGCAGGGCATTTTTACGGCGGGGATTATGTCCGGCTGTCTCCCCCCCTGATCGCACGTTTTGTCGCGCCGTATATTGGGCGCTGTCACTGGACAACGCCCCGCCGTTGCATAGGGTGGCAGATGACATATGCGAGGGAAAAGACGATGGAAAAATTCGGAAAAAGCCAGCCGGTGACACGGGTCGAGGATGTGCGTTTCCTGACCGGACACGGGCGTTATGTCGATGATATTGCGCCGCAGGGTGCATTGTTCGCATATTTTCTGCGCTCGTCGGTGGCGCATGGCGAAATTTCAGCGCTTGAGCTTGACGATGCGCGCGACATGCCCGGCGTGCATTTGGTTGTCGCGGCGAATGATTTGGTAGCCGCCGGCATTCAGATCGGTCTGGCCGGTGTTGTTGTGACCAACCGCGATGGTACGCGCGGCGCGGCGCCGGTGCGGCCGATTTTGGCGCAGGACCGTGTGCGCCATGTGGGCGAGGCCATCGTGATGATTGTCGCCGATAGCGTGCTGGCGGCCAAGGATGCCGCCGAGGTGATCGGACTTGAGATTGACGATCTGCCGGTGCATGTGGATCTGGCTGTGGGCGGTGATGCCATTCACCCCGAGGCACCGGAAAATCTGGCGTTTGATTGGGGCATGGGGGATGCGGCGGCTGTTGCCAAGGCGATTGACGGCGCTGACCGTGTGGTGACGGTCGAGGTGTTTGATAACCGCGTGATCGTGAATTCGATGGAACCGCGCGGCTGTTACGCCGAGGTGACCGATGGCCGTCTGCATCTTGCATTCAACGGGCAGGGCGTCTGGGGGATGAAGGCCGATCTGGCCCGACACTTTGGTTTGGACCCCGCCGAGATCCGGGTGACCAACCCCGATGTGGGCGGTGGTTTTG
This sequence comes from Yoonia sp., assembly GCF_017854565.1. Lineage (GTDB taxonomy): Bacteria > Pseudomonadota > Alphaproteobacteria > Rhodobacterales > Rhodobacteraceae > Yoonia. Next base: position 7,498 of record NZ_JAFMHJ010000046.1, read on the forward strand.
GCATGAAGGGCATGCGCTATCCTGAGTATTTCGTGGTGGCGCATGCGGCACGGGTGCTGGGGCGTCCGGTGCGCTGGATGTCGGAGCGCACCGAGGCGATGCTGAGCGATAACGCGGGTCGGGATTTGACAACGACGGCAACACTTGCCTTTGATGCTAACCATAAGATTGTGGCCTATCATCTTGATACTATTGCGAATATGGGCGCGTATAATTCGCAGTTCGCACAGGCGATCCAGACCGACCTGTTTGCCAAGGTCCTGATGGGCACCTATGATGTGCAGACCGCGTATATGCATACGCGCGGTGTGTTTACCAATACGACACCTGTTGATGCCTACCGTGGGGCCGGGCGACCGGAGGCGATTTTCGTGTTGGAACGTGTGATGGATGCGGCGGCGCGGCAGCTGGGGGTTGACCCCTGGACGTTGCGCGCGCGCAATTTCATCCTGCCCGAAAAGTTCCCCTATACTACCGTTTCCGGTGTGACTTATGACGTCGGCGATTTTGCAAAGGTGCTGGCGCGCGCAGGCCAGGAGGCGGACCGCGATGGGTTTGCCGCGCGCAAGGCGGCGTCTGCGGCGGCGGGCAAGCTGCGCGGGCAGGGGCTTTGTTACTATATCGAAAGTATTCTGGGTGACCCATCTGAGACGACGAAGGTGGAATTTGTCGATGGCGGCGCCTTGATCTATGTCGGAACGCAATCGAATGGGCAGGGCCACGAGACGGTCTATGCGCAGTTTCTGGCGGATCAGACGGGTATCCCGGCGGATAGGATCACGGTGGTGCAGGGCGATAGCGACCGGATTGCAACGGGTGGTGGCACCGGCGGGTCACGGTCGGTGACGGTGCAGAACACCGCCACGCTGGCCACTGTCGCTGTGACGCAAGCGGCGTTCACGGCGTTTCTGGCCGAAGCCGAGGGGGTCGATGCCGCTGCGGTCAGCTTTGATGATGAGAGGTTTCGGATTGCGGGTTCCAACCTGACGCCGACGATGTTGGATATGGCCGACATGGCCCGTGCGGCGGGGCGCGATGATTTGCTGACGCATAGCGCGCGGATCAAGTTGGATCACCGCAGTTTCCCCAATGGTGCCCATGTCACCGAGGTTGAGATCGACCCCGATACCGGGGTTGTATCGGTGGAACGGTATACGGTCGTGGATGATTTCGGCAATCTGATCAACCCGATGCTGGCCGAGGGGCAGGTGCATGGCGGTGTCGCCCAAGGCATTGGGCAGGCGCTGACCGAGCGGGTGGTGTTTGATGCGGACGGGCAACTGCTGACCGCGAGCTTCATGGACTATGGCATGCCACGGGCCGATGATATTCCGATGATCGGGTTTTCGACAGAATGCACGCCGTCGCTGTATAATCCCATGGGGATGAAGGGCTGTGGCGAGGCGGGCACTGTGGGTGCCCTTGCTGCGGTCAGCAATGCCGTGATTGATGCTCTGTGGGATGTGGGCGTGCGCGAAATCGCAATGCCATTCACGCCCCACCGGGTCTGGCAAGCCATGGAAATTGCGCAGGGTGACAGTGCAGCTGCGTGATTGGTTCTTTGGCCTGTTCGGGCGCCGGGCGCGTGCCGAAGAAGGCGGGGTGCGCAAGCGGGGACCTGCCACGCATGTCGTCATACTGGACGGCACGATGTCGACGCTGGAAGACGGGTTTGAAACCAATGCGGGGATCACGTTCAAGCTGTTGACCGAGGTCAGCCGCAAGGCAAACCTGACGGTGTACTACGAGGCTGGTATTCAGTGGCGCGACTGGTCTGGAACCTGGGGCGTCATCACGGGCAAGGGCATCAACCGGCAGATAGAACGGGCGTATGGCGTTGTCGCATCGCGGTACAAGCCCGGTGACAAGATCATCTTGATCGGCTATTCGCGCGGCGCCTATGCGGTGCGGTCATTGGCCGGGGTGATTGATCTGATCGGACTGGTGCGGTCTGATCAGGCGACTGTGCGCGCGGTCCGGCAGGCATACCGCCATTACCGCACTGGCGCGCGCAGCCCGGTGGCGCAGCGGTTTCGTGAAATTTACTGCCATGACGCCGTGCAGATCGAGGCGGTCGCAGTCTGGGATACGGTCAAGGCGCTGGGCCTGCGGTTGCCGATTGTCTGGCGCTGGGCGCAGGCACAGCATGATTACCACAACCATGCGCTGGGCGGTCATGTGCGGCATGGGTTCCACGCGCTGGCACTGGACGAACGGCGCGAGGCCTATGCGCCGGTTTTGTGGGAGTGTCCGCCCGAATGGCATGGGCATATGGAGCAGGTCTGGTTTCGCGGCAATCACGGTGATGTGGGGGGGCAGATCGGGCTTTTTGCGGATGCCCGGCCACTGGCGAATATTCCGCTGGTCTGGATGTTAGAGCGGTTGTCGGATTGCGGGGTGGCGTTGCCTATCGGCTGGCGCGCACGGTTCATGCAGGATGTCGCGGCCCCATCCATCGGGAATTGGCGGGGCTGGTCCAAGATATTTCTGTCGCGCCGCCGCCGGATCATCGGGCGTGACAGGTCGGAACGGTTTCATGAGACTGTCATTGAAGCCGAAGCGAAAGCATCAGGTGCCCGACATCTTCATAATCAGACAAGTGGTTGAGCCGGTCGCGTAGAGTTTGCCATCGCGCGCGCCCCTGATTTCGCCGTGCGACACGCCTGTCGTGCGCCCGGCGTGATCAATGCGGCCAATGGCCAGAATTTCGGTCCCCGGCGGGATGCAGCGTGTCAAATTCACCTTGTATTCCAACGTGGTATAGACGGACCCTTTGGGCACCGTCGTCATCACGGCGCAGGCCATGCAGCTGTCCAACAGCGTGCCGTACCAGCCGCCATGTACGCCGCCCATCGGGTTGGTGTGGTTGAATTCGGGGGTCCCGCGGAAGGTGACCTGGCCGGGTGCGACCGTGTCGAGCGTGTAATTCATCAGCGCGGAAATCGGCGGACGGGAAATTTCGCCGCGCTGCATGGCTTGCATGAATTCCAGACCGCTGAGCGACAGTATGGTCGCGCGGTCGGGCAATTGTTCGGGGGATGTGGCGGTGAACATGGGGGCCTCGGGCGTTGTTTCGCCCAAGGCTGGCGTTTCAGGCGACGTTTTGCAACCGTGCTTTGGGTGTGATCCCCAAAGCATGGCAGACATCGCGGGTCAGTTCGGGGCGGTTGAGCGTGTAGAAATGCAGATGATCCACCCCACCTTGCCGCAGGTCATCGCAGAGTTCGGTGGCCAGCGCGGTGGACAGCAGGTCGGTCGTGCCGTCGCGGGTGGCGTTTGTGAAGGCATCACTAATGAGCTGTGGAATATGGGTGCCGCATTGTGCCGCGAACCGCTGCGTGCCGGCCCAGTTTTCAATCGGCAGGATGCCGGGGATGATCGGCGCGTCGATTCCGGCTTTGACGCAGGCGTCACGGAACCGGAAAAACGTGTCAGCTTCGAAGAAGAACTGGGTGATTGCGGATGTCGCACCAGCGTCGATCTTGCGCTTGAGGAATGCGATGTCGGCTGCCTGATCGGCGGCTTCGGGGTGCTTTTCGGGATAGGCACCGACGCGGATCGTGAATTTGCCGGTATCGGCCAGCGCGTCGATCAGCGCGATCGAGTTGACAAAGCCATCGCGGTGGGCGGTGAATTTGTCAGCCCCTTTGGGCGCATCGCCGCGCAGGGCCACGATTTCTTTCACGCCGACCTGTGCGTAACCTTCTGCAATTTCAAGCGTTTCGGCTTTGGTCGCATCCACGCACGTCAGGTGCGCGGCAACATTCAGCCCGCTGGTGCGGTGGATCGTGCTGACCGCCTCGTGGGTCAATTTGCGCGTGGTGCCGCCGGCGCCATAGGTGACGGAGACGAATGTTGGATCAAGAGGCGCGAGCGTGTTGACGCAGTCCCACAGGCGAAACGAGCCTTCGAGGGACTTGGGCGGGAAGAATTCGAACGAAATCGTTGGGGCAGTCATTGGTGGACCTCTCTCTTGATTTGCGTTTGTCCCATGTCTATGCAGATGAAGCAATTTCATAACCTTCACCACCATCATGAGGACCGTTCATATATGCATATCGAGTTTCGGCATTTGCGGACCATCAAGGCGATACATGATACCGGCGGGCTGGCCCGTGCGGCGGACCAGTTGAACATCACCCAATCCGCGCTGAGCCATCAGATCAAAGGGATCGAGGATCAGGCAGGGGTCGAGTTGTTCGTGCGCCGTTCCAAGCCGCTGAAGCTGTCGGCCGCGGGCATGCGGATGTTGGCGGCGGCAGAGACGATTCTGCCGCAGGTGGCGGCATTGGAGGCCGAGTTTTCGGGACTGGTGCAGGGCAGTTCGGGGCGGTTGCATATCGCGATCGAATGCCATGCCTGCTTCGAATGGCTGTTTCCGGTGTTGGAGCAGTTTCGCAAGGCCTGGCCCGACGTGGATGTCGATATCCGTCCCGGGCTGGCGTTTGATGCCCTGCCGGCGCTGCGCAAGGAAGAGGTGGACTTGGTGGTGACGTCCGACCCCGAAGACATGCCCGAGACGGATTTCACGCCACTGTTTGATTATGAGCCGGTGTTTGTGGCCTCTGCATCGCATCCCTTGGCGCAAAAAGACGTGATTGAGGCCGAAGATTTCCGGGGTGAAACCCTGATTACATATCCGGTTGATCGTGCCCGGCTGGATGTGTTTTCGCAGCTGTTGACGCCCGCAAAGGTCGAACCCGGCGCAATCCGTCAGGTTGAATTGACGGCGGTGATCCTGCTGCTGGTCGCGTCCAATCGTGGGGTGGCGGTGCTGCCGGATTGGGTGGTGCGGCAGGTGCGTTACAATTCTGACTATGTGACCCGGCCCCTGACAAAGAACGGGATCACGCGCAGATTGTTTGCCGCGACAAGGGCCGAAGATACCAGCCGCCCGTTTATGGCACATCTGATCAGGCTCGCCCGGCAGGAAGCCGTGAAATTGCAGCGCGCCTAGGCCGCGTCGCCCTGCGATGGGGGGCCGTGTCACGGGTTTGTGCCGCCAGACGCAGATGGGTTTCGGCAAAGGGTGCGGCGGCACCGTAAAGATATCCCTGGACAAGATTGCACCCCATGCCACGCAGCATGTCGCGTTGGTCGCGTGTTTCCACGCACTCGGCGATTAGTTTGACGTTGAGGCCCCGGCTGATGGTGACCAACCGTTCGACAAGGACCCGGGCGGCTGGATCGACACCAAGGTCGCGAATGAAGCTGGTATCAAGTTTGAGTTCGTCGAACTCAAGCTCTTTGAGGTGCTGGAGCGAGGCAAAGCCGGTGCCGAAATCATCGAGCGAGATGCGGACCCCGGCCCGACGGAAGCGGATAATCAATTCGCGGATAATGTCGGTGGCACGCGATATGAAAATATCTTCTGTGATTTCAAAGGTCAGGTATGGGCGCAGCGCCGGATAAAGGTCAATCACGGTGAACAGGTCGCCCTGCCCCGACAGGGTTGCCAATGTGACCTCTGGTATGTTGATCGACACCTGCCCCGGGTCCAAGCCGTCATTCACGATTGTTTGCAGATGCCGCATCACGTGTTCGGCGGTGTGGATCATGAACGCGCCTTGAAGCCCGAGTTCATTGATCATGGGCAGGAATTGAGACGGGGGCAGCAGCCCGCGTTGTGGGTGATGCCAACGCGACGACGCCTCAAACCCGACGATCTGATTGGTGCCGAGGCAAATCTTGGGTTGATAATGCGGCATGATTTGCCCGCTCCGCATCGCCGCGAGAAGCATCTGGCGATTTTCCAGGGTTGGTCTGACTGGAAAAGCGGCCTTGTCGTAAATGCTTGGCCGTCCTTCGGGGTTTTGCTTGGCAAGATACATGGCTTGATCGGCACCGGACATGAGCGCATTGGGTGTGTCGGCACCTTTGCCTTGCCGGGCAATGCCGGCACTTGCGCCGACGCTGAGTTGCTTTTGTTCAAAAAAGAACGGGTTGCGAGATGACTTTTGCGATTTTTCCGCCAAACTGCACTGCGGCTTGCACCGACGCAATGCTCGTGCGCAAAATCGCAAATTCATCCCCGCCCAGCCGCGCGACCAGACCGTCACGCCCGGCAATCAGTTTCAGACGTGTCGCGATGGCGCGCAGGACAGCATCGCCTGCTTCGTGACTATAGCTGTCGTTGATCGGTTTAAAGCCGTCGATATCCATCAAAAAGACAGTCACCCCCTCTTTGCTGGCATGCTGTCGCATCATGCTTTGCGCGACATCATCAAACGCACGGCGGTTCATCAGGCCCGTGAGGCTGTCAGAGCGTGAAAGCCGCTCCAGCGCTCCATCAGGCGCGCGTTTGCCTCTTCGCGCGCGCGGCCCAGGGCCTTGTGGGTGTCTTTTGCAGGTTCATCGTATCGAATGTGTTGACGATATAGAAAGCCACGAGGCTGGCCGTGATCAGCCATTCCGTTTGGCTGCCGTTATGTGCGGGGTTCTTGGCAATATTGTACAGCATGATGAACATCGCAGCGAACGCGGGCATCATCTGGGACCAGTTATAGACCGGCAACAGGCCGAATGTGTTGCTGACATGGACATAGGTGCCAAAGATCCAGATGAAACCTGCCAGCACGAAAGGGACCGTGTCGCTGGTCGAGAGGACCACTGCGAAAGCCAAAAACGACAACATGGCCGCCCAATTGATCAACCAGACCAGGCAGGTCGTTGGCAAATCTATCATTTCTTCAAATCGTTCGGCTTTTCGATTGAGCGGATATGCCAACGCTTCGATCGCGACGATGGCCAGAGTGATCTTTGCTGCCAGCACCGCGAACCCGGCGAAGGCTGTAACGGCCGCCATGAGCGCCGCTGCCGCCAGACGTTTCATGACATCACGTGCCGAGATATGGGCCGTAATCTGCGTCTGATATACAAAATGATCAATCAAACGCTGGACCATCACGTTCCCTGCCGCCGCCACATGCCGTCTTGTGCACCCGCAGAGCAAACAGGACGTTAAGACCCGAAAAGAAATTTGCGGCTCTCATGCGGTCGGCCCCCCTTGTTCCGCAGCCGCGTTGCGCCTATACGCCGCGCTTGATCCTGAACCGGAGGCCCGAGTATGGCTGGCAGCGCAAATCTGAATGTTATGATGAAAACCGCCCGTAAGGCGGGCCGTGCACTGCTAAAGGATTTTGGCGAAGTCGAAAACCTGCAGGTCAGCACCAAGGGCCCCGGCGATTTTGTCAGCCGCGCGGACCGCACCGCAGAAGAGACGATCCGCGAAGAATTGCTGCGTGCGCGTCCGTCGTATGGGTTTCTGGGCGAAGAGGGCCGCGAGATCGAGGGTGAAGACCCGACCCGCCGGTGGATTGTCGATCCGCTGGATGGCACGACGAATTTCCTGCATGGTCTGCCGCACTGGGCGGTATCCATTGCCCTTGAACACAAGGGGCAGACTGTCGCGGGTGTGATTTATGACCCCGTCAAAGACGAGATGTTCTATGCGGAAAAAGGTGGCGGTGCCTGGCTGAACGAAAGCCGGCTGCGCGTGTCGGGGCGCCATCGTTTGATCGAGAGCATCTTTGCAACCGGTCTGCCATTTGCCGGGCGCGCCGATCTGCCCGATACAATCAAGGATCTGGCTCGTTTGCTGCCCGCCTGCGCCGGCGTGCGCCGGTTTGGGGCCGCATCGCTGGATTTCGCCTATGTGGCTGCGGGCCGATACGAAGGGTTTTGGGAGCGTGGCTTGCATGCTTGGGATATGGCGGCTGGTTTGATCATCGTGCGCGAGGCAGGCGGCATTGCCGAGCCGCTGCAAATCGGTGGTGACATCTTGGCCGACGGTCAGGTGATTTGCGGCAACGAGCCGATTTTCGAAACATTTGCCAAAGTGATCCGCAAGGCCTAGCGCCGCACGATCGGGATATTGCTGCGGCCATAGGTGGCTTCGGGGTGTGGCGGATGACCTGCGGTTCGTTGCCAAAATGCGGGTCCGCCAAGTTTGAGCCACAGCGGCAATGTCGTGATCAAGCCAATCACAAAGCCGCCGGTATGCGCCCAATAGGCAACGCCGCCGCGGGTGGTGTCGATGTTGAACCCGTTGAAGAGTTGCAGTGCAAACCAGATGCCAAGCATGAGCCATGCCGGTATCGGCAGGATGCGAAAGAAGACCACGAAGAAGATAAAGATATCGACTTTGGCCTTTGGGAACAGCAGCAGATACGCGCCCATGACGCCTGCAATCGCCCCCGATGCGCCCACGACGGGTGTTGGCGACAGCGGGTCGGTTGCGAATTGTGCAAAGCTCGCGCCGATGCCGCAGGCCAGATAGAAGATCAAGAACGGAACATGCCCCATCTCGTCTTCGAGGTTGTCGCCGAAAATCCACAAAAACAGCATATTTCCGGCGAGATGCAGGATGCCGCTGTGCAGGAAGATCGAGGTGACAAGTGTGCCGAAGTTTTCCCCATACGACAGCTGCAGCGGTGTCATCGCATAGGTTCCGTATAGTCGGGCCAATGCCTGATCGGACTGGAAATAGGCCAGACCGATCAGGAATATCACGATGTTCAACCCGATCAGCGTCAGGGTGACGTAGGGCGTGCCTGTCGATGGGTTGTGGTCGCGGATTGGTAACATGCCGCGACCGTGAGCGATGCGCGCCGGGTGGTCAAGCCCAAGCTGGGCCTGCCACCTCGGCCAGCAGTGCGGCATTCCCGCCCGCCGCTGTGGTGTCGACGCAAACGTGCCGTTCGTGCAAGGCGTGACCGGCATCAGGCATGCCGGTGATCAGTGCCGTAATCGGTCCGTCGCGGTGGCTCAGGGCGGTTTCGATTTCGCGTCCGGTGTCGGCGTCACCCCACCAGATGACCCCGGCGAGCGGCGTCAGAGAGGTGAGCATTTCCGGCGCAAGGGTGCCTTCGGCGTTGACCCCCATACCGCCAAGTGTCGCAATGGCCGTGACCTGTTGCTGTGCCGCGTCGGCGCCAGGTCCCATACACAGGATGGGCCCGCGGGCATGCACGCTGTGGCGGTTGGATTCGCCAGTCGGACCGGGCAGGTCGGTCGGCGCGGGATGCGCGGGGGCGATGGCCGACGACAACCGCTTTTTCAATGCGGCGAGGTCGGCATCGTGGTCCCATGAGCTGTCGGATCGTGCGGTTGCATGGGCGGTGAAGCGGGGCAGATAGTATGGACCGCCCGCCTTTGGGCCTGTGCCGGACAGGCCTTCGCCGCCAAAGGGCTGGCTGCCGACGATCGCGCCGATCTGGTCGCGGTTGACGTAGATATTGCCCGCCTGCACCCGTTCCACAACCGTCTGCACCCGGTCGTCGATGCGGGTGTGCAGGCCGAATGTCAGGCCGTAGCCGGTGGCGTTGATTGTATCAATCACCTTTTCCAATTCACTGGCCTTGAAGGTGGCGACATGCAGGACCGGGCCGAAGATTTCGCGCGTCATATCCGCGATGCTGTTCACGCGGATCGCTGTCGGCGCGATGAAGTGCCCCTGTGTGGGCGCGTTCAGCTGGTGGATGATGCGCCCTTCGGCCTGCGCTTGGGCGATGTGGTCGGCGATTGTCTTGTGCGCGGCCGCATCAATGACCGGGCCTACGTCAGTCGCCAGTTCCCACGGGTCGCCAAGGGTCAATTCCGACATGGCACCTTTGAGCATCTTCAGCAGTGTATCGGCGATATCTTTCTGCACATACAGGCAACGCAGCGCCGAACAGCGCTGACCGGCGGAACGGAAGGCACCGTTGATGATGTCGCGCACGGCGTGTTCGGGCAGTGCGGTGCTGTCCACGATCATGGCGTTCAGGCCGCCGGTTTCCGCGATCAACGGCGTGCCGGGTGTGCAATACGCGGCCATCGCGCTGCGGATTTTCAGCGCCGTTGCGGTAGAGCCGGTAAAGGCCACGCCGTTGATGCGCGCATCGGAGGTGAGCGCCGCGCCGATGCCGCCGCCGCCAGGCAGCAACTGCAGCGCTGAGGCCGGAACGCCAGCTTTGTGCATGATTTGCACCGTGCGCGCCGCGATCAGGGGCGTCTGTTCTGCGGGCTTGGCAAGCACCGCATTACCTGCGGCAAGCGCTGCCGCGATCTGCCCGGTAAAGATGGCCAGCGGAAAATTCCACGGGCTGATGCAGGTCCAGATCCCGCGCGCGGTGCTGCCTTCGGTGGCCTGGGCGGCATAGTACCGCAGGAAATCGACGGCCTCGCGGAGTTCGGCGATGGCGTCGGGCAGACCTTTGCCTGCCTCGCGGGTCAGGATCGCAAAGAGCGCGGCTGCCTCGGCTTCGTAGGCGTCGGCGGCGGCGTTCAGCACCTTGGCGCGGGTTGCCACGTCGCTGGCCCATGGTGTTGCGGCGGCAAGCGCGGTTGCCACATCGGCGGCGGTTGCGCTTTGGGCGGTCCCGACAATGTCGCTTGGCAGTGCGGGGTTGCACACGTCATGCGTCGGGCCTGCGTCAACCGCACCGGCCAGCATCGGCGCTGCGGCAAAGGTCTTGGTGCGCAAGTTGCCACGCCCCGCGTCGATTTGGGTCAGTGTCGGGACATGTGTCAGGTCCCAGCCTTTGGAGTTGATCCGTTCGGGCAAAAACAGTTCCGGACCGGTCGGCAGATGGGGACCCTGGCCCGCGGCGTCAAAGGGGCAGCTTGCCACGACCTCGGGGGGGACGTTTTCATCGACGATCTGATTGACGAAGCTGGAGTTGGCGCCGTTTTCAAGCAGGCGGCGCACCAGATAGGCCAGAAGATCCTCGTGGGCACCAACGGGGGCGTAGATCCGGCAGCGGGTCTGTTCGGCCTTAAGGACGATGGTGTGCATGGTTTCGCCCATGCCGTGCAGGCGCTGGAATTCGTAATCTTGCGCGGTGCGACCCATCGTTGACGCCATATCGAGAACGGCGGCCACGGTGTGGGCGTTATGGGTGGCAAACTGCGGATAGATGCGGTCGGTCAGGCCCAGCAGCTTGCGCGCGTTGCTGATATAGCTGATGTCGGTGTGCTGTTTGGCAGTGAAGACTGGAAAGCCGTCAATCCCCTGCACTTGGGCGCGCTTGATCTCGGCATCCCAATAGGCACCTTTGACCAAGCGGACCATGATCTTGCGATCCAGCCGCGTTGCGAGGTCATGCAGGTAGTCGATGACAAGCGACGCACGCTGGCCATAGGCCTGTACGACGACGCCGAAGCCGTCCCATCCGGCCAGAGCAGGTTCGGCCAGCACTGCGCTGATCACGTCCAGTGACAGTGACAGGCGGTCGGCCTCTTCGGCGTCGATGTTGAAACCCATGCCTGCCGATTTGGCGAGCAGAGCGAGCGCGCGGACGCGGGGGACGAGTTCTGCCATGACGCGGGCCTCTTGGGCCACTTCGTAGCGGGGGTGCAGCGCCGACAGTTTGACGGAAATGCCGGGGTTTTCGGCGACACTGTCATACGTGCAATAATCGGCGATGGCGCTGATCGCGCGGGAGTAGGCCAGATGATAACCGCGCGCGTCAGCTTCGGTGCGGGCGGCCTCGCCCAGCATGTCGTAGCTATAGGTGAACCCCTTGGCGCGCATCACATCGGCACGTTTGAGCGCCTTGACGATGTTTTCGCCCAGCACAAACTGGCGGCCCATCTCGCGCATGGCGCGGGCTACGGCGGTGCGGATCACAGGTTCGCCCAAGCGTTTCACGGCGCCACGCAAGTGGCGGCTGATGCCGGGCTTTGTGTCATCAAGAACGCGACCGGTCAGCATCAGCGCCCACGTCGAGGCATTGACCAGCGACGACGCGGAATGGCCCAGATGTTTGCCCCAGTCGGATGGCGCGATTTTATCTTCGATCAGGGCGTCGATCGTATCGGCATCGGGCACCCGCAGCAATGCTTCGGCCAGACACATCAGCGCAATGCCTTCGTCCGTCGACAGGCCATATTCGGCGAGGAATACTTCCATCAAGCCCGGATCGGCGCTGTTGCGGATGTCGCAGACCAGATATGCGGCGCGGCTGCTGATCCGTGAGCGGTCGGCCTCGGTGAGGGCGGCGGCGGCAGTCAGGGCTGTCACCGCCGTTTGTTCGTCACTATACATGGCCATGTCAATCCGGTGGCGCAGGTCGTTTGTGTCATCGCGTGGCATGGTGTCATCCTTTTCCCTGATGTCCCATCATATCCCATTGATCGCAGTCGTTTTGCCTGCTATTTACCAAAACTGCAGGCGGGTTGTCCAAATTATGGTGGCTTTTATGACCGAAAGGTTTTCTGATCTTGACGGATTTGACCGCAAGATTCTTGACGTGCTGGCTGTCGAGGGCCGTATCAGCGTGACCGAACTGGCGCGGCGTATCGGTCTGTCGAAATCCCCGACGCAGGCGCGGCTGAAACGGTTGGAGGACAACGGCGTTGTGCGTGGTTATCGCGCATTATTCGATCCGATCCGGCTTGGCCGGGACCATGTCGCCTTTGTCGAGGTAAAGTTGTCGGACACGCGCGAGGCGGCGCTGGCGGCATTCAGTGCGGCCGTGATGCGCGTACCAGAGATAGAGCAGTGTCATTTGATCGCCGGGGCATTCGACTATCTGATGAAAGTGCGCACATCGGGGATGATCGGCTATCGTGCTGTCCTTGCGGAAAAAATATCAACTTTGCCGCATGTCGCCAATACGTCAACCTATGTTGCGATGCAGGCCATCAAAGAAGAAGGCCTGTCGCCGGTGGCCCCAAGCACAGGGTCGTGACTTGACCGGGCGGCCCTGCGCCGCAAATATCGGCCCATGAAATGGTTTGTCCTACTTTGCCTGTTTGCGGCACCCGCCTTGGCCGAGGCCTGTCCGGTGGCACCCGACCATACGGCACGTACCGATGCGATCATCGTGGAGCTGGGGCTGGCCCGTGGTCAGGGCGATGCCAAGGTGCTGACCGATGAGCTTTGGACGTTATGGACGGATGCGCCTGACGCCCGCGCGCAGCAGTTGTTGGACGAGGGGATGCGCAAACGATCCGCCTATGATTTTCCGGGTGCGCGCGATGCGTTGGATGCGCTTGTTGCCTACTGCCCCGATTATGCCGAAGGATATAACCAGCGCGCCTTTGTGAATTATTTGCGGCAGGATTTTGCGGCGGCTCTGGTTGATCTGGATCGCGTGCTGATGATGTCGCCAAACCACATCGCAGCCCTGTCAGGCAAGGGGTTGACGCTGATGGGGCTTGGTCGCCACGATGAGGCGCAGATGGCCCTGCGTGCGGCCGTGGCGCTGAACCCGTGGTTGTCAGAGCGGTCGTTGCTGACGGTGCCGCCGGGCACGGATATCTGACCCCCACTTGCCGACCGGCACGGGTCCGCATAGGAATGGCGCCGTACACGTATGCTGGATCAGGGTAGCGGCGTTTCAAAGCCCTTGTCTCGATACTGAAAAGTGCATACGGAACATGGTGTTGTAATGCAACGCCAGATGCGGGCGTGATGGAATGGTAGACATACCAGACTTAAAATCTGTTGGGGCTTGTCCCCGTGTGGGTTCGAGTCCCACCGCCCGCACCATAATTTTTACACTTCGCGACAGTTGCAAACGCATTGACGCGCATATGTCCGATTTTTGCAGGTAAGTGTGTCCGCTGAGGGCGATCTTTGTGCTGGATGGCGCATTTTCTATTCCAGTCTTCAGCGGCTTTTTAAGCGGTTTGCGTATTCACGGAATTCGTCAGATGTTTCCGGTAACATTCATATTTTGGAATACGAAAGTATTCACGGGCGTCTTAATACAAAAGAGGCTTTGGGGTTATTATTCCAATATTGAAACACCCAGTGCCCTGATCCATGCCCGCCTATTGGTGTTGCGGACGGGCTCTGTTGCACAAATTCTGTGAGGGATTCATCTAGTGAATCCAGTGTGGTAGC
>NZ_JAFMHJ010000013.1 GCF_017854565.1 Yoonia sp.
GCTACCACACTGGATTCACTAGATGAATCCCTCACAGAATTTGTGCAACAGAGCCGCTTCAAAGACAACATCCCCAAACTTCTGGAGCAGATCAACGGCCTCACACACCCATAGCCCAATTTCCCCCACCTTCTTCCGAGCCGAAATATCCCCGCCGGAGGCGCAGATCTGCCAAATGCGATCCCGCCTGCAGAAAAAATTGCCCGCCACCACAACCTCCGGTAAACTAAACTTACCTGTTCACTTTCGCACGAGGCCCCAAATGCCCACGACCCTCACAATCAATGGCACCTCCCACAGTGTCGACCTGCCCGGCGATGTCCCGCTTTTGTGGGTTCTGCGCGATGCCGTTGGCCTGACCGGCACCAAATTCGGCTGCGGCGTCGCCGCCTGTGGCGCATGCACCGTCCATATCAACGGCGAGGCGGTGCGATCCTGTCAGGTCGCCCTGTCGGACGTCTGGGGTGACGTCACAACCATCGAAGGCCTGGGAACCCCTGCCGACATGGCCATAATCCAACAGGCCTGGGTCGATCACCAAGTCGCCCAATGCGGCTACTGCCAGTCCGGGCAAATCATGCAGGCTGCGGCATTGCTATCCGCGAATCCCGGACCCACCGATCAAGACATCGACGAGGCCATGCAGGGCAACTTGTGCCGCTGCGGCACCTACCCCCGCATCCGCGCCGCGATCAAAACTGCGGCCCAAAAACTGCAAGAGGCGTAAATCATGGCCAGCATCGGAAAAGTCGCCCGCCGTACCTTCCTGATCGGCTCTGCCGCCATCGTCGGCGGCGTCGCCTTCGGGGTGTACCAAATCCGCAAGGATGCCCCCAACCCGCTGACGCCGGGCCCGGGCGAGGCCACGTTGAACGCCTATGTCCTTATCAACGCCGACGGTGTGACCATCATCGCACCCCGCGCTGAAATGGGACAGGGCGTGCATACCACCCTCGCGGCGCTTGTCGCCGAAGAGATGGACGTCGCATGGGACGATATCACCGTCCTGCACGGCCCCCCCGCTCAGGCCTATTACAATCAGGCCGTGCTGGGCCTTGCCCTGCCGTTCAAACATTACGCCGACACCGCATTCATCCACAATATGCGCCAGAATGTTGGCATGGTCGGCAAATTGCTGAACCTGCAAATCACCGGCGGCTCGACCTCGACCAAAGATGCGTTTGACCGGATGCGCCACGCCGGGGCCACCGCCCGCGAGACGCTCAAACTGGCCGCCGCCAACCAATTGGGCGTCGACGCGACGACCCTGCGCACCAAAAACAGCGCCGTGATCGCGCCCGACGGGACCACCCTGCCCTATACCGCGCTGGCCCGGGCCGCCGCCGCGATCACCCCGCCGGATGTGAACCTGCGCGACAAATCAGAGTGGAAATATCTGGGCACATCCATGCCGCGGACCGACATGATCGGCAAATCCACTGGCACCGCCGCATATGCGCTCGACTCCAAGCTCGACGGTATGAAATTCGCCACCGTGCGCATGAACCCGCGCCGCAGCGGCATGGTATCTTATGACGACAGCGTGGCCAGAGATATGGCAGGCGTTGCAGCGATCATCAATCTCGGTGACGGTATCGGCGTCGTCGCCACCAATACCTGGCTTGCCATTCAGGCTGCCGAAGCGGTTGATATCACGTGGGAAAAATCGAACTATCCCGAAACGACAGCTGATCTGCGTGCGGCTGTCATTGCCTCGCTTGACAATGAACCCGACAGCACTGCCCGTGACGATGGCGATGTCACCGCCGCCCTGGACGGCACCGAAATCACGGCGGAATATTTCGTCCCCTTTCTCGCCCATGCGACGATGGAGCCGATGAACGCCACGGCGCTTTACACCGGCGACGCGCTTACCGTGTGGTGCGGCAACCAAGCCCCGATCATCGCCCGCGACAAATGCGCCAAGGCAACAGGTCTGGCCGCCGAACAGGTCACCATTCACACCACATTCATGGGTGGCGGCTTTGGCCGACGGGCCGAATTTGACTTTTCCGTGCAGGCCGCCCGCATCGCCAAGGAATTCCCCGGCACGCCGATCAAAATGATCTGGAGCCGGGAAGAAGACATGCGCAATGACTTCTATCGCCCCGCCGCCAGCGCCCGGTTTCGCGGCGTGGTCCGCGATGGCGCCGCACAGCTGGTGGATGGCAAAATCGCCGCGCCCTCCGTCACCCATAACTCAAGCATGCGTCTGTCCGGTCAGGTTCCCCCCGGCCCTGACCGGGGCCATGTCGAAGGCGCGTTTGACCAGCCCTACAAGATCCCCAACTACCGGATCACCGGCCACCTGACCGAAATCGACATCCCACTGGGCTTCTGGCGCTCGGTCGGCAATTCCTTCAACGGATTTTTCTTTGACACCTTCATCGACGAAATGGCCCATGCCGCAGGCACCGACCCGCTGCAATTCCGGCTGGCACTGGCGCAGGACGAACACGCGCCCTCTGCGGGGGTCATTGCCGCTGTGGGCGAAATGTCGGGCTGGACGGGCCAAACCCCCGCCAATATCGGGCGCGGCATCGGCTTTACCTATTCCTTTGGCACCCCCGTCGCCGAAGTGATCGAAGTCGAAGACACCGGCAATGGCATCCGCATCAACAAGGTCTGGATCGCCTGTGACGTCGGCACCGCCCTGGACCCCGCCATCATCGAGGCACAGATGATATCAGGCGCGATCTATGGGCTTTCGGCGGCGATGCAGGGCGAAATCACCTTTGCCGACGGGCAGGCAGAACAGATGAACTTCTACGACTACGACGCCCTGCGCATGCACAACACCCCACAGTTCGCCGTGCAGATCCGCGAAACCGCGCCGCATCTCGGTGGCGTCGGCGAACCCGGCACGCCGCCCGCGATGCCCGCGCTTGGCAATGCATTGTTTGACCTCACCGGCATCCGCGCGCGCGAACTGCCATTGTTCAAAACCTTCGATCTGATCCTCTAAAGCGCCTGCCGCAGCCATGTCCCGTAATCGCTGACCAGCAAATGGGTCGGGGCTGCGTCCTCTTCCACCTGCGCAAAACGGCCAATCGGGTCGTGAAAGATGTTGTCGGTCTCATCGTCATTGACGGTCGAAACCTCACCGATCAGCACATCCCCCCCTTCGCCCCAAAACGCGTGCCAGTCGCCGGGCATCAGCGTGACACTCTCACCGGGGGCAAGTTTCAGCTTTTCGCCGGGTGTAAAATCACGCCGGAGCCCATCGCAAAAGACAGTGCCCCCCGCAGTTTCATCAAAATTCCCATCCGCGTCCGAACCATAAAGCGCGACCACCAATGTTGCCCCGCCCCGGTTGATGATATCTTCCGCCTTGATGACGTGGGTATGCATCGGCGACATCTGGTCCTGCTTTGAAATCAACAGCTTTTCAGCATAACACATGCCGCCGCCACGCCGCAGGTCCGCCAGCCGCCCATTGCGCAGCGTGAACAGAAACAACCCCATCGAATCATAGCGCCCCGCGCCATAATCGGTGATATCCCAACCGCAACGGGCGTCGATCACCGCCTTGGCGGCACTGGCCCGCGCCTGAAATTCCGCGGGGGTCCAATAGGCCCATGGCGGTAATACAAAGCCATAGGACCGGATCATCTGATCCGCCTGGGCCATAATCTCGTTGATGCGGGACCGTTTCATGCCACCTCCGTGAGCGCTTGGCAATTGATGCCGCAAACGTCGGTGGTGTACAAGTTGTGACGCCTCAGCGGGACGAAGCCGCGCTTATCCAATCGGATAATGCGATGCGCAATGCGGCCCAATCGGTGTATTCCTTATCCTTATGCGGATCGACGTCCTGACCCTTTTGCGCAGCGATCCAACGCATCGCCCAGGATTTGAGGAAATCATACTCCGAAAACCGAAATGCCCCGGCCACATGCATGACCCTTGCCGGGGACCACTCTGTCTGACTGACAAAGCGGTTCACGCAGTCCTCCAGTCCCTCCCAGTCGTCTTCATCGTCACCGGCAGCGGCCAATGATACCGACATGAACGCGGCACCCATATGCGCCAAGGCATCCGCCTGCCGACTTGCCAGTGCGATCAGCGGTTTTTGATATTTGCCCCCATGGACGGACCCGGCCAGCAAGGCCGCATCAAACTGCGATAAATCGGTATCAATCGCATCCTCAGCCGGCAGCAGTTCGACGCTGTGGCCTTCCGTCGTCAGATAATCGGCACAAAACCGGACAATCTTGCGGGTCTGCCCCTCGGTCGAGGCATAGGCGATCAAAATTTTCATGGTGCGCTCCAACGTGGTTTGGACACCATAATGCCCGCCACGTCGCACCGCAGGTTGATCCAGGTCAGTGCGAACCGACGCTAACCCGCCTTGCGCAGCGCCCCGGCGGCCCATGCACGGCACGCATCGCCAAAGGCCTCGAACAAGGGCCGCGACACCGGATCACCCAGCGCATTCCACTCTGGATGCCACTGCACGGACAGGGTAAATCCCGGTGCATCAGCGACATAGATCGCCTCTGGCGTGCTGTCGGGCGCATGGCCATCAATCACGATGCGCGGTCCGGGATCTTTGATGCCCTGCCCATGCAACGTGTTCGTCATCACCGCGCGGGTCCCCATCAGCCGATGAAACGGTCCACCCTCTGCAAACGTCACCTCGTGGCGCAGCTGAAACTTTTCCTCCATCGTACCGTCGGGCGGCATCCGGTGGTTATCACGCCCCGGCAAGTCACGAATTTCGGGATAAAGCGTGCCACCCATGGCCACGTTCACCTCTTGAAACCCCCGACAAATGCCAAAGATCGGCTGCCCCTGCGCCACGCAGGCCCGGATCAGGGGCAATGCAATGCGATCGCGGTCGCGGTCAAAAGCGCCATGCGCCTCGGTTGCCGCTTCGCCATACTCCTCGGGGTGGACATTGGGGCGGCCGCCGGTGAACAAAAACCCATCACAGGTTACCATCAACTCGGCCACCGACACCACAGCGGGGTCGGTGGGAATAATGATGGGAATCGCACCGGCAACATCAGAAAGCGCCTGCGCATTCATCTGCCCCGCACCATGGACAATATATTGGTCGTTGATCAGATGACTGTTACCGATAATACCAATCACGGGCCGCCGCATGAACATTCCTTTCGGGTTTCGCCCTTGTTACATCCGAATTTCTCGCAACGGAAGACACAGCATGCGCACACAGGCCGCAGCATCCCCGCACATGTGGTCCGTATAGCGCATTTGCCGAAGATTGAGGCGCCTAGGCTTCGCCCTGTAGCCCTGCCGCCTCGATGCCCGCCATCGCGGCAATGACATCATTATCGGATGTGTCGCCCGTCACGCCGACGGCACCCATCACCGCACCGCGCTTGTCACGCAGCAGCACACCGCCCGGAACCGGCACCACCTGCCCGCCGTAAACGCCGTTCACAGCGGCCATGAAATACGCCTGCGCCTCGGCCCTTGCCATCTGCGCGGTGCCCGCCATGCCCAGCATGACCGACCCATAGGCCTTGCCATGTGCGATGCCAAACCGCCCCGGTGCGGCGCCATCCTCGCGCTCGAACGCTTTGACATGGCCACCGGCATCAAGCACGACGACAGACAAGGGTTTGAACCCCATCTCATTGCCCTTGGCCAATGCCTTGCGGATGATGGTCCGCGCCTTGCTCGCTGAAATATCAGTCATTCGTTATCTCCCGTAGGGCGGG
This sequence comes from Yoonia sp., assembly GCF_017854565.1. Classification (GTDB taxonomy): domain Bacteria; phylum Pseudomonadota; class Alphaproteobacteria; order Rhodobacterales; family Rhodobacteraceae; genus Yoonia. The sequence goes on from NZ_JAFMHJ010000013.1 coordinate 5,691, forward strand.
GTCATCCCCGCCAATCCTTAATGATTACGCTGCGCCTTCAACTCTAACCGCCGCTGATGCAAGACAGGTTCGGTATAGCCTGACGGTTGAATCCGCCCCTTGAACACCAGATCACACGCCGCCTGAAACGCGATCCCGTCAAAGTTCGGCGCCATCGGGCGATACGCCGGGTCACCCGCATTCTGTGCATCCACGACGGCTGCCATCTTTTGCATGGCCTCCATCACCTGTGCCTGCGTGACAACGCCGTGATGCAGCCAGTTCGCCAGAGCCTGACTGGAAATCCGGCAGGTCGCGCGATCCTCCATGAGGCCGACATTGTTGATGTCAGGCACCTTGGAACAGCCCACGCCCTGATCAATCCAGCGCACGACATATCCCAAAATCCCTTGGGCGTTGTTTTCGACCTCTTTGATCTTTTGTGCATCCGTCCAGCGCTGATACTGCGCCAGCGGAATATCCAGGATCGACGATACATAGGCACGCCGCCCGCCCGCGCGCAGCTTGGCCTGCACGGCCATCACATTGACCTTGTGATAATGCAGCGCATGCAGCGTAGCCGCCGTCGGGCTTGGCACCCATGCGCAGTTCGCACCGGATTGCGGATGGGCAATCTTCTGCTCCAGCATTGCGGCCATCAAATCGGGCATGGCCCACATGCCCTTGCCGATCTGGGCGCGCCCGGAAAACCCGCACTCCAGCCCGATATCGACGTTCTGATCTTCGTAGGCGCCAATCCACTGCTTGCGCTTGATGAAATCCTTGCGGCTGAACGGCCCGGCTTCCATCGAGGTGTGAATTTCATCGCCCGTCCGATCCAGAAAGCCGGTGTTGATGAACGCAACGCGGGTTTTCGCCGCGCGGATACACGCCTTGAGGTTCACCGTCGTGCGGCGTTCCTCGTCCATGATCCCGATTTTGACCGTGTCGCGCGGCAGGCCCAGCGCATCCTCGACCCCGGCAAAGATGTCGTTGGTAAAGGCAACCTCCTCCGGCCCGTGCATCTTGGGCTTCACGACATAGACCGACCCAAGCGCCGAATTCCCGCCATCACGCTTTAGATCATGCATCGCCACCAGCGTGGTGATCATCGCGTCCATCAGGCCTTCGTATACTTCAGCACCGCTGGCGTCCAAGACCGCCGGATTTGTCATCAGGTGGCCGACATTGCGAATCCACAGCAATGCGCGCCCCTTTAGGGTCAGCGTGCCGCCGTCCGGCGCAGTATAGGTCAGATCCTCGGCCAACCGCCGCGTCACCGTCTGGCCACCCTTTTGCAGATCAGCCGTCAGATCGCCCTGCATCAGACCCAGCCAGTTGCCATAGGCCTCTACCTTGTCTTCCGCATCCACGCACGCGACGCTGTCCTCGCAATCCATGATCGCGGAAACGGCGCTTTCCAGCCGCACATCGGCCAGCAATGCCTGATCGCGGCTGCCAATCGGGTGGGCGCGGTCGAACACCAGCTCGACATGCAAACCGTTATTCACCAAAACCACCGCATCAGGCGCCTTTGGATTGCCGCGATAGCCAACGAACTTGGCCGGATCGCGCAGCGGGTTATCATCAATCAGCAACGCACCGTCATGCACATAGTAGCGGCGCACATCCGCATGGCTGGCACCGTTGATCGGGAACGCCTCGTCCAGAAACACGCGTGACCGCGCCACGACCCGCGCACCATGACCGCGGTCATAGGGGCCCTTGGGCGGCTGCTCGCCCATGGCATCGGTGCCATAGAACGCATCATAAAGACTGCCCCAGCGCGCGTTCGCCGCATTCAGCGCAAAGCGGGCGTTGGTGATCGGCACGACCAGCTGCGGTCCGGGGATCTTTGCAATTTCAGGGTCGACATGTGTCGTCTCGATCTCAAAATCATCGCCCTCGGGGACAAGATAGCCGATCTCGCGCAGGAACGCCTCATAGGCACGGCGATCATGTGGCGCGTCGCGGTGGGCGATATGCCACGCATCAATCCTGGCCTGCAAATCTTCGCGCTTTTCCAACAGCGCACGGTTGCGCGGTGTCATCTGCGCAATCACCCCCGCAAAGCCAGCCCAGAAGGCGTCAGGCGCAATGCCCGTTCCCGGCAGGGCGCGGTCTTCAATGAATGAAGCCAGTTCAAGGGCTACCTGCAGCCCATGCTTTTCAATACGGTCGGTCATCACGTCTCCAATTTTCTGACGGCATACAACAGCACACAATCCTCGCCCGAGAATTAGAAGAAAAGTTTCCGATAGGCAACGTCTCTGGTCATATTCAATGACCAATTTACAAGATTATGGTTTCAGACGCGCCGCACGGCACCTATCGGAGCAATAGCGCACCTGCTCCCAAACCTGCGCCCATTTCTTGCGCCACGCAAATGGGCGGCCACAGGTGGCGCAGGTTTTCTGCGGGAAATCCGATTTTTTGCGCATCTTGGCCATTGCCGACAAACTAGCATGGCAGCCATGATTTTCAAAAAGCTTTGCGCGCCAAACCAGTGGCACATCCCCGTCAGGCAACATAGGTTCCGTGCAAACACCCTGTACAAGGATCACCGAAATGAAAGACGCAGCCCCCCAAACGATCTACCTGCGCGACTATACACCGCCCAGCTTTCTGGTCGACAGCGTCCACCTGACATTCAAACTGTCCGCCACCGCGACGCGGGTGATCTCGCGCATTGCCTTGCGGCCCAACCCCGACGCCACAGCGCGTGATTTCTTTCTGCACGGCGAACACCTGACCCTGATCAGCGCCAAGATCGACGGGCAAACCATCACCCCCGATGTCAGCGAAACCGGCCTGACCTGCCCGGCCCCCAACGGCCCCTTCACCTTCGAGGCAGAGGTCGAAATCAGTCCCGAAACCAACACCGCCCTCGAAGGGCTTTATATGTCGAACGGCATGTATTGCACCCAATGCGAGGCCGAAGGGTTTCGCAAGATCACATACTACCCCGACCGCCCCGACGTGATGAGCGTTTTCACCGTCCGCATCGAAAGCGACCTGCCGGTCCTTTTGTCCAATGGCAACCCGTCCGCCAGCGGCACGGGCTGGGCCGAATGGCACGACCCCTGGCCGAAACCCGCGTATCTGTTCGCGCTCGTCGCGGGCGATCTGGTCAACCACCCCGACAGCTTTACCACCATGTCCGGCAATGCCGTGGAACTGAATATCTGGGTGCGCCCCGGCGACGACGAAGGCAAATGCGCCTTCGGGATGGAAGCGCTCAAGAAGTCCATGAAATGGGACGAAGACGTGTATGGCCGCGCATATGACCTTGATGTCTTTAATATCGTCGCGGTCGATGACTTCAATATGGGGGCGATGGAAAACAAGGGGCTGAACATCTTCAACTCCTCCGCCGTCCTTGCGTCGCCCGAAACCGCGACCGATGCCAATTTCGAACGGATCGAAGCGATCATCGCCCACGAGTATTTCCACAACTGGACCGGCAACCGCATCACCTGCCGCGACTGGTTCCAACTGTGCCTCAAGGAAGGGCTGACCGTGTTCCGCGACCAGCAATTCACCGGCGACATGCGCGGCCATGCGGTCAAACGGATCAACGACGCGGTGGTCCTGCGCGCGCACCAGTTCCGCGAAGATAACGGCCCCCTCGCGCATCCCGTCCGCCCTGACAGCTTTGTCGAGATCAACAATTTCTACACCGTCACCGTCTATGAAAAAGGTGCCGAGATCATCGGGATGCTGCGCCGTCTGGTCGGCGAAGACGCATACGCCAAGGCACTGGACCTTTATTTTGAACGCCACGACGGCGACGCGGCCACGATCGAAGACTGGCTCAAGGTCTTTGCAGACGCCACTGGCCGCGACCTGACGCAATTCGCCGAATGGTACAGTCAGGCCGGCACCCCCCGCGTGACCGTCAGCGAAAGCTGGCAACCGGGCGAGCTGTCCCGGCCCCCGAGCCGGGACCTCGACGCAGAGGCCCCGCATCACGTCCGGGGCGCGGGGCGCTATACGCTGACGTTGACCCAACACACGCCGCCCACGCCGGGACAGGACCAAAAGCACCCTATGGTGATCCCCGTCGCCGTGGGTCTGCTGAACGACAACGGCGACGAGATCGTCCCGACCACCCTGCTGGAACTGACCCAGACCGAACAAAGCTTTACGTTCGAAGGTCTTGCCAGCAAACCGATCCCATCAATCCTGCGCGACTTTTCCGCGCCCGTGATCATCGCGCATGCCCAAACCAACGCCCAGCGCGCGTTCCTTTTGGCGCATGACACCGACCCGTTCAACAAATGGGATGCCGGACGCGCCTTGGCCCAGGACGTGCTGTTGCGCATGGTGCGTGACGGCGCGACGCCGGATGCGGATTATCTCGATGGTTTGTCTGCGGTCTTGCGCGACGACAGCCTCGACCCCGCGTTCCGCGCGCTGGTGCTGGGGCTTCCTACCGAAGACGACACCGCCCAAACGCTTGTCGATGCGGGCGAAACCCCCGACCCATCGGCCATCTACGACGCCCACGAAACGCTGAAACTCCATATCGCCCAGCATCTCCAGGATATGCTGCCACGGGTCTACGCCGATATGACCGTCACCGGGGCCTACACGCCCGATGCGGCGTCTGCGGGCCGACGCGCGCTTGGCAATACCGTCCTTGGGCTGATATCGCGGCTTGATGGTGCCAGACAGGCCGCCGCACAATACGCCAGCGCAGACAATATGACCCAGCAGCTTGCCGCCCTCACCGCACTTCTCAAGACCGGCAAAGCGGATGCCGCACTCAGCGGGTTCGCGGCACAGTGGCAAAACGACCGGCTTGTCATGGACAAATGGTTTGGCCTGCAAGTTGCCTGTGCCGCCCCCGATCAGGCCGCTGAAACCGCCGCCAGATTGACCGGACATCCCGCCTTTACCATGAAAAACCCCAACCGGTTCCGCGCGGTCTTCGGCGCGCTGGCTGGCAATGCTGCGGGCTTTCACCACCCCGGTGGGGCCGGATACGACCTGCTCGCGGATTGGTTGATCAAACTTGATCCGCTGAACCCGCAAACCACAGCCCGCATGTCCACCGCCTTTTCGACATGGCGCCGCTATGATGGTGCCCGCCAAGCCAAAATCCGGGCCGCCTTGCTGCGAATCGCCGACACGCCAAACCTGTCAGCCGACACAACCGAGATGATAACGCGCATTTTGGGCTGATTATGGCCGATCCAAGATGAAATTGCCGCAGCGTTCCGCCGCTGCGGCAAGTTTTAGCAAGATGTCGTGCAACTGTTACGCACCCGTGGCCAGATATGCGCCATGGAACATCGCATTGACCCGCTGATCGCAGAACGTGCGCGCTGGCTTTACAGTGATCGCCCCGGCACCCGCATCGCCCGGCGCTGCCTGCACAAGATGCTGGGCTATGATGCCACCGTCGCCATCGCCAAAATCCTCGAAGACGCGCCCGCCGATGCGATCATGAGGGCGATGGGACAGCGTCTGGCCCAAAATGTCACCGCCAGCGGGCTGGGCCATATCCCGGCCCACGGCCCAGCCCTGATTGTGGCGAACCACCCCACGGGGATCGCCGACGGCATTATCCTGCACCACCTGATCGCCGCCACCCGGCCCGATGCATATTTCTTTGCCAACCGCGATATCCTGCGGGTCTTTCCCCAGATGGAAAGCATGATCGCCCCGGTCGAATGGCGCAGCGAACTGCGCAGCCACGCCAAGACCCGCGAAACCATGGCCTACATGCGCCAAGCCACCAGCGAAGGGCGGCTTGGCGTTATCTTCCCCTCTGGACGTCTGGCGAAACGGCGCGGCCTGCGGCTTTTTGAACGGCCTTGGATGGCCTCGGCCGCGATGCTGGCGCGCAAATTCGATCTGCCGGTCATTCCGATCAACATTCAGGCGCGCAATTCGGCGCTGTTTTACCTGTTCGACCTGCTGCACCCGACCCTGCGCGATATCACCCTGTTCCACGAGACGCTGAACAAGGCCAAACAGCCGTTCCGCGTCACGATAGGCGAGCCGATTTCAGCCGCCTCCATGCCCAAGAACGCCGAGCAAGGCATTGATCTGCTGCGCCGTGCCACGCTGGCCCTTGGAGGCAAGGACGCGCCAGCGGTCAATCTGGTCGCGGCCTCACGCTCATGGTTGAAACGGCCGCAGGCAGATTAGGGCGCGCGACCGGGCGCACAGCTTCAACCGGCACACAATAGCTTTGCCGCCGGGTCCAGCCCGCCATTTCGCTGATTTTGGCGCTGCTTGTCATCGGTCCCCAATCCGCAGCAACGCCACGCCAACGCCCGTCATGCAACGCCACCGCGCGATCACGGGCCACGGTCACGGCCATGATCCGGGCCGCACAGCTCAGGTTTTCGGCGGGGTTCTTCAGCGCCTCTCCGGTCTGTGCCCGACAGCCATAGCGGCGCGCGGTATCGGGATATATCTGCAAAAGCCCGTACCACGAATCGCCCCCGCCGACGGCGCGCGGATCATAGGTGCTTTCGTGCTTGGACAGCGCCGACATCATCCCGGCCCAAAACGCACGGCGCCGATCCGGCGACGCGGCGGCATAGCCCGGACACCACACCGCTATATCGCGCGGCACCACCGACACCAGCGGCGCACCATGTGCCGCAATCGCCGCCATCGCGGCCCGGGTCCAGACGCGCCCGCCGGGCTTGCTGTCCCAGCGCGCGCGGGGCTGAAAACTGTCGCGGGCCACCGGACGCACGTCCGGCGTGCGCGTCTCGATCGTGACGGGATAGCGGACCATATGATCGGGGCGGGCGACGGGCCGCACCGATGCCACCTGATCGGCTTGCGCAAACCCTGCCGTTACGACCAGCGCGATGATGACCCATATCTGTCTCATGGCGGTGACGTTGCCCCGCAAAACCACGCCGCTCAATACCGTCCGGCGCCCGGCGGCAATTTTTGGCTGATGTCATGGCGACTTGAAGCCGCGCCCACGTTCTTTTAGACAGCATGCGAACCTGACCAAAGGATGCGCAGATGCTCGACCTGACCTATGACACCCCAACCCCCAAAGTGATCGCCGGTGCGCAGCACGACTGGGAACTTGTCATCGGGCTGGAGGTCCACGCGCAGGTCGCGACCAAGGCGAAACTGTTTTCGGGGGCCTCTACCCAATTCGGCGCGGAACCCAACAGCAACGTGGCCTTCGTGGACGCGGGTATGCCCGGCATGTTGCCCGTCATCAACGAAGGCTGCATCAGTCAGGCGGTCAAGACCGGGCTGGGCCTGAACGCGCAGATCAACCTTTTCTCGGCCTTTGATCGCAAGAACTACTTCTACCCCGACCTGCCGCAGGGCTACCAAATCTCGCAACTCTACCACCCTATCGTGGGCGAGGGCGAAGTGCTGGTCGAAATGGGCGACGGCAAGGCACGCCTCGTGCGGATCGAACGCATCCATCTGGAACAGGACGCGGGTAAATCAATCCACGACATGGACCCCAACATGTCGTTCGTGGACCTGAACCGGACCGGCGTGGCGCTGATGGAAATCGTCAGCCGCCCCGATATCCGCGGCCCCGAAGAAGCCGCCGCATATGTGCTGAAACTGCGCCAGATCCTGCGTTACCTGGGCACCTGCGACGGCAACATGCAGAACGGCAACCTGCGGGCTGACGTCAACGTGTCGATCTGCCGCCCCGGCCAATACGAAAAATATCAGGCGACACAGGATTTCAGCCACCTCGGCACCCGCTGCGAAATCAAGAACATGAACTCCATGCGGTTCATCCAACTGGCCATCGACGTCGAGGCGCGACGCCAGATTGCCCTGCTCGAAGATGGCAAGGAAGTCACCCAGGAAACCCGCCTTTACGATCCCGACAAGAACGAAACCCGGTCGATGCGATCCAAAGAAGAAGCCCATGATTACCGCTACTTCCCGGACCCCGACCTGCTGCCGCTGGAAATCGAACAGGATTGGGTGGACAGTATCAAAGCTGCACTGCCCGAACTGCCCGACGCAAAAAAGGCGCGCTTTATCCGCGATTTCGGCTTGGCTGACTATGACGCCTCGGTGCTGACGGCGGAACTGGCCAATGCGGTGTACTTTGAACAGGTCGCCGCTGGCCGCGACGGCAAACTGGCCGCCAACTGGGTGATCAACGAACTGTTTGGCCGCCTCAAGAAAGAAGACCATAGCATCGAAGACAGCCCCGTTTCCGCCGCGCAACTGGGCGCTCTGGTCGGCCTGATCAAATCCGGCGACATCTCGGGCAAGATCGCCAAGGATGTGTTTGAAATCTGCTATACCACAGGCCGCGACCCTGCTGAAATCGTCGCTACCGAAGGTATGAAACAGGTCACTGACACAGGTGCCATCGAGGCCGCAGTTGACGAAATCATCGCCGCCAACCCCGCGCAGGTCGAAAAGGCGAAAGCCAATCCAAAGCTGGCAGGCTGGTTCGTCGGCCAAGTCATGAAAGCGACCGGCGGCAAGGCCAATCCGGGCGTTGTCAACGAATTGGTCGCGGCAAAACTGGGGCTTTAGGGCGTGGGCATGTCACGCACCGCTCATACGGTCCCATTGCGAATACTTGGATTCGTGCCATACTTTTGCTATAGGCCCTAAGGGGGCCAACAGGGGTGACGTGATGTCATACGAATACAAAGTCGTGCCGGCGCCGATGCGCGGCGTGAAGGCCAAGGGCCTCAAATCGGTCGAATACCGCTTTGCCCACGCCCTTGAGACGACCATGAACGATTTGGCAGCGTTTGGCTGGGAATACCTGCGCACAGATACCCTGCCCTGCGAACAACGCGAAGGTTTGCTGGGCAAGACGACTGTGTTTCAGAACATGTTGGTGTTCCGCCGCACGAAACTGGCCCCACAGGTCGCAGCCCCGGCGCCGACGCTGACAGCGCCGCCAAAAACCGGGGCCGAACGTGTCGCGGCCAAGCAGCAGCAGACCCCCGTGACCGCACCACAGCGGCCCTCGCCGGACGTCGCTGCCGAATAATTACTGGATATCAATTGCCAGCGCGTGAATCCGCCCGATGATATCGGAGCCCAGCGCACTATGGATGGCGCGGTGGCGCCCGATGCGCGACAAATCGTTCAACCCCGGGGCCGTGATCACGATACGCCAATGGCTTTCGCCCGACCCATCATCGCCTGCATGTCCACTGTGCAGCGCGCTTTCGTTGATCACGTCCAGCTTGGTTGGCGAAAGTACCGTCAAAGCGGTACGAATTTCGGTGTCTAGTGCCATTATTTTCCCTCTGCCCTCTTCTATCTCTCGCTGGGAGGTTTAAGGTTTATTGGCCGAGTCTGAAAGGTAAGACACGCCATGAAAAAAAATGACCCCTTTGGCTTTGACATGTCAGTGTCGAGCTCTAAGAAGAAAAACCCGCGCGGGCGACGCGGTATGTCCGGCGCGTCCGAGACATCAATGCGCGTCTGCGACCACGACGGTTGCGCGCAGGCTGGAAAGTACCGCGCGCCCAAGTCGCCGGATATTCTGGATGACTATTTCTGGTTCTGTCAGGAACACGTGCGCGAATACAACCTGAAATGGAATTTCTTCGACACCACCTCCGAGGCCGAACTGGCCGCGCAGATGGAACAGGACCGTGTCTGGGAACGCCCCACAAAGCCGTTCAAGCGCACCGTTGAAGAACGCGCATGGGCGCGGTTGGGCGTCGATGATCCACATCAGGTACTGGGGCAAAACGCGACCCGGAACCCCGGTCGTGGTGCCGCTGTCGGGCGCAAACTGCCCCCCACCGAACGCCGCGCGATGGAAATCCTCGAAGCGAAGGACAATTGGTCGAAGCCGGAAATCCGCAAGGCCTACAAGGCACTGATCAAGATCCTGCACCCCGATATGAACGGCGGCGACCGCAGTCAGGAAGAACAACTGTCAGAGGTGGTCTGGGCTTGGGAACAGATCAAAGTCAGCCGGAATTTCCGCGAAAAAGACTAGGTGCCCGACCGCCCCCCATCAAACGCAAAAGCCACGCTGAAAATACAGCGTGGCTTTCACATTTCGAAACGCCGGCGCGGGCCTAGCGTCCGTGGGTATTGCGATACAGGTTCATCTGGGACAACCGGCTCAGTTGCGACACCGCACTTTGATCCATCCGGCTGTTGCCGCTTGTCTTCTCACCCGACCAGACGACCAACAAAAAATGCCCCGCCATCGCCACGGCCACCCAGGCCACGGCCAGCCACGGCTTGGCCAGAAACGCCGCCGCCAGCAAAAATGGCCCAAAGATGGTGCCCATGAATGGCGCGATCAGCGTGCCCGCGATCACCGCAGCCGCAAACGCAATGATCACCGCCCCGAAGGCTGCCCGCACAACACCGGCCACACCCGCCCGGCCCATCCAGCTTCGCGCCAGAAAAAAAGCCAGACCAGCCGCACAGCCCCCCGCGATAATGGCCCAATTGTCGTAAAAGGTTGGCTCTGGCGGGATCGCATTTTCACCCTCCAATGCCGACATCACAAGGATGGTAATTCCGGCCGACATCGCGATCACCATCGCATAGGCCATCACGAGCGCGCGTTCGCCGCGCGTCAATGTCCCGTGGCGGATCACCGACAATACATGATTCATTTTAACGCCCCCATCTCTTGCACGATCATATTGGCAGATGGTGGGTGCAAATGCTGTCAGGGCGACCACTTAGTTCCCTACGTATCGCACGCAACCGGCATCGGTATTACGCAGTCAATTTGCGCAAAATAAACGTTTATCGCGCTGATATTGCTTGAAAATGCGAAAGGGGCCCAAAATTTGGACCCCGATCAAACCCTTGCGGCATCTGTGTCTTCAGCGATGGTTGGGCGTATTGCGATACAGGTTCGCCTGCGACAAGCTGCTCAACTGGGACACCGCACGTTGCGCCCCGCCGCGGCCCGCGCCCCATGACCGCTCATTCGTCCGCATCACCAGCAGGAAATGCGCGCACATCGTGACAGCGACCCAGGCGACAGCCAACCATGGCTTTGCCGCGAATGTGACCGCCAGTAGAAACGGCGCAAAAATGGTCCCCTGCAATGGTGAAATCAATGTGCCTGCGATCATGGCTGCGGCAACGGTGATGATCGCCGTTCCGACCAGTGCCCGCAGCACGCCGATCACGCCCTGCTGCCCCATCCAGCTGCGCGCGAGATACAGTGCGATCCCTGCGCTGACGCCCCCGGCAATCACGGCCCAATTATCATAAAGCGTTGGCTCCGGCGGGATTGCATTGGCGCCATCAAGGCCCGACATGACCAGGATTGTGATCCCGGCAGACATCGCCACGACGAACGCATATGCCATTGCAAGGCCACGTTCACCGCGTGTCAAATGAATAGTTGCCATAAACTGCGCGAACATTGCGCTTACTCCCAAACTATAAAATAGCACAATCACGTAATTTCATATCGACTGTTCTCATTATGTGCAAAATGGCACATATCAACGCCTTATGAACGCCTCTTTAATGCCATATTCGGCAAAATATCGCAAGGCGAAACGGCTAAAATTCGCCACAAGACTCATAATATACTGATTTTAATTGATATTTTATAAATGAGCCGAGACACGTACGCTGCGCTGCGGCGTGCAGGCGCGACAGGAAGTGTTAACAGTTCGTTCATATTGCGTTAATCGTTTCCACATCGCGTGGAAAATATGGCGTGTCGCCGCGCCATATGTCCAATTGTTGCATAATCCCCGAATCTCTAGGCCCGAAACACAAGGCTGGCACCGTTCAGACAATGCCGCTTACCCGTCGGCGCGGGCCCGTCATCAAAGATGTGGCCCAGATGGCTGCCACAGCGGCGGCAATGCACCTCGGTCCGTACCGAAAACAGCCTGCGATCAGCCTTCGTTGCGACAGCCCCCGGCAGGCTTTCGAAAAAGCTCGGCCAGCCCGTGCCGCTGTCATATTTCGCCGCGGACCCATAAAGCGGCAGGTCACAGCCCCGGCAATGATACGTCCCCTCGGCATAGTTCCGATCAAGCGGCGAAGACCCCGACCGCTCGGTCGCTTCTTCCCGCATGACCTGATATTGCAGATCGGTCAGCATGGCGCGCCACTCTGCCTCGGTCCGGGTCACTTCGAATGTCTCGGCCGCCTGCGCGATCCCGGACATCGCAACGCCTGTCAGGGCGATCACCATAAAATTCCGACGGTTCATAATGATGTCCTTTCGTTATTGCTGAAAAGTATAGTGCATCGCCCTGTGACAGGCGATGCACGTCCATGCGAGCGGGTGCAGGCGCACGCAAACTGGGAAACAAACGGTCGCCACCCACCCACATGAAACCTAGGACTTGGTTGCGGGCAGCATGACCGTGTCGATCACGTGGATCACGCCGTTGGACTGCATCACGTCGGCGACTGTCACCGTGGCAACCTGCCCCTGCTCGTCTTCCAGCATGATCACGCCGTTGTCATACGTCGCCTGCAATGTGCAGCCACCCAGCGTTGGCACCGGATGCTTGCCGTTATCATCCGCGATCATCCCCTGAATGGCTTGGGACAGCGCATTTGTCCCCACCACGTGGCAGGTCAGCACCTGCACCAGACGGTCCTTGTTTTCTGGCAGCAACAGTTTCTCGACCGACCCTGCGGGCAGTTTGGCAAATGCGTCATCGGTTGGCGCAAACACTGTGAACGGGCCATCGCCGGCCAATGTGTCGGCCAGGCCAGCCGCGACCACGGCGGCGACCAATGTCGTATGGATTGGGCTGTTGGATGCGTTTTCAACAATGTTCATGCTCGCCAGCATCTCGGCGCCACCGACCGTCGGGTTGGTCATGTGACCTGCGGCAAAAGCTGTCGAAGCCATTGCGATTGCAGTTGTGGCCGCCAGAATAAGTTTATGTGTCATGTTGTATCTCCGGTTCATGGTGGGGCGTTTTGCCCGACCGATGCCCAAGGCACGGCAGTCCGATACAAACAGTTTCAGCGAAAAGTCATATTTTCGATCACAGACGCGTGACCGACCCAACGGCCAACACATCACCCGTCGGCAACCCGGTAGGCGAGCCACCCAGCGGCTCATCACTGATCGCCAAGACACCCTCGGCCATCGCCATGACCAGCGCATCACCCACCGCAAGCGTCACATTGGTCTGGTCCGGCAACACGCCCAACGACACAGGTGCCGCGTCGCCCGCAATCAGCCACAGCTGCAACGTGCGCCCCGGACGGGCCCCGCCTTCGGTCCGGCTGATCAACAGCTGCCGGGTCTCGACATCGAAACTGGCCAGAACAATCAGACTGTTATCTTCAGCGGCAATTTCAGCCCGGTAATCCGGCACCACCGTCGGCGCCACATCCGGTTGCAGCGTCACCCACAAGACCGTCAGCGCCATGATCGTCATCGCAAAGGCCAAAGGCCGCGATCCCAACCGCTCCAGAATGGTCCGCGGCTTGCGCTGCGCCCCGAACAAGGCGGCGTTGATGCGGTCCTCGACCCCCTTGGGCGGCGCCACGGGGGCAATATCATCCGTCAATGATGCCAACGTGGTCGCCCAGAACGCATAAGCCTCGCGGGCCGCCGGATCCGTGACCATCTGCGCCTCAAATGCGCTGGCGGCGTCAGGGGTCAGCAAGCCAAGCGCGTATTCCGCAGCCTGCTCCATCCCTGCGCTGTCGTCTCCTGCGCTTTTGTTGACATCATCGGTCATCGTGACAAACACTCTTTCAATTTCATCAGACTGCGGCGCAGCCATGTGCGGATCGTATTCAGCGGTTGGTCATAGCGATCGGCCAACTCTTGATAGGTTTCGCCCTCCAGATAGGCGCGGCGCACCGCATCTGCCCGATCGGGCGACAGTTCATTCATACAGGCCACAATCTGGCCCCGGTCCGACGCCGCCAGCGTCAATGCCTCTGGCCCGGGCCGTGTATCGGCCAACGCCTCGGCTTCATCCATCGAGCCGCCCCCGGCCTTGCGGCGGGCACGTAACCGGTCAATCGACAGATTCCGCGCTATGGTAATCAACCAGGTCATCGGGCTCAGCCCATTCACCTGATAGCGGCTGGCATTATGCCATATCTTCACGAAAACCTCTTGCAGGGCGTCCTCGGCCTCTGCCTGTTCCCCTAAGACACGCAGGCATACACCAAAAAGTTTCGCCGACGTCGCACGATAAAGCGCGGCAAAGGCATCTCTGTCACCAAGTGCCATGCGGGCAATATAATCTTCGATGTCATTCAGTTCTGTCATGGTGCCACAGGTTTGACAGATCAGCGCCGAAAGACAAGCACGCGCAAACCCCCGCCGCACAAAACCGATTGCATGCCTTCCCCTTGCAGTGCTGCACGTTATGCTGCATTTCCAAAGGCACACCGATGTGACATTGATAAAAGGCAACCGATATGGCCGACGGCGCGATTGATATGCAGGCAAAACCCACCGAGGATATCTCCGTACGCGAGGTGTTCGGCATCGACAGCAATATGAAGATCAAGGGCTTTGCCGAACGATCCGAGCGGGTCCCGGAGATCGACCCCACCTATAAATTCGATCCCGACACGACATTGGCGATCCTTGCGGGCTTTGGCTACAACCGCCGCGTCATGATCCAAGGTTACCACGGCACGGGCAAATCGACGCATATCGAACAGGTCGCGGCGCGGCTGAACTGGCCCTGCGTGCGGGTGAACCTTGACAGCCATATCTCCCGGATCGACCTGATCGGCAAAGACGCGATCAAACTGCGCGACGGCGTGCAGGTGACCGAATTCCACGAAGGCATCCTGCCATGGGCGCTGCGCAATCCCGTGGCGATCGTGTTCGATGAATATGATGCAGGCCGCGCCGACGTGATGTTCGTCATTCAGCGCGTCCTCGAGGCAGACGGCAAGCTGACCCTGATGGATCAAAACGAAATCATCACGCCCAATCCCTACTTCCGCCTGTTCGCCACCGCCAACACGGTCGGTCTGGGCGACACCACCGGCCTCTACCACGGCACCCAGCAGATCAATCAGGCCCAGATGGACCGCTGGTCGCTCGTCGCCACGCTGAATTACCTGTCCCACGACGCCGAATCGGCCATCGTGCTGTCCAAGGCGCCGACCTACAATACCGACAAGGGCCGCAAGATCATCAGCCAGATGGTCACCGTGGCCGACCTGACGCGCACCGCCTTCATGAACGGTGACCTGTCGACCGTGATGTCACCCCGCACCGTTATCGCATGGGCCGAAAACGCGCGCATCTTTCAGGATGTGGGCTATGCCTTCCGCCTGTCGTTCCTGAACAAATGCGACGAACTGGAGCGCCAGACAGTCGCCGAATTCTACCAGCGCTGCTTTGACGAAGAACTCCCCGAAAGTGCGGCAAGCCTCAGCTTGGGCTAATGTAGGGCGGGGTTTACCCCGCCTTCCCCGCCACCCCGAAACAGACACTTTCCAAAACGCCTTATTGTCCGGCAATATATTTACCCTCATGCTGTAAATATGTGCTGTATGAAAACACGCCTCTTGCTTGCGACATTTTGCCTGACCCTCGCCAGTCCATGCGCGCAGGCACAATCGCTGCGCGCTGACGACCAACTGCGCACCTTCGCCACCTGCGCCGGGCGCCTGTCTGCGGTGATGGAATATCAATGGATGTTTGACGGCCCCGCCTCTGATCACACCAAGGCGCAGCGCGCCGCAGTGCTTGATCTGATCGCGGCCATCGTGCCCCCGGACCAAACCCGCGCCGTGCTGCATTGGCGCATCGCCGCCAAGGCAGCGCAATCGGCGCTGCTTCGCCGGGCGACGTTTAATGATGATCCCGCAGATGCCGATTGGGCGCGCCGGACGTCGGCGCGGATGACCCGCGCGTGCGCGTCCCTGCTGCTGGGTTAACCGCCCCGGCGTACATGCGCGGTATGTACGGGTTATGTACGCGATATTTATACGAAAAAATGTGGGGCTGGGGTATCCCCGCCCCACATCGTCACTGGTTAACTGCGGGCCGCTTTCGTGGCATTGGCCCACCACACAAGATCGTCAAACGTACTGGTCGCTGACGCTGCCAGATGTTCTTCGATCGTCTCGATTTCGGCATTGGCACCCAGCGGGTGTACCGCGAAAAAGTCACTGCCGCCGATATGAACCGCGCTGCGGGTCGGGACCATCTGCAACTCGACCGCGATGTTGCGCAGGTGCTCCAACGCCCGGGTGCCGCCGACCGACCCATAGGCAATCGCCGCCATCGGCTTGCGGTTCCATTCGGTATAGGCCTGATCCAGCGCGTTTTTCAGCGCCCCCGTGATCGACCGATTATATTCAGCGACAACAAAGATATAGCCGTCGAACTCCGCAATTTTTTCTTGCCATTTCACCGCGCGTTCGTCGCTGGAGGGCACCCATGCATTGCTGGCCGCTTCGTCAAACAGCGGCAGATCAAAGTCGCGCAGATCAACCAGTTCGACATCCATGTCGTCACGGGCTTGTGCCTGTTTGAGCATCCACGCCGCAGGTTTATCGGCAAAACGGGTTGCACGGGTCGATCCGATGATCAGGGCAATTTTTGGTTTATTTGTCATTGTTGGCTCCATAAAAACGGTGACATCTCTGCGTTCTATTTCGCGGATCGTCCGCTGCGGCACAATCCACACCAAAGCGCAGCCCCTGTGCAGGAAAGAAGAAACGCGCCCCCTCTTGCCCCGGCACCGATCCGGTGCTTTATGAATTACATGAGCAAACCAAGCGACAACCCCGCCGACCTATTCAAAAAGGCACTCGCCGAGGCCACCAAGGTCATGGCGAACGATCCGGAACTGGCCGTGACCTTTTCCGTCGATCCCGCCGGGCAAACAGCCGATACAATCCGCCTGCCGCAGGTCAGCCGCCGGATGACACGCGAAGAGGTGTTGCTGGCACGCGGCACCGCCGATGCCTTTGCGCTGCGACACAAATTCCACGACCCCAAAGTCGCTGCCCGCTACATGCCCCAGGGTCAGATGGCACGCGACCTTTACGATGCGATGGAAACCGCCCGAATAGAGGCCGTGGGCGCGCAATACATGCCCGGCACTGCGGGCAATATCGACGCCAAGATCGCATCAGAGGCGCAGCGCAAAGGCTATGATCAGATCACCCAAGCCGCCGACGCGCCGCTCTCTGTCGCTGCGGGCTATCTAATCCGCCACCTCGCCACCGGACGTGACCTGCCCAAGGGCGCTGACAACGTCATGGAGTTGTGGCGCGGTTTCATCGAAGAACAATGCGGTGGCACGCTCGAAAACCTTGCAGATACGCTGTCCGATCAAAAGGATTTTGCCAAGTTCGCCCGCCAGCTGATCAGCGATCTGGGCTACGGTGACCAGTTGGGCGATGATCCCGACAACCTTGACGACGACCAGGACGACGAAGCCGAAGACGGCAGCGAGGATGATCAGGAACCTGATAGCAGCGGTGACGATGACAGCGAAGGTGAAGATGCCGAAGCATCCCCCGAGCAGTCCCAAGAGGACCAGCAAGACGCGTCTGGGGCGCAGGTCAGCATGGACGACCAAGCCGACGCCGAAATGGGCGAAGAGACCGAAATGCCCGAAGGCGAGGCACCGCCAGAGCCGCCAGCCCCGCAGCCGGTATCGGACGCGGACCCCGATTATAAAGTCTACACCACCGAATTTGATGAAGAAATCCGGGCCGAAGATCTGGCCGAACCGGTCGAACTGGAGCGTTTGCGCGCTTATCTCGACCAACAGCTCGAGCCGCTCAAAGG
The DNA here is from genome assembly GCF_017854565.1 of Yoonia sp. Lineage (GTDB taxonomy): Bacteria > Pseudomonadota > Alphaproteobacteria > Rhodobacterales > Rhodobacteraceae > Yoonia. The sequence continues at coordinate 23,365 of NZ_JAFMHJ010000013.1, forward strand.
TGCGGTGAGCCGACTGGCAAACAAACTGCAGCGCAGGTTGCAGGCGCAACAGAACCGATCGTGGGAGTTTGACCGCGAGGAAGGTATCCTGGATGCGGGACGTCTGGCCCGTGTGGTGGCCAGCCCCACAACACCGCTGTCGTTCAAGGTCGAAAAGGACACCGAATTTCGCGATACGATCGTGACGTTGCTGCTGGACAACTCTGGCTCCATGCGCGGGCGCCCGATTTCGATCGCTGCAATCTGTGCCGATGTGATGGCGCGGACGCTGGAGCGTTGCGATGTGAAGGTCGAGATTTTGGGCTTTACCACGAAGGCCTGGAAAGGCGGGCAGTCGCGCGAAAAATGGCTGGGCGAGGGCCGCCCCGCGACGCCCGGACGCCTGAATGATCTACGTCATATCATCTATAAATCTGCCGATGCGCCCTGGCGCCGTGCGCGACCCAATCTGGGCTTGATGATGAAAGAGGGCCTGCTGAAAGAAAACATCGACGGTGAGGCGCTTGAATGGGCATATCGCCGGATGGTCAACCGGCCAGAGCAACGCAGGGTGCTGATGGTGATTTCCGACGGCGCCCCTGTGGACGATTCAACCTTGTCGGTCAATCCTGCCAATTATCTGGAAAAGCACTTGCGCGATGTGATTGCCATGGTCGAAAAACGCAAAGCAGTCGAGCTGGTGGCGATCGGGATCGGCCATGACGTGACCCGCTATTACGAGCGGGCAGTGACCATTACCGACGTCGAGCAGTTGGCGGGGGCAATGACCGAGCAATTGGCAAGCCTGTTTGATACCGACCCGCGCAAGCGCGCCCGTGTTCTGGGGATGCGAAAGGTCAGATAGGGGACGATTTTTCCAGAAAAATCGTGGCCTCCGGCGGGAGTATTTTTCGGACATAAGAAAAGGAACCTATCGCATATGTTTCAGACGTTTGAAGCACAATCCTCTGCAATGCAGGGGCCACCCCGGCTGGCCGCCCTCAGGCTTTTGATGGCCAAGCGTGGCGTCGATGCATTTCTTGTTCCGCGCAGTGATGCGCATCAGGGTGAATATGTCGCGGCCCGTGACGCCCGGCTGGAATGGCTGACCGGTTTTTCCGGCTCTGCAGGGTTTTGCGTGGTTTTGCAGCATGCGGCGGGGGTGTTTGTCGATGGTCGTTACCGCGTGCAGGTCCGATCTGAGATCGCCGACGTTTACACTGTGGTTCACTGGCCCGAAGTCCAACTGGCCCAATGGCTGAAAGAGCAGATGCCCCATGGCGGTACGCTGGCCTATGATCCCTGGCTGCATACGGTGGATGAAATATCGGGACTGCGCAAAAATCTGACCACCATCAGCCTGCTGCCGGGCGACAATCTGGTTGATATGATCTGGGAGGCTCAACCGAGCGCGCCGGATGCCCCTTTCACTGCGCATCCGCTGGAATATGCCGGCGAAAGCCATGCTGCCAAACGCGCCCGGCTGGCAGCGGATATGGAGCACAAGGCCGCAGTCATCACCCTGCCGGACAGCATCGCCTGGCTTTTGAATATCCGCGGCACCGATATCGAGCGTAATCCCGTGCCACAGGCCTTTGCCATCTTGCATGACACGGGCCGGGTTGATCTGTTTGCCAGGCCCGGCAAAGCAAATGCCATTGGTGCCCATCTGGGACCGGATGTGGCCCTGCATGATGTCGCGGACTTTCTGGCGGCGCTGACCCAACTGGAGGGGCCGGTCCGCATTGATCCGAAATCCTGTCCTGATATTGTTGCCGCAGCCATGCGCGACAGGCATATGGATATTATCGAGGGCCGTGATCCCTGCATCATGCCCAAGGCCCGCAAGAACCCGGTCGAAATTGCGGGTGCCAAGGCCGCACATGTACGTGACGGGACGGCGATGGTTCGGTTTCTGGCATGGTTGGACGCGCAAGCCCCAAAAGGCTGTTTGACCGAGATTGACGTCGTGAAAGCACTGGAAGGGTTCAGGATTGCGACCAATGTCCTGCGCGACATCAGTTTTGAGACGATCAGCGGCGCAGGCCCGCACGGCGCCATTGTACACTACCGGGTGAACGAGACCACGAACCGTGCGGTCCAATCGGACGAATTGCTTTTGGTTGACAGTGGCGGGCAATATGATGACGGTACCACCGATATCACCCGCACAATCATCGTCGGAACACCGACTGAGGAACACCGTTGCTGCTATACGCGGGTATTGCAGGGGATGATTGCGATCAGTCGTATCCGTTTTCCCAAAGGGGTCGGCGGGCAACATCTGGATGCCTTGGCGCGCGCGCCACTGTGGCTGGCGGGGATGGATTATGATCATGGCACCGGGCACGGTGTTGGCAGTTATCTGAGCGTGCATGAGGGACCGCAGGGGATTTCGCGGCGATCAGACGTGCCGCTGGAGGCCGGTATGATTCTGTCGAACGAGCCTGGATATTACCGGGAGGGGGCTTTTGGCATCCGGATCGAGAACCTGATCGTTGTGACAGCGGCACCGGCCATTCCCGGTGCCGATGCACGCGAGATGCTGTGTTTTGAAACGCTCACCCATGTGCCGCTTGATCGGCGATTGATCGACACTGCGTTGCTGACAGGGGCAGAACGGGACTGGATTGATCACTATCATGCCGATACACTGTCACTTCTTGGACCGCTATTGGATGACGCGACCAACGCTTGGCTGACGCAGGCCTGCGCCCCGCTTTGATCTCAAAGCGTCATCTACCGGATAACATCTTGCGGTGATCACAAAGACATCGACGCTTTTGCACGAAAAGGACTTACGTCATGCCAGACCATATCAAAATTCGCCCCGTCACCGGAACTTGGGTTGTACGTGCGGGCGGCGCTGTATTGGGGGAAAGCACGCAGGCGCTTGAGCTGACTGAGGGCGACTACCCACCCGTGATCTACTTACCGCGAAGCGATATTGCCATGGCGTTTCTTGAGGCTTCGGAGACAACATCAACGTGCCCGTTCAAGGGTACGGCCAGCTATTACTCCATCATTGCCAAGAGCGGCGAAATCAAAGATGCTGTTTGGTCCTATGAGGATCCCAAAGACGGTGTTGCCGACATCAAGGGATATCTTGCTTTCTACAGTTCCAAAGTGGCTGTCGAACAGGTTTAGGCCAGACGCTCTATTTTCGGCAAAGGTATTGCAGCAGTCAGGAATGTTCCTCGGCTGCGGTGGCGGCGAGTGCGCGGTTCATTGCCTGCAATGCGTCCACCTGAAACAACGCACCCCAAAGTTCGGGCGGCGTATCTTCGCCACCCAACGTGACCACGGGAATAAACGCTTGTCCTGATTGTTCGAAGATCGGCATCGCCTGTTCAAGCGTTGCGTTGCCATCAATATAGACCCCCTCGCGGACCAAATCCCAACAGGCCGCTTCGGGTGCTGCGCGCAGCGTGCCAGTCGCGCGCATCACGTTGGCCACTTTGAACGTCGCCAGCAGATATGCCTGCGGCCCAGCCGCCAGATGCACATTGCGCCGCTCAAGCTGGGTCAGGAAAAACGACCTATCCACCAAACGCGATGACAACGCCGTCGACAATGATACCGACACCATCACGGCCAGACCCGTCTGCCAGTCACCCGTTAGTTCGAAAACAATCAATGTGGTTGAGATTGGCGCGCCAAGCACAGCCGCCGCCACCGCCCCCATGCCGGCAAGCGCATAAAGCGTCCCCTCGCCGGATACATTCGGAAAAATTGATGTCGCGATCAGCCCGAACACCAGCCCTGTCAGCGCACCGACCATCAGCGACGGAGAAAACACACCGCCGCCCATCCGTCCGCCCATGGTAATGGCAACCGCGATCACCTTGAGAATGACAAAGACAATCGCCTCGTGAAACAACAGCTCGCCCGTCAGGGCGGCCGATGTCGTCTCGTAGCCAACGCCGATGATGTGGGGCCACCAAATGGCGAGCAGCCCCAACAGCCCGCCCGCAACCGCAGGCCGCAGGAACCGGGGCAAGCCGGTAGCATCTTGCAGATAGCTCGCCACATTGTCTGCCCAGAAAACGGCCTTCATCAAAAGCACGGCAACAAGACCGCATACCAAGCCAAGCAACAAAAACGCGGGCAGTTCCACATAGAAGGCGATGGCGTTTAGCCCCGGCAAGACAAACTCTGTCACATCCCCGAACGCGAGGCGATTGATCACAGTACCTGCGACCGACGCAATCACGATCGGCGCAAAGGCGTGCATCGCAAAATGCCGCAGCACGACCTCGAGCGCGAAAAGCGCACCGGCAATTGGCGCGTTGAAGCTGGCTGAAACCGCAGCCGCCACCGCGCATCCCAACAAATCGCGCCCTGTGATCCCGTTCGCCTTTATCAGACGGCAAATCCCGGTGGATATAACTGCGGCAAGATGCACCACGGGACCCTCGCGGCCGCTGGACCCACCGGTTGAAAGCGTGATCAAGGACGCCACCGCCGAGGCCAAACCACGCCGCATCTCGACCCGACCCTCGTTGAGGGCAGCACCTTCGATGACGTCGGCCACGGACCGCACGCGCCCGTCATCTGTCAGGCGGTCCAGAAGCACCCCCACGGCAAGTCCGCCGCAAATCGGGATCAGCAAAATCTGATACCAGGCAAGTCCGGCGGCAAAGCTGGCCAGATTTGCGGGATCGTCCGTGCCGTAAAGTGTGGATTGCACAGCCTCAATACCCAGACGAAACAATAGCGCGGCTGTCCCCGCCGCAATCCCAATCACCAGAGCAATGAACCAGAACTGCACCTGGCTCGGCCCACGCGTTTTCATCACATGTACGGCGGCACCACACGCCAAGCCGAAGTCCGCAAAGCCCTGCGCGATAAATGACTTCAGTGGCTTGCTCATCGCGCGCGGACCCATCTGTGGCGTCTGGTTTCACGTGATTTATATCTGATGGGCCAACGGAACCGCACCGCGCCCGGACAGATCAAACCGCGCATGCCCTGTTCTAGGAGATCGACTGGTGCGGTCCAAGCCTTCAAATCAGGATATTGTACGATTGCACAAAACTATGTCCGATGATCCGTCAATTCAGAATGACCAAGCCGCATCTTGCCAACACTCATCGGGTTTCACCGCCTTTGTTCAGATTTGAGAAACACCCAATTCCAAAAGTATCCATCGGCTGCTTGTTGCCGATCACGAAACCGCGAGCGCGCGCGTTTTACGGATCAAATATTGCCGACATTCAACCCACATGCGGCATCCGCAATGCAATTAAAAAGCGAGTTCAATTACCCTGCGCATCTGCATCGCGAAGTGGCCACCGAAATGTCGCCACAGCCCGCTTATAAGTGAGGAATGGTGGTTAATTTGATAAAATCGTCCCATTATTTGGCATTTTCACGCTCACAAAGCCGCCCGTCAGATGGCGATAAAACGTCGATTGCGACAAAAATGCGCAACTCAGGGACGTTATGTCAGCAATAGTGACATACTTTGGGACAGGTTGATCTGCATTATCCACCTCTGCTACTTCACATACATGAGGTCGGTTTGACCTTGTGTCGTTAACGAGTGAACGGGTCGACTTCCATATAACAGCGGAAATCGGCTTATGTTTTCGGAAGGACACGTTTGCGGGTCCTTTCAAATACACATTGAAAGATGTGCGTGACGGAGGTGAGTGGCCGAAGCGTACAGCGTTACGAGTGGGTTGGGTAACCCGTAAAGTCCTGGAGGCGATGCATGCGGATGGCAGCTTTTGCTGGCAATGCGAGCGTCGCCTCCAATTTATTTTTATGGGTTGATGAGCGCCTTTGCCGCTGCGCGTGCGGCATCGGTTACAAGGTCACCCGACAACATGCGCGCAATTTCATCAATCCGCGCCGCCGCATCAAGCGCCACCACTGTCGATGTGGTCGCATCTTTGTTTTGCTGCTTTTCCACGCGCCAGTGATGCCCACCAAGCGCGGCGACTTGCGGCGAATGGGTCACGACAAGAACCTGCCCGCCCTGCGCCAAATCAGCCAACCGGCGCCCGACAGCGGCTGCCGTTGCCCCACCGACCCCACGATCAATTTCGTCGAAAATCATGGTTAGGCCATCGCTTGCCTGTGTCAGGCAAACCTTGAGCGCCAATAAAAAACGGCTCAATTCGCCACCTGATGCGATTTTGTTCAGCGGTCCGGCGGGCGCACCGGGGTTTGTAGCGACTGTGAAAGCCACGGCATCGCGGCCTTCCGGACCAGCGTCGGTCAGGGTGATCGTGGTCGCAAAAACCGCACGCTCCATCTTAAGAGGGGCAAGCTCGGCGGCCATGGCTTTGTCTAACCGCAACGCCGCCGTGTGCCGTTCCCGTGTTAGCCGATCAGCCGCGGCATCATAGATCGCCTGCGCCGTCTGCACATTGCCGTTAAGTGCCTTGAGGTCGCCCGCGCTGCCATCCAGCATCGCCAGCCGCGCGCGCAAATCATCCGCAAAGCCGCGAAGGTCATCCGCCAGAACCCCGTGCTTGCGGGCCAGACCGCGAATGGCAAACAACCGCTCTTCAACATCCTCAAGCTCGGCTGGGTTGAACGACAGCGCATCAAGGCAACTGAGAACGCCCTGCTGCGCATCGTCAAGCGCGACCAAAACACGTTCAATCGCTTCCAGCGGCGCGTCCAGCTGTCCTTCGGCGCGATCTGCCACCCCTTGCAGCCAGCGTGATGCGTCGTTGATCAACCCCTCCGCCCCGTTCAGCCCCAGCGCGTCACCAGCCCGGCCAATATCGGTGCGGATTTTTTCGGCTGCCTGCATCAGGCGCCGCTGTGTATCCAACGTCGCCTCTTCCCCGATTTCGGGGCCCAGCGCATCCAGTTCGGCGACCGCATGCCGCAGGTAATCTTCTTCAGCCTTGGCTGCATCAACACGCGCCTCAGCCGCTAGGAGCGCCTTGCGGGTCTGACCAAGCGTCCGCCAAGCATCGCGCACTTTGGCAGGCGTGGCGTCAACGTCGGCATAGGTATCCAGCATTTGCCGATGTCCGCGCGGGTTCAAAAGGCCACGGTCATCATGCTGCCCATGCAATTCGACCAGCGTCTCGGATAAGGCGCGCAGCACTTCACCGCTGACACGACGGTCATTGATCCATGCCGTCTTGCGCCCGTCGCGGCTGTTCACCCGGCGCAAAATCAGCTCATCCTCGATGGTGATCCCGGCCTCTTCCAAGACGGCATGGGCCGGATGCCCGGCTTCCAGATCAAACCAAGCGGTTACTTCGCCCTGATCCGCACCTTGGCGGACCAGTTCCGCCCGTCCGCGCCAGCCCAGCACGAACCCCAACGAATCCAGCAAAATGGATTTTCCGGCACCGGTTTCCCCGGTCAACACGTTCAGACCCGGTTGGAACGCCAGTTCCAGCCGGTCAATAATCAGCATGTCCCTGATATCTAAGCCGCGTAGCATGTGACAGCCCGTTGGGCGGGTATCAACCCGCGATGCTTACAGCCATTCACCACGCACCACCTGCCGGTAAATTGATGCCAGCCAGTTGTCGCCCGCCGCGTCTGCAGCAAGACCACGTCCCGTCAGCAAGACGTAGCTCGACTGATACCACTCGCTTGACCGATAGTTATAGCCAAGAATGGCAGCCGCTGTCTGCGCCTCTTCGACCAGACCCAGTGACAAATAGCATTCGACCAACCGGTGCAGCGCTTCAGCGGTGTGGCTGGTCGTTTGAAAATCCTCGACGACGGTGCGGAAACGGCTCGCTGCTGCAGCATAGTGACCGCGCTTGAGGTAATACCGTCCGATTTCCATCTCTTTGGCAGCCAGATGATCAAAAGCCAGATCGAATTTCAAGACCGACGTGCGGGCATATTCGCTGTCAGGATAGGTTTCGATGACAGCTCGCAATGCTTGCAACGCCTGAAACGTCAGACCCTGATCGCGCCCGATTTCGTCGATTTGATCGTAATAGGACAAGGCCAGCAGATAAGCGGCATAGGGCGCGTCCTGCTCGGCTGGGTAAAAGTCCAAATAGCGCTGTGCCGCGGCGCGGCTGTTGGGATAGTCTTCGTCGCGGTGATACGCAAATGCCTGCATGATCAACGCGCGCTTTGCATATTCGGAATAGGGATAGAGCCGCTCGATCTCGCCAAAGGAAAACGCCGCGTCTGCGGGTTGTCCCTCTGCGATCTGCAACTCTGCGCGCTCGAATATCTGTTGCGCGGTCAGATCCTCAAGCGGGACCCCCTTAGCGCCGCTACAAGCGGCCAGCAGCGCCAACGCCAAAACGGCGCCCCATCGCGCAACCCGGTGGCTTTTGGTGTGATGACTGCCTGACATTAGTGATGTCCCCAGAAGTGGTCGCTCGCGTTACGGGCGCTTTGGCCCTTGGTTGACCAATCGTCTAGCATAGAAAAATCGGGTGCAAAATGCCTTTTGCGGCAACTGCAGATCAACTGTTTCTATGAAAATTCACGCGACCGCGTGCAAATCGGCCATGCTGACACCTACACCGGGCAAACGCGCGGCGATTTTAGCGTCGCAATTGACCCAGCGCCATGCATCTGTCTGATCAAACAAGGCATGCAACAGACGGTTGGTCATCGCATGCCCCGCCCGTTTGCCGGTATAACGCCCAATGATCGGCGCACCGGCGGTATAAAGATCGCCCAAGGCGTCCAGCATCTTGTGGCGGACCGCCTCGTCAGGGTGGCGCAGACCGCCGGGGGTCAACACCTTGTCACCGTCGACAACCACCGCGTTTTCCATCGTACCACCAAGCGCCAAACCATTGGCGCGCATCGCATCCACGTCCGCCGATCGGCAGAACGTACGGCTATCGCACAGTTCGCGGACAAAGGTGCCATTCGCCATATTCAGCGTCTTACGCTGCTGACCGATGGCGACATCTGCGAAATCAATCTCAAATTCGATCTGCAGGCTGGTTGCAGGGGACAGCGTCGCGACCGACAGCCCATCGACAACCGACACGTCCTTTAGCACTTCAATCGCGCGCAGGGGGGCAGACAGACGGGTCAGGCCAGTCGCCACGATCCCGCGCACAAATGTCGCAGCACTGCCGTCAAGGATCGGCACCTCTGGGCCATCAATATCAATCAGCGCATTATGCACACCGCAGCCGGAAAGCGCGGCCATCAGATGTTCGATTGTCGATACGGTCACACCATCCGAAGTCTTCAGACGCGTGTTAAGGGGCGACACGACGACGTTGTCCCATCTCGCAGCCAACTGTGGTTGCCCAGCCAGATCAACACGGCGAAACACAATCCCGGTCGATGCCGGCGCTGGATGCACAACCACACGCGCGGCTGCGCCGGAGTGGAGGCCGGCGCCAGAAAAGACGACCTGTGATTTCAGCGTTGTTTGCACGGGGTTGCACCCTTTCCGGCTTCCAAGTTGCCATTGCAGTAAAGCGGCGGGCAAAATGTCTCAACTCACTCTTTGCAACCGTCTGAAACATGGCGGGGCTATATTGTGGCGACGGCCTAACATCAGCCGTAAACACCTGAGTTACAACGCAAAAAAGGCCGCCATGCGGCGGCCTTCTCAGATTATTTACCTCACGTCAAAGCGGCATGCAGCAACCGGGTTAGTTTGCCTGCCGACGCAGGAAGGCTGGAATCTCGATCCGGTCTTGATCTTCATTCGCTTCCGGCTCTTGGCGCAGCGCGGTCACCTGCGGCTGGTGGCGCGACGATTGCTGCCCTGTCACATCAGCCTGTGCGCCTGTCATCCGGTTGATGAGCGAGTTAATCCCAAAACGTGACTTTTCAGCCTCCGCAGGCGCGGCGGCAACCGGGCGGCGCTGCTCTTGGGGCTTTGGCGCACGGTTCACAGCGGCTTGCAGACGCGCCATTGCCTCTGCCGAAGGTGTGCCGGGTGCAGATGGACGCGGCGCAACAAACGTATCCGCCTCGGACAATGCGGGTGCCGGACGCGGCGTATAGGCTGGCGGCGGCAGATCGTCAGCAACGGCTGCGGATCTTGGCGCAGGCTCGGCGCGCGGCTGGAACGCCGCAGGCTCTGGCTGGGCGCGCGGGACGTCCATATCCTCGAACAAGGTACGCTCTTCGGCGACGGTTGCAGCAACAGCGGGTGCTTCTGCAACCGACTGCGGCGCTGGTGCTTCTGCTGAGACGGACTGTGCCAAAGGCGACGCCATCGACCGACGCGGCAGTGGCGTAGCTGCATTGCTGACAGCCGCGTCGATACCTGTGGCGACAACGGACACGCGCATCCTGCCTTCCATGCTGGTATCCAGAGTGGAGCCGACGATGATGTTCGCCTCAGGGTCGACCTTTTCACGGATTTTATTGGCCGCCTCGTCCAGCTCGAACAGGGTCAGGTCATAGCCACCGGTGATGTTGATCAGCACTCCACGCGCGCCTTCCAACGAGATTTCGTCCAACAGCGGGTTCGCAATCGCTTTTTCAGCAGCCTGAATAGCGCGATTTTCGCCTTCGGCTTCGCCGGTCCCCATCATCGCCTTGCCCATCTCATCCATCACGGCGCGTACGTCCGCAAAGTCGAGGTTGATCAGGCCGGGGCGGACCATCAGGTCAGTCACACCTTTGACGCCCTGATAAAGGACATCGTCAGCCAAAGCGAAGGCTTCGGTGAATGTTGTGTTTTCATTGGCCAGACGGAACAGGTTCTGGTTTGGAATGATGATCAGCGTGTCCACAACCTTTTGCAGGGCCTCAATGCCCGCTTCAGCTTGCTTCATCCGCTTGGCGCCTTCGAACTGGAACGGCTTGGTCACGACGCCAACAGTCAAAACACCTAATTCACGCGCTGCCTGCGCGATGATCGGGGCAGCGCCGGTGCCGGTGCCGCCGCCCATACCGGCGGTGATGAAACACATGTGCGCGCCTGCAAGGTGGTCAACGATCTGTTCGATGCTTTCTTCAGCGGCGGCGGCACCCACGGTTGCGCGCGCGCCGGCACCCAGACCTTCGGTCACTTTCAGACCCATCTGGATTTTCGCGGTCGAGCGCGACTGCTGCAGCGCCTGCGCATCGGTGTTGGCCACCACGAACTCGACGCCATCAAGCTGTTTCTCGATCATGTTGTTCACAGCATTGCCGCCCGCACCGCCAACCCCAAACACTGTGATGCGTGGCTTCAGTTCTTCATGCCCTGGAAGGGAAAGATTCAATGTCATAGCTCGATCCGCCTTTTTTTATTTGCCCGTCCCACCAGGCGCCTGTCTGCTTATTACTGTAATCTTAACCGGGTGGTGCTGAAAGGTCACGACAAAAACATAAAATAGCCACCAAATCTGGACAATATTTTCTGCTTTTGCCCTCGATGTCGGCCCATAGGCAAGATGTTGCGCATTACCAGTTGTCTTTAAACCATTTGACGGCACGTTTGAGTGACCGCGCGGGATATCTGTCGGCCGGAATTTCGAAATCCCACCATTCGTCCTGCGGATTCGCCGCAAAAAGCGTCAGGCCGACAGCACTTGAAAACGCGGGCCCGATGGCCGCCTGCGGCAATCCCTGCACCCGAAGCGGACGGCCAAGGCGGACCTGCTGGCCCAGAATTTTGCTTGCCAAACCGTCTAGCCCAGGAATTTGACTGCCGCCGCCTGTCAGCACAATTTGCTGACTTGGTAAATGCTCAAACCCTGCGGCATCCAGACGCGCGCGGACTTCCTCAAGGATTTCCTCGACACGTGGGCGCATGATCCCGATCAGTTCGGCCCGGCTGACAGTGCGGCGATCATGTTCCCAATCGCCGGTATCGCCGCCGATTTCAATCATCTCGCGGTCGTCCATGCCCGTAGCCACAACGCCGCCATAGAACGTCTTGATCCGCTCGGCGGTGGCCGCAGGAATTTGCAAACCCATGGAAATATCACTGGTCACGTGATCGCCGCCCATGCGCACCGCATCGGTGTAGATCATATGCTTTTTCATAAAGACAGAAATGCCCGTCGATCCACCGCCGAGATCAATGCAGGCCGCGCCGAGCTCCTGCTCATCTTCGACCAACGTCGACATCCCCGACGCATAAGCCGACGACGCAAGCCCGGCCAGTTCCAGATCGCACCGCTTGATGCAGTAGAAAATGTTCTGAATGGCCGTCGCGTCCACCGTCAGCATATGCATATCCGTGGTCAGCCGATGGCCGATCTGGCCGCGCGGGTCGGCCAAACCAGAGCGGTGATCAAGCGAAAAATTCACCGGTTGCGCGTGCAGCACTTCGCGGTTGGCACCATAATCGGGCACATCGCAATTCGCCATCACCTGACTGATATCCTGTTCGGTGACCATGCCGCCCGCCACATCCAGCGCCCCGTCAAGACCATAGGACCGCGGCCGCGCACCTGAAAGGCACGCAATCACATGATCGACCCGGACATTCGCCATCTTCTGTGCGGCCTGTACCGCCGTGCGAATGGCGCGCTCGGTTTCCTGCATTGCATCCACTTCACCGAAACGCACACCGCGCGACCGGGTTGTTGCGGCCCCAATCACGCGAAACTGCGACTGACCCGCCATTGAGCCAACGCCATCGACGCTGCGAAGCCGCTCGGGGCCGTCAAAACGCAGCACAAGGCAGGCAATCTTGGAGGTGCCCACATCCAAAATGGCTACCACACCGCGCTGCATGGCTGCTTTGCGCATTTGCCGCATCGCGCGCTGGCTGTCGTATAGATCGCCCATTAGTTGTATGCCCCTGCTTCATTGACGCGGCGCAATGCGGCCGCAGCTTCTTCGTTCATGCGCAGCGTCGGACGGCTGGCGTTGCGCAAGTCCACAACCGCCACGTCCCGCTCCAACATTTCTTGCGCATCATTCAGTGCGATCACCCGGTCAAGTGCTGCAACCGCCCCATCGCTGGGCAATAATATGCGTTGATCCCGATCCAGAATGATATCCCAGCGCCGCTCGCCCATGCGGACAAGGCCGCGCACGCGGGTCCTCAAAGGGCCGGCGCCAGCATAAAGGGCCAGCGCCTCGGTAATCTTATGCTTTGCGCCATCGCCCGCGATCAGTGGCAGGTCAAGCCGTTCCGCGCGTACCGCCACAGCACCCGCCTGCACACCGCCCGCGTCAATCAGATGCAAAACGCCTCCATCGCGCCACAATGCGACAGGCACCCGTGGCGTGATTTTAACCGCCAACGCGCCATCCTGCCCAACCCGGACACTGGCGGATTTAACCGCATCCAGTGCCTCGATCGTTTTGCGCATTGCTTCCAGATCCAGTTCAAACGACGACACCGGAAAGGCATCGGGCAGCAGCGCTGCAGCTTGCAGTTGCAGCGACTCATCCGCGCCGGAAATCGCGATGGACTGCACCATAAACTGCGGACGTTCCTGAAAGCCCTGCTTTGCCTGCAAGATTTGCGTGTTCAGCACTTCGCGGTTGGCAGGTTTGGAAAACCAAGACCCTGCAATGATCGCGATCAACAGGATCGGCACACCAATCCGCACGGAACCGCGAAACCCCGACGTCAGCATCAGACGCTGATAGCGATAGCCAAGCTTTGACGGCGCCGGATCACGCGGCGCGGCGGCCGGGCGACGTGGGGCGGTCAGCGGTCGCATGATGCGTCCTCGACCATCCAGCGGCAAAGCTGGGGGAAACTGATGCCCACATGCGCCGCCTGTTCAGGGGTGAGGGATGTGGGCGTCATACCGGGCTGGGTATTGGTTTCCAGCAGGATCAGCCCGGCAAGACCACGGGCTTCATCCCAGCGAAAATCGGTACGGGTAACGCCCCGACAGCCAAGCGCATTATGGGCACGCAACGCGTAATCCATGCAGGCATCAAAAATATTGGTCGGAATATCAGCAGGCAGCACATGACGCGACCCACCGGGCTTGTATTTGGCGTCATAGTCATACCAGCCGTCCGTCAGGATATCCGTGACGGTCAGCGCGCGGTCGCCGACAACGGTCGTGGTCAGTTCGCGACCGGGGGCAAACGCCTCGACCATGACGTGCTCGGGCATGTCGTCGGCCAACTGCGGTGGGCCATTGGCGGCGTCATGCACAATGTAAATACCAACGCTCGATCCCTCGTTGTTGGGTTTCACGACATAGGGCGGGGCCATCACATGGGCGGCGCGCACGTCAGCCGACGCGGCGATCACGCTTTCAACGACTGGCAGGCCCGCCTTGCGGAACACATCCTTGGTGCGCTGTTTGTCCAGCGTCAGCGCCGAGGCAAGAATGCCGGAATGCGTATAGGGAATACGCAACCATTCAAGGATACCTTGCACCGCACCGTCTTCGCCCCAGCGGCCATGCAAGGCGTTAAAAACGACATCAGGAGCGATTTCGATTAGGCGCGCAGCCACGTCGCGGCCAGCATCGACCTCGATCACTTCACATCCACTGTCCCGCAAAGCCGCCGCACATTCACGGCCCGAGCTGAGCGACACTGCGCGCTCTGCCGATGGGCCACCCATCAATACAACAACTTTCGGGTTTGCCCTGCTCGACATACCCTACCGCCTCAATCGCGGGTCTTTGGCGACCCGTCGTTTATCATGGTCCTGCCTTGGACCCTGGCCGTTCTGGCCAATTATTTTATGGTATCAGCGCCCAGACGTTTGCCGACCCGCATAATTTCCCACTCTAGCGTGATCTTGCTGGAATCGTAAACCTTTTTCCGCACCTGCTCGCCCAGATCTTCCAGATCGGCGGCTGTTGCACCACCGGCGTTGGTCAGGAAGTTGGAATGTTTCAAATTCATCACAGCGCCGCCTATAGCCGCGCCGCGCATTCCCGCGTCATCAATCACCTTCCACGCCTTTAATTCATGGGTGTCATCCGCAAGGCCGGTGGATGAAAATCCAGCCGGATTGCGAAATGTCGACCCTGCGGTACGATCCTTGGTCGGCTGTGTTTCATCGCGTTTGACCAACTGGTTCTGCATCTGTCGGACAAGCGTGACGGGGTCAGCCATAGGTGCAAGAAACCGTGCAGAAACGATAATGGCGCAATCTGGCAGTACGCTGCGGCGGTAGGCCAGCTGCAGTGCATCTGACGCCATTTCAACGATGCTGCCGTCACGTTGCACCACCAGAGCTGACGTCAGTACATCGGCCACATAACGTCCATAACACCCCGCATTCATCCGCAGCGCGCCACCGATTGTCCCCGGAATGGTGCGCAGAAATGTCAAATCCAGCCCCGCCTCAGCCGCCTTGCGCGCCACATGGGCATCCAGTGCGGCGGCCCCGGCGACGACGGTTTCGCCTGCAATTTCAATGGCGTTAAAACCGCGCCCCAGCCGAATCACAACGCCAGAAATACCACCATCACGCACGATCAGGTTGCTTCCGACCCCCATGGGGAAAACGGGCACGGCCGGATCCAGTGCCGCCAGAAACCCAGACAGGTCATCCATATCCGCAGGCTGAAACAACACCTCCGCAGGTCCGCCCACGCGCATCCATGTCAGGTCCGCAAGAACCCGGTTCATGGTCAGCGTTCCGCGCACCTGTGGCAAATCAAACATTCTGCAGTCTCTCAGCTTCATCCGAAGTCTATCTATTGCGGCGACGGTCGATCATCCAACCCAATGCCGCGCCCGCCAGTCCGCCGACGAACGCAGGCGCAAGTCCCACACTCGTGACGGCCAAAACACGCAGGGCCTGTGCCTCTGGTGACCGCGCCGCAATGAAGAACCCAACCAACACCGCCGCCCCCAGCACGCTGATCTGCGTGATCGCCAAACCTGTCCGGCCCCGCTCTGTCGCGCGAAACAGCAGTGCGAATCCCATCAGACAGGCCCCACAAAGCAGCGCTGCCAATCGCAATTCCGCCATCATCTGGCGACTGTCCGGCGCAGCCAGCGCCAAAAATACAGCAGCGGCCAGCGTAAAACCAGCCCCCCCACGACAAGCGCCAAGGCCCCGGCCCACACCCCGTCACGCCATGTCACCCAGACCAGCAAGGGTAGACCGACAGCAATCAGCACATACGCACGCCGCCAATGATTGTCATTTGACGGGATCGCCTGCATCACGAATGCAAGCACAACCCAAAGACAAATCACGCCCAATGACCCGATCATTTTGGAATCTCGGGATGCTGCCCGCATGCACGGCGATAGATGTAAATAAGAGGATTGCGGAACATTGAACCAAAGGCCAACGTGCCCAGAACGCCAAAAAACCAACCGTAGTCATAGCCGATCCAAATGATCAGGAACGGTGCGGCGATCAACAAGGTCACGCCCGGCGTGTATTGATATCGCATGGGCAGCAAAGCGACCACTGTCGCGGCAAGTACCCAAAAGCAGCCGATGATCGCCGATGGCGTCATTTTGCCAACCGTGCCGGCAGCCCATTGGCCCAAGCACTGATCGTGCCCGCGCCAAGACAGACGACCATATCCCCCGCTCTGGCTTGTTCACGCACAAGGCGTTCCAGATCGTCTTCGGATTCGACAGCGCGCGCATGACGATGCCCATGGCGGATCAGTCCAGCAACCAGATCATCGCGTCCGGCGCCAGCAATCGGGTCTTCGCCAGCGCCAAAGACATCCGCAATGCCAACAACGTCTGCATCGTTGAAACAGGCGCAGAATTCGTCAAAGTGATGCGACAGACGACTATAACGGTGTGGCTGATGCACAGCAATCACACGACCGGTCGTCGCTTGACGTGCCGCCTTGAGCACGGCAGTAATTTCGACGGGGTGGTGGCCGTAATCATCAATAATCGTCACGCCATCAACTTCGCCGACTTTCGTAAAGCGACGGTTTACGCCTTTGAAGCCCCTGAGCGCGGCACGGATTTCATCCTTTTTCATGCCCAGATGGCGCGCCACGGCAACCGCTGACAATGCATTGGACACGTTGTGATCCCCCGGCATCGGCAGCTCACAGCCGTCGATGACCGCATCTTCGCTTTGCAAGGCGATATCAAAATGGGCCACACCCGCCTTGTAGCTCAGGTTGACCGCGCGCACGTCGGCTTGCGCGTTGAACCCAAATGTCACAACGCGGCGATCCGTAATTTTGCCCACCAGCGCCTGCACTTCGGGATGATCGGTGCAGCAAACGGCAAGGCCGTAAAACGGGATATTCGACACGAAATCATAAAAGCCTTGGCGCAGGTTTTCGATTGTACCCCAATGTTCCATGTGTTCGGGATCAATATTCGTCACGATCGCTATGGTCGCAGGCAGGCGGTTAAAGGTGCCGTCGCTCTCGTCGGCCTCAACCACCATCCATTCGCCCTGCCCCATCCGCGCGTTTGAACCATAGGCGTGAATAATCCCACCATTGATCACCGTAGGATCAATACCGCCCTCGTCCAGCAAGGCGGCAACCATCGTCGTGGTGGTTGTCTTGCCATGGGTGCCTGCGACCGCCACGTTGGATTTCAAACGCATCAGTTCGGCCAGCATTTCGGCCCGGCGCACAACAGGCAGACCACGCTTGCGAGCCTCGTCCAGTTCGGGATTGCCCGGCTTAATGGCCGAGGAAATAACGACAACGTCAGCGCCAGCCAGATTATCGGCACGCTGGCCTTCGAATATCACGGCACCAAGCGCTTTCAGGCGATCTGTGATCTTCGATGCCTTCAGATCGGACCCCTGTACGATATAACCATGGTTCAACAAAACCTCGGCAATGCCGGACATGCCAATGCCACCGATCCCGACAAAGTGGATCGGACCAATATCAAGCGGAAGCTTTGTTGCTGCGTTCATCACCAGGTTCCCATCCATCAGTTGCTCCGCCCCTCTGCCAGATTTTCCACCAATTGCACAAGGCGGTCCGTGGCGTCCGGCACACCACAGCGCAATGCAGCTTGTGCCATTTTCATCGCGCCTCTTTCGTCGCTAAGCACAGTTTCGATCTGATCGGTCAGCACGGAAACCTGAAATTTGCTTTCGGGGATCAGGATTGCGGCGCCAGCATTAGCCAACTGGCGTGCATTTGCCGTCTGCTCGTCCCGGATCGCAATCGCCAAGGGGACCCAGATCGCCGGGCGTCCAATGATGCTGACATCGGCAACGGTCGATGCACCGGACCGCGCAATGACCAGCTGCGCCTCGGCCATCCGCTGGGGTACATCGGTAAAGAACGTCTGGACATCCGCCGTGATCAACTCGCTCGCATAGAAATCAGCAACACGCGCCAGATCCTCGGTGCGGGCCTGATGGCTCACGCGGATGTTGCGGCGCATATGTTCCGGCAGGGCCGCAATCGCAGGCGGGACGATATCGGACAGAATACGCGCGCCCTGACTGCCGCCCATCACGAGGATCGACATCGGGTAGTCCCCAGGCGGAATATAGGGTGCGCCTTCGCGTTCCAAGATGGCAGCACGCACCGGATTGCCAGTGTGCACGCCCTCCACGCCACTGGGCAGTTCAGTCGGCCAGGTACCGCACGCCACAATATTCACACGTTTGGCGAAGACCTGATTGACCCGCCCCAAAACGCCGTTCTGCTCGTGGATCATCCGCGGAATGCGCAACGCCCATGCCGCCGTCATAGCCGGGATCGCGGGATAGCCACCAAACCCCACAACCACGGTCGGCCGTTCACGCAACATCCGCCATTTCGCCGCAGCGATACCGCCCAAGATGCGAAACGGTGCAAGAAGTTTCGCGGCGATACCACCGCGCGCAAACGTGGCACTACCGACAACGGACAACGCGACGGCCTCGGGAAAGCCACCCGTATAACGCACGCCACGCGCATCCGTGGACAGCCGCACCCGCCAGCCCTTTTTCAGCATCGCCTCGGCCAAGGCCTGCGCAGGGAACATATGCCCACCGGTGCCACCTGCGGCGATAATCAACAAGGGGGCGGTCATCGGTTCGCCCTGCGCAGCAAGATGTCACCCATCTCGCCCTGCGGGCGCGTCCGGGTAAACGCCAGCAGCATCCCAACCGCAATGCCCCCCGCAATCAACGACGACCCCCCGTAACTGACAAACGGCAAAGTCATTCCCTTGGCTGGCAGCAAACGCACAGCCACGCCCATATTGATCATCGCCTGCACACCAAACGCACAGGCCAGCCCAGTGCCCGCAAGCCGAATAAACGGATCACGCTCTTTCATCAGGCGCAGCAGCGACCGGACGACGATCACTGTATACAATGCGATGATGACCAAGACGCAAATCAGCCCGTATTCCTCAGCCGCGACGGCAATGATGAAATCGGTATGGGCATCAGGCAGTGACCACTTCACCTGCCCCTCGCCCACGCCGACGCCAAAGAACCCGCCTTCGCGGATCGCGTTTGTCGCATAGCCAAGCTGAGTCGTCGGATCCAGATCCGGTGACAGAAAACCATCGATCCGACGGGCAAAATGTTCGGAATTGGCATAGGCAACCGCGCCACCAAAGACCACCAACGCGGCCAACACAAACAGCAACAGCATCGGCGCACCGGCGACAAAATACATCACCCCCCACGAAAACAAGATCAGACAGGCCTGCCCAAAGTCCGGCTGCAATGCCAAAATCAGCACAATAACCACGGTCAGAACAAAGGAATAGGATTTGCCAGGCGGTCCACCAACCTGCTGAGACGCCGAAAGCAACCAGGCCGCCATGACAATGAACCCAGGCTTGAGAAATTCCGATGGCTGGACCGATGCAAAGCCCAGCGAATACCAGCGCACCGCACCTTTGCCAAAATCAGTACCAAAGACCGGCAGCATCGCCAGCGCAGCAAATGCCGCCAGAAACCCCAGCACGGCCAGCCGGCGGACCAGCGTAGGCGACATCATCGACACCGCAAACATCACGGCCATGGCCATACCGCCAAAAATTGCCTGCCGGATCACATAGTAAAAAGGCTCCAAGCCATTCTTGGCCGCAAGCGGTGGCGAAGACGCCAACCCCAACAGCAAGCCGATCCCGCAAAGAACAAGAATGCAACACATCGACCACTTGTCAATTGTCCGCCACCATCGTGGAAGAACCGGGTCACCGGATTGAACCGGGACCGTCCCATAGACCATTTCCGTCATGGATCACCGCCAATACTGCCTCAACCGCCCGTTTTCCGGGTCTACGTTCACCATAGCGCGCATTGCCAGACGATTCCACTGAAAATCCGGGGACCCCCTGCACTTCTTCCGAGCCTAAATATCCCCGCCGGAGGCATCAATTTTCCAGAAAATTGACCCACCCCATACGACAAAGGTGCGCCGCGGATGCCCGCAGCGCACCTGCCCCCGCCAAACGGCTTCACTTCACAGTAATACGACCGTCCTTATAAGGCGCATATGGCGTGTTGGTGGCAATGAATTCTGCTGTCACATCGGCCAGATCGGGGCCAAAGTCGTAGGCATTGCTGGCATCGCGAAACATCACATACCCATCACCGCCATTGCGGACAAAGTTGTTGGACACCACACCATAGGTTGCAGCAAGATCAATCGAGCCACCCTCGACCATCACATCAGAGACCCGCGCACCGACCTCAGCCGCAGGATCGACAGTGAACGTTATGCCAGCCACCTGCGGGAAACGACCTGCGCCCTCTTCGATCTGGCTCACGCCATTTTCCAAAGCCGCGACAATCGTCTCGCCGGTCACCTGGAACGTGGACAACGTGTTCTGAAACGGCAGCACGGTCAGCACTTCACCCATCGTCACTGGCCCCGCATCAATAGACGCGCGGATACCGCCACCGTTCTGGATGGCGATTTGAATGCCCTGCCCCCTTACGCGCGCCAACATGGCGTCGGCAATCAGGTTGCCCATGGAACATTCGACCGCACGGCACTCCTCACGATCACCGACAATCTCGGTCGCGGTTTCGGCCACGACCTTGTTGCGGATCTCGTCCAGCGGCAGGGCCAGTTCAGCGATCCGGTCAACAGTGCCTGTATCCTCGGCTACTGTCCCGTCCAAGCTGATCGGCTGACCCGACGCTTCAGTGATCTCGCCCTGATCGTTGAAGGTCACGTTCAGCTCGCCCAAAAATTTGCCATAGGCATAGGCTTGAACGATCGCAGTTGCCCCGACCATTGTCGGATAAGGGCCCTTGGCACCTTCCATATCGCCCAGAAGGCTGTTGTCGTGACCGCCGACGATGACATCGACGCCCGTCGTATTTGCCGCAACGCGCTGATCCACGGCATAGCCTGAATGGGACAACACGATGATCTTGTTCACGCCCATCTCCGTCAGCTTATCGACTTCGCTTTGCACCGCATCGGATGGATCGGTAAAGATGACATTGTCGCCCGGGCTTGACAGCTCGTCCGTGTCTTGTGGCGTCAAACCGATCAGGCCCAGCATTTCACCGCCGCGTTCAATCACGGTGGACTTGGCAAGGGCCTCAGCCAGCAGCGGCTCGCCCGAGAAATCCGCATTGGACATCAAGACCGGGAAGTCGACCCTATCCATAAAACCGCGCAGTACCTCGGGGCCGTCATCGAATTCGTGATTGCCGACCGTCATGGCGTCATAGCCAAGCTTGTTCATGAACTCGGCCGCCATCGCACCCTTGTAGTAGGTGTAGAACAGCGTGCCTTGAAATTGGTCGCCGCCGTCGACAAGGATCGCATTGTTCGACCGGGTCCGCGCGTCGGCAATCGCCGTCACCAGACGAGCGGTGCCACCAAAGCATTTGCCATCGGTGTTATCTTCGGCAGAGCAGCCACTGTCATATTTGCTTACTGGCTCGAAACGCGCGTGAAAGTCGTTGGTATGCAGGATTGTCAGGGAATAGTCGGCCGCAGCCGCCCCTGCCGTCAGCGCAAGCGCACAGGTTGTCGTCAGAATTCGCGAAATCATTGGATACGTCCCCCAGGGTTGGAATGACATCAGATTGGCAACCGCTCACTGCAGAGTCAAATACCTAACGCAGACACGAGCGGGGTTCACCTTACGTCAACGCCGCACAAAACAGCGGCAATGCAATGCTTGACCATTTTCCTTGCAAAGTTCATGACGCAGTTATGTTGATATACAAGATTTTCCGCGCGTCCGAATGGGCCGAGCTGCAAGCCAAAGGCGAAACTTCCGGCGCCCCGATTGATATCGCAGATGGCTATGTTCATTTTTCAACGGCGGCGAATGTCGCCGAGACCGCCGCGAAATACTTCGCCGATGAGGACGGCCTTGTCCTGCTCGCCGTCGAGGCGGATGGGCTGGAGCCGTTGAAGTGGGAGCCTGCGCGTGCGGGCGTGCTGTTTCCGCATCTGTACCGCACCTTGCGCATGGCTGATATCACATGGCATGTCCCGCTGCCGCGCACTGACGGCGTGCATCAATTTCCTGATCTGGAATGAGCAACCTTGAGAAAATAGGCTTGGCAGCGCTGCGTCGGTTAGAAGCCGAAACCGCCCATGGCCTGGCACTGACGGCGTTGAATGCCGGGCTTGGTCCGCGCGGAGGGCCATTCACGACCGCGCGCCTGCGCACCGGCATTGCGGGGCTTGATTTGCCAAACCCGATTGGCCTTGCCGCAGGTTTTGACAAGAATGCGACGTCATTGACCGCCTTGGCGCGCACCGGATTTGGCTTTTTGGAAGTCGGCGCGGCGACCCCACACCCCCAGCCTGGCAACGCCAAACCGCGCCTTTTCCGACTGGCGCAGGATCAAGCAGCGATCAACCGCTTTGGCTTTAACAATGACGGAATGCAGGCGATTTGCGCGCGGCTTGCCCAGCGCCCGAGCGGCGCAATCATCGGCCTGAACCTTGGCGCCAACAAAGATAGCGCAGATAAGGCGGCCGATTTTGCGACAGTGCTGCGCCATTGCGGGCCACATGTGGATTTCGCAACGGTAAACGTTTCATCGCCCAACACCGAAAAACTGCGGGATTTGCAGGGCAAAGCCGCCCTAGCCGCTTTGCTTGAGGGCGTCATGGCTGCCCGTGCGACACTTGATCATACCATTCCCATTTTCCTCAAGATTGCGCCCGACCTGTCACATGACGAGATCGCAGAGGTGGCAGATGTCGCCAACGCCTCTGGCATTGCCGCGATTATCGCGACCAATACAACGCTCGACCGCACGGGCCTGCACGGCCCCCATGCCGCCGAACAAGGCGGCCTGTCGGGTCAGCCGCTTTTTGAAAAATCGACGCGGGTACTGGCGCAACTTGCTGGCCTGACCGACCTGCCCATTATCGGGGTTGGCGGCGTTGGTAGTGCCGAACAGGCCTATGCCAAAATTCGCGCAGGCGCGTCCGCTGTGCAGCTTTATACGGCGCTGGTTTATGGTGGGCTGTCGTTGGTCGATGAAATTGCCAAAGGACTGGATGACCTGCTTGCCCGCGATGGTTTTGCCAATGTCAGCGATGCAATTGGATCAGGCCGCAGCGGCTGGATCTAGCGGACGCTGCGCCGCTTCGGCCTCAAGGGCGGGGTATTTCCAAGCCAATGTTGCACCGCGGACCACAAAGCTGATCAACAGACCCATCCATAACCCGTGGTTGCCAAAGGCGGCCATCAGCGGGATCACGGTTGCGAAATAGACGACGGTCGAGATGATCATCATATTGCGCATGTCCTTGGTCCGCGTCGCCCCAATGAAAATGCCATCAAACATCCATGCCGCCACACCGACGATCGGTGCCGCGACCATGTATGGCAAGTAAGTCCGCGCAGCCATTTGAACCGGGGCAGATTTTGCCATGATGTCGATCACCGCACCGCCGAACACCGCAAAAAAAATCGCCAGAGCAACGCAAATGCCAGCCCCCCACCCAGCGCTGAGGATCGCACTGCGCCGCAGGCTATCGCGCGCCTTGGCACCCAGCGCCCGCCCCACCAGCGCCTCTGCAGCGAAGGCAAAACCGTCAAGCGCATAAGCGGTGACATTGAGGAACTGCATCAGGATCTGATTTGCTGCCAGCTGCACATCACCGAAATCAGAGCCGTAGAACAAAAAACTCACAAATATCGCTTGCAGTAGCACCGATCGGATTAGGATGTCGGTGTTAACGATCGCCATGTGCGCCAGCCGCACCCGGTCAAAGACACGGTCCACCGACCGCCACGCCCGACCCGCAAAGGCGTCACGGCAAAGCCATAGCCCCAAACCAAGCCCCGACCATTCCGCGATGAACGTCGCCCACGCCACGCCCTGCACGCCCCAGTCGAAGCCCAGCACAAACACCACATCAAGACCGATATTTGCCCCGTTCATCAGCACCTGCACAGCCAGCACGGCACCCGTGCGTTCCTGTGCGATAAGCCAGCCCGTAATCCCGTAAAGCGCGATTGTGGCAGGCGCAGACCAGACCCGGATCGCCATATAATCCCGGGCCAGCGTTTCGACCTCGGCACTGGCCGGGGACAGCATGAACGCCCCCCGAAACAACCATACCTGTGTCATGATAATAACCGCACCGGCGGCAAAACCGATCAGCAAGGCACGCGACAGCAGTGCATGCACCTCGTCCGCATCCCCTGCCCCACTGGCCTGCGACGTCAGGCCCGTGGTGCCCATGCGCAGAAAGCCGAACACCCAATAAAGTGCCGAAAGAACGATCGCACCGATGCCAACGGCGCCAATCGGGGCGGCTTGGCCCAGTTGGCCAACAACACCCGTGTCCACAATACCAAGGATCGGCACAGTCGCATTGGACAGCACGATCGGCAGCGCGATGGTCAGCACGCGTCGGTGGGTCAGTGGGCCGGTGGCCCTAGTCATCACGGCTCGGCATCAAAAAATGACCTGTGGCCTGCGCGAAAAGGCGGCTGCGATTGTCCTGCCATGCCTCGACGTGCACGGACGCATAGCGGCGGCCAGACCTGTTCACCCGCGCCCGCGCATAGGCATCGCGCGGCAGCCCGGTACGCAAATAGTCGACCGTGAAATCAATCGTCTTGGGCAGACGGAACCGGGGGGCATCATTTGTCGTTTTGCCAGCTTCCATATCTTCCCAGATCATGGCCCAGCTTAGTTCCATGATCGCGGTCACCTCAAGAAACGCAGCGGTCACCCCGCCATGCAGCGCAGGCAGCATCGGATTGCCGATGTGTCGCTCCGCAAAAGGCAGCACCGCCGTCAGCTCATCCCCGCGACGGTCGATCTTGATCCCGAGATACTGGATGTAGGGCACACCGGACACCAGTTTTTGCAGCGTGGCATCGCGACGTTGTTTGATGATCTGCACTGGCTCTGGCTGCTTCATGGCTTTGCCCTTTCGATGGTAAAGGCCCCGGTGGCGGTTGCGACCGGTCGGTCGGGGTCACCATCGGTGGCTGTCGCGCGCACAAAGGCCACGGACCGGGTCACATGATAACACTCCGCTGTGGCAGTAATCCGAT
The DNA here is from genome assembly GCF_017854565.1 of Yoonia sp. Taxonomy (GTDB): domain Bacteria; phylum Pseudomonadota; class Alphaproteobacteria; order Rhodobacterales; family Rhodobacteraceae; genus Yoonia. The sequence continues at coordinate 48,556 of NZ_JAFMHJ010000013.1, forward strand.
CACCGGGTTTGGCCGGTCGCATGTAATCAATACGCAGATCAAGTGTCGCGGTGCCGACAGGGGCTTCGGGATGTGACATCACGGCCGCGCCACCGCAGGTATCCATAAGCGCGGACACTGCCCCGCCATGGATAACCCCGGTTTCTGGATCACCGACAAGACGCAGATCATAAGGCATGTCGATCACAGCACGCCCGTCACCAATATCAATCAAGGTCATGCCCAATGCACCTGCGTGCGGAATCGATTCGATGAATTTTCTGGCAAGCATGTCGCGGCGTGCCTTTTTTGCGTCTGACATCGTCATTCCTTTGTACGCCGATCATTCGGCTGAAACCTGACACTTGCAGTTGGGACTGCAAGTGCTATATCTGCAATTAAGAATTGTTCGCAACAAAGGATTTGTCCATTGGACACGACGACCAACTTACCAAGTGTTGTTCTGCCTCGGCTTTTGGGGCCGTTTCGCCCAAGGCGTCTCATCGTTGCGCTGATCCTGTTGGGGCTGGCCATTGCGCCCGGCATCTTGGGCGAAGTGACCCGCGGCTTGATGGTGGACGCCTACGTTCAGGTTTCCGCCTTTGTTGCGGCCACCCTGCTGCTGTTTTACGGCGCCGAACGGTTGTTCAACTTCGATATCGGTCAGTCGCTGAAAAACGCCAAAGGCTGGCAGGTTCCGATGGCCGCACTTTTGGGCGCGACGCCCGGCTGCGGCGGGGCCGTTGTTGTTGTGGCCGCATATTCGTCCGGCAATGTGGGCTTTGGTGCCGTCGTCGCGACGTTGACGGCCACGATGGGTGACGCCGCGTTTCTGCTTATTGCCACCCGCCCGGACGCCGCAATCGTCGTGCTGCCGTTGTCGTTCGCAATTGGGATCATATCTGGCTGGGTCGTCGATGCACTTTCGGGGGATACGATGGTGCCCGATAAGATGGCGCAATGCGACATGGCACCATTGGTTGGCCGGACCCGCGCCAAGGATTATGCGTTTCTGGCGCTTGTCATGCCCGGTCTGGTCATCGGCATTACCCAACTGAGTGGGGCCGATGTCTATGAAGTCTACGGCCCGTTTGTGACGGTTGTCGGCCTGATCGGCACTGTCATCAGCCTTGGCGTCTGGACAACGTCCAAACTGCACGCCATGACCAACGGCGGCGATAGCCCCGTGACGCGGATGGCAGAAGAAACGGCTTTCATCTCGGTTTGGGTGATCGGGGCCTATCTGAGCTATGACTATATCGTGACTTTTACCGGTCTTGATCTCGAAGCCAGCTTTGGCACGATTGGACCACTTTTGCCGCTGATGGGTATTCTGATCGGTTTGATACCGGGATGCGGGCCACAAGTTCTGGTAACGACGCTTTATGTGAACGGGCTCATTCCCTTTGCTGCGCTGATGGGCAATGCAATATCGAACGACGGCGACGCGTTGTTCCCCGCCATTGCATTGAACCCCAAGGCAGCAATCTGGGCGACCATTTACTCCACCGTTCCGGCCTTGATTGCAGGCTATAGCTTCTATTTCTTCGCCCCCGGCTTCATGAACTAAGCGCCGCTTCCGCCGTTGCCCCCTTCGCGACTTGACGCTACGATACGGTCAAGGAGGTGCTCATGAACGAAAAACGCCTGTCATTCAAAGAGATGTGCGCAAAATTCGATGTGACGCCGCGCACGCTCCGTTATTATGAATATATTGAACTGCTTTCGCCCGAGAAAGAAGGCAGATCCCGCTTTTACGGCGCTACGGAACTGGCCCGTATGACGTTGATTTTACGTGGCCGCAGGTTTGGGTTCTCGCTTGAGGATATTCGCCAGTGGCTGATGATCTACGAGCACGAAGGCACCCAAGCACAGATGCGCGAATGGATAGAGATGGCCGACAGACAATTGGTCGAGCTTCAAGAACAGCGCAAACAGCTTGATGAAACCATGGCGGAGCTGAAGTCGTTGCGAGACGAAACAGAAAAGACACTGGACTGATCGGCCAATACTGTTTTGCACGTCCCGCGCCGAGCGCCCGCCCCCATCCCCGCCAAGGATTGCAAAATTGCGCCTGCCCTTTGGAAATCGTTGCTGACCTTTCGTCAACCGGATCATGACGCCACGTTACGTTTACGTTAACGTCAACGTTACTTGTAAGGTAAGTCCAAACTCCGCATCTGTGTCGTACCGCTGCACACTTTAGGAATGGACTGATGGCCGCCGAAACAATGAACATACGCGAAATGTGTGACGCCTTTGATGTGACGCCGCGCACGCTTCGCTTTTACGAATCCAAGGAACTGCTGTTCCCAACCCGCGATAGGCAGAAGCGTTTGTTCACGAAACGTGATCGGGCCCGCCTGAAGCTGATCCTGCGCGGCAAACGCTTTGGCTTCAGCTTGGAAGAAATCCGTCAACTGCTTGACCTCTACCACATGGACGACGGCCAAGAAGCGCAGCTTTCAAAATCCTACGAACTGGCCGGGCGTCATCTTGCCGCCATGGAAGCGCAAAAAGCCGAGTTGGAAGAAGCCATTGGCGAGCTGAAACAACAGATGCATTGGGGCGCTGAAAAGCTTGCCAAATTGGCCAAACACAAATCGACCGCCGCCTGAAAAACCCGCAGCCACCACAGACGACCGATCTTAGGGAGATACCGAAATGCCGATCTACAACGCACCCACAAAGGACCTGCAGTTCGTCCTGCACGACCTGCTGAAAGTCAGCGAGCAGGACATCGCGGGCTATGATGATCTGGACCGGGACTTCACCGGGGCCGTTTTGGAAGAAGCCGGCAAAGTCGCGACCGAGGTGCTGCATCCGCTAAACGTTGTGGGCGACAAAGAGGGCTGCGTGATGGAAAACGGTGTGGTGCGCACGCCGACGGGATTTAAAGCCGCCTTTGCGCAGATGAAACAGGGCGGCTGGACCGCGATGGACTGTGATCCCGAATATGGCGGTCAGGGGCTTCCCTATGTGATGAACACCGCCGCACAGGAACCCTTTGTGTCGGCCAACATGGCGTTCAACATGTATCAGGGCCTGACCCACGGTGCCTATTCCGCGATCCATGCCCACGGGTCAGACGAACAGAAGCAAAAGTACCTTCCCAAGATGGTCACCTGCGAATGGACCGGCACCATGAACCTGACAGAGCCACATTGCGGCACTGATCTGGGCCTGATGCGGACCAAAGCCGTGCCAAACGATGATGGGTCATACAAAATTTCGGGCCAAAAGATTTTCATCTCGGCTGGTGAACACGACATGGCCGACAACATCATCCACCTTGTGCTTGCCAAGATCCAAGGCGGACCTGAGGGGATCAAAGGCGTGTCCCTCTTCATCGTGCCGAAATTCCTCGTGAATGACGACGGCAGCCTTGGGGCGCGCAACGGCGTGACATGTGGCAAGATCGAAGAAAAAATGGGCATCCACGGCAATGCGACCTGCGTGATGAACTATGACCAGGCAACGGGTTTTCTTATTGGTCAGGCACACAAAGGCATGCGCGCCATGTTCACGATGATGAACGAAGCGCGCATCGGCGTCGGCCTGCAAGGTTACGCACAAGCCGAAAGCGCCTATCAAAACGCCGTGGCCTATGCCAAGGACCGCCTGCAGGGCCGCGCTGTCACAGGTGCTGAAAATCCCGACGGCCCTGCCGATCCATTGATTGTTCACCCCGACATCCGCCGCAACCTGATGGACCAAAAATCATTCGTCGAAGGCGCGCGTGCCTTTACGCTTTGGGGCGCATACCTGATTGATCGCGCACACCGCAACGACGACAAAGACGCCGAAGGCCTGATTTCTCTGCTGACGCCTGTCATCAAAGGGTTTCAGACGGACAAAGGGTTCGAATATGCCACAGCAGCCCAGCAGGTTTACGGTGGCCACGGTTATATCGAAGAATGGGGCATGTCCCAATATGCCCGCGACGCCCGCATCGCGATGATCTACGAAGGCGCCAACGGCATTCAGGCGCTAGATCTGGTCGGTCGCAAGCTGACCCAAGATGGCGGCAAGCACGTGATGGCATTCTTTGAGATGATCAAGACGTTCATCAAGAAAAATGACGGCAATGAAGCCCTGAAAACCGGCTTTCTTGATCCACTCAAGGCCGCATCCAAGGACCTGCAATCCGCCGGTATGTACTTTATGCAGAACGGCATGAAGAACCCCAACAATGCGCTGTCCGGTTCCTATGACTTCATGCACATGATGGGGCATGTCTGTCTGGGCCTGATGTGGGCGCGGATGGCCAAGGCCGCGATGGACGCACTGGAAGGCGGCGCATCCGACACCGACTTCTACAAGACCAAGATCGCGACAGGCCGCTACTATATGGCCCGCCAATTGCCCGCGACATCCATGCATCTGGCCCGCATCAACACCGGTGCGGATACGGTCATGGCGCTTGAGGCGGCAAACTTCTAAGCTGACGATGGGTTCGCGCAAAACGTGCGCACCCTCATCCGGTTTTTCGTTTGAAAGACCGACGGCACGGGTTGGGAGGCCTATACGATGACCATGAAACTACATTGCTTTGGCGAAAGCGGAAACGCCTACAAGGCCGCCCTGACCCTCACCTTCGCCGGTGAGGAATGGGAACCGGTGTTCGTCGATTTCTTCAACGGCGCGACACGCAGCCCCGAATTTCGCGCACTCAACATCATGGGTGAAGTGCCCGTGCTTGAGGATGGGGATACAATTCTGACCCAATCGGGCGTCATTCAGGATTACATCAGCTCCAAGACGGGCAAGCTGGGCGGCAAATCTGCGGACCAGCGCCGCGAGGTTCTGCGCTGGATGTTCTTCGACAACCACAAGGTGTCCGGTGTGGCCGGCCCCTTGCGGTTCAACATGAACTTCCTGCCCGAAGACAAACGCAACGCGGATGTGAACGCGTTTATGGCGATGCGGCTTGCCTCCGCGCTCAAGATTATGGACGCGCATCTTGAGGGTCGCAACTGGCTGGCCGGGGAAGAGATGACAATCGCCGACATCGCCTGCGCCGGTTACCTGTTTTACGACGAAAACTTCACTTTCGACCGCACCGATTACCCCAATATTGACCGCTGGCTTGACCGGATCGCCGCCCAGCCCGGCTGGAAACACCCATACGATCTGATGCCGCGAGCATTAGACTAATATCCATAGGAAGGACTTCTAATGGCATACATAAACGAAAAGCTTTTCGCTGCCGTGTTGGGCATGGCGACATCGCATGCCCCACTGCGCCAAAGGCTAAAAGACGCCTATATTTATAATCTGATGCACGCGGATTACCCCACGCATGAGTGGGGCAGTGAAATTCAAGAGCAACTGACCGAAATTCGAGAGCTGCTCACTAAAATTGAAGACCCCAAAGAGGGTTCAGTTAGCGCAACGGTAGATCAGATGACCGACCAAGAAGTCGAAGAATGCATCGAGAAAATCTGCGGTATTATCTTTCTTTTGGGGGCAAAATAACTATGACCGAAGCCTATATCTACGACACCGTCCGCACCCCGCGCGGCAAGGGCCGCAAGGACGGCAGCCTGCACGAGGTGACATCCGCGCGCCTGTCAGCAGGTGTGCTGAACGCGCTGAAAGAACGCAACAACCTGCAAGGCCACGCGGTCGAGGATGTGATCTGGGGCAACGTCACGCAAGTCGGCGAACAGGGCGGCTGCCTTGCGCGGACCGCCGTTCTGACCTCCAACCTTGACCAATCCATCCCCGGTCTGGCGATCAACCGCTTCTGCGCCTCGGGCATGGAGGCCGTGAACCTTGCGGCGAACCAAGTCAAAGGCGGGGCGGGTCAGGCCTATATCGCCGGTGGCGTGGAAATGATGGGCCGGGTGCCCATGGGCAGTGACGGGGCGGCGATTGCCGTTGATCCCTCGATTGCCATGGACACCTATTTCGTCCCGCAAGGCATCAGCGCAGATATCATAGCGACGGAATACGGGTTCAGCCGCGACGATGCCGACCAACTTGCCGTCGAAAGCCAAAAGCGTGCCAAGCATGCGTGGGATGAAAAGCGCTTTGCCAGATCCATCGTCACCGTGCGCGATATCAACGGCCTCGCGATCCTTGATCATGACGAATATATGCGCCCCGGCACCGACATGCAGACGCTTAGCGCGCTCAACCCTGCCTTTCAGGCTATGGGCGAAGTGATGCCCGGCTTTGATAAGGTCGCGCTGATGAAATACCCGCATCTGGAGCGGATCAACCACATCCACCACGCGGGCAATTCATCGGGTATCGTGGATGGCGCAGCAGGCGTGCTGGTCGCGTCCAGGGAATGGGGCGAGGCGATGGGCATCAAACCCCGCGCCGTGATCCGGGCCACAGCGAAAATCGGCACGGACCCCACCATCATGCTGACCGGTCCCGTGCCAGTAACCGAAAAGATATTGGCAGATTCAGGCATGTCGATCAGCGACATTGACCTGTTTGAAGTCAACGAAGCGTTTGCATCCGTGGTGCTGCGGTTCATGCAGGCCTTCAATGTGGACAACAGCCGGGTCAACGTCAACGGCGGCTCTATCGCCATGGGGCATCCGCTGGGCGCGACAGGGGCCATCATCATCGGCACCTTGCTGGACGAGCTTGAGCGGACAGGCAAGGGGACGGGTCTTGCGACCTTGTGCATTGCATCCGGCATGGGTGCTGCAACGATCATCGAGCGGGTCTGACGAAAGGCGAAAACAGCATGGCAGACACGTTCTTTCAGCAGTGGCTTGATCGCGTCGGCGATGCATTTTTCAGCGACCGCTTTGAAATTTTTCGTGCGGCCATCCGGCTGCCTCTTGAAATAACAAGTGAGGACGGGGGCAGGACCATCACCGATACGGACGGCTTGCAGGCCCAGTTCGACATGTGGATGGACATGATGAAAACACAGCGCGTGACGGACATGATCCGGGTTGCGCACAATGTCCAATGGATGAGCCCCGACATGATCTGCGGCGACTACTACACGGAACTACTTTCGAACGGACAACGGATCATGGATCGGTTTCAATCTTCCATGATCCTGGAGAAACGCAACGACAGCTGGCTCGCCACGCATGTCGCAACGGGGATCACCCGCGACATTTGGCCACCGATCCTACCGAATTAAACGGCCCGGCAGGCCGGATAGACACATCTCTAAGGGAGCCCCTTCCATGACCGATTTCACAATGACCACTGACGCCGATGGCGTTGCTACGATTGTCTGGGATACCGTTGGCAAATCCATGAACGTGATGAACCAACAAGGGTTTACCGATTTGGATGCACTGATTGATCAAGCACTGGCCGACGACGCCGTCAAAGGCGTCGTGATCACCTCTGGCAAGGACGGCTCTTTTGCTGGTGGCATGGACCTGAACATCATCGCGCGCATGAAAGAAAGCGCTGGCGACGACCCCGCCCGTGGGTTGTTTGAGGGTGTGATGGGGATGCACGCCATTCTGCGCAAGATCGAACGTGCAGGCATGGATCCCAAGACCAACAAAGGCGGCAAACCGATTGCAGCCGCCCTGCCCGGCACCGCACTTGGCATCGGCCTGGAAATTCCGCTGGCCTGCCACCGTATCTTTGCCGCTGACAATCCCAAGGCCAAAATTGGCTTGCCCGAGATTATGGTCGGGATCTTTCCGGGTGCTGGCGGCACGACCCGTCTGGCCCGTAAACTGGGTGCCATGGGCGCATCGCCGCTTCTGCTGGAAGGCAAGCTGAATGACCCCATAAGGGCCAAGGCCGCCGGTGTGATCGACGAAGTCGTACCCGCAGCTGACCTGCTTTCGGCGGCAAAGGCATGGGTTCTATCCGAACCCAATATTGTCAAACCATGGGACGAAAAGGGCTATAAAATGCCCGGCGGCGCGCCCTATCATCCTGCCGGTTTCATGACATTCGTCGGCGCATCCGCGATGGTCAACGGCAAGACCCAAGGCGTCTACCCCGCCGCCAAGGCCCTGCTATCAGCGGTTTACGAAGGCGCATTGGTGCCTTTCGACACCGCCCTCAAGATCGAGGCGCGTTGGTTCACGCATGTCCTCATGAACCCGTCATCATCGGCCATGATCCGCAGCCTGTTCATCAACAAAGAAGCGTTGGAAAAGGGTGCCAACCGCCCCGATACCCCCGACCAGAAGGTCAGGAAGGTCGGCGTGATCGGCGCGGGCATGATGGGCGCAGGCATCGCACTGGTATCGGCGCTTGCGGGTATTCAGGTCGTGCTGATCGACAGCACGCAGGAAGCCGCAGACAAAGGTAAATCCTACACCACTGCCTATATGGACAAAGGGATTTCGCGCAAAAAAGTCACCCCGGAAAAGAAAGAGACGGTGCTGGATCTGATCACGGCCACGACGGATTATGCCGCCCTTTCGGACTGTGATCTGATCGTCGAGGCCGTTTTCGAACACCCCGGCGTCAAGGCCGAGGTCACGGCCAAGGTACAGGTCGTTACCGGCCCCGACTGCATCTTTGCGACCAACACATCGACGCTGCCGATCAGCGAACTGGCCAAGGCATCAAACGATCCCGAAAAGTTCATCGGCATCCACTTCTTTTCCCCGGTGGACAAAATGATGCTGGTCGAGATCATCAAAGGCAAGCAGACTGGCGATGTGGCCGTGGCCAAGGCTCTCGACTTTGTGCGCCAGATCCGCAAGACGCCGATTGTCGTCAATGATGCGCGATTCTTTTATGCCAACCGGTGCATCATTCCCTACATCAACGAAGGTATTCGGATGGTAAAGGAAGGTGTCGCGCCCGCATTGATCGAAAACGCCGCGAAACTGGTGGGCATGCCCCTTGGGCCGCTTCAGTTGGTCGATGAAACATCCGTTGATCTGGGCGTCAAAATAGCCAAGGCAACCAAGGCCGCGATGGGCGACGCCTATCCCGATGGCGAGGTGGACGAGGTCCTGTTTTGGATGTTTAACCAGAAACGTCTGGGCCGCAAATCGAATGCCGGCTTCTACAGCTATGACGACAAAGGCAAACGTCAGGGCCTTTGGGAAGGTCTGAGCGCGCAGTACCCTGTCGCAGATGACCAGCCCGACCTGATCACGGTGCAGCACCGCCTGCTATTCGCCCAAGCCTTGGAAGCCGTCCGCGCATTGGAAGAAGGCGTGCTGGAAGACATCCGCGAAGGCGACGTCGGTGCCATACTTGGCTGGGGCTTTGCGCCATGGTCAGGCGGCCCGTTCAGCTGGCTCGATATCATCGGCACACCCTACGCAGCCGAACGGTGTGATCAACTGACCGCGCAATTTGGCACCCGCTTTGCCACGCCAGACCTGCTGCGCGAAATGGCGGAAGAGGGGCAGGCGTTTTATGCCCGCTTCGGCGCGGCTGCAAAGGCTGCATAAACCCAAAGGGCGCGCATCACAGCGCGCCCTCTTCGGGCAACGCCGCGCGGACCGTCTGCGGCGCACCGGTCCGAAACGCGATGATAACCCCCGCACCGCCCACCATCAGCAGGCCGGTCAAACCGATCATATCGGGGACCTCGCCCCACAGGATCATGGCCCAGATCGTCGCCGACACCAGCAAAGCGTTCTCAAACACGGCAACGAATGTCGCGTCGGCCAATTGGTACGCACGGATCAGCAAACCAACCCCAATCAGCGATCCGATACCTTGAATAACGATCATCAGGCCAAAAATTCCATCCGGTTGCACCCAGCCACGTACCGCAAAGCCATCCGCACCTGCGGGCACCGGCACAGGATATAGCGTCAGAATGACCGACCCAAGACCTCCAAAAATCAGCATGCATGTGAAAAATGCCGCCAGCAGCGTCAGCGTCCCTTCGCCCCCGCACCAGCGCCGTGTCGCGATATTGCCCATCGCATAGGTCGCACCGGCGGCAATAGGCAAAAACGTCAACGCACCGATCCCGGCGGCATCGGGGCGCAATACCAGCATGATCCCTAAAAATCCGAGCAAGACAGCAATTGTCCTGCGTAGCCCTACAGTTTCTCCAAAAAAGAGAACTGAAAAAATAACGACAAAGATCGGTGCCGTGAACAACCCGGCCACGGCCTGCGAAATCGGCATATATCCCAGGCACCCGAAATAAATCACCATGGCTGTCGCATTCAGACAGCTCCGCCCCGCAACATGCAAAGGCCGGAGCGGTCGCAAGCGGATGCGCAACACAAGCGCCATGGGGAATAACACGACAAGCGCGACCGCCGACCGCAGCAAGTGGAACTGCCACAGCCCCCCGGTTTCCGCGGCAAGACGCATGAAATTATCAATCAAGCCAAACAATGCCATGGCACCAAGTACGAGTATGACAGCCATGCCTGGGCGATTGGTCAATTCCATTGCTTGCTCCTTGTGATTTTGTCCTGTTCTATAGTCGGTAGGGCGCGCCGTGCGCAGCTAAATACGACATAGGAAGGATCAACATGGGCTGGTTGCGCGATGAAACTGGGTTGGACAAGACCTCTGCGAACTATGCCCCCCTCACGCCTTTGTCACATTTGCGGCGAGCCGCCCACATTTTTGCGAACCGCGAGGCGCTGGTTTACGGTGCAACACGCCTGACCTATGGCCAGTATCATCGACGCGTCACACAATTGGCGTCGGCCCTGACCAAGGCGGGGGTGCAGCCCGGCGATGTCGTGGCGACGATCCTGCCCAATATTCCCGCCCAGTCCGAAGCATCGTTTGCCGTACCTGCGTGCGGCGCGGTTCTGAACACGATCAACACCCGGCTGGATGTCGATACCGTCGCGTATATTTTCAACCATGGCGAGGCGAAGGTCGCGTTGGTGGACAGCCAGTTCTTGCCGTTGGCCATGCTGGCGATTGAGCAGATGGATGGCCCGCCCCCTCTGGTCATCGAAGTCCCCGACACGCAGGCTGGCATCCCTGCAATCGGCGAACAACAAGACTACGAGGACTTTTTGGCAACCGGCGACCCGGAATTTGCCTGGATCATGCCCACGGATGAGTGGGAAAGCCTTGCCCTGAACTATACATCCGGCACGACCGGGCGGCCCAAGGGCGTCGTTTATCATCATCGCGGTGCATATTTGATGACCATGGGCACGCCGATTTCATGGGAACTGCCGTTGTTCCTGCGTTACTTGCAGATTGTGCCGCTGTTTCACTGTAACGGATGGAACCACACGTGGATGTTGCCCGCGCTGGGTGGCACTGCGATCTGCTGCCGCGATATTTCGGCAGCCGCGATCTACAAGGCGATTGACGACGAGGCGGTCACGCATTTCGGCGGTGCGCCTATCGTGCTGAACCTGATCGTGAATGCCAAAGATGCCGAGCGCCGCGCATTTGATCACGTGGTGCAGGTGTTTACAGCAGGTGCGCCACCCGCCCCTGCAACGCTGGTGGCCGTTAAGAAACTTGGGTTCAACGTCAAACACGTCTACGGCCTGACCGAGACCTATGGGCACGTCACCGAATGCATCTGGGACAGCACCTGGGATATCCTGCCAAGCGATGAACAGGTGGCCATCCGTGCCCGCCAAGGGGTCGCATTTCCGATGATGGAAGACGTGACCGTCGTTGATGAAAATATGCAGCAGGTCGCAATGGATGGCGCAACCCAAGGCGAAATCGTGATGCGCGGCAACGCGGTTATGAAAGGGTATCTGAAAAATCCGGGGGCAACGGAAAAAGCATTCGCAGGCGGCTATTTCCATTCCGAGGACTTGGCGATGCTGCACCCCGGCAGGATGATCCAGATTTCTGACCGCGCCAAGGATATCATCATCTCGGGCGGTGAAAACATCAGCTCGGTTGAAATAGAGGCCGCACTGATGCACCACCCCGCCGTCAACCTGTGTGCCGTCGTCGCCAAGCCCGATGAAAAATGGGGCGAAGTGCCTTGCGCCTTTGTCGAGCTCAAAGAAGGCACATCGGCACAAGAGGCAGAAATCATCGCCTTTACCCGTACAAGGTTGGCAGGTTTCAAATGCCCCAAACGCGTGGTGTTTCAAGAGTTGCCCAAAACCTCGACGGGCAAAATTCAAAAATTCGAACTTAGGATGTTGGCCAAAAGGCTGTAATTGCGTCGCACCCGTGCAAGTCCGCTACCCAAACCGCGGGCTGACCGCTATGGTGCGGGTCAAACGGGCAGTTGGGGCAGATGACAGCACTTGATCGATACGTCAGGCTGGAAAGCGACGGGCTTTGGCGCGCCGATCCGGATGCGCAGCGGCGCGATGTGACAGTATCGTTTGGTGATGCAACGCTGGTGATTGCAGATCGCGCGGGCCGCCCTTTGGCACACTGGTCGCTGCCCGCTGTGCAGCGCCGCAACCCGGGCGAAAACCCCGCGATCTACACCCCCGATGCAGACGCCGCAGAAACGCTTGAAATCGCCGATGATCTGATGATTGACGCGATAGAGGAAGTCCGGGGTGCGCTTGATCGCGCGCGTCCAAAGCCGGGCATACTGCGCCATTTGATTACTACGAGCCTGACGGTGACGATCTTGGCGCTGACCGTTTTTTGGTTGCCCGGCGCATTAACCCGACAGACCCTCGCCGTGGTTCCCCTGTCAAAACGAACCGAAATTGGCGCCGCTATCCTTGGCCACCTTCAGCGTGAAACAGGGCCCGCCTGCCGCGAACCCAGCGGTATCGCCGCAGCAACGCAGTTGGTCCGGCGTTTGATCGGACCCGATACGCGCACGCGTCTTGTTGTGCTGCCCAAGCTCGCGCAGGGTGCAGTGGCGTTGCCCGGTGAGATCATCGCACTGGATCGGGCGCTGTTGGAGCAGACCGATGATCCGGCAGTTGCCGCAGGCTATATAATACTTGCCCAAACGGCCCGTGCGCAGATGGATCCGCTGGAACAGGTGCTGCACCAGGCGGGGCTTGGTGTGACGTTCCGCCTGCTCACGACCGGAAATATTCCGCCGGAAATTTTGCAGGCCAATGCACAGGGTATCATCGCGGGTGCGACAACCCTGCCAAACGCGTCCGCGTTGCGCGCCGCATTCATTCAGGCCGCGCTGCCCAGCGCGCCATATGATGCCATGTCAGCGGCAAGAGGCGATGGGGCTACATTGGTGGCCAACACTGCGGAACAAGCGCCGCAGACGCCCCTGATCCTGAGCGATGATGATTGGGTCAGCCTGCAGAACATCTGCAACAGCTAAGCGTTATTTGGTCCCAAACATCCGATCACCTGCATCGCCAAGGCCAGGCACAATGTACCCCTTTTCGTTCAGATGGCTATCAATCGCGGCGGTGACAATCCTCACATCAGGATGCGCGTCTTTCATGCGGGCAATGCCTTCGGGTGCGGCAAGCAGGCACAAAAAGCGGATGTTGGTGGCACCCGCTTTTTTCAGCAGGTCAATGGCCGCGACGGATGAATTGCCGGTGGCAAGCATCGGGTCCACCGCGATGACCAAACGATCCTCAAGCTCGGTCGGGACCTTGAAATAGTACTGCACAGGTTGCAGCGTTTCTTCGTCGCGGTACAGCCCGACAAACCCAACGCGGGCCGACGGGATCAATTCCAACACCCCGTCCAGCAACCCGTTGCCAGCCCGCAAGATCGACACAAGCGCAAGTTTCTTACCTGCAAGAACCGGCGCATCCATCGGCTCAAGCGGGGTGTCGATGCGTTTGGTTGTCAACGGCAAATCGCGGGTCACCTCATAGGCCAAAAGCTGGCTTATTTCGCGCAGCAACTGGCGAAATTCGCCGGTGGATGTATCTTTTTGTCGCATGAGCGTCAGTTTATGCTGCACCAGCGGGTGGGTCACATGGGTGACGTGCGAAGAGTCGGTCATGTGGTCGTCTCCAGTCGTTTGGCCACGCGTGTACGGGTGGCTTCATCGCAAAATGCCGCTTTGAGCGCGACATCGTTCAGCGCTTTGAAATCATCGCGTTCCCAGCCGAATGTCTTGGCCAGCATGTCGCATTCCGCAGTCATTGTCGTGTGAAAGAACGGCGGATCATCGGTGGACACGGTGACGGGCACACCCGCATCGCGCAGTTTTGCAATGGGGTGACTGCCCCAGTCCTTCACGGCCCGCAAAACCACGTTTGATCCCGGGCACACCTCAAGGACAACACCAGTTTCCGCAATCTGTTTGATCAACGCAGGGTCATCAATTGCGCCGATGCCATGACCGATACGTGCGACCTTCAAATCGCGGATCGTCTCGGCGACCATCGCCGCACCACCCCATTCGCCAGCGTGGCAGGTCAACTGCAAACCCGCCTCGCGCGCCATATCAAAACTATAGGCATAGTCGCCGGGCCGCCCAACCATTTCACCGCCTGCCATGCCGTAGCCGGTAATGAAATCGCCCATGGTTTCAGCAGCGCAATGCGCCGCGACCTTGCATTGATCAGGGCCAAAATGGCGAATGCCGGTGATGATACCGCGCAGCGTGATCCCCATCGTGCGCTCTGCCTCGGCTGCGGCATCCTGAATTGCAGCAAGATAATCACGCCATGCGGCCAGATCACCACCACCGCAAAAATCCGGCGACAGGAATGCCTCGGTATAGACCACGCCGTGGGATGCGCTTTCTTCCAGCACCGCAAGCGTTAGGCGGCGGAAATCATCGGGGCTTTGCAGGGTTGTGCAGGCGGCCTCATAAACCTTGAGGAAATGATCGAAATCGCGGAATGCATAACCACCGCGTGCATCGAATATCCCGCCGATGTCGATTTTCTTTTCGCGTGCCAAGCTGGCAATAAACGACGGTGGTGCGGCCCCTTCAAGATGCAAATGCAGCTCTACCTTTGGCATGTCTTTGAATGTCATAAGAAACTGCACCCTTCTCCGGCATAAGAAACGGCCAAATGCACCGCAATGGATGCGCCCACGTCAGTAAACGACAAATGACCCAAGCTGCGTGATCCCGCCCCATGAACCAGCACCGGCACCCGTTCGCGGGTGTGGTCGGTGCCCGGCCATGTGGGGTCATTGCCATGGTCAGCCGTCACGATCAACAGGTCATCGTCGCGTAGCTTCGCAAGCAACTTGGCAAGAGCCGCATCAAACCACGCCAAATGATCCGCATAGCCTTGCGGATCACGACGGTGGCCATATTCGCTGTCAAACTCCACCAGATTGGCAAAGACAAACGCGCCGTCTACAGCCACGGACACGAGATCGTTCAAATGGTCTATCAGCGCCGCATCGCGTCCTTTTCGTAGATCATCTATCCCCCGCATCGAGAAGATATCACCGATCTTACCGACCGCATGCACCGGATGGCCCGCATTATGGACATAATCGCAAATCGTCGGCGCAGGCGGTGCGATAGCAAAATCCTTGCGATGGATGGTCCGGGTGAATCCGCTTTCGGGATCGCCTGCAAAGGGCCGCGCAATCACCCGCCCTACTTTCATTGCATGCACGATGGGGGCCAGATCGGCGCAAAGCCTGTGCAGGCGCTCCAGTCCGAATGTTTCTTCATGCGCCGCAATCTGCAGCACGGAATCTGCGGACGTATAGCAAATCGGCCAGCCGGTTTTGATATGTGCGGCGCCCTCCTTGGCGATGATTGCGGTGCCCGAGGCGTGGCAGTTGCCCAAAATGCCGTTGGTCCCGGCAGCCGCGCAGATTTGCGCGGTAAGGTCTGCGGGAAATGCCGGTACGGTATCGGGGAACACGTGCCAATCCCATGGCACCGGCACGCCCGCCAGTTCCCAATGCCCCGATGGCGTATCCTTGCCGGGTGACACTTGGGTTGCCGCACCCCAAGCCCCGGTTGGCGTTGCAGTCAATCCCGGAACCGCAATATCACTGGCCAGCCGCAGTGCTGCACCCAATCCCATCGCGTCCAGCGTTGGGACATGCAGCCCGACCGCCTGTGCCATATGCCCGACTGTGTTGGCGCCGGTATCGGGCAATGTCCCGTTAAAGAACCTGTCGGCATCCGGTGCGCCACCAATTCCCACGCTGTCAATCACGATCAAAAATGCACGCGGCATCACTGTATCCTTTTCACGATCAACGGGTTTGCCTTGGGCGCGTCACCGATGGTGATCGCGCGGCGCACCGCTTGGGCGGCCTGTTCTGCAGCCGCTTCAGAGGCGGCGTGAACGGTACACAAGGGTTGCCCCTTGGCTACCTGATTGCCCAGCCGCACGACATCTGTCACTCCAACCGACGGATCAACGCGGTCCGTCTCGACCCGGCGGCCACCGCCAAGATCAACGACAGCCAGCCCCAGAGCCTCACCGTCAATCGCCGCAATATACCCGGCATTTGGCGCAGTGATGTCGCCAATGACCGGTGCGCGCGGCAGATGTGTGTGCCAATCGTCAGCCATGTCCGGCGGCCCGCCCAGTGCGGCGATCATCGCTGCAAAATGCTGCATCGCTTGGCCGCTGGCGATGGCGCGGGTCAGCTGTTTGGCACCGTCGTCTTCGTTGTCACCGTGCAGCGCCAGCAGCCGTGCACCCAGTGCAATGGTCAGATCATGCAGGCGCGGTGCGGCAGCGCGATTGCCAGCCAGTACCTCCATACAGATCGCAACCTCGACCGCATTGCCCAGCACGGGGGCAAGCGGCTCGTTCATGTCGGTGATCAAGGCCGCCGTTTTGCAGCCTGCCCCGTTTGCCGTGTCTACCAACGCGCGGGCCAGCGCCTCTGCCTCGGGCAGCGTCTTCATGAAGGCACCGCTGCCGACCTTCACATCCAGCACAAGCCCCTGCAGCCCAGCGGCCAGTTTTTTCGACAGGATCGACGCCGTGATCAGGTCAACGCTTTCGACCGTCCCGGTCACATCGCGAATCGCATAAAGCCGTTTGTCAGCTGGTGCTATCCGGCCCGTAGCCCCCACGATAGCGCAGCCAACCTTGCCGACAATCTCGCGCAGCCGCGTCTCGGATACATTCACCGACAGGCCCGGTATCGCCTCCAGTTTATCCAACGTGCCGCCCGTGTGCCCCAGACCACGGCCCGAAATCATCGGCACATAGACACCGCAAGCCGCCAATGCCGGCGCCAGGATCAGTGACACGCAATCGCCAACCCCGCCGGTCGAGTGTTTATCCAGAACCGGCCCCGGCAATGTCCACGACAGCACGTCGCCACTGTCGCGCATGCCCGTCGTCAGGGCGACGCGGCCGTTGTCAGACAGACCATTCAAACACACCGCCATCGCAAACGCTCCGGCCTGCGCATCGGTCACGTCGCCCGTTGCCAACCCGTTGGCGAACCATATCAGCGCCTCGGGCGACGGCGTCTGCTTGCGCCGAATCGCTGCGATGATGCTGCGCGCGTCCAAATCAAACCCGGCTCATGTAATCGGCGTCAAAGCTGCCGGGCAACAGCGCAGCAACCGTCGTCTGCTGCACGATCCCATCGGTCGTCGCCATCGTCACCACGACATCACCCGCTGCGAACTCGGCAATCTTTTGACGGCAACCACCGCACGGGCTGACGGGTTTGGGGCTGTCTGCGATAACGGCAACTTCGGTGATCCGGGTATCGCCCCCGGCCACCATCGCCGCAATCGCACCGGCCTCGGCACATGTGCCTTCGGGATAGGCGACGTTTTCAACATTGCAGCCGGCATAGACAGCGCCAGATGCGGCCTTGATTGCCGCACCGACCTTGAACTTTGAATAGGGCGCATGGGCATTTTCGCGGACGGCGCGCGCGGTATCGAGCAGGGACATCTGAGCCTCCTTTTGGACTATGGCAGAGTGGGACGTGATACGCAGGGATGCAAGAGGCCTAGCACTGGGCTGTTGTAAAGACGCCGGGCAAAGCCACTTCCAGCAACTCCAGATCATCGGATGGGTCGGCATAGCGTGTCGCCATCCCCGGCGGGATCACGAACGCATCGCCGGAACCAAGGCGATATGGGTCTTTGCCATCCCCCTCAAGCATCATTGTGCCCGCCATTACAAAGGTAAAGTGGATATCGGCGTCGTGGGTTGTCCAAACCGGGTCGCCCTGCCCGCGCCGGATGACCTGTACCCCCGCAACATCGTGCGTGTTCGCAGCGATTGTTGTCTCACGCGCAATGAACCCCGGCAGGCGCGATGGCAGCCAATCCGCACCTGCGGCCTGATTGAATACGAAACGCTGACCTTGCCACTGCCTGTCAGGTCGCAGGTCCGGGGTCGGTAGTGTCATGTCATGATCAATTTCGGTGACATGCGCGGCCGGGACGCCTATTTCGATGACCTCGATCCCGTCCGACGCTTCCAACACCCGGTGGCGAATTTCTGGCGGCTGGATAAAGCAATCCCCCGCCGTCAAACGGATCGGGCCACCTTGATCCTCGTAGACCACATCAACCCAGCCGCGATAGCAAAAGATCAGCTGAAATCCGACGCGGTGAAAATGCACCATATCGGGGACCGGGCCACCGTCAGGGATGCGGATATGGCTGGCAATGATCGAACCGCCAAGCCGGTTGGGGATCAGATCACGATACTGCATTCCCGCGCGCCCGATTACCCAAGGCGCCTGATCGGCAAGGCGGCGGACCACGAATGCATGATCGGTTTGCGGCAACTTCAGCGGCGGGTTCAGCGCATCGATCTCGACCCGCGTGCCCCCGGGGGCGGTCAATTCTGCGGCACCGCCCGCAAAACCCGTGTCGTCGGTCAAGATGCGCAGCAGGCCCGGCACGGCGCCTGTGCGGTTTTCCAGCCGGATGCGCAGACCGTGCCCGGAATAGACCGCGACGGATGGATCATCGGCAGGATAGATCATGTCCAGACGCATCCTCAGGGTCTTTTCAAAAAACCTCAGGTCCGCGCGCAGGTCGGTCGTGGGCAGGCATACCTCGGCCCGGATTTGTGCAGATTGTTTCATACGATATACCCTGTCGGTCCGCAGAATTATTTGCAAGATGTCCCGCGATATGATTAGTCGGCAACGCAGCTTTCCGTTGCGCAAGATAAATGGTTTAATGCTAAACCATATTGTAGGGGGATCACATGAACGATGATGCAAACGACGGCCTGCGGCAGGCCGCACTCGATTATCACCAATTCCCCAAGCCTGGAAAACTGGAAATTCGCGCGACCAAGCCGCTGGCCAACGGTCGTGACCTTGCACGTGCCTATTCGCCCGGCGTGGCCGAAGCCTGTCTGGAAATCAAAGCCAACCCCGATACCGCCCGCGATTACACCACGCGCGGCAATCTGGTGGGGGTCGTGACCAACGGCACGGCGGTACTGGGCCTTGGCAACATCGGCGCTCTTGCGTCAAAGCCGGTGATGGAAGGCAAGGCCGTCCTGTTCAAGAAGTTCGCCAATATCGACTGCTTTGACATCGAATTGAATGAACCCGACCCGGTAAAGCTTGCCGAGATCGTCTGCGCGCTCGAGCCGACTTTTGGCGCGATCAATCTTGAGGATATCAAAGCCCCCGAATGCTTTATTGTTGAAAAGATATGCCGCGAGCGGATGAACATCCCCGTGTTCCACGATGACCAGCACGGCACCGCAATTGTTGTCGGTGCCGCTGCGACGAACGCGCTGCGCGTTGCGGGCAAAAACTTTGAAGATATCAAAATCGTCAGTACCGGCGGCGGCGCGGCGGGCATTGCCTGCCTGAACATGCTGCTGAAACTGGGCGTAAAGCGCGAAAACGTCTGGCTTTGCGACATCGAAGGTCTGGTCTACCACGGCCGCGAAAAGGACATGACCCCACAAAAGGCGGAATACGCGCAAGGGTCGACGCCTGCTTCGCTGGGTGATGTGATTGATGGCGCGGATATGTTCCTGGGCCTGTCTGGCCCCGGCGTTCTGAAACCCGAAATGGTTGCCAAGATGGCCAAGCGTCCGATCATCTTTGCGCTGGCCAACCCCAACCCAGAGATCAGCCCCGATGATGCTCGCGCCGTCACCCCTGATGCGATTATCGCCACTGGCCGCAGCGACTTTCCCAATCAGGTAAACAACGTACTGTGTTTCCCATTCATCTTCCGCGGTGCGCTGGATGTGGGTGCCACCGATATCAACGACGAAATGAAGATCGCGTGTATCGAAGGCATTGCCGCGCTGGCCCGCGCCACCACCAGCGCCGAAGCCGCCGCCGCCTACAGTGGTGAAAAGCTGACGTTCGGGGCTGATTATCTGATCCCGAAACCATTTGATCCGCGTCTCATGGGTGTCGTTGCCAGTGCGGTCGCCAAGGCCGCGATGGAAACCGGCGTTGCCACCCGCCCGATCGAAAACATGACAGCCTACAAGGCCAAACTGGACGGATCTGTCTTTAAATCCGCCATGATAATGCGTCCCGTATTCGAGGCCGCGCGCACCGCCACCCGCCGCATCGTCTTTGCCGAGGGTGAAGATGAACGGGTCTTGCGCGCATCACAGGCGATCATGGAAGAAACAACCGATACGCCGATCCTGATTGGCCGCCCCGACGTGATTGAACGGCGTTGCGAAAGGGCGGGCCTCAAGATCCGGCCCGGTGTGGATTTCAGCATCGTGAACCCGGAAAACGACCCGCGCTACCGCGACTATTGGCAGACGTACCACAATCTGATGGCCCGCAAAGGCGTGACACCTGACCTTGCCAAGGCGATCATGCGCACGAATTCTACCGCGATTGGTGCCGTCATGGTGCACCGTGGCGAGGCAGACAGCCTGATCTGCGGCACCTTTGGCCAATTCCTATGGCATCTGAACTACGTCACACAGATTCTCGGCACCAAAGAACTGCACCCGGTCGCCGCCCTGTCTCTGATGATCCTGGAAGACGGCCCGCTGTTTATTGCCGACACTCAGGTTCATCCGGAACCAACCCCGGAACAGATCGCGGAAACCGTGATCGGCGCCGCGCGTCACGTCCGCCGCTTTGGGGTCGAGCCGAAAATTGCGCTGTGTTCACACAGCCAATTCGGCAATCTTGATTGCGACACCGGGCGCCGGATGCGGGCCGCAATGGCGATCCTTGACAGCACGCCGCGTGACTTTGCCTATGAGGGTGAAATGCATATCGACGCCGCGTTGGACGTCGAACTGCGCAGCCGCATCTTCCCAGAGGCCCATCTTCCCGGCCCCGCCAACACACTGGTTTTCGCCAATACCGATGCGGCATCGGGCGTGCGTAACATCCTCAAAATGAAAGGTGGCGGCCTCGAGGTTGGGCCGATCCTTATGGGCATGGGCAATCGCTGCCACATCGTGACCCCATCAATCACCGCACGCGGACTGTTGAACATGTCGGCCATCGCCGGAACGCCCGTGGCGCACTATGGTTAACGCCGCAACGCCCGAAGGCGCGCCAAAAGAAGATGAAAATAGGCTAGCGCGGACCCCTGTGATCGCGTGTCTCAAGTGGGGTACAGGGTACCCAGCCATCTATACAAATATGCTCTACCGCGCCATCAGTGATACAATTTCCGTTCCTTTCACATTCGTGTGCATTACAGACGACCCGACAGGGCTTGACGATGGGATCGAAACCCGGCCCCTTCCTCCGTTTGCTCTTGAACGCCATCTCTGGACACATGGCATATGGCCCAAATTCGCGATTTGCGCGAAAGATATGTTCACGCCTGAGACGCCGATACTTTATTTGGACGTCGATGTGCTTGTGACTGGTGATCTGGCGCCTCTCATCGCGCATGTGACCACGAACCGTGGGCTGCAGGTCCCGCAAGGCTGGCACAATACCCACGAAAGGTGGTTCCCGCGACTTTTTCCTGCAGAGCGGATCACCCATGGCGCCGTCATCGGCTTGATCGGCGGTGAGCAAGACCATCTGTATGATATGGTCAAAGACCGTGGCGCTGACCTGATCGAAGAGTACGGAAATGATCAGGTCGTTTTTCACAACCATGGCGCCAAGCGGCAGTACTTGCCCAATGGGTGGGTCCTGAGTTTTAAAAAATCGCTGGCGTGGCATTTTCCAACAAGTCTGTTTCTGCAACCGTCAAGGCCTCCAGCAGATTGTATGATCGTGTCTTTCCACGGTACGCCCAACCCGCAGGACATGACACAAAGACCATTCAAGCGCGGGGGTTCGCCTGAAAAGTTTGGCTACTTTCCGGTCAAATGGATCAAGGACTACTGGACACGCTACTCTCGCGACAGTGACCTCTAGGGGCACGCGCGTTGTCAATTTTTTGACTAGTCGCACAAAAGCATGTGCCAACAGGCTTGCCGCACTACGGATGCAGGCGTAACAAAATCCTACGTTGTTTTGGGAGGAACGCATGGGTTACCGCGATGTATACGCCGCTTGGCAAAATGATCCTGAAGGCTTTTGGATGGAACAGGCCAAAGCGATTGATTGGGTCACGCCGCCATCCCGTGCGCTGAATGACGCAAATGCCCCGCTTTATGAATGGTTCACCGACAGCCGCGTGAATACCTGCTACAACGCCGTTGACCGCCATGTCGCCAACGGGCGCGGTGATCAGGTTGCGATTATCTACGACAGCCCGATCACGGACACCAAGTCGCAGATGACCTATGCGGAACTGCTGGATGAAACGGCCAATCTTGCAGGCGCGCTGCGCGACAAAGGCGTGACCAAAGGCGACCGGGTCATCATCTATATGCCGATGGTCCCCGAAGCATTGGTGGCCATGCTCGCCTGTGCCCGACTGGGGGCCATACACTCGGTCGTGTTTGGGGGGTTTGCCGCGCATGAACTGGCCGTGCGGATTGACGATGCGACACCCAAAGCGATCATCGCTGCCTCTTGCGGGTTAGAGCCGGGGCGCATTGTACCCTATAAACCGCTGTTGGATGGTGCGATCGAACACGCCCGGCACAAGCCTGAATTCACGGTGGTCTTGCAGCGACAGCAACACACCTGTGATCTGATCCCCAACCGCGATTACGACTGGCACGCGATCCAAGACGGCGTAACCCCCGCCGAATGCGTGCCCGTCGAAGGCAACCACCCCGCCTATATCCTGTATACATCCGGGACGACGGGGGCGCCCAAAGGCGTCGTGCGCCCGACCGCCGGGCATCTCGTGGCCCTGAACTGGACCATGAAGGCGATCTACAATGTCGATCCCGGCGATGTGTTCTGGGCGGCTTCTGATGTGGGGTGGGTCGTGGGCCACAGCTATATCTGCTATGCGCCGCTGATCCACGGGAACACGACCGTCGTGTTCGAGGGTAAACCCATCGGCACGCCCGACGCGGGCACCTTTTGGCGGGTCATTCAGGAACACAACGTGCGGTCGTTTTTCACCGCCCCGACAGCGTTCCGTGCCATCAAACGCGAAGATCCAAAAGGCGAGATGATCAAAGACTACGATATCTCATGCCTGCGTGCGCTGTATTTGGCGGGTGAACGGGCCGACCCGGACACTATTGAATGGGCGCAAAAGGTCATGAACGTACCGGTCTACGATCACTGGTGGCAGACCGAAACCGGCTTTACAATTGCCGGCAACCCCGCTGGCATCGAGGCGCTGCCAGTCAAGATCGGATCGCCCACCGTCGCCATGCCCGGCTATGATGTGCAAATCCTGGACGAGGCGGGCCACCCGATGAAACCCGGCGCGTTGGGTGCCATCGCGATCAAACTACCACTGCCCCCCGGCACCCTGCCCACGCTGTGGAATGCGCAGGATCGGTTCATCAAATCATACCTTGCGACCTTCCCCGGCTACTATGAAACCGGTGACGCGGGCATGATTGACGCAGATGGCTATCTTTACATCATGGCGCGCACAGATGACGTGATCAACGTGGCCGGGCACCGCCTGTCGACCGGCGCCATGGAAGAGGTACTTGCCGCCCATCCAGACGTCGGCGAATGTGCCGTGATCGGTGTTACCGATGAACTAAAGGGGCAATTGCCCATGGGTTTCGTGTGCCTGAACAACGGCTGCAACAGACCACATACCGACATCGTCAAAGAGGTGATCAAATCTGTCCGCGATACAATCGGACCTGTGGCGGCGTTCAAACTGGTCGCCGTGGTGGATCGGCTGCCCAAGACGCGATCCGGCAAGATCCTGCGCGCCACGATGGTCAAGATTGCCGACGACCAACCCTTCAAGATGCCCGCAACAATTGACGATCCGGCCATTTTGGACGAAATCCGTGACGCATTGAAACCAATGGGCTACGCGGGCGCCTGAACCCGCCCGCCATCAGGCGAATTGTTCGCGGATCAGGCGTTCTTCCAGGCCGTGACCGGGGTCAAACAGGATACGATGCGCGATATCCGGCTCTGAACGGATTTCGACGCTGGTAACATTGCGCACCGACTGGCCATCGGCATCCGCCATGACTGGCCGCTTTTCCGGCTCGATCACATCGAACCGGACCACGGCACCTTTGGGCAACAGCGCCCCACGCCAGCGGCGCGGCCGAAAAGCCGCCATCGCGGTCAGTGCCAGAACATCTGACCCAATGGGCAGGATTGGACCGTGCGCAGAGTAGTTGTAAGCGGTCGATCCCGCAGGCGTCGCCACCAAAGCCCCGTCGCAGACAAGTTCATTCATGCGCAGCTTGCCATCAACGGTGATCCGCAATTTCGCGGCTTGCGGGCCGGCGCGCAGCAGGCTCACCTCGTTGATAGCCAGCGCTTTGTGGGTCTTGCCATCCAGCGTGACAGCCGTCATCGCCAGCGGGTTGATCACCTCTTCCTCGGCCTCATCCAGCCGTTCTTGCAGATCATCGGCGTGAAATTCGTTCATCAGGAAACCGACGGTTCCGCGGTTCATCCCATAGACCGGCACCGACAACGCCTGCGTCGCATGCAGGGTCTGCAACATGAAACCATCACCGCCAAGCGCGACAATCACGTCGGCTGCGTCTTGCGGCACATCGCCATATGCCTGCCGCAAATCTTGCAAGGCAGCTTGCGCCAACGGCACCGGGCTGGCTGTAAAGGCAATTTTGGGGCGTGACATAGACAAAAATCCGTTAAGTTCCGTCAAGTAGTCCAACGATCCTCGGCGAAACGCAAGACGCGGATATGAAACAAACATGGCGCGCTCATGAACATCATGGTCGTTTTGACACTTTTGAACAGGCGCACCTTGCGTTATGAGTGCCCAAGATTTTTGCGAAATGCACTTTCCAGGGGGACTGCACCATGAACGTCACTGTACGCGACGACGGCTTTTTTACTGAAACCCTAGAGACCCGCGATCCGGTACTGCATGCGGCCATGCAGGCCGAACTGCGGCGCCAACGCAAAGAGATCGAGCTTATCGCGTCCGAAAACATCGTCTCGGCCGCCGTCATGGAAGCGCAAGGCAGCGTGCTGACGAACAAATACGCCGAAGGTTACCCTGGTCGCCGCTATTATGGCGGCTGCGCGCATGTGGACGTGGCAGAGAATTTGGCCATCGACCGTGCCAAGGAACTGTTCGATTGCGAATTCGCCAACGTGCAGCCAAACTCTGGCAGCCAAGCCAATCAGGGTGTGTTTCAGGCGCTTTTGCAGCCCGGCGATACCATCCTTGGCATGTCGCTCGATGCCGGTGGTCACCTGACGCATGGCGCAAAGCCCAACCAGTCGGGCAAGTGGTTCAATGCCATCCAATATGGTGTCCGCCAACAAGACAGCCTGCTCGACTATGACGAGGTGGAGCGTCTCGCGACGGAACATCAGCCCAAGATGATTATCGCCGGTGGCTCGGCCATCGCACGCATCATCGACTTTGCCCGCATGCGCGAAATTGCGGATAGTGTCGGCGCATACCTGCTGGTCGATATGGCCCATTTTGCGGGTCTGGTCGCCGCGGGCCTCTACCCGTCGCCCTTCCCGCATGCGCATGTCGCCACGACGACAACGCATAAGACCCTGCGCGGCCCACGCGGTGGGATGATCCTGACCAACGACGAAACCATCGCCAAAAAGGTCAATTCCGCAATTTTCCCCGGCATTCAGGGTGGCCCGTTGATGCATGTGATCGCTGGCAAGGCTGTGGCCTTTGGCGAGGCGCTGCGCCCCGAATTCAGAACCTATCAGCAACAGGTGATCAAGAACGCCCAAGCATTGGCCGATCAGCTGATGAAGGGTGGCTTGGATATCGTCACGGGCGGCACAGACACCCATTTGATGTTGGTCGATTTGCGCCCCAAAGGCGTGAAGGGCAATGCGACCGAAAAGGCGCTTGGTCGTGCCCATATCACCTGTAACAAAAACGGCATCCCCTTTGATGTCGAAAAGCCGACGATCACGTCGGGTATTCGCCTCGGCTCGCCTGCCGGCACGACACGCGGGTTCGGTGAAACCGAATTCCGTCAGATCGCCGACTGGATCGTGGAAGTGACCGACGGGCTGGCGGCGCATGGTGAAGATGGCAACAGCGCCGTCGAAGACAAGGTCAAGGCAGAAGTCGAAGCCATGTGCGACCTTTTCCCGATCTATCCCAACCTTTAAGCAGCGTAGGGTGGGTTAAAACCCACCTTACGAAAACATTCGCAAACCGCCACGAAACATCCGTGGCGGTTTTTTAGTGCTGTGATTGCCAGCAGCGCGCGCGGCATGCCGTCTAAACAAAGCCCCGTTGCACAAGCACATATAAAACAACAACAAAAATCACGATGAATGCCAATGCGATCGACGCTGTGATATTGCGCAGTTGGTTCCACATCCGTTCCCTTGGGTCGACCCCCGCCAGATAGGCAACCGCATTGCGATGCGCCTGATTCACCCGTGCGCCATCAATCATGCGGGCCAGCTTTGGATTTTCGGCCAAGGCTTCCGCATCGGCCAAATAGCGCAGGTCGCGGCGAATGCCGCGCGGCAGCATGCGTCCAGCCCGGCGCAATTGCACCCGCAGGTTTCCGCCCCTGATCCGCAGCCGTGTTTCAATCAGCTGGCGGATTTCTGCGATTTTGTGGTCGAGAGCATGGTCCATCACCCTGCGGTAGTGATCTTTGCGCGCGCGCTCAATGCCTCTGGCAACTCGGGGCCATCACGGGTTAGAAAAGGTGCATGTTGAACACGGTTTTCCATGACGGCCCCGATGGGGTGCCCCTACTGATCGCGCATGGGCTTTTTGGGTCTGCGCGTAACTGGGGCGTGATCGCCAAGCGGATGGCCGAGACCCGTCCTGTCATCGCCGTAGACATGCGCAACCACGGCTCAAGCCCGTGGTTTGACACCCATTCCTATGATGACCTTGCGGATGATTTGGCACAGGTGATCGACAGGCCGATGGATGTTCTGGGGCATTCCATGGGCGGCAAGGCCGCAATGGCGCTGGCCCTTAAATTTCCCGCCAAGGTCCGCCGCCTGATCGTGGCGGACATCGCGCCGGTCACCTATGCGCATAGTCAGTTGGGCCCGCTTGATGCGATGCGCAACGTCGATCTGGCGGCGATCCACAACCGGGCCGACGCGAAAGCAGCGCTTGGCGATCTGGAACCGGGCGTGGCCGATTTCTTGCTGCAAAGTCTTGATATGAAAGACCGGAAATGGCGCTTGAATTTGGATACTCTGGCCGCAGAGATGGACAAAATCCTTGGTTTTCCTGATTTCACACGACAGTTTGACGGGCCGACGCTGTTTTTGTCGGGGGGTGCGTCGCACTATGTCCAGCCGGATCACCGACCGACGATCGAGAAACTTTTCCCTCACGCAAAATTCGCAAAAATCCCCGGCGCCGGACATTGGTTACATGCCGAAAAGCCCCGTGAATTTGAGGCCGCCGTCGCCGCGTTCCTCGGTTAGGCCAGTTGTTGCCCGGCATTGGGCCAAAGCGCGCAGCCTGCTCACAAAAAATGCGCTGGTCTGCATGGCAATTGTTGCGGCGGGGACAACGCCGCCCTACGGTAGTCGCTGAGATATGAAAGGACATTCAATGATCAGACTTCTTGCGCTTGCTGTTATCCTGAACCTTGCCGCTTGCGAGACCGTCAAAGGCGTGGGCGAAGATATCAGCAATGCCGGCACGGCCATCGACAACGCACTTTGAAATCACAAGGTGCGCCGTAGAGGCGCACCTTACGACGCAATATTGCGAATCATATCCGCAGCTTTTTCAGCGATCATGATTGTGGGCGCGTTGGTGTTACCGCCAATCAGTTTCGGCATGATCGAAGCATCCACAACCCGCAGCCCCTTGAGCCCACGCACACGTAGCTGCGGATCGACAACAGCCATATCATCAACGCCCATTTTGCAGGTGCCCACGGGGTGATAGATCGTGTCGGCATGGGCACGGATATGTGCCTCCCAGTCGGCATCGGTCATATTATCCCTGATCCCAAACAGTTCCTTGTGGCG
Source organism: Yoonia sp. (assembly GCF_017854565.1). Taxonomy (GTDB): domain Bacteria; phylum Pseudomonadota; class Alphaproteobacteria; order Rhodobacterales; family Rhodobacteraceae; genus Yoonia. The sequence goes on from NZ_JAFMHJ010000013.1 coordinate 76,681, forward strand.
GTATTTGGCCAGTGCTGGCGCCTGCAGAATGTCACGGGTCAGCCGCGCGCCCTTGATTGCTGTTGCAAGATCGCGCGGGTCTGAAAGAAACTTCGGATCAATCGCAGGTGCCGCCATAGGATCACGGCTTTGCAGTGTGACAGCGCCCCGACTGTGCGGGTACACGGCGCAGACGTGGCAGCTGAACCCATATCCCAAATGCAGCTTGCGGGCGTGTTCCTCGACCAGAGCAATCACGAAATGCAACTGTACATCTGGGCGGTCCAGTGTCGGATCTGTTTTCAGAAATGCCGCGCCTTCGGCAAACGGCGTCGCCATCATTCCGGTGCCGGTCTTGCGCCAATTCAGGATATGTTTGATCAGGCCAATCGTGCCAGCAATTCCGATCCCGAAACTGTCGGTATCTTTGGTTTTATAGGCCAGAGTAACATCCAGATGGTCCTGTAGGTTCTGGCCGACGCCCGGCAGTTCATGCACCATCGCAATACCATGCGACGTAATATCTGCGGGCCGCCCTACGCCCGATAACTGCAACAGTTGCGGCGAATTGAATGTGCCACCGCATAAAATCACCTCTTTGCCAGCCAGAACCTGCTTGTCGGTCTTCCCTTGGCGATAGGTCACGCCGGTGGCGCGCTTGCCTTGAAACAGTATCTTTGTAGCCTGTGCATTGGTGATAACGGTCAGATTGGGGCGGCCCATGGCAGGAAAAAGATAGGCAGCGGCAGCCGAACAGCGTTCGCCATTCTGGGCCGGATCGTGGAATTGGGTGACCTGATACAGCCCGATCCCTTCATTGTCGCCAGCGTTGAAATCGGCAACCGCGCGGTGCTTCATTTGCGTCCCGGCTTCAACAAACGCGCGGGTAATCGGGCGCTGGCTTTTCTGCTCGGACACTTGCAGCGGGCCAGCCGCGCCATGGAACGCATCCTCGCCGCGCTCATTATTTTCGGATTTGCGGAAATAGGGCAGCACGTCGTCCCAGGACCAGCCGTTGCACCCAAGATCAGCCCAACCATCATAATCCGACTTGTGCCCTCGGACATAAAGCATCGCATTGATCGCACTGGACCCACCAAGCGCCTTGCCCCGAGGTTGATAGCCTTTGCGCCCATTCAGACCCGGCTGCGCGACGGTGCGAAAGGCCCAGTTGCTGATCTTGGGCCGCCCCGGCAGCATCGCCACGACGGCGGCGGGCGTGCGGATCAGGATATGATCACCCTTGCCACCAGCCTCAAGCAGGCAAACGCGAATGTTGGGGTCTTCGGTCAGACGCGCAGCCAGTGTTGACCCGGCAGAACCGCCGCCAACAATCACATAATCAAAGCTCATCTATGCGGCCCTCCCCCAGCGCATCCTTGGTAGAACAATCCGTCGCGCGCTGTCCACTGGATAGGCGGGCATAACCCCGCCTCTAAAGGATCGGCGAGGTCAGGAAAGTAGCCAGACAAAGGCCGCCCATCACAATGCCAAAGACGTGGGGAAGGTAAGACATGATATGCTCCATCGCAGTGATGAAGATGATACGTCGCACCACCGCATTTCCGGCGTTATTTCTTTTTGACGAACTCTGTCAGGATCACGATCCGCTGACCTTCCACGCGGCCTTCGATATGGCCAGTGTTCTCTGCGACCAGCGAAATCCCACGCACGGCCGTGCCGCGCTTTGCGGTAAAGCCGCCGCCTTTGACTGGCAGGTCCTTGATCAACACCACGGTATCGCCGGTATTCAGGGTCGCACCGTGCGCGTCTCTATGTTGGCTGTCGGCGGCGACATTATCCGCCCAGGCCCGCGTTTCATCATCAAGATACAACTGATCGGCCAAGTCCTGCGCCCATGGCGTGCCCAGCCTGGCCAGGGTGCGCATGGCAAGCACCTGAATGGCCGGGTCGTCTGACCACATCGTCGTGGCGAGGCTGCGGAAATGGTTTTCGTCAGGCGCGTCCAGACCTGCCGCGCAGATGGCGCAGATATCGACTGTGGCGTCATGTGGGCCGCCGGGGACAGGTGTGGCGATCAACGGGGTATCGGCTGCGGTGCAAAGGGGGCATGTCATGGCGCAGCGTTATCGGCTTTTGCGCGCAGGCGCCAGTGCCGTTTCAGACCGCGCAAGCCTTGCACAGGGCGGTATCGGGCAACAGCTCCAACCGGGCGTCCGAAATTGGCTCGCCGCATTTCAGACAAATGCCGTAGGTGCCAGCGCCGATCCGGGCAAGCGCGGCGTCGATGCGCTTTAGCGCGTCCAACTCGTGCCGGCCCAGCGCCTCGAGCACAGGGTCCCCCTGCCGCTCGGACGAATAATCCTCGAGGTCCTTGGTCGGGGTTTCATCAAGCTGGTCTTCGACCTTGTTCAAATGTGCTGTCAGTTCGGCCCGGCGGGTCAGCAGGGTTTGTTTTTGGGTGGCGATGTCCATGACGCTGTCTCCTTTAGACTAAGGAGAGGTTGGCGCGATATGGGCAGGGCTGCTTTGATTTGAGTCAATCAGGAGCGCAATTCAAAGCGCCGCTGCCGAACCGAGGGGGTGGGCGAGTGCCGGGTGACGTACCCACATGCGCAGTGTCTCATTATGGATGCCGCGCCCGAACCGAGGGGTGGGCGAGAAGCGCCCGCTCCGTGGGGGCGGTTCGGGCGCGCTTTAGCTTATTCTATCACATCGTCTTCATCATCCGAATTATCTTCGATTTGCTTCGGTGCGTCCGAAACATCAGGTATAAGTCCGATATCTAATTGATCAAACTCAGACGCCGCCGCAAATACTTTTAGCCTTTTCTGCCGTCCGTCTTCAGCATCGACTGAAGTAAAAGCACATACTGCTTCCATTTTTTCATCGAACCTTCCTTTTTCACGCAATGCGTACGCTCGCGCGGCATCTACAATTACAGTCAAAGATTTTCGGTCTGCTTCGGCGAGTAAGTCAAAGGTAAATGCTTGCTCAAGTTCTAAGTCAAACAATCGGCCTGTCCGATTACGTCCATCAAAACTAGTAACTAGAAACCGTTGTGATCGAGTTTCATCGTTAAAAATGCTTTCGTACATATATTCTTTGCTTGTCGCATCAAGAACAACCGAGTTGTCATCGCCATTAATGTAAATATTCACATTTGCCGCACCGTGATTCACGACCGAATGTGCTCGTCGAATAGAAGGTTCCGCAGCTTGAATTAGAGCACCTAAATCTCCTGCATTTATTCGCCCGTCACTTTCGGCATCTTCAATTTCATCGGCGCCGCTTATACCAGTTGCGCGCTTAAATACAGTTTCCACGAGTTTCCAAGATGCGTTTGCCAAACCCTTTCCATATGCCTCAGCAAGGTAAGGTGCATATTGAGCAAACTCAAAAACAAATTCGAATGATCCTTCTTTTGTTGCCACTAGATTTAATTCAAGGTTTAGGTCTTTGAAGTTTCGCCGCCGAATTTCACCAGTTTGAGCAAAATTCAATACCATCATTAAGGCTTGTGATATTCCATGCGCGCTATCTAGAGCAGTAAAAGCGGGGACTTCATGCCCATCAGCATCTTCGCCACGCAAC
>NZ_JAFMHJ010000093.1 GCF_017854565.1 Yoonia sp.
CCGATGAAAGCTGCGGGCACGTCAGTCCGCTGGTCAGCGCGATCCGCACTGCATCCTGACGGAATTCATCCGTTCTTCCCGTGCCCATGGTTCATCTCCTTTGCTGCACATTACGCTATCAAAAGAGCGGCACCAAACCGCGACAGGTCCAAACCCCGCGATCGTTTGAATGGATCGGATAATACGCCATACTGCATACTGCGCGCAAGTTGGATTGCGGCAAAAGTTGAGATCTACGCCTGCTACGGGCGCGGGCAACCTCCGGACCAGCGGCGCAACCGCTGCTCCGGAAGATATCTTCGGGACACTCGACACATTCTTCCTCCGATTAATTGAGGGTCAAGCGAGGTGTCGAAGGTGATGTTTGCCACAATGCGGTCAACAGAAATGTTTTTTCAACATTTAGCGTCAGGGGCTGGGGGTCATCCCCGCCCTTTTCATTTCAATGCGACGTACTTAGGCCTTAAGGTGGATTAAAATCCACCTTACGCTACGTCAGCTGAGCCGCGAGACAATCACGATCACTTCGGGTTTCTTGCCAATCTCGGCCTGCGTTGACCGGCGCGCAATTGTTTTCAGCTCTTTTTCCAACTTCACGTCATCGCGCAGCGTCTTGGCGTTGGCGCGGTTGATAAACTGGCTCAGGTCCTGTTCGACGATATCGGCAAGTGACGTGTTGGACCGCCCGGTTTCGGACAGCCCCGAGATTTCGACCCATGGATCGCCCAGTGGTTCGTCATTTTCGTCGATGATCAGCGTCACGACCATCTGGCCGTTCAGCGCCATGCGGATACGGTCGCGCACGACACCATCCATCGCGCCGACCTTTGCCGTGCCGTCCAGATACGTGCGGCCGGTTTCGATGTATTCCGCGACCTTCGGCGTATTGCCCGACAAATCAATCATCATCCCGTTCACCGCGACAATCCCGGTGATGCCGTTTGCACGGCCCAGCTTGACGTGTTCCCGCAGGTGCCGATGTTCGCCGTGCATCGGGATCAGGAACTGCGGCTTGACGATCTGGTGCAGTGTTTCAAGGTCAGGCCGGTTGGCATGCCCGGACACATGATACTTTCCGCCCGCATCATCAATCACGTCAACGCCCAATTCAGACAATTGATTCATGATCCGGATCACACCGCGTTCGTTGCCGGGAATGGTTTTGGAGGAGAACAAGAACGTGTCCCCTTCCTGCAGTTTCAGGCCCATATAGGACCCCTGCGCCAGCTGCGCCGATGCGGCACGCCGTTCGCCCTGACTGCCGGTCACCAAGAGCATCAGGTTCTCGCGCGGGACGTTCAGCGCGTCCTCGGGGGAGATGACCGCAGGGAAGCCATCGAGGATGCCCTCCTCGGTTGCGGCTTCGACCATGCGGCGCATCGCCCGGCCCAGCAAGACGACAGAGCGGTCCGCGTGACGTGCGCCCATCGCCAGCGTCTTGAGACGGGCAATGTTCGACGCAAACGTGGTCGCCACGACCATGCCCGACGCTTCTTTCATCATTTCGGTGATCGCGGGGCCGATTGTTGATTCCGACCGGCCCGGTGCGGTTGAAAATACGTTTGTACTGTCACAGATCAACGCCTTGACGCCGTTCTTCGACACATCTTCCCACAGCGCGCGGTTCCAAGGGTCGCCGACAACCGGGGTTTCGTCTATTTTGAAATCGCCCGAGTGCAGCACGCGCCCGTCGGGCGTGTCGATCAACAGACCCGCGCTTTCGGGTATCGAATGGCTGATCGGCAGGTACGACACTTTGAACGGGCCGCAATCAACGACTTGCGGAAACGGTGCCACAACCTTTACGACACTGTCGGGGTGACCGTGTTCGGCCAGTTTGCGGCGCGCGATATTGGCGGTAAAGCGGCGAGCATAGACGGGCGCACCCAGCCGTTCCCAATAATGGCCGATGGCGCCGACGTGGTCTTCGTGAGCGTGGGTGATGAAGATGCCTTCGATCTGGGCACGGCGTTCCACCAGCCAAGCGATATCGGGCAGGATCAGGTCAACGCCCGGTGAGGTGTCCATATCGGGGAATGCGACGCCCAGATCGACAACGATCAGCCGTTCCTTGCCCGGTGCACCATAGCCATACACATATGCGTTCATGCCGATCTCGCCGGCGCCCCCCAAGGGCAAATAAATCAGGCGGTCGGTCATGTCTTATCCTTATTATAGTGTCTAATATGTATACCACATTGGGGTCATATATCGTTCGGCAACAGTTTAGAGGGCTAATTGTCACTAACCCGGACGGTTGTCGAGCCTGTTCTTCCCTGCACATGCGGTCAGGCGGAAGACGTGGCGATATTGTGATGACATGCCCCAATTAGGCAACGTCAGCAACCATGAAGTGAGGTGTCTTTTTGAAGGGCGTCCAAAGGGATGCAAAGCCAGCCGGAACCTGATGAATGACAAGGCCAGCCCCGACACGATGAAACCCGTCGAGCAACGTCGATATCGAAACGAAATTCGGCGCAAAGCCAACTTAGGTGCGGATAGCGGCCAATGACTGATCCCAGCCCTTTGCTGTCGGTCGCACCTTTGGCCGATGCGGCCAAAACGGCTCACGCACTAAATCGCTTCGCGATAGGGGCGCTTGTTTCGGGCTCTGCGCTGAAGTGGGATTTGTTTTGCAGATTGTGATGTTGGGTGTCCTCTGTCAACCGAGGCGATTCTGCCTCGGTTGACAGAGGACATTCCGATGAACATTCGACAATCGACACCGATGACAGCCCTTCGTGCGCGCATGACCGCGGATATGTCGGGGCGCAATCTCGGACCCGCATCCCAGACAAGTCATCTGCGCGCATGCAAGCGCTTTGCGGCCTGACTCGGGCGGTCGCCAGAAACGGCTACACCAGACGATGTGCGAGATTTCCAGCGACATCTGATCGAGAGCGGACCGAGCATCTGCACGCGCAACCAAATCATGACCGGGGTGAAGTTCCTCTTCCGTGTGACCATGCGACGCCATGATCTGGTGGCCGAGCTTTTCCACCTCAAGGAACCGGTGAAGGTGCCGTTGGTGCTGAGCAAAAAGGAGATCAAGCGCATCCTGGCCATGGCGCCCAGTCTGAAGGCACGGGTAATGTTGTCGCTGGCTTATGGCTGTGGAATGCGCGCAGGCGAAGTCGTGCGGCTGAAGGTCGGTGATATTGATGGTGCCCAAGGGATCATCCGGATTGTTCAGTCCAAGGGGCGCAAGGATCGCAACGTGATGCGGCCCAAGGATATACTGGACTTGCTACGCGAGTGGTGGAAAGAGCGCCCGACCGATCAGGACAAGGATGTGCCTGCGCCCGAACGGGTTCTTTTTCCAGGCTATTGCGGCAAGCATCTCTCTGCTCGACAGATATCACGGCTGTTCAAAGAGACCGCGGGGGAGGCCGGGATCACCAAGCCGGTCACGCTGCACACGTTACGCCATTCCTTCGCCACCCATTTGTTGGAGCGCGGTGTGGATATCCGGATCATTCAGGCGCTGCTGGGGCATACCAAACTGACGACAACCGCACGCTATGCCAGTGTCGCGACCGGCATGATCTCGGCGGTGGACAGCCCACTGGACGATCTGACCGGGGCGAAGCGCAAGAAGGGCAAGAAGGGCAAGAAAGGTGCGTCGTAGTGTAGAATGTCACGGCTACGGCTGGAGGTTGCGGATATCTTTCGCGATCACGGGCCTGCGTATCGGTCAACAAACAAGGGCCATGTCAGCCTTGATCAGCTAAAGGTGATGAACGCCATCGAGCGCTGCCGAACGGCGGCGCTTGGCGGGCATGTGGCGCGGTGTGAAGACTGCGCGTACGAACATATTGCCTATAATTACATATTGCCTATAATTCCTGACGCAATCGCCATTGCCCAAAGCGTCAGGCGGGGGCGGCAAAAACATGGCTGGCCGCTCGTGGGGCCGAATTGCTGCCCGTGCGGTATTTCCATCTGGTCTTCACGCTGCCCAAACCGATCGCCGATATCGCTCACCAGAACAAACGCGAGATCTACAATCTGCTGATGCGAGCGAGCGCGGACACGGTGATCAGGATCGCTGCAGACCCCAAACACCTCGGGGCCCGGGTCGGGATCACATCGGTGTTCCACACTTGGGGTTCTGCGATGACACATCACCCCCACGTGCATATGATCGTGCCGGGCGGCGGCCTGTCTGCCGGCACCACTAGGTGGATCGCCTGCCGCAAGAACTTCTTCCTGTCCGTCCGTGTGCTGTCCCGCCTGTCCCGACGGTTCATACTGGACGGACTAGCCAGGCCGCACAAAGCCGGGAAGCTGCAGTTCTAAGGCGATCACGCAGACCTCGTCGACCGGGATGGAGCTATGCTTGAATTTGGGTGACGCGCATCATCAGGCGGCGCGGTTTTCGGTATCGTTTGTGTGTTCGATACCGTCTGTGAACTTGATTCCTTCGATAACCTTTGGCAACTGATTTCTGCCCTTGAGGCGCAGCCATTTCTTTGATGCGGCCTGAATGAGGGTGAAGACCATCAGTTTTGCGGTCTTTTGTGACAGCGCCCCTTTGGTCCTCACCGTTCGGTGCCGAACTGTGGCAAACACGCTTTCAATCGGGTTCGAGGTGCGCAGATGGCCCCAATGCTCAGCTGGGAAGTCGAAGAATGCAAGCATCGCCTCTTTGTCCTTGGTCAGGCAGGCAACACCTTTTGGGTATTTGACGCCATACTTTTCGGAGAAAACGGCCAACGCAGCATCGGCTTCTGCGCGCGTTC
>NZ_JAFMHJ010000094.1 GCF_017854565.1 Yoonia sp.
ACGTCTACAGCCGCAAGATCGTTGGATGGGAAGTTCATGAACGCGCGAGTGCGGAGCTAGCGGCGATGCTGATCCGCAAAGCGGTACTGGCTGAGGGATGCGCCTTGCGCCCACTGGTTCTGCATGCCGACAATGGCAGCCCGATGAAGGGCGCGACGATGAAAACAACTATGGAAAAACTCGGCATCATCGCGTCTTACAGCCGGCCGCGTGTCAGCAATGATAATCCGTTCTCAGAGGCGCTCTTCCGCACTTGCAAATATCGCCCGAACTGGCCGACCAAGGGCTTTGCCGCGAGGGCAGACGCCCAGGCCTGGGTGAAATCCTTCGCCACTTGGTATAACGACGAGCACCTGCACAGCGCCATCCGCTTCGTCACGCCAGACGCGCGCCACACTGGCCATGATCGTGCAACGCTGGCCAATCGTGCCGGTCTCTAGGCAAATGTAAGGACGCAAAACCCGCAACGATGGTCAGGAAAAACCCGCAACTGGCAACCCGCTGGACCCGTCTGGCTCAACCCAGAAACCGAAATCAGCGCCCCTGAAATCAGAGCCGCTGCATGAAGCCGACGGACAACATCGTTGACAAACACCGCACAGTGGCAAAGTCAGGTCCCCTGACCGCGACAAGACGTATAATTCGCGACTGCAACTGACGGGTGATACGCTGTCGGTATCGGGTTGCGTTTTAGGTATCTGTCGCGATGGCGGCACCTAGACACGGCTGCAATAGGTCGCATCGCGCTTGGGTTGGGCGATGTGGTCCCATCGCCATAACAGTCATCATACCTGACCCTATGGAACCGGTCAGGTCCTTCCGTTGATAGCTTATGACCGCAATCCGGTCTCAACCAGCAGGCCGCGCCGCTTTGCCTCATAATAGTAGCCGCGCGCGTACCAGCCCACTGCGGTCGGCTCGTCCCTGTCAGATACCAGCCACGCGCCGCGCAAATATTTGCCCGCGTAGCGCAGGTTCGTTTCGGCATCCAGTAGTCCGCGCGGGGGGCCGCTGTATCCCATGGTCCGCGCTGTTTCAGGCAAAATCTGCATCAACCCGTAATAAGGGCCGTTGCGTGCGGATGGATTATGGGTGCTTTCACGCAAGATAATCCGATGCAGAAGCGTAACGGGAATACCGTGTATGTCGGCGTATTTATTGATCAACCGACGTAGCTGGGGCGTTTCGTTTGGGTAAAGCGGCAGGTCATTGCCCGATCTGCGTGTTTCGGGGCTATGGCGGCTGCCACATGCAGCAAGGGTGGTCGCAAGGCCGGCCATCAAGGCGCGGCGGGTAAGACGGGGCATGTGTGGTCCTAGTATTGGAAAGGTCCGTGCAACCATGCAGGCGAATTGTGTCGGCATCAAGCTGTTGTCGGTTACCCGAACACGGACCACCCCGTCGCGCGCGCTAAATGTTCGATGGCCAGTGTCCCAAGCTGCGAATTCCCGCGTTCATTCAGCCCCGGCGACCAGACGGCAATGCTGGCGCGCCCCGGTACGATGGCAAGGATGCCGCCGCCCACACCGCTTTTCCCCGGCAGACCCACACGAAAGGCGAATTCGCCTGATCCGTCGTAATGCCCACACGTCATCATGAGCGCGTTCAGTCGGCGCACCCGTTCTGGGCTGACCAAACGGGGCGCATTGGGTCCGCCCATCAAAAAACGACCGGCCTGCGCCAGTTGCAGGCAGGTCATCTCGATTGCGCATTGGTGGAAGTACGTGCCACAGGTCAGCTCGGGCGGATTGATCAGGTTGGCGTTGGCCAGCAAGAAATGCGCAAGGGCGCGGTTGCGGTGGCCAGTTTGCTCTTCTGACTGGGCGACATCGGGGTTGATGTGGATATTGTCATCGCCCGCCGCCGCCCGAACAAAGCGCAGGATCTCGCCCAATGTTTCACGCGGAGGGTGACCGGCTAAAATGGCGTCCGTGACCACCAAGGCGCCTGCGTTGATAAACGGATTGCGCGGGATGCCATGTTCCGTTTCCAGCTGGAGAATGGAATTGAACGCATGCCCCGACGGCTCGCGGCCGACCCGCGTCCATAGCTGATCACCCATGCGGCCCAAAGCCAGCGCGAGGGTGAATACTTTGGACACGCTCTGGATCGAAAACCGCACATCAGCATCACCGCAATGATACGTCTGTCCGTCAGCGGTCATCACCGCGAGACCAAACTGTGAGGGGTCAACCCGCTTCAGTTCCGGGATATAATCCGCGACAACGCCACGGTGTGGTGCCGCAGCCATATCATAGCCGATCTGCTGGACGATTGCCGCCAGATCCATCGGGCCTAAGGCCGCCAACGCAGAAAATTGCCGATCATCCGCAACCCGGCCGATTGGCTTTTCTCGGGATGAAACTGGGTGCCGATAATCGTGTCGCGCCCGACAATCGCGGTAATGTCGCCTGCGTAATCGACATGGGCCAGCCGTTCCGCCGGATTGGTCACATTCATGGCATAGGAATGGACGAAATAGGCATGCTCGCCTGTGCTGATCCCCGCCAGTACCGGATGGGGGTGATCAATCACCAAATCATTCCAGCCCATATGCGGGATCTTCAGCGCAGGGTCACTGGGTTGAATGCGGCGAATATCACCCGCGATCCAGCCAAAGCCGGGGGTTTTTTCGTATTCATGTCCCGTGGTCGCCAGCATTTGCATACCGACACAGATCCCAAAGAACGGCACCGCACGAACGGTCACAGCTTCTACAATAGCCTCGGCCAGCCCCGTGCGGGCAAAAAGCTCTGCACGGCAATGGGGAAACGCGCCGTCGCCGGGCAGTACAATGCGGTCGGCCTTGGCCACGACGTCAGGATCAGACGTGACAATCACCGGGCTGGACCCGACCTCTGCAGCCATCCGCTCGAATGCCTTTTGCGCAGAATGCAGGTTGCCGCTGTCGTAATCGATTAAGACGGTCGTCATAGGCTGCCCTTGGTGGAGGGGATCGCATCCGCCTTGCGCGGGTCAACTTCTACCGCTTCGCGCAGCGCGCGGGCGACGGCCTTGAACGCGGCTTCGGCGATATGGTGGGCGTTGAACCCATGCAGCTTGTCGATATGCAGAGTGATACCGCCATGCGTGCTGATCGCCTGAAAGAATTCACGCACCAATTCGGTGTCAAAGGTCCCGATCTTGCCAAAAGGCAAATCAAGATTGCAGATCAGATAAGGCCGCGCCGACAGATCAAGTGCTGCACGCACTTGTGCATCATCCATTGCCAGATGGCAGCTGCCATAACGGCGGATGCCGCGCTTCTCGCCTAACGCCTGCGTCAGGGCCTGACCCAGTGCGATGCCGACGTCCTCAACCGTGTGGTGGTCATCAATGTGCAGGTCGCCGTTGGCGCGCACCGTCATATCAATCAGCGCATGCCGCGACAACTGGTCCAGCATGTGATCAAAAAAACCAACGCCGGTCTGGTTGTCGTACACACCGGTGCCATCCAGATTGATGGTGACGGAAATATCCGTCTCGGCGGTCTGACGGGTGATCGTTGCTGTTCGCATGATGCGCGTCCCTGATTGTCTGTGTTCGAAGCTTGTATAGGCACATCCGGGGCAGGGGCCAAGTGTGCCCGCGTTTTGTTGCGGTTTTTCAGCAAAACTTAAGAGTTAGATTCGTAGTGTCGACGAAGCTGCTGCCATACATCAGGAGAATCCGATGAAAGCTCTCATTTTGCGCTCCGAAGCCGAATCTGCTGCGGCCTGCGCACAGGCCCTTATTAACAAGGGGTTTCAGGTTCTCTGCGTCGAAACGCGCAGGGTCGCGCACGCACTGATACAGCTCGACACGGTTGATCTGCTTGTTTTGGAAGAACGGATTGACGGCCAGTTGACGCATGCGCTGGCGTTGTCCGCAGAACGGCGCAACCCCTATGCAAGCGTGATTATCGTGACGGACCGGCCGGGGGCGGAAACGGATGAACTCTATGACCTTATTCCCTGCCTGTATGGTGTGATCGGAACACAAAGCTCTGCCGCGTTGGTCAGTCAGCTGGCCCTGTCATCCACCGAGAATTTCGAAGAAGCTCAAGCGCGCGTGCGCCGTCATGCATCCCGGTACGTTGATGAAGATGCGCATGATGACGCGTGGCAGATGACTGAGCAGGAGCTGTCAGCTGAAGGAGATGAACACATCGGCGCTGATTTTTCTGACACCGCCAGCGCAAATGCGCCGGACCCCCTGCCAGACGCGCCAAACGCGTTTGACGAGGCGCAGTTCGTCGTGTTCACTGCGACGCATAGCTTTATGCAAGCAGGGACCATGGCTGCGCCAGATGACGCGACCCGCAGCGCGGCGCGCTGACTGTCGGGCACGAAAATTCGCGTACATGATGCAAGTCAGTTACCGAAGGCAACTATTTTTCATCGCAACCAGTCATGCAACCGAGGCCGAGACCCCAAAGGCTGAACTGCTTTGATGCTCCAAACTGTGCGGCGATCGGCATGTTTGGCTCAGCAACCTGTCGTGAAGTGCCTGATCAATTGCAAACATCCCCGCGTAGGTTTTCACCCGCCCAGACAATTGCTGTGAACCCAGAACTTTCGGATGGCACCCCGCCGTACGCAATATCCGCAACATGCGTGCATCGAAGACGGATACGATTTGCGCGACCCCCGCGACTCTGTTGCACAAATCGGCTGATGGCCGAGGTACCCCTTTCCCTGGACAGACTTATCCCACGGTCTCTGTGACGGGTATGCCGAGCGC
>NZ_JAFMHJ010000047.1 GCF_017854565.1 Yoonia sp.
GAATGGGTGGCCGGATACTTTCGGAATCACTGGCCGGATCACCCCGGAATACGCATGCAAGACGATCAAAAGACCACCGGGATAGCCTCGACGATACGTTGCAGCATCAAAAGCTTGGCTGGGTCGCGATAGACACTGTCCGTCACGTCTTCGTGCCGGTGACCGACAAGGTCTTTCACGGATGCTTTGTCGATTTCGGGATCATGGCGCAGGATGCTGATGACGCGGTGTCGGAACGAATGAAACGTCTTTCGGTTCGCATCTTCCGCAAGCTGCATATCCAACGCAGCTTTCCAAGGCTTATAGAAAACATTGCCGTAGGTCTCGGTTGGTGTTCCCGGCCGGAGATCCGGGAAAAGGTCGTGCTCACCTCGCTCCTGCAATTCTTGAACGTAGTCGGAAAAACCGTGTTCCATCAGACGTGAATGGATTGGCACAGCCCTATGCGAACTTGCGTTCTTGAGCCTCCGCACCGCATTTGGTTGGATCAGAATATACGGAATGGGGCCATCCATGACGATATCTTCGATAGCCAGTCCCATGATTTCTTCCCTGCGAGCCCCGCTTGCTGCGGCAATGATCGGTCCCCAGTAGAGACCGTCCTTAATCACATGGTTTCCCGGCATGTTCCGGCGCTCTGCGCTTCTGCAACCTGTCCAAATCGGGTGCTGCGCAAGTTTCATCACGTCGCTGTCCGTAAACGCCAAGCGCGCACTTCGCTCGTCCGAGTTATCCTTGCGACGCAGATCAGAAAGGAACAACTCTTCGGTCGGGCGCGCACCGCGGCCCCGCGCATACTTCAAAAAGTTTCTGAGGATCGTAAGGTTGCGATTGATGGTGGCGCTGCTCAAGCCGACCTCGTCATCGGGCAGCTCTTCTGCGCGCTCCAGCAATTCCATGATGGAAAGCTCGCGGTCTTTGATCGACCTCCCATACACTTTTGGCATTCGTTCCAGGACTGAGACGTAAAAGTGCAGATCTTGCTGCTGGAGGTCTGTGAGCCGTTTTTTTCCTACGGCAGCACAGAACTGTGTAAGGACGGCATGGTTCTGTCTGCGGTCTTTTGCGATTTTCTTTTGCTCGGCGGGATCTTGGCTGTCTTTAAATCCTTCTGAAAAATAAGCCTGGCAAAGGCTATCGAGGCTGTCGTCATACCCCTCTCGAGAAGGCTTGATCGAGGTCAGGGGAGGGATGTTGATCATTTCCGTTGAGCGCAGATCGGGCATCAAACCTACGAAGGGCGTCGTTTGGTTCTTGCGATCACTTTGGGTCATCGCATCGGCTGTTCCCGTCAAACGGATTTGCAGGAGCACACGAACATCATCATCAGAGAAACCTGATCGCGTGATGTGAGCCTTTGCCAGATCGAGGGTCTCATCGGTGAATGCAGCGTCAAACGATCCCGTCAGGAACTGGATGTGGCGTTCCACTCTTTCGAATGCATCGTCGTGGGTGAACTCTTGTGTCAGTGCACTCCGGTCTTCTTCGAAAAGCTGGGCGGCTGGTCCCATTGATGCGACCTTCCGCAACGCAATCGCCCGGGCCCTCTCATCGAGGTACCTGTTCCGCCAGTCGCCTGGCGTCTTGGCATGTGGCTCAGCGTATCTTTCAGCTTCAATTCGTTCCAACTCGATGGAAACGATAGCCGTAAGAAACCTCTGTGCTTCAACCCGGGTGATCTTTTGTTGCTTCACCTTCATGATAAAGTTCATGAAAGCGCAATTCAAAATAGCTGAGATTATCTTTGCTGTGGAAAACTCCCGGGTTTTCAAGCTGACTTGGATAAATGTGTGCCTTTCATAGGCCTCGTGCGGACACCGGCGACGCCAGACGTAAACAGCCCCTCTTCGGTGGACATGGTTCAAGTGATGCACGTGACGGCTCCCGGTAAGGCGAGAGCGAAAGATTTCACTGACAGACCCTGAGGCGGGAGCTTCACATCTGCTGCTGTGATGCAGGGATGTGATGCAGTGGGGTGAAACCACCGCAGCCGCAACAAACGGGCCTATATAAATCAGGGCTTTGAGTGAAAGCTGGCTGGGATGGTAGGATTCGAACCTACGGTACACGCTACCAAAAAGCGTTGCCTTACCACTTGGCTACATCCCACCAGCGAGGCGTTGGATACTGCGAAGGCGGCAGCGGTTCAAGCCCCGTTTCAACAAAAAACGCGCTATTCGTTTGGGTTGTTACTTTACTGCAGATTTTCGGATGAGGAAATGTTGCGCGCAGAGTCCAAAAACCGTTCAAGGACGGCTGCTGTGCTTGTGTCAACTGTGTCTTGGGGTTGGATGTGCTAAGTGCGCGGCGGGTCGTTCTTGTCGTGCGGTCTGATTCTGTGGGTTTTGCGTGATGACAACATCCGACACGGAAATGCCGATGGACCTGATTATCCGCTAGGTGCGATTCGCAGCAGCGCCAGCTATCGTGCAGGCCTGACAGGACCATGGCCCGCGAACCGGTAAAGACAGCGGGGTCATTGGTCGCAACGCTGCGGGGCGAGACGCAAGGCGCGCGCGATGCAAGTCTCAGACGCGCAGTGGGTCTGCCTTGGCCAAGGCATCAAACGCCATCAGGCTGCGTACCAGCTTGCCCATCTGATCAAGCGGGATCATGTTGGGTCCGTCAGAGGGCGCGTTGTCCGGGTCCTCGTGTGTTTCAATGAATACGGCAGCGATACCCAGCGAAACGGCGGCGCGCGCCATGACCGGGGCAAATTCGCGTTGGCCGCCGGATGATCCGCCCATACCGCCGGGTTGTTGCACCGAATGGGTCGCATCCATCACCACGGGATAGCCGGTGCGCGCCATGGTCGGCAGCGACCGCATATCGGTGACAAGCGTGTTATAGCCAAAAGAGCTGCCACGTTCGGTCAGCATGATCCGTTTGTTCCCGGTGCTTTCGATCTTGGCGATGACGTTGGGCATGTCCCAGGGCGCCAGAAACTGCCCTTTTTTGATGTTGATGACGGCACCGGTTTCACCAGCGGCCAGCAACAGGTCGGTCTGGCGGCATAAAAACGCGGGTATCTGTATGACATCGCAAACGGCGGCCACTGTCGCGCAATGGTCGGGGGCGTGAATGTCGGTCAGGACCGGACAGCCGATGCTATCCTTGACCGATTGCATGACTTTCAGCCCGGCGTCCATGCCAAGGCCCCGCTTGCCGCCCAGTGATGTGCGGTTGGCCTTGTCATAGCTGCCCTTGAAGATGAACTGCGCACCGGCGGCGGAACAGGCTTCGGCCATGTGTCCGGCGATCATCTGCGCATGATCAATGCTTTCCAGTTGGCAGGGGCCGGCGATGACCAGAAGCGGGCGGTCGTTGCCGACGGTCAGGGCGCCAATTTGAACATCATACATCACGAACTGACCTGTTCGCGAAGGATGGAGGAGGTAAGTGAGATCATCAGATAAATTCCCGAAAAGATCAAAAAAGCCAAAAGTGTATTTTCAAACGGGCGTGGATAGGTCGCCTCGTCCGGGGCGATTGGTTTCACGCTTTGTGACAGATAGCGGACTTGACGGTTGGCTTCAATCTGTGCGGCCTCCATCTGGGTCAGGGCCTGCTGGACCAGAACCGTCTGGAAGGTGTAATTTTCCTCAGCGGCACGCAGTTCTGTATTGCGCGCGGCCAGCGATGTCCGGGTTCCGGTCCCTGACGTCATGTCCGACCGCATGCTTGCGATCAGCGCGTCGATGTTGGCCATTTGGTCACGCAGGGCCTGCACCTGGACTTCGCTGGGGCGCTGCACATTCAGGCGGGACTGCAAAATCAGCTCAAGCCGCTGGCGTTCGCTGCCAAGTTTGGAAATTTGCTGTGTGCGGGCCGTGGTTTCGCCAACCGGGTCGATCTGTTGCACTTCTTCCTGAATGGCCAGCCATTGCGCAAGCGCCGTGGCACGTCGCGCTTCAGAGGCTTCGTAGCTGTCGCGCGCGCCCTGCATCTGATCGGCGCGCAAGCGGCTGGTCAACTGGTCCACCTGTTCTTCGGCGTAGCTGATCAGTGCTTCGGAAAACGCCTGGCTTTTGGCCGGATCGACTGCGATGACCTCCATCCGCAAAATTCCCTCTGACGGGTCATAGCTGATGCGGACGTGGTTGGAATAAAGTTTGAACGCGGCTTCATTGCTGGCGTTTTCCGGCAGGCGCTGGATTGCGTCGATATCAGGGTCGCTGAAATGCGCCTTGAAGCCGTGATCGTCATTAAGACGCAGCATCGCCTCGCGGGAGGCAAGATAGGATTGCACCGCAATGCTGTCCTGTTGGGTTGCCATGGATGTGCCCTGAAATAAGCCGCCCAAACCAGCGGCGCCTGCGGTTTCTGCTTGCTGGATGACGATTTCGGACTTGGTGGCGAACATCGGGGTGGCCATGGTGGCGAAATACCAGCCCACGAGAAATGTCGGCAAAAACACAAAGAATGACAGCCGGGTGAACAGCAGCGCCAGCTTGCGGCGGCGGCGGCTGGCGATATCGCGCTGGATCAGTATGATTTCGGCGCTGCGTCGATCGGCGGGGCTGTTGCGGTTGGTCGAGGGCAGGTTCGTGCCGGGTTTCAACATCGGCTGGGGCAGCTGCATCCCGCTGCCTTTGGCGATGCTGCCGTCAGGTGTGACAAGTTCAAGCACCGAATTGCGCTGAAACGGGTTAATCCCCGCAAGGCGCAGTTGATGCACCGCGTCAAAGTCAGAGGTCACGGTCAGCCCGTGTTTATGGGCCACCCGGCGTGCCATCCGCAATTGCCTGCCTGTCAGCCCCTCGTGGCCGATCGCATCCATCGTTGCACTGGTGTCTGTGTCGTCGTCTGTAGGCGCTGCTACCGTTTGGTCGGCTGCATCTTCGGGGGCGATACCGCGCCGGATACGGAATTTTTTAACCCTCGGTTTGGTAGTCATACAGCGCCTTCGCTTCTTCCAAGGTGTCAAACATATGCAACTGGCCGTCTTTGAGAACTGCGGCCGAACGGGCAAACCGTTCCAGTGTGGCTGGTTGATGCGATACGATGATCACGGTTGTCGTTTCAAGCCGTTCGCGCAGGATTTCCCCGGCTTTGCGGTTAAATTCAGCGTCGGTCGCACGCGGCATGCCTTCGTCGATCAGGTAGATGTCAAAATCGAGCGCCAGCATCAAGGCAAAGGTGAACCGCTGCTTCATCCCGCTGGAATAGGTGCCGACGGGCATGTCAAAATATTCCTCGATCCCGCACAGCCAACGACAGAACGCCTCGACGTAGTCGGGATCAAGGCCATAAAGCCGGGCGATATAGCGGCTGTTTTCCATGGCTGTATGCTTGTTCACGACGCCGCCCATGAACCCTAGTGGAAACGATATCCGGCAGCCACGGGTGATCCGGCCTTCGTCCGGTTTTTCCAGACCGGCCATCATGTTGATCAGCGTGGTTTTGCCGGTGCCATTGGGCGCAAGGATGCCAAGCGAATGGCCCAACTCCACGCGAAACGACACACGGTCAAGGATCACCTTGCGCTGTGTGCCGGTCCAAAATGACTTACTGACCTGAGCGAATTCCAGCATCTTGTTCCTGCTTTTGCCCCGCATTTGGGTTTGCTTGTTGATGACGCCAATAGATTAACACCCCATCACGATGGGTCGATTTGCGATAGGTATCCCAAGAATGCGGCGCGAATATAGCGACAACTGCGTGATCAACCCATGATTTGGGACGATCACCTAGCCTGTTTGTTTGACCACGCCCGTCAGCCTGCCCGCAATGATCGCGATGATCGCCGCAGAGAAGCTGAAGAGCGCACCCATTTTTGCTGCATCCTGCACCCGGACATCGCCCAGCATGGCTGAGCCATCAAAGGCGACCGCGCCAATAAACAGCGACACCGTAAAGCCGATTGCCGCGACACAGCCGACGACAAACAGGTCAACCGTGCGCATCCCCTTGGGTAGCCCAAGTCCAAGCGGCTTGGCCGCGATCCAGCCAAACAGCATCACACCCGCCGGCTTGCCGATCAACAGGCTGAACAGTACCAGCCACGTCGGCGACCCGATCGACGAAAATTCCACACCGGCATTCAGCAGACCAAATAAGAACAAGACCACTTCGACAGGGTGTTTGAGCAGGTGTTCGATGTGGTTGAGCAGGTCGGTCAGATACTGTTCCGCCTCGGAGAAAATCCCGAATGCGCGGTCGGCATGTGGGATTGTGGGCACAATCGGCAGCAGGCCAAGCGCGGGGTGGATGCCCGCCTCTTGGAAGCCGTACCAGCTTAGGCAGGCGGCGATGAGGTATGGCCAGAACGATAGCTTATTGCGCACCCATGTAGATTTTGGCCGTGCCTCGTCGCCACGGTCCAACTGCCGGGGAAGGCGATTGAACAGGTAAAAGACCGCGATTGCCGCGAATAACGACAGCAATAGCCATTCCGGCGCAAGGTCACCGGATGGGTAGAAGACCGCGAGAATGATCAGGCCCGCGGCGTCGTCGGCAATGGCCAACAGTAGCAGAAAACGCACCGCAGGGTGGCCCGCCCCAAACACCAGACGGCCCACAAGATAACTGAACGCGATGTCCGTTGCTGTGGGAATGGCCCAGCCTTTGGCGACTGCGTCGTAGGTGTCCGAGCCCAGAAGCAGGGCCAGACCCAGATAGACCGTGATCGGCCCCAGCATCCCGCCAAGCGTTGCAAACAAGGGCGTCGCCGCCTTTTTGCCGCGCAGGCTGCCGTTCTTGAGGATCACTGCCTCCCAGACTTCTTTGGCGGCGATGGCAAAAAAGAACGCCATCAGCACGTCGTTCACCAGATAGTGCATGGTCAGTGTTCGATATGCCACCTGACCATCCGCGCCGTAGTTGGCGTGACCGATGAAGAACTCAGGGATCAGTTCGAATTCGACAAAATGGCGATAGCCGTCGGGGTTCATATTGGCCCAGATCAGCGCGGTGATCGCCCCGACAATCAGCAAAAGCGAATAGTTGGTGAGGAAATTCCAGACGCGATACATTTGTGTCCCCCGAAGACCTTTGGAATTGGCCTAAACCAAAGCGCGGGGTGCATCAAGCGGGGGCAATATCCGGGTCGCGCCTGTGGTCTTTTTGTTGTGCCAAAACGCGGATAAGCTGAGGGGTATGACCCTTCAGGATCGCATATCTGCCTGTCGTTTGTGCAAGGACCGTTTCGCCGCAACCGCGACGGCGCATGTGCCGCGCCCGGTGGTTTGGTTCGGGGATAAGCCACGTATCTTGATCGCGGGTCAGGCGCCGGGGATGCGGGTGCATGCGGTGGGCAAGCCGTTCTGGGACCGATCCGGCGACCGCCTGCGTGACTGGTTGGGGCTGGATCATGCTGTGTTCTATGACCAGACCCGCGTGGCGATTGTGCCGATGGCATTTTGTTTTCCCGGCTACAACGCCGCCGGGTCCGACCTGCCACCGCCCAGTATTTGTGCCGCGACATGGCATGCTCAGGTAATGTCCGCGCTGGGCGATGTGCCGCTGACGATTGTCATTGGCAGCCCTGCGCTGCGTTGGCATCTGGGGGCCAAGGGCACCGTGACGGACACCGTTGCAGGCTGGCGTGACCATGCACCGCGCGTGTTTCCCTTGCCTCATCCGTCGTGGCGCAATACCGCATGGCTCAAGAAAAACCGTTGGTTCGCCGATGAAGTATTGCCCAGTCTGCGGGCGCGCGTGAAGGATGTATTGCAATGACCGATCTAGATAACGCCCATGCCGCCATGGAAGCCGCCCCCGATGACGATGCCGTCCGGCTGCGGTTCTACGAGCGGTTGGCGGATACGGAATTGTTCATGCTGTTGGGCGAAGAAGCGGCCGATGACCAGATCACCCCAGAGCTATTTGAGATTGAAGATCAAAGCTTTAGCCTTGTGTTCGACCGCGAGGAGCGGCTGTCGCAATTCGTAGGGCGCGCGGCACCCTATGCGGGGTTGCCGGGCCGTACGTTGGTGCAGATGCTGGCGGGGCAGGGCATTGGGCTGGCGCTGAACCTTGATGTGGCGCCATCGGCGATGCTGATCCCGGCCGAGGCGGTCGATTGGTTGGTCGCGACGCTTGCCAATGCACCGGATGAAACCGAAGCGCGTTTGACCGAAGTGTCGCCACCTGTCGGCTTGCCCGAGGCGGTCGTGACCGGTTTAGACCGCAAGCTGGCGATTGCGGCGGGTATGGCGCGGTTCGCGTATTTGGCGGCGGCCACCTATGAGGATGGGGTGCGGGGGCATGTGCTGGCGTTTGTGGATGCCGCGCCGGGCGCAGAAAAGGCGCTGGCGTCGGCTGCCGGTGAGGCGCTGACGTTTTCGGGGATCGAGGCGGGGGTGATGGATGTCTTGTTTGTTCGCGCGGCGGACCCATTGGCGGCGCGTTTGGCGCGGGTGGGGCTGCGGTTTGATCTGCCGGAATTGGCCGCCGCACCGCAAGCCCCCGGTGCGCCGGGGATGGACCCGGACAAGCCGCCGAGACTGCGCTGATCGGTTAACGTGCCGGGCGGCGGTTTTCGGGTGCTGCGACGGCGCGGCGGTGATATGGCGTTAATACCGCTGAAAATCGGCGAATTTGGCGATACAGAACCCGTCCACAACCCGTACAAAGCGCGTACGTACATATGTACGACAATCGCGGTATTAATCGGGCGGTCGCCGGGAATTGGTTAACGGCGGCTGTGCGCCCGGCGGTCAGTACCCCGTCGTGCGGTCAACCAGATGCAGGAACGGTTTGCCCGCCTGACCCCGCGCGATGTTGTCGGCGATGACTTGGGATGCGGTTTCGGGCCGGGTTGTCGCAGCGATATGGGGGGTCACGGTGACGTCTGGATGCGCCCAATAGGGATGATCCCGCGGCAGGGGTTCGATGCGGAACACATCCAGCGTGGCATGTGCGACCTGACCGCGATCAAGCGCGGCAAGCAGGGCATCATCGTCGATCAGCGGCCCGCGACCGGGGTTGATGACAAACGCGCCGGGCGCCAGCAGCGCGAGCCGATCTGTATCGAGGATATTTTCGGTCTGCGGTGTCAGCGGCAACAGCAAGATCACGATCTGCGCGCCGCGTAGCGCGTCCGTCAGCCCGGCATCGCCATGCAGGCAGCGGATGTTGGGGACGTCCTTGGCGTTGCGGCTCCAGCCTGTGACGGGAAAGCCCAACCCATGCAGGGCCTGACCGCATGCCGCACCCAGCGCGCCGATCCCAAGGATCGTTACCGGGCGATCTGCGGCCAGAGGCGGATAGATGGTATCGCGCCAGATGCCATCCTGGCCGTGGATATGGGTATCCATGCCAAGGTGGTGCCGCAGGGCGTGCCCGGTGACCCAT
The DNA here is from genome assembly GCF_017854565.1 of Yoonia sp. Taxonomy (GTDB): domain Bacteria; phylum Pseudomonadota; class Alphaproteobacteria; order Rhodobacterales; family Rhodobacteraceae; genus Yoonia. The sequence goes on from NZ_JAFMHJ010000047.1 coordinate 9,298, forward strand.
TCGACCATCCCATTGGTCAGGCTGTGATCGACCATGCGCGCCAGCGGTTGGGTCAGGGTCGTGTTATCGACGACGGTTTCGACCCCGGCCCACAGGCTCATGATGGCCTTGGTGTGGGTGTAGGGGGTGAAGTCGGTGACGGGACCGTTGGGCGCAAAGACGATGTAATCTGTGGCCTCCGGCGCATGGTCGCGGCGCAGGTCCACATCCAGCCCCGCGTTGATGAAGGCCGCGTTCAGGGGCTGTTGGTATGCCGCCCAGCTTTTGGGTTGCGCAGAGAAAAGGACGTTGATCATTAGCGGGGCCTATGGACATGGGCGCTTTGGACAAGGCCGAACGCGACGAGAAGGACAAGCATGGCAGAGCCGCCATAGCTGACAAGCGGCAGCGGCACGCCGACGACAGGTGCCAGTCCGGTGACCATGGCCATGTTGACGGCGAAGAACAAAAAGAACGTCATGGCGATGCCAAGCGTCAGCAGGGCTGCAAACCGATCGCGGTTATTGACCGCAGAGATGACGCAGAACAGCACGATCAGCAGGTAAAGCGCCAGCAGGGTGAAGGCACCGACAAAGCCGAATTCCTCGGCGAGGGTGGTGAAGATGAAGTCGGTGTGTTTTTCGGGCAGAAAGTTCAGCCGCGATTGGGTGCCCTGCATAAAGCCGCGCCCGGTCCAGCCGCCAGAGCCAAGCGCGATCTTGGCCTGCGTGATATGGTAGCCCGCGCCAAGCGGATCGTTGGACGGATCAATAAAGGTGTCGATCCGCCGGTATTGGTAATCCTTGAGCAGTTGCCAAGGGGTGCCCCGGCTTTGGAACACGGCGACGATGCCACCGACGCCCGCCCCGATCACGGTGGCAAAATAGGCCCAGTGGACCCCGGCGAGAAACATGACGGTGCCGCCGCCGGCAAGCAGCAGGATCGCGGTGCCAAGGTCGGGTTGCCGCAAGACAAGCGCGGTGGGCGCCAGAATGAACAGCACCGGCAGCAGCACCCAAAGGGGCCGCGAGGTCTTGGTGTTGGGCAGCCAGTCGTAATAAGCGGCCAGCAGCATCACCAGCGTGATCTTGGTCAGCTCGGAGGGTTGCAGGCGCATGAACCCAAGGTTGATCCAGCGCTGCGCGCCCATGCCGACCTCGCCGAAGAGTTCGACGGCGACCAGCAGCAGCATGGATATGCCAAACGCAAGCCCGGCCATGTTGCGCCAGAACCAGATCGGCACCATCGCGATGATGATCATCAGCACCATACCGGCGACGAAACGCTTCATCTGCGGTTCCATCCAGGGTGTGGGCGATCCGCCAGCGACGGAATAAAGCATCAAGAACCCCGCGCAGGCCACCGCCGTGAGCAGCATGATCACCGGCCAGTTCAGATAGAGCAGTTTGCGCAGGCCCGTGGGGACATATTTGGTGTTATACTCAAGATAGCTCATGCGCGGCCCTGCGCCTTGGAGCCGGGGGGGATGCGTGCCTCGATCCGGGTTTGCTGTGCGGCGATCTTGTCGCGCACGGCGACGGGGTACGCATCAAGCGGGGGCGGGCCGCCATAAAGCGCCTGCAGCATGATATCGCGCGCGATGGGCGCCGCCGCCGCCGAACCGCCGCCGCCGTGTTCGACCACCACCGACAGCGCAAAGCGTGGTTTGTCGTAGGGGGCGAAGCTGACGAACAGCGCGTGGTCGCGGCGTTCCCACGGCAGGTCTTCGTTGCTGATGACGCCGCGCGCGCGTTCCTCTGGTGTGATCCGGCGCACCTGACTGGTGCCGGTCTTGCCGGCCATACGGTATTCATCGACCATGATTCGCGAGCTGTAGGCCGTGCCGCGCCGATGATTGCAGACATCATTCATTGACGCGCGCACCCGCCGCAGGATGTTTTCGTTCAGGCCAAGGCTGTCACCCAGACCGCTGGGTTGTTCGACGCCGTCGATCAGCCGCACAAGGCGCGGGGTCACTTCGCGGCCCGTGGCAATGCGGGCGGCCATCACGGCCAGTTGCAGTGGCGAGGCAAGCACGTAACCCTGCCCGATAGAGGCGTTGACGGTATCGCCGATCCGCCAGTCTTCGCCGCGCACCTTGGCCTTCCAGTCTTTGTCCGGGGTCAGGCCCGCCGCGACGGCAGACAGCGGCAGATCGTGTTTGATCCCCAGTCCCAGCTTGCGGGCCATGATGGCCATCTTGTCGATCCCGACGCGCTGGGCGACTTCGTAATAGTAGCAGTCGCAGCTTTGCTTGAGGCTTTCGTGCAGGTTGATGTTGCCGTGGCCGCCGCTTTTCCAGCAGTGGAAACGGATACCAAAGACATCCGTGTAGCCGGGGCAATAGACGGTTTCGTCGGCGCTGATCACGCCATCTTCGAGGGCGGCGAGGGCGGTGACCATCTTGAAGGTCGAGCCGGGCGGGTAGGTGCCCTGCACGGCCTTGGCAGCCAATGGGCGGTATTTGTCTTCGTTCAGGCCGACCCAGTCCTTGACGGAAATGCCGCGCACAAACAGGTTGGGGTCAAAGGCGGGTGCGGATGCGATGGCGCGCAGGTCGCCGTTTTCCAGATCAATGACCACAGCGCCGGCAGATTCCCCATCCAGCCGCGCCTGCACATAGCTTTGCAAACGGCTGTCGAGGGTCAGTTGCACGTCTTTGCCCGGAATACCCTCTTGGCGGTCAAGTTCGCGCATGACGCGGCCCACGGCGTTCACTTCGATCTGCCGGGTGCCCGCGCTGCCGCGCAGGGTATGTTCCAGCTTGTTTTCCGCGCCGGCCTTGCCGATCTGGAATTTCGGGATCTGCAGGAGCGGGTCCTGATCGTCGATCCGGCTAAGGTCATAGTCGCTGACCGGGCCGACGTAGCCAACCACATGGGCCACATCCGCGCCCCATGGGTAAACCCGGCTCAGGCCGACCTCGGCCTGGATGCCGGGCAGGGCGGGGGTGTTGATGTTGATCCGTGCGACGTCATCCCAGCTAAGCCGGTCGGCAATGGTGACCGGCACAAACGGCGAGCGGCGCTGCATTTCTTCCATTGCACGGGTCAGGTTTTCGGGGTCGATGTCCACCAGTTCGGTCAGCCGGGCCAGCACTTCGCCGACGTCGCCTGCGTCTTCGCGGACCATGACGACGCGGTAGTTTTGTTCATTGGCGGCGATCGGGATACCGTTGCGATCAAAGATCAGGCCGCGTGCGGGGGGCAGCAGGCGAATGTTGATCCGGTTTTCCTCGGCCAGAAGGCGGAACTGGTCGGCCTGTTCTATCTGCATGGACTGCAAGCGCCAGCCAAGCGCGCCGACGATGCCCAACTGTGCAGCACCGACGACAAGTGCGCGCCGGTTAATGAGGCGTGCGCTTTCGATGATATCCTTTGGCGGGCGTTTCATATCCGGCGTCCTCGGGCGTCAATTTCGCCCAGGGCGGGGCGGCTGACGCCAAACATATAGTGGGCGACGAAAACAACGAGCGGGTAAATCAGGATCGTCAGGATCATCTGGATCAGGGTCAGGCCCAGCGGCGCCTGAGGTGTCATCAGGATGGCCAGCACGATGCGGTTTGCCAGCGTGATCGCGACGATCCCAAAGGCGATTGTGCCCCATTCCAACGCCAGCGGCATATTGCGGATGCCGCGCGCGCGGGTGCGCACCGTTTCCGTCAGGATCACCACCAGCGCGGCCCACAGGCCGGGCGGGCGCTGGAACAGCAGATCTGTCGTCAGAAAAACGGCAGCGATCAGGTAGACGGGCAGGTAATCGGGCCGCCGTGCCACCCATGCCAGAGTGAGCGCCAGCAGAACATCGGGCGGCGGCCAGCGGGGCGGGCGCATGTCCAGCGGCACCAGTTGCAGCACGATGATCACAAAGGCGAGGGCGATGAACACGCCACGGTTTATCCAGATCCGGGTGGCGGGTGCTTTAGCCATCTGCCATCTCCAGCGCATTGATCGGGGCCGGCCCGATGAATTCTGTTTCGGGCGTCAGCAGACCGCCGGGATCGTTGATTTCCTCGTGCGGGGGGGCGCGCAGGACACGCAGGAATTCCAGCCGCTGATAATCCGCCGCCAAGCGCACCCGCAGGCGTTGATCGGTCCCCAGCGCGACCTGCCCGACCAACAGATCGGCGGGAAAGACGCCGCCGTCCCCGGATGAAACCACCCGGTCGCCGGGGCGGATCAGGTCGGCATTTTCAAGAAATTCAAGCGGCGGGTTCAGGGTATTGTCGCCAGCCAGAATGGCCTTTTGCCCCGATGGCTGGATCGTCACGGGAATGCGGCTGGAGGTGTCGGACAGCAGCATAACGCGGCTGGTGCCCTGACCGACGCCAGCGATCCGCCCGACCAGCCCGATGCCGTCCATCGTGGGCCAGCCATCAATGATACCATCGCGCGCGCCGACATTGACCAGCACCGATTGCCGAAACGGTGAGCCGCTGTCGGTGATGACGACGCCGGTGACATAGGTCAGTTGGGGGTCAAGGCGCACGTTGTTGAGGCCAAGCAGCTTGGCGTTTTCCTGTTCCAGTTGCAGGGCGGCTTCTTTCCATGCTTTCATTTGCTGCAATTCGCGGCGCAGGTCCTGATTTTGCGCGCTTAGCTGTTGGTAACTTTGGAAATTGCCGATCAGGTTGGCGATGCCGCTGACTGGCGCCATGGCCCAGTCAAAGGACGGGACGACCTTGTCGATCGCGGCGGCGCGGAACCGTTCGACACGCGGGCTGTCGATCCGCCAGATCAGGAACAGACCAAGCAGCGCCAGTACCAAGACCCCGACCAGCAGTCTGCGGATCGGGCCGACGTAGTCTTCGCTGTTCTTGTCACGTGCCAAGGCGGTTTGTCCCAGGTCTGGGTGTTAGCTGTCGTAGTCTATCACATGTCGCAGCTGTTTTTCATATTCCAGGGCCCGGCCAGTCCCCAACGCCACACAGTTGAGTGACTCGTCCGCGACCGAAATCGCAAGGCCGGTCTGTTCGCGCAGCGCCAGATCAAGCTGGCCCAGCAACGCGCCGCCACCGGTCAGCATCACGCCACGGTCAACGATGTCGGCCGCAAGGTCCGGCGGCGTCGCCTCGAGCGCGGTCATCACCGCCTCGCAGATTTGCTGGACGGGTTCGGCCAGCGCCTCGGCCACCTGCGCCTGACTGATTTCGGTTTCCTTGGGTACGCCGTTGAGCAGGTCGCGGCCCCGGATGTGCATCGACTGGCCGCGCCCGTCGTCGGGCATGCGGGCCGTGCCGATGGATGTCTTGATCCGTTCGGCAGTGCTTTCCCCGATCAGAAGGTTATGCTGGCGGCGCAGGTAGTTGATGATCGCCTCGTCCATGCGGTCACCGCCGACGCGCACGGACCGCGCATAGACGATATCACCCAGCGACAGAACCGCGACCTCGGTCGTGCCGCCGCCGATATCCACGACCATGTTGCCGGTGGGATCGGTGATCGGCATGCCCGCGCCGATGGCCGCCGCGATAGGTTCGGCGATCAGGCCCGCGCGACGGGCACCGGCAGACAGAACCGACTGGCGGATCGCGCGTTTTTCAACCGGCGTCGCGCCGTGCGGGACGCAGACGATGATCTTGGGTTTGGAAAATATGCTACGCGGATGCACCTTGCGGATGAAGTGTTTGATCATCTCTTCGGCGACGTCAAAATCGGCGATAACACCGTCACGCATCGGGCGGATCGCCTCGATGCTGCCGGGGGTGCGGCCCAGCATCAGCTTGGCGTCTTCGCCCACTGCCAGCACCTTTTTGACGCCATCCTTGATGTGATAGGCCACGACCGAGGGTTCGGACAAGACGATGCCACGCCCCTTGACGTAGATCAGTGTGTTCGCGGTCCCTAGGTCAATCGCCATATCCGACGAAAACAAACTGCCCCAAATCGCCATAATGCGACCTTCCCCTGCCATAAGTGTGATGCGCCGCGCCCGTCCCCGTGGATGCGGTTCCAAACGCTTATAAGGCGGGTGGCCTGTGGATAGAACCCCTAGTTTTCCAACGCCCGGCAGCAATCTGCCGCTTGCACTTTTTCAACATGATAAGCGGCTTGAGCCGTATTTTTGGGGCCATGTTTGCACTTATGTAATAAGAGACGCGCACGGCCCTGCGCAAGCCGCTGTCGTGGGTGATTGGCGGAAACGCAAACGGGCGACCCGATATCGCTGGATCGCCCGCCTGCAAAATCACTGAGTCTTGCTATTCGGTGTCTTTGTAGCTGACGCCCTTGGTGTCATAGCCGGGCTGCGATTGTGCCCGCCGGACAAGCAGGCGGTTCAGCGCGTTGATATAGGCCTTGGTGCTGGCGACGACGGTGTCGGTGTCGGCAGATTGCCCGGTTGCGATGCGCCCTTCTTCTTCCATGCGCACCGAAACGGTGGCTTGCGCATCGGTGCCTTCGGTCACGGCGCTGACCTGATAAAGCTGCAAATGCGCGCCGTGCGGAAAGATGGATTTGACCGCGTTGAATGCGGCGTCGACGGGACCATCGCCCGTGGCTGATGTTTTGACATCCGACCCGTCAACTTCCATCACCATGTCTGCTGTCTGGGGGCCTTCGGTCCCGCAAACCACACGCAGGCTTTTGAGCTTGAGCCGGTCTTCGGCGGCATCGTTTTGGTGGACAAGCGCGATCAGGTCATCGTCATAGACTTCCTTTTTGCGGTCAGCCAGATCTTTGAACCGAACGAACACATCCAAAAGCTGATTATCGGCCAAATCAAAACCCAGCTCGGCCAATTTGGCGCGCAGCGCGGCCCGGCCAGAGTGTTTGCCAAGCGGCAGGGATGTGCCAGCAAGGCCGACATCTTCGGGGCGCATGATTTCGAAGGTTTCGGCGTTTTTCAGCATGCCGTCCTGATGGATGCCGCTTTCGTGGGCAAAGGCATTCTTGCCGACGATGGCCTTGTTGAACTGCACCGCAAAGCCCGAGACCGTGGCGACCCGGCGCGAGATGTTCATGATCTTGGTGGTGTCGATCCGGGTTTCGAACGGCATGATGTCGCCGCGCACCTTGAGGGCCATCACGACCTCTTCCAATGCGGTGTTGCCCGCCCGTTCGCCCAGACCGTTGATCGTGCATTCGATCTGGCGCGCGCCACCTTCGACCGCGGCAAGGCTGTTGGCGGTCGCCATGCCCAGATCATTGTGGCAGTGGGTCGCGAAGATGACGTTATCGGCGCCGGGGACCTTGTTGATCAGCATGCGGATAAGGTCCGCGCTTTCACGCGGGGCGGTATAGCCGACGGTATCGGGCACGTTGATCGTGGTCGCACCCGCCTTGATCGCGATTTCAACGGTGCGGCACAGGTAGTCTTGTTCGGTGCGGGTGGCATCCATGGGCGACCATTGGACGTTGTCGCACAGGTTGCGCGCATGGGTCACGGTGTCGTGGATACGTTCGGCCATTTCATCCATGGTCAGGTTCGGAATGGCGCGGTGCAGCGGCGAGGTGCCGATAAAGGTGTGGATGCGCGGGGATTTAGCGTGTTTCACGGCCTCCCAGCAGCGGTCGATGTCTTTGTAATTGGCGCGCGCCAGCCCGCAGATCGTGGCTGTCCTGGCGCGTTGTGCAATTTCGCTGACCGCACGAAAGTCACCTTCGGAGGCGATGGGAAAGCCCGCCTCGATGATATCGACGCCCATGTCGTCAAGCAGTTCTGCGATCTCGAGCTTTTCTGCATGGCTCATTGTGGCGCCGGGGGATTGTTCGCCGTCGCGCAAGGTGGTGTCGAAAATCAACACTTTATCTTTGGTCATTTTGGTATTCCTTTAGTCCTTAGCTTTTGGTGATTTGGCGCTGTCCCCTCTGAGCGGTCGCGCCGAAAGGCACGCTCAGAGGCAGCTAAGGAGCAGCAGGTCGCGCAGACGCAGCCCTGTGGGGGCAATGCTAAGGATATGTGCGCGGCTATTCATAGGGGCGACTATACTGACGTTTGATCGGTTGAAAAGTGTCAAATGCGCCTGCGGCCCGAGTATTTTGCGTGCGCACTGGTCGCGTGGGTGTCGGGGCCTAGATTGGAAAGCATGAAAAACGCACTTATCATTGGCGCCTCGGGCGGGATCGGCGATGCTGTCACGCAGCATTTGCGCGGGCAGGGGGTGGATGTCACCACTTTGTCGCGCGCCGCGGATGGGTTTGACGTGGGCAATCCCGCGTCTGTCGATACGCATCTGGAGCGGCTGGCAGGGCCGTTTGATCTGATCTTTGTGGCGGTGGGTATTCTGGCGCCGTTATGGGGCGCACCGGAAAAGGCGCTGTCGGCGATCAAGGCAGATGACATGGCCCATGTTTTTGCGGTGAATGCGATTGGTCCCGCGTTGATCCTGCGCCATGCCGCGCGGCTGTTGCCCAATGATGCGCGCGGCGTTGTCGCGACGCTGTCGGCGCGGGTGGGGTCGATTGGCGACAATAAGATCGGGGGCTGGCATTCGTATCGCGCATCCAAGGCCGCGCTGAACCAGATTATCCATGGTGCCGCCATCGAACTGGGCCGGTCGCACAAGCAGTCGGTCTGTGTGGCCCTGCACCCCGGCACCGTCGCCACGCCGTTTACGGCCGATTATGCAGGTCGTCACAAGACGGTGCCGGCGCCAGAGGCCGCGGCGCATTTGCTGGCGGTGATTGAGGATCTGACGCCGGCGCAATCGGGTGGATTTTACGACTATGCCGGGCAAGAGGTGCCTTGGTGAGGTTGGTTCTGGTTTTGGGTGATCAGCTTTCGCTGTCCTTGTCGGCGCTGCGCAAGGCCGACAAGGACAGCGACATCGTTGTGATGGCCGAGGTGATGGGCGAGGCGGCATATGTGCCCCACCATCCCAAGAAAATCGCGTTTATCTTTGCCGCGATGCGCAAGTTTGCAGCTGCGTTGCGTGACGACGGGTGGCAGGTAGCCTATACCACGCTGGATGATCCTGACAACACCGGGTCGATTACCGGCGAGCTGATCCGCCGCGCATCGGCCTTTGGTGCGGCAGGTGTGGTTTATACCGAACCGGGTGAATGGCGGTTGATCAACGCGCTGGGTGATCTGCCGGTAAAATCGCATCGGCTGGCCGATGATCGGTTTATCGCGTCGCACGCGGAATTCGACGATTGGGCCGCTGGCCGCAAGCAGTTGCGGATGGAGTATTTCTATCGCGATATGCGCCGGAAAACCGGGTTGTTGATGAATGGCGACAAGCCTGAGGGTGGCAAGTGGAACTACGACCACGACAATCGCAAACCCGCGCCTGTTGGCGTGGACTACGCCGGCCCGCTGCAATTCACCCCCGATGCGGTGGTTGAACAGGTTCTGGCGCTGGTCGCGGCACGGTTTGGCGATAATTTCGGCACGCTCCGCCCGTTCTGGTTTGCGACGGATACCGCGCAGGCGCGGCAGCATCTGGCCCATTGGATCAAAGGCGGTCTGCCCGGCTTTGGTGATTTTCAGGATGCGATGCTGAATGACAATCGGTTTCTATATCATGCGGTTGTGGGGCTTTATATCAACGCGGGCCTGCTGGACCCGTTGGACGTGTGCCGGGCCGCTGCGCAAGCCTACCGCGATGGGGACGCCCCGTTGAATGCGGTCGAGGGGTTTATTCGCCAGATTATCGGCTGGCGCGAATACGTGCGCGGGATCTATTTTCGCGAGGGGCCGGATTATGTCAGCCGCAACGCGCTGGGGCATGATCGCGCGCTGCCCGCGATGTATTGGGGTGGGGCGACCAGAATGAACTGCGTCGCAAAGGCGGTCGCGCAGACCCGGGACGAGGCCTATGCGCATCATATTCAGCGGCTGATGGTGACGGGCAACTTTGCGCTGTTGGCGGGGATTGATCCGGGGCCGCTGCATGAATGGTATCTGGCGGTTTACGCGGATGCGTATGAATGGGTCGAGGCACCCAATGTGATCGGCATGAGCCAGTTTGCCGATGACGGGATCATCGCGTCAAAGCCCTATATTTCATCGGGGAATTATATTCACAAGATGTCGGACCATTGCGGGACTTGTGCGTATCGGGTGCAGGATAAGACCGGGCCGGATGCCTGCCCGTTCAATCTGCTGTACTGGCATTTTCTGGATCGGCACCGGGCACGGTTTGCAGGCAATCCACGGATGGGGAATATGTACCGGGTCTGGGACAAGATGGATGCAGGCAAACGTCAGACGGTGTTGCACGACGCCGGGCAATGGCTTGACCGTTTGGATGCAGGCGAGGCTGTGTGATCAGCGCAGGTTCTTGAGGCGTTTATCCAATGCGTCCACCAGATTCCGGTAGCCTTCGGCATCGCCGTATTCGGCAAACTGGCGGTAATGCCGATGCGTGTTGGCGATGCGCCGGGCGTGTTTGATCGGGCACCAGTACTGTTCGGTCCGCGACGCGATTTCGCACGCATAGGACAGCAGGCCGTTGCCATAGGAACAATACGCACAGTTCAGCTTTTCAAGCCAGTTGAGATAGTGCAGGTGGTGGCGGTCAAAAACGATGTGGTCTTTGCGGCGGACCTTGGCGATGCCGTAGACCGGAAAGCAGATCAACTGATACAGCGTCACGCACAAATCAAGCAGCACAAAGGGGATCACGACGCCGTAGATGACGGGGGACGTCAGCACGATCAGTGGCCGGGAGCCGGTGACATATTTCAAAAGCCCGGTGCGCAGCGCGGCCTGCTGGCGTTCAACTTCTTTGTCAAAGACGGCGCGCCCGTGTTCTATACGCAGGTTGAGCGCGGCGTGCTTTTGCTCGAACTCGGTTTCGAGTTCGTCTTCCAGCGCTTGAATGCGGTCAATAAGGGCTGTGATCCGGTCGGACATGGTTCGCGCCTCCGTGTGATTAAGCAGGCTGTGGCGACGTATCGGGAACGCGTGAATTGTGGTGACAGCCGTTCATTCTGCGTGACTGAAACAATGGCGACATTTCCCGCAGAATGGAAGCACCCGTTCGGGGGTATCCGGGCCAGAGTGGGTCTTGGGATTGGTCGCCACGAAAAAGCGGCCCCAGCCAGATGGCGGGGCTATTACGACTTACAGGACATCGACGGTGAGATATCTCACCGTCGGCTATTCATCTGGAGTGTCCGCATTTCGTGTTGGTGAGCCTCTGCTTCCAGGCGAAAGGTCAGTATTTGGCAGGAAAATTGGCGAGGTTTAATGTCCAGCTTGTGCCCGTTCACAGCCGGTGCGCGCTGTGCAACATTCATAGCAACAGCGGGAACGCTGTCTGACGACAATGCGGGTTGGCAACCGCAGCAATTTGGTACACCAAACATTCGTGCAGGCCTTAGCCAGGCTCATGCTCGCCACCTCGCAATGAGCGATTGCCAACTTTCGATCGGTAGTGCAGCGGGTCGCGTCACGAGTTTGACGTCACTCCATCAGAAGTCCCACCGGACCTCGGTTGCGAGATATTCGAACAGAACCGTTCTCACTTGGATGCCGCCGTCATCCACGACCGAATAGCGGTAGACGCCTTCTTGGACGATCACCCGGCTCATCCGTTCCATGTCAGGATTCCAGATCAACCGTGTCTCGCCGCCCATAGTTTGTATGCGCCGTTTCGGCCCCATTGATTTGACAGGTTTCGGGCCAGTGCTTGGTT
>NZ_JAFMHJ010000014.1 GCF_017854565.1 Yoonia sp.
TCAGCAAAAGCTGCGCCAGCAAATGCGACGATAGCTGTTGTTGTAAGAAGGATGCTTTTCATGGATTTATTCCCTCGTGTTGTGCATTCCCAAGAATGCCAGTGTTACTAGCATTGAGGTCTAACTGCGCCTTACCGGCTGCACACTCAAGCTAAATGGACCCGCCGAATGTCAGTCTAAAAAAAATGGTGCATCAAGGACACACCGCCATTTCAGCCATGACATCTGCGGTAAATATCCCTATTTCCGGTGCAAACCCCATCTAATCCATGTTTTCAGGAGCGTTTCATGTCCCTCGCCGATATTCAGGCACGTATGTTGACCGCCTGCACCGCCGCCGGTCGGCAGGTTTCGGACGTCAACCTGATTGCCGTATCCAAAGTGCAGCCCGATGCACGTGTCGCTGCCGTCCTTGACCAAGGGCATCGAATCTTTGGCGAAAACAAAGTGCAGGAGGCGGCAGGCAAGTGGCCCGCGTTCCGCGCACAGTATCAAGGTGTCGCGGTCCACCTGATTGGCCCGCTGCAAACCAACAAGACCCGCCAAGCGATGGAACTGTTTGATGCCATCCACACGGTTGACCGGCCAAAGCTGGCGACAGCCCTTGCCCGGCTGGCGCAGGACATGGGGTCCTGTCCCGATTTGTTCATTCAGGTGAACACCGGCGAAGAGCCGCAAAAGGCGGGCGTGCTGCCCGCCGATGCCGACGCATTCGTGGCCGAGGTGCGTGCGCTTGACCTGCCCTTGACGGGCCTGATGTGCATCCCCCCCGTGGATGAGGAACCATCGTTGCATTTCGCACTGCTTGCCAAGATCGCAGCGCGGAACGGCCTAAAGGGTCTGTCGATGGGGATGAGCGGTGACTTTGAAACCGCTATCGCGCTTGGCGCGACCCACATCCGCGTCGGCTCGGCCATCTTTGGCGCGCGTGTGCCGGGGTGAGCGACTATAACCCACCCAACGATCCGCTTGTCATTCTGCATGATGATCACGAGGTGATCCTTGTCGATAAACCCAGCGGCCTGTTGTCGGTGCCCGGCAAGGGGCCCGGTCTGACGGATTGCCTGATGGCGCGGGTGCTGGCCGTCTTTCCGACCGCGCTGCTGGTGCATCGGCTGGATCGTGACACATCGGGCGTGATGATATTTGCGCTGACGCCCCATGCCCAGCGCCATCTGGGGCTACAGTTTGAAAAGCGGCAGACGAAAAAGACGTATATCGCGCGGGTCTGGGGCGAAATGACCGAAAAGACGGGCACAGTTGATCTGCCCCTGATCGTGGATTGGCCGAACCGGCCAAGGCAGATGGTGGATCATGAAAACGGCAGGCAGGCGCAAACCGACTGGCGCGTCATGCGCAGCGGAAAGGGCGAAACCCGCGTCAAGCTGACGCCACGCACCGGGCGGTCGCATCAACTGCGGGTGCATATGCTGGCCCTTGGGCATCCCATATTGGGCGATCCGTTCTATGCAACCGGCCCCGCGCAGGACTTTCCACGGCTAATGCTACATTCCGAAACGCTGCAGTTCCGCCACCCCGATGGGGGAAAGGGCATACGCGTCACCGCAAAATGCCCGTTCTAGGTATTTCCCAGAAACGCCTGCACCGCTGCAACCTCGCTTTGGGCAATCTCGTGTCTGCCGGAATGCCAAATTAATTGAACATCCGCGCCCTGCTGCGCAAGATAAGTGGCAAGCGCCTGGGTCTGGGGCGCGAGGCAAATCGGGTCGTGTTGCCCGGCCGTAATCAGTACGCGCCGCCCTTTCAGACCCGGTTGCGGGGCCGGGGTCCATGGAATCAGCGGATGCAGCAAGATCAGATCATCGACAAGATCGGGGTGCTGCAAGGCGACAGCCGCCAGAATATTGGCCCCGTTTGAATAGCCAAGCCCGACAGTGCGCGATGGCAAGGCAGACGCAATTTCATCGGCGATGAACGCTGCCATGGTCGCCGTCCGGTGCGCCAAATCATCCATATCATAGACGCCTTCGCCCCTGCGACGGAAATACCGCAGCGCGCCACCCTCTGCCACGTCACCGCGTGGCGACGTGATATGGGCATCCGGCATGACCTGTTCGGCAAACCCGTGAAACTGGTCTTCGGTGCCGCCGGTGCCGTGAAACGTCAGAAACAGCGGTTGGTCCGCTGCTCCTTTCGTGCGCTTTGCAACATAGGTCATGTCAGTCGTCCAACGGCTGCAGCAGACCTTCCAGACGCGCACGCAAATGTTCGTGCTGGCTGGGCAGTTTCAGAGCCTCGCCCAGATGGGCCGTATCTTCATCCCGATCAAAGCCCGGCTCGTTGGTGGCCACCTCGAACAGAACACCACCTGGCGTGCGGAAGTAGATCGCATAAAAGTAGTCGCGGTCGATAACCGGCGTGACCTGATAACCCGTGTCGATCAGCGCCTCGCGCACCTCCAGCTGGCGGGCACGGTTTTCGACGGCAAAGGCGATGTGGTGAACGGACCCGGCACCCTGTTGGGCGCGGGGGGCATCTGGCGTCACCTCGAGGTCGATCACGTTCGCATCATTGCCGCCCGGCACGATGAAGCGCGTGACATTGTCCTGCGTGTCACCCTTTTCATAGCCCATGAACTGCAACAATTCGCCGGTCACGTCTCCGTCGCGCAACCGCATGTCAGCCGAATGGAACCCCCGGATACCCATTTCCGCGCTCACGCCATTGCCGGTCCATGGGCTGCGTTCATCATCGCTTTCCACCAATGCAAAGCCGTCGCCATCGGGGCCGTCAAAAAGCACGCGCTTCTGACCAAAACGGGTATCTTGGGACAGGCCCGTCACGGCAAACGTGGCCAGTCGGTCAAGCCAGGCCTGCGATGAACCCGTCGGAATACTAAACGACGCGCGGCCCACTTCGCCCGCACCATGTGTCCCGCGCCCGGCATTGGGGAATGGGAAATAGGTCATGACTGTGCCGGGGGTCCCGGCCTCATCCCCGTAGTAGAGGTGATAGACGTCGGGGGCATCAAAGTTCACTGTCTTCTTGACTCGGCGCAGGCCAAGGACATTGGTAAAAAACGCGTTGTTTTCGCGTGCATCCCGCGCAATCGACGTGACGTGATGCAGACCTTTGATTTGTTTGATCATGGTATCTCTCCTATCCGTTGCGGCATAGATAAAGAATTCATGATCGCGCTAAAGGCCAAATGGCGCACCTATTTGGTGCGCCGACGCACATGACGCTATTCGGCAGCCCAGCCTGAAATCACTTTTACCTCTAAAAACTCCTCAATCCCCCAGACACCGCCTTCGCGGGCGCGGCCGGACATCTTGACGCCGCCAAAAGGCGCGCCCGCAGCGCGCGACTTGCCGTTCATCTCGACCATGCCAGAGCGCAGGGCGAGGGCCATGCGATTGCGCTTGGCGCCATCTTGGGACTGGACATAGTTTGTCAGACCATAAGGCGTGTCATTGGCAATAGCGACCGCCTCTTCCTCGGTTTCGAACGGAATGATGGACAGGACCGGGCCAAAGATTTCTTCGCGCGCGATCCGCATGTCATTATTCACGTCCGCAAAAATCGTAGGGCGCACAAAATACCCCCGGTTCACACCCTCGGGCAGACCAAGACCGCCAGCGACCAGACGGGCGCCTTCCTCGATGCCCACAGCGATCATGCTTTGTATCTTTTCCCACTGGGTCTTGTTCACAACCGGCCCGATATGCCGGCCCGGCTCGCTTGCAGGGCCGACACTGATCTTGCCCGCGACCTCGGCTGCGGTTTCAACGGCCTGGTCATAAATCGACCGCTCCACCAGCATCCGGGTCGGCGCATTGCACGATTGGCCAGAGTTTTGCATGCACTGGATAACGCCACGCTTTACCGCCTTTGGATCGGCATCCGCAAAGATCACGTTCGCGCCCTTGCCACCCAGCTCCAGCGTCACGCGCTTGAGCGTTTCAGCCGCCGCAAGCGAGATCGCCTTGCCCGCACGCGTCGATCCGGTAAAGCTGATCATGGCCACGTCATCATGGCGCGACAGCTGACTACCCACACCCATGCCATCGCCATTCACCAGATTGAACACACCATTAGGAACGCCGGCATCATGAACAAATTCGGCAAACAGGATCGACGATAGCGGTGCCTCTTCGGACGGTTTCAGCACGATCGTGCAGCCCGCCAGCAGGGCGGGGATCACCTTGAGCGTGACCTGATTCATCGGCCAGTTCCATGGGGTGATCAGGCCGACAACGCCAATCGGGTCCAGCGCAATGCGATCATTTGGGGTATGCGGCCCCAGCGGGCGGATCCACTCCACCTCCTCGAATGCGGTCAGGAAATTTTCAAGGTGCCACGGAAGGCATGGCGCCTGACTGTCACGGGCCATGTCGATGGGGGCAC
Organism: Yoonia sp.; assembly: GCF_017854565.1. Classification (GTDB taxonomy): domain Bacteria; phylum Pseudomonadota; class Alphaproteobacteria; order Rhodobacterales; family Rhodobacteraceae; genus Yoonia. The sequence continues at coordinate 4,369 of NZ_JAFMHJ010000014.1, forward strand.
CCATTTCAAGACTGATGGCCGCGGCCATTTCTTCTTTGCGATCTTCGTACTGCGCCAAGATCGCCTTGACATATTTCGCGCGCTCCGCCGGTGCCGTCGCTGACCATGCGGGGAATGCCTCGGTCGCCGCTTCAACCGCGCTATCTGTATCGGCCTGATCACCCAGCGAAATAATGGCGCACGCTTCCTCGGTTGATGGATCAATGACAAGACAGTCGCGGGCCTTGACAGGGGCAACCCAGTTGCCGTTGATGTAGAAGTTGCGTTTGTCGATCATGTCCAAACTCCTGAAGTATTCATCTAAGGTGTCGCACCGCCGCTGATTAAGCACAAGCGGCGGTGGCGCTGACGGTGCTTAATCACTATATTGATCAATATTTACTACCTACAAGGAGCATCGCAATGAGCTTGCGCATTAACGATACAATCCCCAACCTCACGGTTGAAACCGATCAGGGCACATTTTCCCTGCACGAATGGATCGGCGACAGCTGGGCGATCCTGTTTTCACACCCCAAGGATTTCACGCCCGTTTGCACGACCGAGTTCGGCGCCGTGGCACAGCTTGCCGATGAATGGGAAAAGCGCGGCACCAAGGTTATGGGTATCAGCGTTGACGGGGTCGAGGACCATAAGAAGTGGAAAGGCGATATTGAATCTTTTGCCCAAGCCAAGGCCGGTTTCCCGATCATCGCGGACGAAGGGCTGGAAGTCGCGAAAGCCTTCGACATGTTGCCTGCCGACGCTTACCTGCCCGATGGACGCACCCCGGCTGACAGCGCGACAGTGCGGGCGGTCTTTATCATCGGACCGGACAAGAAGCTGAAACTGTCGATGACATACCCGATGAACGTAGGCCGCAACTTTGCCGAAGTGCTCCGCGCGCTGGATGGCCTGCAAACTGCAAACGGCAAGGGCGTCGCAACGCCCGCGAACTGGAATGTCGGTGATGATGTGATCATCCCGACGTCGGTCAGTGACGCGGACGCAACGGCCAAATATGGCGCCTTCACGACTGTACTGCCATACCTGCGGACAACAAAACTAAACGACTGATCTGCCACGCGACCAGACGGGCCCCGCCAACATGCGGGGCCTTTTTCGTTTCAGGCCCGAGATGACATCGCGAGGCCAAAGACGTTTCTGCATCTTCGATTCCCCCCCCCAAAAAAGCCGATCATGCACGCAACTGTTGTGCAACCTTCCTTCGAATCCACGAACGGCCAGCAAAGCGCCCAACGGGACCACTCCCGTATTTTCTTGATCACGGTCCGTTTGAAAATTGATCTTGATCAGCCGTCAGGCCATGCGCTGCGGTATTCAAAGCCACGAATATGTTAGTAGGAGGGTAGAAAATGACTAATAAACCATCAAAATCCTTGCGTCAGCTTTTGAATGGCGTTGCCGTTTCGGGGCTCGCCCTTGGGGCTCTTACCCTGACGACCGTCATGCCGTTTGATGTTTTGGGTGGCGCAGCACTTGCGCAGCACGACGGCGAAGATGGCCATGATGGCGAAGAAGGTTCAGGCGGCAACGGTCCTGGCCAACCCGGCGGTAATCCCAATCCCGGCGGCGGCGGGCAAGGGGGCGGCGGTCACGACGGCGAAGATGGCGGTCACGACGGCGACACCGGGGGCGGCGAACCTGATTCTGACTCCGACGGGCGCGGACCAAACTACGGGCAGCCCGGTGATGCTGACACGCGGGGCGGCAGGCCCGTCTGGGCGCAGGAAGGCATACCAGAGGTCGAGATGGGCAGGCTGAACGTCGTCCGCGCACCTGCAAGGGTATTGGATCAGGCGCTGGCCGAAGCGCTTTTGACGTTTACGCCGGAAATGGCGGCGTTCTATAATCTCAGCCTTGATGATGCGATTGAGACGCTGCGCACCGAATTCGGCGACCTGACCATCATCGATTCGCCCCTGCAGAATCTGGGATTGCTGCGGGATGCGCTGGACGGGACATCCGACCTTGCCGCGCTTGGCGTTACATCTTCGGTCAACACCCTGATCCCTATTTTTCTCGGCGTGGCGGCCGACAAGACCGTCGAGATCACCCCGGATACGGCCTATGCGGTCGCGTACATCTTGGGTTTTGAACTGACGGCCGCGCAGGCGACACTGCTTGCCCAAGAGGCCGACGATGTCCGCGAGGCCGTGCTTGAAGGGCATGGATAAATCTGGAGCAGCGTCTGCCACGCAGGCTGGCCCACGCCAACAAGACCAAAAACAAGGATACGAGTGATGAAACCGATAACAATTACTGCGGGCGCATTATTTGCCGCAATCTTCATTGCGCCAGCAGCACAGGCCGAAGTGCAACCGGCGATATTTGGGGCGGAACAACCCCGCAACGAGAGCGTTTTCTACGTGCCCTATGCTCGGTTTGGGTTGGGCGCTGAATCTGCACAGTTCGATGATGCCTATTGGGAATCTCCGGGTCAGGATGATCCGCGGGTGTTCTTTGATCTGCCCGACGAGACCGGCGCGATGGGATATGCGGCGTTGGGTGTGGACTGGGGCAAAGGTGTGCGCGCTGAAATCGCTGTGCTAGGCTTTGGTGAAAAAGGTGTTGCCGGACCTTGGTCCTATACGGAACCCGCCAGCGAAGGGCCCCATGCGTCGATGTCAGGGACCGTTTCATCGGGCGCGTTGATGGCAAATGTCTTTGTGTCGCCGCTTGAGGTACAGGGAAATACCGGGCGTTTTCAGCCGTTTGTGATGGCAGGGATCGGTGCCGCGCGAAATGATATGGGTGATTGGACACGGACAAATCCCGACAAGATCGGAAACGAAGTGCGGAGCTTTGAAGGCGACGCCAACACGGATGTTGCGTGGGCGATTGGGTTGGGTGCGGCCTGGCAAATCGGGGAGCGGGGGCAGAAGCCGGTGATGCTGGAACTGATGTACCAACATGTCGATCTTGGGCGCGCCCAAGGTGGCAGCATGCCGTTACCCGGCTCTGAAACCTCGGAGCCGCGCGAGCCGTTTGGTTTTGATGTGAAAACCGACGTTGTGTCAGTCGGGGTCCGTATCCCGATCCGCTAAGGGCACAAGAAACGGTTGACCTGCCCCAATAGAATGGGGCAGGTCGCGTTATTTTTACTCTTCGGAAGCGTCTTCTTTGGCCAGTTCCTGACCTGTCGCCTGATCAACCATCTTCATGGCCAAACGCACTTTGCCACGATCATCAAAGCCCAAGAGCTTGACCCAAACTTCCTGACCTTCTTTCAGAACGTCGGACGGATGGTTCAGGCGCTTGTTCTCGATCTGGGACACGTGGACCAGGCCGTCGCGCTTGCCAAAGAAGTTCACGAAGGCACCAAAATCGACAAGTTTGACGACAGTACCCTTGTAAATCTTACCTTCTTCGGGCTCTGCCACAATCGAATAGATCATGTCATAGGCGCGCTTGATCGCCTCGGCATCGTTGGACGCCAACTTGATCACGCCGTCATCATTGATGTCGACCTTCGCACCGGACACTTCCACGATCTCGCGGATAACCTTGCCGCCGGACCCGATAACTTCACGTATCTTGTCGACAGGGATCTGCATCGTTTCGATCTTGGGCGCATGGACGCTGAATTCCTGCGCGCCGGTCAGGGCTTTGCCCATCTCGGTCAGGATATGCAGACGACCGGCTTTGGCCTGATCAAGCGCCTTGGACATAATGTCGGGTGTGATACCCGCGATCTTGATGTCCATTTGCAAGGATGTGATGCCGTTTTCGGTACCCGCAACCTTAAAGTCCATATCGCCAAGATGATCTTCGTCACCAAGGATGTCGGACAGGATCGCATAGGAACCGTCGTCCTCCATCACCAGACCCATCGCGACACCAGCGACGGGCGCCTTGAGCGGCACACCGGCGTCCATCATCGACAGCGAACCGCCGCAGACAGAAGCCATCGAGGATGAGCCGTTGGATTCCGTGATCTCGGACACAACGCGGATCGTGTAGGGAAAGTCGGTTGCCGCAGGCAGAACCGCCTGAAGCGCACGCCATGCCAGTTTACCGTGACCGATTTCGCGACGGCCCGGGCCAGACACACGACCAACTTCACCAACAGAATAAGGTGGGAAGTTGTAGTGCAGCATGAAGTTCGACTTGTACATGCCGGTCAGCGCGTCGATCATCTGCTCGTCATCGCCGGTGCCCAGCGTCGTCACGACAAGACCTTGCGTCTCACCGCGGGTGAACAGCGCCGAACCGTGGGTCCGTGGCAGGATGCCAGTTTCGGACACGATCGGGCGGATTTGGTCGAGCGCGCGACCGTCGATCCGTTTGCCGTTTTTAACAACATCGCCGCGCAGAACGGCTGATTCCAGCTTTTTCAACGCAGGACCAAGGTTGCCGTCGGCTTTTTGTTCGTCCGTCAGCGCGTCAATGATCGCGGCCTTGGCGGCGGAAACCGCGCCGGTCCGTTCTTGCTTGTCGGTGATCGCATAGGCGGCACGCATCTTGTCTTCACCAGCGGCTTTGACGGCTGCCGACAGCGCGGAATAGTCGACCGGCTGGAAATCAAACGGCTCTTTCGCGGCAACTTCGGCAAGGTCGATGATCAGGTCGATCACTGGCTGAATGCTGTCGTGTGCGAATTTCACGGCGCCCAGCATTTCTGCTTCTGACAGCTCGTAAGCCTCTGATTCCACCATCATAACGGCGTCTTTGGTGCCTGCGACAACAAGGTCCAAACGCTGCTCTGGGTTCAGGCGCAGGTTGTGCATGTCGTCGATTTCCGGGTTCAGGATGTATTCGCCATCCACAAAACCAACGCGGCACGCCGCAATCGGGCCACGGAACGGCGCACCGGAAATGGTCAGCGCTGCCGAAGCCGCGATCATTGCGACCATGTCAGGATCGTTCACCATGTCGTGCGACAGAACGGTACACATCACCAGAACTTCGTTCTTGAAGCCGGGGACGAACAGCGGGCGAATAGGGCGGTCGATCAGGCGGGACGTCAGCGTCTCTTTTTCAGTGGGACGCGCTTCGCGCTTGAAAAAGCCGCCTGGTACTTTACCGGCAGCGTAATATTTCTCTTGATAATGGACGGTTAGGGGAAAAAAGTCCTGACCGGGTTTTTGCGTACGTGCAAATGTCACGTTAGCCATGACGCTGGTTTCGCCCAGCGTCGCAATGACGGAACCATCCGCCTGACGGGCAACTTTGCCCGTTTCAAGTGTGAGCGTATCCTGCCCCCACTGCATCGATTTTTTCACTTCGTTAAACATCATGTTTTCCTGTTTGGCCTGTTTGGCCTTTTGCGTAGGGGGCGTATTCCCCCTCATTCCGGTATCTTTTTTGTCGGGCGCTGGAATGCGGGCGCCGGCTCTCAGATTGGCGGGCCATACCGCAAATTGAGGGTATTGGGAAGGGGAGTGACGCAACACGTCCCGGGCCACATATCGCCATCGCCCCGCAAAGCGTGGTTAACGCATGAAATAAAGGGGCGGGACAGCCTATGGAACGCGTGCCGAACCCGTACAGACTGCGTACGCACGTTTTATACGTTTTTGCGGGTTAATGCACCGCGCGGGTGGCATCCGTTAAGGACAGGTTAATTCCGGTCGTGGCGTCACTTGCCGGTCTCGTCATCGACGACTTCGGCTTCCATGACGTCGGTCGTTGCGGGCAGATCGGCGTCGGTCGAGCGGCCCACGATCAAGGGCAGCATTTCGGTTCCGGCGGGCATCGCGACCTCGCCTGTGGGCGGGGATTTCCAGGCCAGCGTGTCGAACGATCCGCAATTGCCGCAGGTGGCCGCCCATACGGGGTGAATGTGCTGGCAGTTTTCGCAAACCCACTGTGGACCGCGGGGCGCTGTCAACGCGCGGGTCAGCCAGCCGCGCACGACGGAATCGTCGGCACCGGCACCACGTTCGATCGCGGCCATCAAGGTCAGCGCGCGTGCCGTCGGCTTGGTCTCGACCAGATCGCCCAAGGCGCGCTTGGCTTCGGGGAATTCTTCGGCGGCGATGTGCAGTTCAGCCAACAGCATTTTGGTTTCCGGATCGTCAGGCGTTGATTTCACCAGCGCGTGGAACCGTTTCAACCGGGCCTGTGGCGTTTCATCCGCCACGATTTCAGCGAATGCGGCGGCAAGGTCCGGATGTGGTTGCGCGTTCCAAGCCTTGACCAGCACCCGTGTCGCGTAGCGGGCATTGCCATCGGCCAGATAACCGCGCGCGGCCATGACCGCAGCCGGGATCAGGTCAGGCGACAGGCGGTTCGCCTCGATCGCGGCTTCGCGGGCTTCGATGGTCTTACCGCTGTCCAGAATGTCGCGCGCTTCGGACAGGGCCAGCACGGCGTCGCGCCGTTTATGCACATCGCGCGGCAGGCTGCCTGATTTGAGTTTGGCGGTCAGGGTTTGACGCGCGCCGGCCCAGTCGGATTTTTCCGCCTGCAAACGCAGCAGCACATCCTGTGTCTCTTCATGCCGGGGCTTCAGCGCGAACGCCTTTTGGGCCAGCAGCAGCGCGGTGTCGGTATCCCCCTCTGCCAGCTTTTGCTTCATGATCCCACGCACCCCGACAAAGCGGGTCTTGTTGTCGGACAGCAGCTTTTTATAGGTGTCTTCGGCCTTGCGCCGGTCGCCCGTCATTTCGGCGGCCTGCGCGGTTAGCAGGTTGGTCAGCTGCGGTTGTTTCAGGAACTTTTCGGCGCGCGCGGCCTTTGTCATGGCAAGGTGCCCTTCGCCAGAGGCAAGCGCCATCATGCCTTCGGACAACGCCTCGTAACCTTTGCGTTCGCGGTTGCGATCAAAGTAGCGCGAAATCGCGGTTTCATCGCCATTCAGGAATTTGAAGGCGGCGACAAGAAACGTCAGAATCTTGAGCCCCAGCCAGACCGACACGACAAGCACGACAAGGCCAAAGACGACCTCGATCGGTTGCAAGGTGAATTCGTCAGCCCCGGTGTTCACGGTCAGGCCGCCATCCATGTCCATCAACATGGTGCCGCCATACGTCAGCGCGATGATTGCCGCGACGAACGCCAGGATTTTAATCAAGGACCAGAGCATGGGTTTCGCCTTTAGTTATCATTCAGGGATGTAGCGAGGATATCGACGGCATCAACCGCGCTTGCACGGGCTTCGGCTGCCGCCAGCCAATCGGACATTTCGGCGCGGGCGACTTCGGGCAGGGCGGCGATTTCAGCCAGCGCATCGGCCAAGCGCCCAGCGCTTACCGCAGCTTCGGCGCGCGACAGGATTGCGTCGGCGTCGGCACCTTCACGGGGCGCGACAGAGCGGACTTCGAATTGGTTGCGCAGAAACGCACCGATACCTGACGATGGTTCACCCGCAACACCTTCGGCGCGGGCAGTGGTCAGGGCGGCGCGGGCGACGTCGGGAAATGCGGCTTGCAGGCTGGCCAGCGTCGGCACGCCGTCCTGTACCGCCAAAAGGGCGTCGGGTGCGGGGCCAGCAATGGCGTCTTCCAGATCCGCCAGCGCAGCACCAAAGGGTGCGCCGCTTTCCAAGGCGGTCTGGATGCGCGCAAGTGCCGCACGCCCTGCGGCTGTGCGGGCGGCGGTGGCGGCATTTTCTTCGATGGCGGCGGCTTCGGCGCGGGCATCTTCGATCTGGGCCATCGCGGTGCCAGCCATCGTTTCCAACTGCGCACGCAGGCTGTCCAGTTCGGCCTCATAGGCGGTGATCGCGGGGGCGGCGCCGTCGCCGACAGGTATCTGCGGCAGGTTGGCAATTTGCGTGTTCAGCGCCGCGACCGCATCGTTCAGTTGCCCGCGCAGGTCTGCGACATCTGCAGACAGGGCAGACTGTGCGGCTTCGATCCCGCTCAGGTCGACGGGAGAGGGCGCGGGGATCGCCGCGATTTCCTGTTCGAGCGATGTGATTTTTGCCGCTTGCCGGGCGATTTGATCCGACATGCCGTTATCTGGCGCGACACTGGTCAGCGAGGCAACGGCAAAGCCGATTGCGCCAGCGATGATGCCCCCCAAGACAAGCGGAAAGAAGCCACTGCGACGCTGGGGTTGTGGCGCTGGGGCTGGCTGCTGGGCGGCTGGTTCGGCTATTTTTTCCGCAGAGGTGGCTACTTCTTGCGCAGATGCCGCAGCTTTGGGCATGGCAGGTTCTGGGGTGTCGTGGACTTCGGGCGGAATTACGTCCAACACGACCTGAGTCGATTCGTCAGGTTTCGCCCCGTTTTCCACTGGGTTTTCGGTCTCTGACGGTGTCTCGCGACCCCTGGCAGGTTGTTTTGCCACGTGTTCACCCTTTCTGCGCCCCCACCCGCCGAAAAGACAAGTGTCAGCGTACCTTATCGTGCATGGCACCAACCCTCAAGCGGTGGCGCCTTAACCTTGCGGTTGTTTCAGCGCCCGCAGACAGGCAAGCGTTGCCGCAATCATCGCCGAGCCATCGGGGGTAGCGGCCACTTGCGTCGTTTGTGCTGGCAGACCGGGCGGCAATACAGCACCACTGATCGCCACGACATGCAGCGGGGCCTCGAATGGCCTGCTTTGGGCGAATATCGCGCCGGTGCGCGGCGAAAACAACGGCACGACAACCGGATTTTGGCCCGCAAGCGCGGTCTGGGCCTGCGCCGTCAACGGCAGCACCTGCTGATCATAGGCGATGATATCGCGGCACGGGATGCCCGCGCGCGCCAGCGTCGGCGCGATGTTGCCCCGCGCGTGACGCCCCCGGATATGCGCCAAATGGCCGATGGGCCGTTTTGACATGATCAAAGCGGTCAGCTGCGCCGCGTCGCCGGGGCCGGTGATGGTTTCGAAACCCAGATCACGCGCCGCTTCTGCCGTGCGGTCACCCACGCAAAACGCGGGAATATCGGTGCGCAGGCGTAACCGTTCGGCCTGTGCCACGCCATTAAACGACGTAAAGATGACGCCCGACAGGTCGGACAGATCATGGGCAACGGGGACCGACAGGATCTGCAGCAAGGGCGATAGAATAACGTGCAGATCACCGCCCCACGCGCGCTGGACCGCCGCAGCAAAAGCAGCGCCCTGCGGGTCGGGCCGGGTCACGATCAGGGTCGGGGTCATGGGCCCACCATTGTTTGCATTGATCTGCAGTGTTACCTGCGAAGCATAAAGGCGCAACCGGAACAGACATGACAAAACACCTGACCATTCTTGGCATCGAAAGCAGCTGCGATGACACGGCTGCCGCCGTTGTGCGCGGCACGACGATCCTGTCGTCGGTGGTCTACGGCCAAACTGCGCTGCACGCTGATTTCGGCGGTGTCGTCCCCGAGATTGCCGCCCGTGCCCATGCCGAAAAGCTGGATCACTGCATCGAAGAGGCGCTGGCCACCGCACAGCTATCGTTCGGCGATTTGGACGCCATTGCAGTCACCGCCGGGCCGGGCCTGATTGGCGGCGTGCTGTCCGGGGTGATGTGCGCCAAGGGGATTTCCGCCGCAACCGGTCTGCCATTGATCGGGGTGAACCATCTGGCCGGGCACGCGCTGACCCCGCGACTGACGGACCAGACCGCATTTCCCTATCTGATGTTGCTGGTGTCGGGCGGCCATTGCCAGTTTTTGATTGTCGAGGCGCATGACCGTTATCGGCGCATCGGCGGGACGATTGACGACGCCCCCGGCGAGGCGTTCGACAAGACCGCCCGCATCCTGGGCCTGCCGCAACCCGGCGGCCCCGCCGTCGAAAAGGCGGCTGAACGCGGTGACGCCAAGCGGTTCAAATTGCCGCGACCGCTGCTGAACCAACCGGGGTGTGACCTGTCATTTTCGGGGCTGAAGACGGCGATGCTGCGCGCGCGCGACGGCGTCGTGGCCACGTCTGGCGGGCTGACCGTGCAGGATCAGGCCGATCTGAGCGCCGGGTTTCAGGCCGCAGTTGCCGATATCCTGACCGAGAAGGCCCGGCGTGCGATGCTTATATATATAGCCATGAACCCCGCGACGCGGTCCTTTGCGATTGCGGGTGGTGTTGCTGCGAATGGGCCGATCCGCACGGCGCTCATGGCGCTTTGTGCCGGGTTAGACACTGTTTTCATCGCACCGCCCCTGCATCTTTGCACCGATAACGCCGCGATGATCGCCTATGCCGGGGTCGAGCGGATGGCGAAGGCTGAGGTTGACGATATGACACTTTCGGCGCGGCCACGGTGGCCCTTGGATGACAGGGCCGCGCCGATGCTGGGGTCGGGCAAAAAGGGGGCAAAGGCATGAAAATCGGGATCGTGGGCGGCGGTGCGTTTGGCACGGCACTGGGTGTTGCGCTGGCGCTGGATGGCAATGACATTGCCCTGTGGGCGCGTGATCCTGCAGCGGTTGACCAGATGCAAACGCAGCGCAGCAATGCCAAGCTGCCGGGTGTCAGCCTGCCCCAGAACATGACGGTTTCAGCCGTGTTAGACACTATTTTTGACCGAGACATTATTTTGTTGGCGATTCCGGCGCAGACATTGCGCGCATTTCTGACGTGCCATGCGGACAGGTTGGGCGGTAAATATCTGGTGGCATGTTGCAAGGGCATTGACCTGACCCGCATGACCGGCCCGGCCAGTACGATCCGCGATCTGGTGCCCGATGCGATTGCGGCGGTGCTGACCGGGCCCAGCTTTGCCGCCGATATCGCACGCGGGTTGCCGACTGCGCTGACCCTTGCCTGCGCCGATGATGCGGCGGGCGAGATCATGCAGGTGGCACTGTCGACAACGGCGTTGCGGCTGTACCGGACGACCGACACGATCGGCGCCGAACTGGGTGGCGCGCTGAAAAATGTCATGGCGATTGCGGCGGGCATCACGATTGGCGCCGGTCTGGGCGAAAGCGCGCGCGCCGCGCTGATCACGCGCGGATTTCCGGAAATGCAGCGGCTGGCGGCGGCATTGGGTGCCGCGCCCGATACCCTGTTTGGACTTTCGGGGTTGGGCGATCTTGTGTTGACCTGCACATCCGATCAATCCCGCAATTACCGCTATGGTCTGGCCCTGGGCCAAGGCAAACCGTTTGATGAATATGCCACGGTCGAGGGCGCTGCGACCGCCCGTGCGGTCCAACAGTTGGCGCATGATCTGGACATTGACCTGCCGATCTGCACGGTAGTGGCTGACCTGACGACCCATAAAACCGATGTTGCCGCCGCGCTGAACGCGCTGCTGTCGCGTCCATTAAAGGAAGAATAAATGCGCTTTGCCCTGATCACAAAAGACAAACCCGGTGCGTTGCAAACCCGGCTGGATAACCGCGATGCGCATTTGGCCTATATCGCGGAAACCGGCGTTGTCGAAATGGCCGGGCCGTTTCTGGACGCAAGCGACCAGATGTGCGGGTCGCTGATCGTACTGGAGTTGGCCGATATGGCGGCGGCACAGGCATGGGCCGATAATGATCCGTACAACAAGGCCGGTTTATTCAGCGAAGTCACGCTGCAGGCCTGGAAAAAGGTCATCGGCTGATGGCCTATTGGTTGTTCAAGTCAGAGCCGGATGTCTGGGGCTGGAATGATCAGGTGGCCAAGGGCGCTGTCGGTGAAGAATGGGGCGGCGTGCGCAATTATCAGGCCCGCAACAACATGCGGGCCATGGCACTGGGTGATCGCGGGTTCTTTTACCATTCGCGCACCGGGCTTGAAATTGTCGGCATCGTCGAGGTTTGCGCGCTGGCCCACCCCGATAGCACCACGGACGACACCCGCTGGGACTGCGTGGACATCAAGGCGGTGCGGCCATTTACAAAGCCGGTCACGCTGGCACAGATCAAGGCCGATCCACGGCTGAACGACATGGTGCTGGTGCATAATTCGCGGCTTTCGGTGCAGCCGGTAACCGAAGACGAATGGCATGTGATCTGCGCATTGGGTGAAACAAAACCCTAGCCGATGGGCCGTTTTGACAGTGTTTTGACAAAAAAAGAGGGCACGGACATAATCCGAACCCTCTTTCCACCCCGCGTGCTCCCAAGCCACCACACGCTATTGAAATTTAGGTCCGGGCCATACTGGCCGTTTGTTTGTGATACACGACATAGGCGTGCGCAGGCAAACACCAAGCATGGACAAATTTAATCAATTTACCACGACGTGCGCCGGTCTGGCATAAAACGCCCGCCCGAACGGCGCGCGTTTGTGTTTTGATGATCAGCCGTAAATCGCTTCTTTGCCGAAATGCTTGGTCAGCATATAGTAAACCACGGCGCGGTATTTGTTCCGCTCTGATTTGCCGTATATTTCAAGGACTGAATCAATGGCTGTCGTCAGCTCTGGTCCGTCTTTCAGGCCAAGCTTCTTGATGAGAAAGTTGTCTTTTACGGTCGCAATCTCGTCGGGCTGGGTTGCCGCGACGGTCGTCGCATCCGCATTATAGATCGCAGGCCCACAGCCGATCGTGACTTTTGTCAGCAAATCCATGTCAACATTCATGCCACATTTGTTTTGTAGGTCATCCGCATACCGTGCGATTAAATCGTCTCTCTTACCCATTAGAACTGTCCCTAAATTTGGTGTTATTATGCAAAAGACACCGCACTGTGTGCGATGTTAGCGGCAACGTAAGGTCGAACCGCGCGTTTCGCAAAGAAAAAAACCGCGCCAGCAGCGGTGTTTCGCCGCGACAAGACGCGTGACATGCAAACGGCAGGCGCGCGCGATGGCACGGACACGCCTATGTGTCGCGGCTGACTGATGGGGTTCGGATACCGGGGGGGGGTGCAGTTGGGGCGCCGCGATCATGACGCCAGCCGATGCGTCCGTCACGACGCAAAAGGCGCGGAATACTGATTCCGCGCCTTCGTTCGGAGTGTAATCAGTAGCGGTAATGTTCGGGCTTGAACGGCCCTTCGACTGTCACGCCGATATAATCGGCCTGATCCTTGCGCAACTCGGTCAGCTTGACGCCAATCCGGGCCAGATGCAGGCGGGCCACTTTTTCATCCAGCGTCTTGGGCAGGATAAAGACGCCGGGCTGATATTCATCGCCTTTCGTCCAAAGCTCGATCTGGGCCAGCACCTGATTTGTGAAAGAGGCGGACATCACAAAGGATGGGTGGCCGGTGGCGTTGCCAAGATTAAGCAGGCGCCCTTCGGACAACAGGATCAAACGGTGCCCATTGGGCATTTCGATCATGTCGACCTGTTCCTTGATGTTCGTCCACTTGTGGTTTCTCAGCGCGGCGACCTGAATTTCATTGTCGAAGTGGCCGATGTTGCCGACGATCGCCATATCCTTCATCTCGCGCATATGCTCGATCCGGATGACGTCCTTGTTGCCGGTCGTGGTGATAAAGATGTCGGCGGTGTCCAGTACGTCCTCGAGCAGAACAACCTCGAACCCATCCATGGCGGCTTGCAGCGCGCAGATTGGGTCAACTTCGGTGACTTTGACGCGCGCGCCGGCACCCGACAGTGATGCGGCGGACCCTTTGCCGACGTCGCCGTAGCCGCAGACGACGGCAACCTTGCCGGCCATCATCGTATCAGTGGCGCGGCGGATACCATCGACCAGCGATTCCTTGCAGCCGTATTTGTTGTCGAACTTGGACTTTGTGACGCTGTCGTTGACGTTGATCGCAGGGAAGGGCAGCTGGCCCTTCTTGTGCAGATCATACAGCCGATGCACGCCGGTTGTCGTTTCTTCGGACACACCTTTGATCGCATCGCGTGTTTTGGTGAACCAGCCGGGGCTTTGCGCCATGCGTTTCTTGATCTGCGCAAAAATCGCATCTTCCTCTTCCGAGGTCGGGACGGCAAGCAGCGCCGTCTCGCCCGCCTCGACCCGCGCGCCCAGCAACACGTAAAGCGTTGCATCGCCGCCATCATCGAGGATCATGTTCGCGCCGTCAGGGAATTGGAATGACCGGTCGAGGTAGTCCCAATGCTCTGTCAATGTCTGGCCCTTGACCGCAAAGACCGGCGTGCCGCCTTCGGCGATAGCCGCTGCGGCGTGGTCCTGGGTGGAAAAGATGTTGCACGATGCCCAGCGCACATCAGCACCCAGCGCATTCAGCGTTTCGATCAGAACGGCAGTCTGGATCGTCATGTGCAGCGAACCGACAATGCGCGCGCCCTTCAGCGGTTGCTTGTCGCCGTATTCCTGACGCAGGGCCATCAGCCCCGGCATTTCGGTTTCTGCGATATCCAATTCCTTGCGGCCATACGCGGCAAGTGCAATATCTTTGATGATGTAGTCGCGTGGCATTTCGTATCTCTCCTAAAACGGTTTGGCGGTCCAATAACATTGCGGCTGGCTTGCCACAATCCAAAGCTGCGTATTAATGAAGCCTGTCAAGAACAGATGAAGGTGACATCGGCATGAAACAGCCCCGCGCGTGGCAACGGATGCTTTCGGGTCGCAGGCTTGACCTGCTGGACCCGACGCCGGTGGACATTGAAATCGCCGATATCGCCCATGGATTGGCCTTTGTCGCCCGCTGGAATGGGCAGACAAAGGGCGATTTCGCCTATTCCGTTGCGGAACATTCGATTTTGGTAACAGATATTTTCACCCGTCAGCAACCCAATGCCCCGGCGCAATGGCAACTGGCGGCATTGTTGCATGACGCGCCGGAATACGTGATCGGCGACATGATCAGCCCGGTAAAGGCGGCGGTCGGGCCGGGGTATGGCGCGCTTGATGATCGGTTGATGGCCGCGATCCATCTGCGCTTTGGTTTGCCGGCGCAAATTCCGGCAGCCGTAAAGCGACAGATCAAAAAGGCGGACAAGCTGTCAGCGTGGCTGGAGGCGGTGCAGATCGCCGGTTTCACCCGCGCCGAGGCGGACCGGTTTTTCGGCAAGCAGGACCCCGCGCACGTCGCTGGGCTGACCATTCGTTTGCGCCCCCCCAAAGAGGTGCGCGATGAATTTACGACCATACATCACCGGCTGATGAATTCCATGTGATCATCACAGGGTGCGGTGGCCTGGCGCGCCGTCGATGCACCGTAAGGTGGGTTTCAACCCACCCTACCTTGGGCTGCGCTTGGCCAATATCCGCTGCAGCGTACGCCGATGCATCGACAAACGCCGGGCCGTTTCCGAAACATTGCGATCGCACAGCTCGAAAATCCGCTGAATATGCTCCCACCGGACGCGATCCGCGCTCATCGGGTTTTCAGGGGGCGGCGGCAACGTGTGAGTCCGCGCCAGCAGGGCGTTGGTGACATCCGTCGCGTCCGCAGGTTTCGCCAGATAGTCAATCGCGCCGATCTTGACCGCAGCAACCGCCGTCGCAATGGCACCGTATCCGGTCAAGACAACGACCCGGCTTTCGGGTCGCTTTGCCCGCAGCGCTTCGACCACGTCCAGCCCGTTACCGTCCTCAAGCCGCAGATCGACGACCGCATATGCCGGGGGCCGCGCCGTTGCGATGGCCCGCCCGGCCAGAACGGTCCCTGCCATCTCGACCTCAAATCCGCGTTTCTCCATGGCTTTGGCCAAGCGGCGCAGAAACGCCTCGTCATCGTCCACCAAAAGCAGGCTCTTGTCTTCACCTAGGTCCAATGCGTCGGTTTTCATCGTCTATCCCTCGGGTTTCCCGAAAGACAAGGTAGGTCTGCCGGATCACCCGTCAACCAACCGCGATGCTGCAACCAGACACGCCGTGCGCTCTGCGACCTGCGCGGGCGTCGCGTCGCGGCGAAAGAGGTCTGCAAATCCCGTCTGGGGCAGCATCAGATAGGTGAATGTGGAATGCTGCATCAGATAGTAGTCACGATCATCCCCCTGCTTTTGATAGAACGTCCCATACGCCCGCGACGCCGCAGCGATTTGCGCGTCAGATCCCGTCAGCCCGATCATCTTGGGGTGAAAGTTGTCGGTGTAATCGCGCAGGATCGCCGCGGTATCACGCGCCGGGTCGATCGTGATGAAAAGCGGCGTCGCGCTTACCCCCTGTTCGGCCAGAATGTCCACCGCCGCCGCATTGCGCGCCACATCAAGCGGGCAAACATCCGGGCAGAAGGTATAGCCAAAGTAAACCAGCGTCGGTTCGGTGATCACATCAACGTCGGTCACCCTAGCGCCGCCTGCGTTGATCAGCGTGAACGGACCGCCGATACGCCCGCCGACCGCCACTGCGGCGCAGGGGTCTGGTTGGCCGCCCGCCCAGGTCAGCACAAAGGTGCCGCCCACCACCGCAAATGTGATCGCGCCAGCCGCGATTGCGATTGCCTTGGACATCAGCGTATCCTTTCGCTTTATGGTCGCATTGATCGTTGATGCGCGCGCGCTTATCAATTGTCCACCTTGCTGCACAGGTTTCGGAGACCGCATGCCAATTTCAGAATTCGACATGTTTCAGGATCAGCAACGCAGCAACTGGGTGCGTCTGCGCACGCTTGTCACGCTGCGGTGGTTTGCATCGGTCGGTCAGGCCGCCGCGATCATTGTCGCGGTCAATGTCTACGGCCTGCAGCTCGAGGTGGGTTATGCGGTGATGGTTATTGGCGTTTCTGTCATGGCCAATCTTTTTTGCGGTTTCGTCTACCCAGAAAACAAGCGGCTGTCGGAACGCGAAGCCGCGCTGTGGCTGGTGTTTGATATCGTCCAGCTTAGCGCGCTTTTGTTCCTGACAGGGGGGCTGAACAATCCATTCGCCCTGTTGATGCTGGCACCCGTGACCATTGCGGCAACCGTTTTGCACCTGCGCAGCACGGTATCGCTGGGGGTGACCGCGATTGCCCTGATCAGCCTGATCAGTCGCTACAGCGTGCCGCTGGCCACCACCCAGGGCACCGTGCTGGTCCTGCCAGAGCTGTTCCAGTTCGGGTTTTGGATGGCGCTGATGATCGGCGTTGTCTTTCTTGCGATCTATGCCCGGCAGGTGACAACCGAAATGCACACCATGGGCGAGGCGTTGGTTGCGACCCAAATGGCGCTGGCACGGGAACAAAAGCTGACGGATCTGGGTGGCGTCGTCGCCGCCGCCGCGCATGAATTGGGCACGCCGCTGGCCACCATCAAACTTGTCAGCAGCGAGCTGATGGAGGAATTGGAAAACCATCCAGAGTTGATGGAGGATGCCGCGCTGATCCGCCAGCAAGCCGACCGCTGCCGCGACATCCTGCAATCGATGGGACGTGCCGGAAAGGATGATTTGCAGCTGCGCCACGCCCCGCTTGAAACCGTCGTCCGCGAGGCCGCCGAGCCGCATATGGCGCGCGGCAAACTGGTCGGGTTTCATGTCGCCCCGACAGACGAGGCCGATCTGACCCAGCCGACGATCGCACGTCGCCCGGAAATCATTCACGGGCTGCGCAATCTGATACAGAATGCCGTCGACTTTTCACAAAGCGAGGTCCGCATCGACGTCAGCTGGTCCGCAGATGAAATCAGCGTGCGAATCTCCGACGATGGGAATGGCTTTCCGCCATCGGTGATCGGGCGCATTGGCGATCCGTATGTCCGGCGGCGCAGGTTTGCCGAAGATGGCAACCGCAGGCCGGGCTACGAAGGCATGGGGCTGGGGCTATTTATTGCGAAAACGCTGCTCGAAAGGTCCGGCGCGCGGCTGACCTTTGCCAATAGTCGCCGACATGGGCACGCGGGCTGGGCTGGGCAGGCCACGGGCGGCGCAATTGTGAGCGTGACATGGACCCGGTCCGCGATGCCACGGATCGACCAGCCCCGCAGCCGCGCATTGGGTAAGAACAAACCGATTGATCCCTGGCCACAGCCCAAGCGCACTTAACCGGACATTAACCTTCGTGCCGGATGGTGCCATTGAGGCTGATCAGGGATGTTTGTGCGATGTGGATGAGCTTGGTAAACCTGTTTGCGGTGGCGTGCGGTGCGGTCACGGGCGCGGGAATTTTGTTCGCGGGACTGCGGCTGCTTGATCGGCGCGGTCAACCACCCGCGACGGCGCCACATGGCAGCGTTGCGGGGCCGGTATTTCTGTTTCAGGATCAGCATTTGCTTGATGCGACCCCAGACGCGGCCGCCATGATTACCCCCCGGTTCGATCATATGGGTGATCTTGATGCCGCCATTCACGCCCTGTCGCCGCATTTCCCGACCTTGCGCGACACGCTGGCTGGCGGAACGTCGGGAAAAACCCGGATTGAGGGTAATAAACCCGATGGCCTGTGGATAGAGGTTGATAAAATCGCAGATCGGCTTCGTCTTGCCGTGCTTGGCGACAAGACAGCCACGAACCCTGGGGCAAGTGCCGTCATTGAACGTGACGTGCGCCTGTCCGAACTGGCCATGCTGCGCGACATGACCCAGCATAGTCCGCAATTGATCTGGCAAGAGGGGCCGACAGGCAAACTGCTTTGGGCAAACCATGCGTACCTGTCGCTGTGCGACAATCTGCACGGCACCGACGCAAACAGCCAGTCATCCTGGCCCAGCGCGTCACTTTTCCCCGACCTGCATGAAACGCTTGTCTCCAAGGGGACATCCGTGCGCCGCATGTCGATTACCCTGCCACACCAAAAGGCAGAGCAGTGGTTTGACGTCACCAGCGTCAAGCGCGATGATGGGTTCATGCATTTTGCGGCGGACGCGAATGCCATCGTCCGCGCAGATCAGGAACGCCGCCATTTTGTGCAATCGCTGAGCAAGACATTCGCAGACCTGTCGATCGGGCTGGCGATTTTTGACAAACGGCGGCAGCTGTCCATGTTCAATCCTGCCCTGCTTGATATGACACGTCTGCCCGTCGATTTCCTGAGCATGCGCCCGACGCTTGATGCCGTTCTGGACAAGTTACGGGAATCGCGGATGCTACCAGAGCCCAAGAATTACACGTCTTGGCGTGACGGGTTCACCGCCCTTGAAGCCGCCGCCAAGAAAGGTCGTTATACCGAAATATGGAACCTGCCCGAGGGGCAAACCTATCGGGTGACAGGCCGCCCGCATCCTGACGGCGCCTTTGCATTCTTGTTCGAAGATATCAGCGCCGAAATATCGCTAACCCGGCGGTTCCGGTCCGACATTGAAACAGGTCAGGCAGTTCTGGACACCCTGCCCGAAGCCATCGCGGTGTTTTCCAGCGCAGGCACGATGGTGATGTCGAACGCGGCCTATGCCCGGATTTGGGGTGCGGTGTCGGATGAACGGGTCAAACAGCATGAACTGCAAGCCGCGATGCGGATTTGGCAGTCCCGTTGCACGCCGACCCAAATGTGGGCCGACCTGCGGCAATTCATCCACCTTTTGGGGGCGCGCAAACCTTGGTCGGACGACGCGATTCTTGATGATGGTCGGCATCTGCGGTGTCATGCCAACCCTATTTCCGGCGGCATGACGATGGTCAAATTCAGCTTTGCCCCGCCGATGAAACCAATCATCCGCAAACTGACCATGCCTGATTCCGCGTTACTGGCCGCCAAGCGCTGATTTGACTTGCAGGCGTTGCCCAAGACCATAGTCTTTGTGCATGTCCACACCACCAACCCAACTTGCCCTACCTGACGAGGCTGACACGGCTGCATTTGCGGCCCGGATCGCCCCATTGCTGCGCCCCGGCGACACAATTCTGCTGGAAGGTGCGATTGGCGCCGGGAAATCCGCGTTTTCGCGCGCGTTGATCCGCGCCCGCCTTGGCCGGATGGAGGATGTTCCGTCACCGACGTTCACGCTGGTCCAAACCTATGAAGACCCCGCAGGCGACATCTGGCATTGCGATCTGTACCGCCTGACCCACCCAGATGAAGCGTTCGAGCTGGGGTTGGACGATGCGTTTGCCACCGCAATTTGCCTGATCGAATGGCCGGACCGGCTTGGGTCCGATACGCCCAAGGGCGCGTTGCGGCTGACGTTTTCCGCTGAACCCACGGGGCACGCCGTTGCGATCGATGCGCCGCCCGTCTGGGCCGCGCGATTGGACAATCTGGATGGATGATCGCGCGGCATCGGTTGACGGCTTCTTGGCACACTCCGACTGGGCCGGTTGGGCACGTGCCGCACTGGCCGGTGATGCATCGGGGCGGCGTTACATGCGGCTGTCACTGGCAAGTGAAAGCGTGATCTTAATGGACGCGCCGCCGGACAATGGCGAGGATACCCGCCCCTTTGCCACGATTGCGGCATGGCTGGCGGCGCAGGGGCTGTGCCCCCCGCGCATTCTGGCGCATGACGCGGAACACGGGATCATGATCCTGTCGGATCTGGGCCGGGATGATTTCGCGCGCTGGTTGACGACAACGCCGCAAGACGCCGCAACGATGTACCGCGCCGCCATTGATGTCTTGGTGCATGTGCAGGCCCGCGACATTGATCTGCCGTTGGTCCGCATGACGCCACAGGTCGCCGCCGGGATGATTGACGTGGCGGGGACCTTTTATGCCAAGGCCGATGTCACCGATCTGATGCGCGCCGTTGAACGCGCGTTCGAAACCTATGCGCCAATTCCCGACACGCTTGCCCTGCGTGATTATCATGCCGAGAACCTGATTTGGCGGCCGGAGAAAGCCGGATTGGCCCGCGTTGGGCTGCTGGACTTTCAAGATGCGTTCATGGCACCTGCTGGCTATGATCTTGCCTCGCTGTTGCGGGACGTGCGGCGGGATATTGACCCCGCCCTTGCAAAGACCATGATGCAGTATTTTATCGAAAAAACCGGCGCGGACGATGGGTTTGCGGCAAAGTTTGCCTGTCTGGGCGCGCAGCGCAACCTGCGTATACTTGGCGTTTTCGCACGGCTGTCGCAGATTGCCGACAAGGGCCGATATGTCGATTTGATCCCGCGGGTCTGGGACAACCTGATGCGCGATCTTGGGCACCCCGCGCTTGCCGTGCTGCGCGAGGCCACGCTGGACACCTTGCCGCGACCCGACACCGCTACACTGGCAAGGCTGCGCGCATGAGCACGCCAATTCTTTTGTTTGCCGCAGGTCTGGGGACGCGGATGGGCGATTTGGTGCGGGATCGGCCAAAGCCAATGGTCCGCGTGGCCGGGCGGGCGCTGATTGATCATGCGCTGGCGCTGACGGAACTGCCCGATCTGGGCCCGCGCGTGGTGAACCTGCATTACAAGGCAGGTATGCTGCGCGCCCATCTGGACGGGCAGGATATCGTTTTTTCAGATGAAACGGCACTGTTGCGCGAAACGGGTGGCGGCCTGCAACAAGCGCTGCCGCTGCTGAACCAAAGTCCGGTCATTACGATGAATACCGATGCGGTCTGGCGCGGTCCCAACCCGATTGCGCAACTGCTGGCATCCTGGCGCCAAGAGATGGAGGCGCTGCTGCTGGTAATCCCCAAGACGCAGGTGACCGGGCATCTGGGCAAGGGCGACTTTGCGATTGACGCGGCCGGGCGGCTGCACCGTGGGCCCGCAGATATCTATACCGGCGTTCAGATTATCCGCACAGACACCCTGGTACAGGTCAAAGAGGATGCTTTTTCGATGAATGTGATCTGGGATCAGATGGCGGCACGCGGCGGGCTTTTTGGGGTCCGGTATGATGGCCAATGGTGCGACGTCGGCCAACCGTCAAGTATTCCGCTGGCCGAGGCGATGCTGGATGTTTGAACCGACCGACACCCCCCGCATCTTTGGCGCGCCCCCCGGCGTCGATTTCGCACAGGGGCTGGTGGATGGGCTGGTCGCGCGGGGCGCGGGCATGTCCCCCACCGATTGGGCCAGGGTCGAGATTTACGTCAATACGACCCGGATGCAGCGCCGCATCCGCACGGTTTTTGACGCCGGGCCAGCGCGGCTGCTGCCCCGGATCAGGTTGATCACCGATCTGGCGATGGACCCCGTGTCGATCCAGATCCCGCCGCCTGTTTCGCCCCTGCGACGGCGGCTGGAACTGTCGCAATTCGTGGCCAAATTGTTGGAACAGGAACCCGATCTGGCACCGCGTGCGGCGCTTTATGATCTGTCGGACAGTCTGGCCAAGTTGATGGACGAAATGCAGGGCGAAGGGGTTGGCCCCGATAAGATCGCGGGGCTGGATGTTTCGGATCAGTCCGGTCATTGGGACCGCGCGCTGCAATTCCTACGGATCATTGCCCCGTTCTTTGGCGATACCGCCGAGGCGCCGGACAAAGAGGCCCGCCAAAGGATGGTGATTGAGGCCTTGGCCGCCCGCTGGTCAAATACGCCGCCGCGCCATCCGGTGATCATTGCCGGCTCTACAGGATCGCGGGGGGCGACGGCGCGGTTCATGCAGGCGGTCGCCGCATTGCCGCAGGGTGCGATTATCCTGCCAGGGTATGATTTTGATCTGCCCAACAGCGTTTGGACCGGCATGGACGACGTCATGACAGCCGAGGATCATCCGCAGTATCGGTTCCGCCACCTGATGGATCTGATCGGGTTTGCACCGCAGGATGTCGCCCGCTGGGCACGGACAGAACCCGCGCAACCGGCCCGAAACCGGCTGGTGTCACTGTCGTTGCGGCCTGCGCCCGTGACAAATCAATGGTTGGAAGAGGGCCCCGGGCTTGGTGATCTGATGGCCGCAACGGATGGCATCACCCTGATCGAGGCGACATCACCGCGCGCAGAGGCCGAAACGATTGCCCTGCGGCTGCGCCAAGCCGCAGAAGACGGGATCACCGCCGCGCTTATTTCACCTGACCGTATGCTGACGCGGCAGGTGACCGCCGCGCTGGATCGCTGGGACATTCGCCCCGATGACAGCGCGGGAACGCCGCTGGCGCTGTCGCCGCCGGGGCGTTTGCTGCGACATGTGGCCGATCTTTTTGGCAAGCCGCTGACCGGTGAGGCGCTGTTGACGCTGCTGAAACATCCGCTGTGCCATTCGGCGCGCGAAGACAGGGGTGCGCATCTGCGGCGCACGCGCGAATTGGAACTGCATTTGCGGCGCAGGGGCCCGCCGTTCCCCACCGCCGATACGTTGATCGCCTGGGCCGGAAAAGACACCGACCGGCTGCCATGGGCTCGCTGGCTGGCGGATGTGATTGTTGGGCATGATGCGGTTTTGGCGCGCCCGCTTGCGGCGCACCTTGATACCCATCTGATGCTGGCGCAAACGCTGTGCGCGGGACCTGATGCGCCCGGCGCAGGCGGGCTGTGGGACGAGGCGGCAGGCCGCGAGGCGCGGCGGATATGTGACATGCTGTTGCGGGATGCCGACGCGGGCGGAGAGATGGACACCAGTGACTATTCCGCCCTATTTGGGGCAGTTTTGGCTGATGGCGTGGTCCGTGACCGCGATGCGGGGCATCCGCATATCCTGATCTGGGGCACGCTCGAGGCGCGGGTGCAAGGCGTTGACCTGACCATTCTGGGCGGCATGAACGATGGCGTCTGGCCCGAGGCGCCGCCACCTGATCCCTGGCTGAACCGTGCGATGCGCAAGGCGGCGGGGCTGCTGCTGCCAGAGCGACGGATCGGGCTTTCGGCACATGATTATCAACAAGCCGTCGCCGGGCGCGAGGTTTGGATCACGCGGGCAAAACGATCGGCTGATGCGGAAACCGTGCCGTCGCGATGGGTGAACCGGTTGACCAACCTGCTGAACGGTCTGCCGCAGCAAAACGGTGTTATCGCATTGCAGGCCATGAAGGCGCGGGGCGATCATTGGTCAGCGATGGCCGCCACCCTTTCCGCGCCCCAAACGCGGGCCGATCCCGCGCCGCGCCCATCACCGCAGCCACCCGTCGCAGCGCGACCCGATCATATCTCGGTGACGCAGGTCAAAACGCTGATCCGCGACCCCTTTGCGATTTACGCGCGCAAGGTGCTTCGGTTGAACCCGCTTGATCCACTGGTGCCGACAGCCGACGCGCCGCTGCGTGGCATTATCGTGCATGCGATCCTTGAAAGGTTCATCGCGGAAAACCATGCCCCCGGCGATCGGGACGCGCTGATGACGATCACGCGGGAACTATTCGCAGAACAGTGCCCCTGGCCAACGATCCGGGCGCAATGGATTGCCCGGATGGACCGGGTCGCGGATACGTTCCTGACCGCCGAAGTTGCGCGCCGCGCCATCGCCGACATGCAAATGATCGAGATCGACGGCCAGATCGTCGTGCCGCACGTCAATGTCACCCTGACCTGCAAAGCCGACCGGATTGACCTGACGCCAGACGGCGATGCCTTGATTTATGACTACAAGACCGGCGTCGTGCCATCACCCCCACAGCAGGAAAACTTTGACAAGCAACTGCTGCTCGAGGCCGCCATGGTAGAGCGCGGCGCCTTTGCCGCACTGGGCGCCCGCCCGGTCCAATCCGCCACATTCATCGGGGTCAATGCCGCCATGAAGAACGTCGAGGCACCATTGAAGAAACAGCCCCCAGATCAGGTTTGGGCCGCGTTAGAGACGCTTTTGGCCCATTGGCAACGCAATGATCGCGGCTATACCGCGCGGCTGGCGCTGTTTTCCAAAACCGACATCAGCCCCTATGATCATCTGTCCCGCTATGGCGAATGGGACACCAGCCAACCCCCGGAACCACAGGTGCTGACATGATCCGCGACGCCGCAACGCAACGGCAGGTCGATGCCGCCGATCCGGGCATTTCAACCTGGCTGTCGGCCAATGCCGGTTCGGGCAAGACGCGGGTTCTGACGGACCGCGTGGCGCGGCTTTTGCTGGAAAAAGTATCGCCGCAGAACATCTTGTGCCTGACCTATACCAAGGCCGCCGCAGCCGAGATGCAGAACCGTTTGTTCAAACGGCTGGGCGAATGGGCGATGATGGCGGACGATGATCTGCGCGATGATCTGCGCGCGCTGGGTGTGGACCGTGTGATCGACGCGGTCCAGTTGCGCGAGGCGCGGACACTGTTTGCGCGCGCGATTGAAACGCCGGGTGGACTGAAAATTCAGACAATCCATTCGTTCTGTGCCGGTGTGCTGCGCCGATTCCCGCTTGAGGCGGGGGTCAGTCCGCAGTTCCGCGAAATGGAGGACCGCACGGCCCAGCTTTTGCGCGCCGAGGTCATGGACCAGATGGTGACAGGCCCTGACGCGCAGGTCGTCCATGATGTGCTGACCCATTTTACCGGCAATGATCTGGTGCAGCTTACCGCCGAGGTGGCCGGCAAGCGCGATCATTTTGCCCACGCCGTGACCGCGGCTGACATCAAGGCAACGCTGGATCTGCCCGCCAATGCCCAGCGCGCCGATGCGCTGGCGCTTGCGTTCCAGGGCCACGAGGCGGATATCGTCGCAGAGCTGGCAGAGGCGTTTCGGGACCAGTCGCCATCGTATAAAAAGCTGGCTGAGACGTTGAAGGGGTTGGACTATAAAACCCCGAATTGGGCCGGGTTAGACACGCTTTGCCAGCTTTTTCTTTACGCCAATACCTGCAATTCCAAATCCGTGAACTTCCCCCAAAGCAACCACGGCAAAGCGGTCGAGGCGATGGCACCGATCGCGGATGCTGTCCATGATTGGATGGACCGGGTCGCGGCGGGCAAGGCGCATTTATGGGCGATGGATGCGGTAGAGCGAACATTGGCGATCTATCGGTTTGGCGCCGTGTTCGTCCCCGCCTATGAGGCCCGCAAGCTGGCCATGGGCGCGCTGGATTTTGATGATCTGATCCGCAAGGCAAAGGCGTTGCTGACCGACCGCGACGTCGCGCAGTGGGTGCTGTTCCGGCTGGACGGCGGCATTGATCACGTTCTGGTGGACGAGGCGCAGGACACCAGCCCGACGCAATGGGCGGTGATTGAACAGCTCACCCATGAATTTGCCGCCGGAATCGGCGCACAGCCGGAACGCGAACGGACCGTATTTGTGGTCGGCGACAAGAAACAGTCGATCTATTCGTTTCAGGGTGCGGACCCGGCGGCGTTTGATCAGATGAAAACCCATTTTCGTGCGGCCCACGACGCGGTTGGCAAAGGCTTCGAAGTGACGTCGCTGGATCATTCGTTCCGGTCGTCGCAGGCGATCCTGTCGGTCGTGGATCAAACCTTTGTCGCAGAGCGGGCCGAGGGGATGGACGACAGCCTAAGCCACATCGCCTTCAAAGATCAGATGCCGGGGCGTGTCGATCTGTGGCCGGTGATCGAGAAATCCAGCACCGATGACAGTCGCAACTGGTACGACCCCGTCGATGAACCAAGCGAGACGGATCACACCGTTGTAATGGCCAGCCGTGTCGCGGGGCAAATCCAGCGGATGATCGCGCATGAAACGATCCCGGTGGAAATCGGCCGAACCGGCACGTACCAGCGCCGCCCGATCACCGAGGGTGATATTCTGATCCTTGTGCAGCGCCGGTCAGAGCTGTTTGCCGAGATCATTCGCGCCTGCAAGGCCGCCGGCCTTCAGATTGCCGGCGCAGACAGATTGCGCGTCGGGGCCGAATTGGCCGTCAAGGATTTGGCCGCATTGCTTAGCTTTCTGGCGCTGCCAGAGGATGATCTGGCGTTGGCCGCCGCTCTGCGGTCGCCGCTGTTTGACTGGTCAGAGCAGGCATTGTTTACGCTGGCGCATCATCGTCCGCAAAAGGGTTTCCTGTGGGCTGCACTGCGCGACGGGAATTATGCCCGGACGCGGCGCGTACTGGACGATCTGCGCACGGCCTCTGATTTTCTGCGCCCCTATGATTTGATCGAGCGCATTCTGACCCGCCACGACGGACGGCGCAAATTGCTGGCCCGGCTGGGACCAGAGGCCGAGGATGGCATTGACGCGCTACTGTCGCAGGCGCTTGCCTATGAAAGCACCGGCGTGCCCAGTTTGACCGGATTCCTGACGTGGATGGAAACCGATGATCTTGAGGTCAAGCGCCAGATGGACAGTCAGGGCGACCGCATTCGCGTGATGACCGTGCACGGCGCAAAGGGGCTTGAGGCGCCGATTGTGATCCTGCCCGACACGGCCAAGCGCGACGTCAAGGTGAACGCCGAACTGCTGCCTGCGGGTGACCACCTGATCTGGAAAACACCAACCCCGCAATCCGCCCCTGCGGTCACCGCGTTGCGCACCGAGGTGATTGCAAAACAGGCGCGCGAGCGGTTGCGGCTGCTCTATGTGGCGATGACGCGGGCCGAAAAATGGTTGATCATCGGTGCCGCCGGTGACGTGGGTGAGGGCGGCGCGAGTTGGTATAACATCGTCGCCGACGGAATGCGGCAGCGCGGCGATTTCGATGCCACGGCGGGCGACATCACCGTCAAACGTGTGGCGCATCTGGATTGGGACGGCTTGCCGCTGACCACGCCTGTGGTTGTTGCCGCGCCCGATGCTGTCACCCCGTCGTTCGGACCCACGCCCGTGGTCGCGGTCTGCAAAACACTGTCGCCGTCCGAAATGCCGGGGGCCAAGATCATGCCGGGCGATCCCGCTGGTGATGATCTGGACGATGCGCTGGAACGCGGCACGCTGATCCATTTGTTGCTAGAGCATCTGCCGCTGGCACAGCCCGATGACCGGATGGACCTTGGCCTGCGCCTGACCGCTGATCCGGGCATGGTTGCCGAGGTGATGACCCTGCTTGCCGCGCCTGCGCTGGCGCATCTTTGGGACACCGACGCATTGACCGAAGTAGATGTAACCGCCGCATTGCCGGACCTTGGCCGGATGCACGGCACCATCGACCGGCTGCTGGTGACGCCGGACCTCGTGACCGCGATTGACTACAAGACCAACCGTCTGGTGCCAGACACCCCGGCGCAGACGCCAGTCGGGTTGCTGCGGCAGATGGGCGCCTATCACGCCGCACTGTCGCAGGTTTACCCCGATCACCGGATTGAGGTTGCGATTTTATGGACTCAGACCGCGCGATTGATGCCTTTGCCCGACGATCTGCTTCACGATGCGCTGAACGGTGTTACCCCACCTTGACCAACGGGGCCAGGGTTCTTAGGTTCTGGTTTCAATGATTTTCGCCAAGGAGTGACCTGATGGCAACCGTAGCAGTGACCGATGCAACCTTTGACGCCGAAGTGCGCCAGTCCGATATTCCCGTCGTCGTGGACTTCTGGGCGGAATGGTGTGGCCCATGCAAGCAGATCGGCCCCGCGTTGGAAGAGCTTTCCAACGAAATGGCAGGCAAGGTCAAGATCGTCAAAGTGAACGTCGACGAAAACCCCAATTCTCCTGCACAAATGGGCGTGCGCGGCATCCCTGCATTGTTCCTTTTCAAGAACGGTGAGGTCGTGTCGAACAAGGCCGGTGCGGCGCCGAAGGCCGCGCTTCAGGGTTGGATCGAAGCCTCGCTTTAACCTTCGCTTATGCTACTGTGATCGGGCGCCCCATGTGGCGCCCGTTTTCGTTTCAGACCGGCCAACCGTGACCGCGCAGCACATTGCGGATTTTCTGGGTGGCCTCGGGGCGGCCCGCATTGATCGACCGTTTTTGCAGGAACCAATGCAGATAGGCCGCGTAGTTCGGCGCGTGATCATCAACGGCAGCAAAGGCCGCAGCAACACCAATATCGCGCACATTCAGCGCGATATGGTGAAAGTCGACCGCCCCGAACAGGATCAGAGGCTTGCCAAAAAAGTAGCCCATGAACCCGACGCCAGAGTTTTGGGTAACAATATAGTCGCAGCCTTTCAAATACGTCTCCATCCCGCCGATGCGGACATAAAGGCGGCTATGCTGGGCAATCAGGTCGTCTAACGCGGCCTGTTCATCGGGGGTGTAATCCTCGGACGGGTGCAGGGTGACTATGATACGCCGATGGGGGTCATGGTCCAGTACGGCGCGGATCATGTCGATGGGGCTGCAATGTTGGAATGACCGCTGGGTCGTCAGCCGCCCTTGCAGCGGGATATAGACAAATCCGTCTTTTGTGGTCGCGCCGGGCGCGTCATCAAACAGACGGTTTTGCCAAAAGCGGTAGAAGTTCGCGGCCTTTACCGGGTTCTGGGCTGCGGGATCAAAGATATCGTGCGCCACCGGCCATTCCCAGCGTTTGCCCTGTTTTTCGATATGCCAGAACGGGAAAAGATAGGTCTTGCGAAACGTCAGGCCACGCGTGTTTGCGGGCGCTTGCATCAAGAACATGCCGTGGCCGGGCCGCATCGTCGCACGCAGGTGCGCCGCTGTGTCATCACCATCAAACGCGACATCCAAACCGGCATCCGCCAGAACCTCCACCATCTTTTTGATAAAGTTGTGGTTGCCCGCCTCTGCCTGTTTGCGCAGCTGGTCATGCAGATAAAAGGTGACGGTGTTTGCTTCGCTCATGGCGCGGACGCTAGCCGCGTCTGGCAGCGCGAACAAGCCGCCCGGGGTTGTTTGCCCGCTGGTTGCCCGCCATATATGCAGCAATGAACAGGAGCGGACGATGGCAAAAGAACAATTCCCCGGCTGGCATGGCACCACGATCATCGGTGTCCGCAAAGGCGGCAAGGTCGTGATCGCGGGCGACGGGCAGGTCAGTCTGGGCCAGACCGTGATCAAGGGCACCGCCCGCAAGGTGCGCCGCCTGTCGCCGGGTGGTCAGGACGTTGTTGCAGGGTTTGCCGGATCGACGGCGGACGCATTCACCCTGCTGGAACGGCTTGAGAAAAAGCTTGAGGCGACGCCGGGGCAGTTGGCCCGCGCATCCGTGGAATTGGCCAAGGATTGGCGCACCGACAAATACCTGCAAAAGCTTGAGGCGATGTTGATCGTCAGCGATGGAAAAGAGTTGTTGGTGATCACCGGTGCCGGCGACGTTCTGGAACCCGAACATGACATTGCCGCGATTGGCTCGGGTGGGAACTATGCGCTTGCTGCCGGGCGGGCGCTGATGACCACGGACCTGATGGCCGAGGATATCGCCCGCCGCGCCATGGCGATTGCGGCTGATATTTGCGTCTATACCAACGGCAATCTGACGGTTGAAACGATCGGCTAGGTGATCGGTGCCACGCCAAGGCCCACATTGAACCGCTCGCACCAGATCCAGACCTCGTTATAGTCGTCGGTGTTGATCCCTTCGGGCACGGTATAGCTGGATGCGCCGCGCCGTTTCTGCAATTCGCCCATCAGCGTGTCGGGATCGTAAACGCCATCCTTGCCCAGCGCGACCTTGGGGTCGGGCGCACGGTCAAGCTGGAAATCATCCAGCAGGTTCACTTGCCGCCCCACGATTTCGGCGGTGCCGACGGTGGTGTGGTCGCTGACCCCGCTAAAGTTGCCAAGGCGGCCATGCCCTCCCGCGAACGCGGGCAGGGCGGCGGTTGCCAAAGTGGCGGCGAGGAATGTGCGTCTGTCCATTGCGAAGCTCCTGGCTATTGGGTGCCTTGATCGTACCGACCCGCCGCTGCCACGCAATCGGCTGCACAGATTTGTGAACTGCTGCAATTTTTACCAAAAGCCCGGCAAGACCCTTGGACTTGCCCCGCACAGACCATAGGTTGCGGAAATGCAAAGGATGCAGATGATTGCACGTGATGATCTTCGGGCCGCCGTTGGCAGTGGCCTTTTGACGGAAAAGCAGGCGGCCGACTTGGTCAGCCTTGCCGATAGCCGTCGTGGCGCGCGCGAAAATCTGTTGCCGGGTGACGAGCCGTTCGAGCTGTTCAAAGGTTTCAACGAAATATTCATCGTGATTGGACTGATCATTCTGGCAACCGGGTGGGTCAGTGTCACAGCCCTGACGCTGGGCAATGACATCATCAATCTGCGGGGCTATGCCGTGTCGGTGACCGTGATGGCCGCAGGGATACTTTGGATGCTATCCGAGTATTTTGTGCGCAAACGGCGCATGATCGCCCCGGCTATTGCGCTTGCGGTGATGTTTGGGATCAACCCGATCATTGGTTTTCTGGCGCTGCTCGGTGAACCGTTCATGATCGTCCAGGGCGACTATTTCAGCGCGACGTTGCCAGTGCTTCTGACAACGCTGGTGCTGTTGATCTACTGGTGGCGGTTCCGGGTGCCCATTGCCATGGCGATGATTGCGATTGGCCTGTTTATTGCCGCGACTGTGCTTGCCGCCAGCCAAGGCGGCGAGGTGCGCGACATAAGTGACCTGTTTCTTCTGTCGGCTGGTGGGCCGTTCGCGTGGATCACCCTTGTGCTGGGCGTGCTGGTGTTTGCCGTCGCCATGGCCTTCGACATGAGCGACCCACACCGTGTCACCCGGCGGTCCGCCAATGGGTTCTGGCTGCATGTGGTTGCAGCGCCTGCGTTGGTCAACACCGTGGCGCTGTCGCTTTTGGATCAGGGCACGGCTGGGGCCAACATCGTCTTGCTGGGGTTTCTTGCGCTTTTTGCTGTCGTTGCCATCGTCATTGATCGCCGGTCATTTCTGATTGCCGCGATCGGCTATATCGTGACGCTTGCCGCGACAGTCCTGAATGGCGACGGCGCCGCGCTGACGGTCCTGTTTCTTGGCATCGCTTTACTTTTGCTGGGCGCGTTCTGGGAACGGATCCGCGCCCGTGTTTTGGGCCTTTTGCCGGGGATCGTTCCCCTGCACAGGCTTCCCCCTTCTCAAGTTTGAGGACTGACATGACAGACCTGACCCCCCGCGAAATCGTATCAGAGCTGGACCGGTTCATCATCGGCCAGAACGACGCAAAACGCGCCGTGGCCGTGGCCCTGCGCAACCGGTGGCGCCGTAAACAGCTGGGCGATGACCTGCGCGACGAGGTGTATCCAAAGAACATCCTGATGATCGGCCCCACGGGTGTTGGTAAAACCGAAATCAGCCGCCGTCTGGCAAAACTGGCCCGCGCGCCATTCATCAAAGTCGAAGCGACAAAGTTCACTGAGGTCGGTTATGTGGGCCGCGACGTGGAACAGATTATCCGCGATTTGGTGGATACCGCGATCCTTGATACCCGTGAACACATGCGCGAAGACGTCAAGGCTCGGGCCCGCGAAGCCGCCGAAGAGCGTGTTGTCACGGCGATTGCAGGCACCGATGCGCGCGAAAACACGCGCGACATGTTCCGCCGGAAACTTAAATCAGGCGAGCTGGACAATACCGTGATCGAACTGGAGTTGGCCGACACGTCCAACCCGCTGGGCGGTTTCGAAATTCCCGGACAGCCCGGCGGCATGGGCGGCATGATGAACATTGGCGAACTGTTCGGCAAAATGGGCGGTCGGACCGTCAAGAAAAAGATGACCGTCGCCGAAAGCTATGACGCGCTGGTCGCAGATGAGGCCGATAAGCTGCTGGACGATGAAACCGTGACCAAGGCCGCGCTGGAGGCGGTTGAACAGAACGGAATCGTGTTTCTGGATGAAATCGACAAGGTTTGCGCCCGGTCCGACGCCCGCGGTGCCGATGTGTCGCGCGAAGGCGTGCAGCGCGATTTGCTGCCGCTGATCGAAGGCACAACCGTTTCGACCAAACACGGCCCGATCAAGACCGACCACATCCTGTTTATCGCATCGGGCGCGTTCCACGTCGCGAAACCGTCCGACCTGCTGCCTGAATTGCAGGGCCGTCTGCCGATCCGGGTGGAACTACGCGCCCTGACCGAAGACGATTTCGTCCGCATCCTGACCGAAACGGACAACGCGCTGACGCTGCAATACTCTGCCCTGATGAAAACCGAGGACGTCACCGTGACCTTCACGCCAGACGGGATCAAGGCGCTGGCCAAAATCGCCGCAGAGGTGAACGAGGCCGTCGAAAACATCGGTGCCCGCCGGCTTTATACCGTGATGGAACGCGTGTTCGAGGACCTGTCGTTCAATGCGCCCGACCGTGGTGGCGATGAAATTGCCGTGGACGCCGATTTCGTCGAAAAGCATCTGGGGGCGCTGTCGCGATCCACTGACATCAGCCGGTATGTTCTGTAACCATGCTGCGGCTGCGCCGATATCCCGTCATTGCCGTGCTGGTCATCGCGGGCGCTTTTACGGTCATTCTGGCCTATGCGACACTGAACCTGTTTCAGACGTCGATGGCCAACATCCGGTTCCTGCGCGCATTCGGATGGGTCGCCGTGATGGAAGGAGGGCTGGTCCAACTGGCCGAAATCATGCTGTGCGCCATCGCGGCCATGCTCAGCTATATCGGGTTCAAGATTTGCGAAAGCGAACTGGTATATCGCTATCGCGCCTGGCAGGATCGGTGATTTAGGGCTTTCACATCGCGCACGCGCGGATCATCAACGGCTTATGACAGCCTTTGCCGCCTACGTCCGTTTCATCCGCGATAATGCGCCCTTCCTTGCGGTGGGGGCGCTGCTGACGTTTTTGTCCAGCTTTGGGCAGACCTTCTTTATCGCCATTTTTGGCGGTGACATTCGGGCGGCTTTTGGCCTGTCGAACGGCGATTGGGGCCTGATTTATATGATGGGCACCGGCGCATCGGCGGTTGCGATGTTGTTTGCGGGCGGGTTGGTGGACCGTTTCCGCGTCCGCGTCATCGGTGTGGCCATTGTGGCATTGCTGGCGCTGGCGTGCCTGTCAATGGCGTTCAACCCATATGCCGCAGCCCTGCCCATTGTCATCTTTGCCCTGCGGTTTCTGGGTCAGGGCATGGTCAGCCATGTGGCTATTGTCGCGATGGCGCGCTGGTTCATTGCCACCCGCGGGCGGGCGCTGGCCATTGCATCAGTGGGTTTCATGCTGGCCGAAGCAGCGATGCCGCTGACGTTTGTGTGGTTGAAAACCTATTTCACGTGGCAGCAACTGTGGGTCGGCTGCGCTGTGTTCGCGGTGCTGATGATGCCGGTCCTGTTCAGACTGCTCCGGCTTGAGCGCACGCCGCAATCCGTCACCACCCAAGACAGTGCCGCGGGCATGAACAACCAACACTGGACACGCGCGCAGGCGCTGCGGCATCCATTGTTTTGGGCGCTGGTGCCATCGGTGATGTTGTTTCCGGCTTTCGCGACCGCGTTTTGCTTTCATCAGGTGCATTTTGCGGACATCAAAGGCTGGGATCATCTAAGCCTTGTCGCGGTGTTTCCGCTTGGTACTGCCACATTCATGGTCTTCACCTTCGTCTACGGCTGGGCAATTGACCGGTTTGGCGCGGGGCGGCTTTTTCCGATCTATCTGCTGCCGCTCTGTCTGGCCTTTGCCCTGCATTGGTATGCGCCGACGGTGGCGTGGTCCGCGGCCGGGGTGATGCTGATGGGCATGGCCGGCGGTGGGCAGGCCACATTGCCAGCCGCCGTCTGGGCCGACTATTACGGAACCCGCCATATCGGGTCGATCAAATCGGCGGTCGCAGCTGCGATGGTCCTGGGCTCAGCGATTGGGCCGGGGCTTTCGGGGTGGCTGATTGATCAAGGCGTGGGGTTCGAACAGCAATTGCTGGCCTATGCCGCGACGTTCCTGTTTGCATCGCTGATCAGCATTATGCCCCTGCGCCGCGCCGCGCTGCAACTACCGGCGGCGGCGTAGATAGACGTAATACGCACCGTGCCCGCCATGTTTCAGATGCGCAGGGGTGATCTGCAAAACGGCCTGCGACAATGGCGGCAGCCCCAGCCATTGCGGCACCTGATGGCGCAGAACCCCATGGAGCATGGGGATCGGACCACCGTCGTCGCGGTCTTTGCCCTTGCCCGTGATCACCAACACCAACCGCCGACCCATGGATTGGGACCCCAGAATGAAGCCCACCAATTCGGGATGTGCCTCGGACATGGTCATGCCGTGCAGGTCGATACGGCCTTCCGGCACCAGCTTGCCGCGCTTCATCTTGCCAAATGACTTGTGATCCATCTGCACCGGCGCACGCGACAGCCGTTCACCAAGGCTGAGCAACAGATCATGCGGACGGTGCCCGCTGGTGGTTTGCCCAACCCGGAAATCAGGGACTGGCGCGCGTGGATCGGCTGGTTTTTTGGGCTTGACCAAAGGCGGCGCATGACGGGGTTTTTTGGGATCAAGCGGCGTTGCCCGCTCGGCGATGCGATCCCACAGCGCACGCTCTTCCGCAGAAAGATGCCGGGGGCGGCGCATTACGGCGTCACCCCGGTCAGCCGCGCGGCAACGGTGATTGGCAAAAGCACGACCATACGCCCGCCGTCGTTGATTGCACCCGCCGCAAGTCCGGCAGCGAGGCCTGTCCCAAAGAAAATATCCGCGCGCTGCGCCCCTTTGATCGCCGATCCGGTGTCCTGTGCGATCATCAACCTGTGCAGCGGGGCGCGGCCTGCCTTTTCGATCCAGACCGGCGCGCCCAGCGGTACAAATGCCGGATCAACGGCAATCGACCGGCCGGCTGTGATGGATCGGTTCATCGCCCCCAGCGGCCCCAGATGGGCAGGCACATCGCTGACTTCGCGAAAGAACACATAGCTTTGGTTTTCCCACAACAGCGCACGCCCTGTGGCACCGTTGCGATGCACCCAATCGCGGATCGTCGCGGCGGTGACCTGATCAGGCGCGAAAACGCCACGTTTTACCAACGCCTTTCCGACCGACGTATAATCCCGCCCGTTTTTGGCGCCAAAACCCACGCGCATCAGGTCACCATCCGGCAGACGGATACGGCCCGACCCCTGCACCTGTAAAAAGAACAAATCGACCGGATCAGCGAGCCACGCAAGTTCAAGATTGCGCCCGGCAAACGGCTGTTCGGTTTCAATCTCGCGGCGCGTGAAATACGGCGTTCCCGCAACCAGATCATCTGGCACCGCATAGATCGGATGCCGATAATCGCCGCCGCGCACGCGGGCACCGCGCAACTCCGGCTCGAAATATCCGGTGAACACCATCGGTCCGCCGTCTTGGATCAGGACAGGGCAAAAGCGGGTTTCGAAGAAATCGCGCGGGCCGGTATGCGCCATGTCCCGCAGCGCCACCCAGTCGGGCTGTTTCACATCGGCGCAGGTGGTGCGAAAAACATCAAAGGCGGCCTGATGATTATCGGCCGCCCATCCTGACAAATCGCCAAAGGATAATGATGTATATGTTGGTTCGCCCAACCCCGACACAGCCTAGCCGTCCGTGGCAACAAGCCGCCAGTTCGGATCACCTGCATCCATCTTACGCGCAAACGTCCATGTATCTTTCTGGCGCTTGATCTCAGTCGTGCTGCCTTCGATAATGTCACCGGCATTGTCGCGCACAACGGAAGTCAGCTCACTTTTAAAGCGTACCGATACTTCGCCTTCCTTGGTGACTTCGTCGAATGTCGCATCGGTCAGGGTCATATCGCTGATACCGATGAATTTCGCCTCCACGGTCAGGCCCTGTCGCTGGCGGTCATCAACGACAGTCGCGAACGCCTCGTACACATCTTTGGACATGAACGGGACGACAGTATCCAGATCACCCGTTTCAAACGCCATCAGGATCATTTCGTAGGCGCCACGTGCCCCGCCCAGAAATTCACCGACGTTAAACGACGGATCGACACGTTTCATCGCAGACAGCGCCTTGGCGGCGTCCGACCCGTCGGGAACATGGTCAGTGATATCAAGATCGGGACCGCCTTCAATCACGTCAAATTCCGGCTTGCGGCGACGGTCCTTATCTGGCCGTGTGATTGCAGGCTTTTCAAAACCTTCGCGCGTCCCAAGAACGCCACGCAGCCGCAGGATCAGGAAAACAGCGATGCCGGCAAGCACTAAAAGCTGGATAATCGGAGAGTTCATCGGGACCTCGTTCAGGGAAAGGCATGGAAACACGCCCAGTCCTTCCCTATGTAGGTGAGGGGTAGGGCCAAGTCCACCTTACCCCCAAAAAACAAGTACGAAAGGCGCCCATCATGTGGCTGTTGATTGCTTTTATCGCCGTTCCAATGATCGAAATCGCCCTGTTCATCCAGGTTGGCGGTTTTATCGGGGTCTGGTGGACACTTTTGATCGTGTTGCTCACGGCGATTGCAGGGTCCTATTTGGTGCGTGCGCAGGG
Organism: Yoonia sp.; assembly: GCF_017854565.1. Lineage (GTDB taxonomy): Bacteria > Pseudomonadota > Alphaproteobacteria > Rhodobacterales > Rhodobacteraceae > Yoonia. Next base: position 40,994 of record NZ_JAFMHJ010000014.1, read on the forward strand.
CCTGCGCGAGTTGGGAAAACTACAACAGTCGTTTTCCGAGATGCGCGATCCAACCGAGCCGTTGGCGAATGGCGCGATGATATTGTTTGCGGGCGCGCTGCTGCTGACGCCCGGTTTCTTTACAGACATCGTTGGCCTGTCGCTGTTGATCCCCGCAGTCCGTCAGGCGGCGTTCGTCTGGGTGCGGTCACGGATCAAGGTGAAAACCTTTACGACCGCACAATCGCCGCGGCACGCGCCGGCAGACCACGTCATTGATGGCGATTTTGAGGATGTCACATCCGATAAAAAGCCAACCCATCGCCCATCGCGCTGGACACAGCATTGAGACTGGCGCGATAGGCTGCTAGGAACGCGCCAACTTTATTCAGATGGAGTACATTGCAATGTCAGATACCCCCGAAAACGGTGCGCAGCCCGCACAGCCAGCCCAAGTCACCAGCCGTGTTCTGGCGCAGTACATCCGCGACATGTCGTTCGAAAACATCCTTGCCCAAAAAGGTGTTTCGGGCGACGCACAGCCCGAAATTCAGGTGCAGGTGAACCTTGATGCGCGCAAGCGCAAGGTAGATGACCAATACGAAGTCATCACCAAGCTGAACATCACCAGCAAGACCAAGGAAAAGGGCGAGCCGCTGTTCGTGCTCGAGCTTGAATATGCCGGTGTTTTTCAGGTGCAGGGCGTACCCGAAGAGCAGATGCACCCATATCTGCTGATCGAATGTCCGCGCATCACGTTCCCATTCCTGCGCCGGATCGTCAGCGACGTCACCCGCGATGGTGGCTTCCCGGCGCTTAACCTCGAGACGATTGATTTTCTGGCACTGTATCGGTCCGAACTGGCACGCCGTGCCGAGGCCGAAAAAGCCAAAATCAACTAAGTCAGCTTTTTCCACACTGCGCCGTCGCCCAGACTGTCGATAAAGGCAGCATGGGCGGCGGCTTCTTGTTGGGAAAGCTTGGACAGCAGCGGCTGTGGCCGTGGTATGGCCCGCCAGTCTTCCGCCCCGCCGGTCGCTGATTTGGATCTGGTGTCTGCCGCAAGCGCAAAGTCCGGCTGACGGCCACCGATCAGCTCCAGATACACCTCTGCCAGAATTTCACTGTCAAGCAACGCGCCGTGCAGCGTCCGGGATGAATTGTCGATGCCAAACCGGCGGCACAATGCATCAAGCGATGCGGGCGATCCGGGGAAACGGCGCCGCGCGATGGCCAGCGTATCAAGCGCCTGATCCATCGGCAAAAGAGGGCGCCCAAGCCAGCCAAGTTCGGCATTCAGGAACTTCATGTCAAATGCGGCATTGTGAATCACCAGCCGGGCGTCACCGATGAAATCAACAAAAGCCTGTGCGATATCTTGGAAAATCGGTTGCTTGCGCAGAAATTCGTCGCCCAAACCGTGCACGGCAAACGCTTCCTGCGGCATAGATCGCTGTGGGTTGATGTATTGGTGATACGTGCGGCCCGTGGGCACATGGCGCATCAGTTCGATCGCGCCGATTTCGACGATACGGTCGCCTTCGTGCGGTTCAAATCCGGTGGTTTCGGTATCAAGAACGATTTCACGCATCTGTTTGCCCTTTCAGGTCTGCGATCAGGTCTTGCACGGCAGCACGGGTGCCGTCCAGCGTTCGCGTTTCAATCAAATAATCAGCACGGGCACGTTTTTCGGCATCGGGGGTTTGGCGCGACAGTATCGCGGCAAACTGCGCATCGGTCATGCCGGGGCGCGCCATGACCCGCAATTTCTGCAAATCCGGCGGCGCAGTGACAACCAGCACCGACGTCAGCCATTTGTCGGCACTGGTTTCAAAAAGCAGGGGAATATCAAAAACCAAAAGTGGATCGTCATGGGCCGCGATAAATGCACGGCGGCTGGCCGCCACCAACGGATGCACAATATATTCTATTTTGTGCAAAGTGGCAGGTTTATTGGCGATAATCTGTTTTAAAATGTCACGCGACACGGCATTGTCCACCACCGCCTGCGGCCAGACCGCACCGATCAACGCAACCGCCGCGCCGCCCGTGGCGTAAAGATCATGCACGGTGGCGTCGGCGTCCCAGACCGGCACGCCCGCGTCACGAAACATCTGGGCCGTTGTCGATTTGCCCATCCCGATAGATCCCGTCAGGCCCAAAAGATGGGTCATGCAAGCACGGCCCGGCGGGTGTCTTCGTCAACTTCGGGACGTTTTCCGAACCAGCGTTCAAAGCCCGGCACGCCTTGGTGCAGCAACATGCCAAGACCATCAACCGTGATACACCCTGCGGCTTCTGCGGCATCCAGAAATTTGGTGCGCAGGGGGTTATAGACAATATCCGTCACAACGGTGCCCGGGCGCAGCGCGTCCAACGGCACCTTGAAGTCCTGTGCGCCTGTCATACCCAATGACGTGGTATTGACGACCATCGCTGCGTCTTTGAGCATTGCGCCCGCATGGACCCAGTCAACGACACGAATGCGGGCACCAAATTCAGCTTTGAGCGCGTCAGCTTTGACGCGGGTGCGGTTGGACAGGATAATTTCGGGAACGCCCGCATCCGCCAAAGCGACAATGATCGCGCGCGCGGCACCACCTGCACCCAGAATTGCGGCCGGCCCGGCCATCGGGTCCCAGTCAGGGGCGCCCTGTCTGAGATTAGCCATAAAGCCGTAGCCATCTGTATTATCGGCGAAAATTCCACCATCTTTTTTGAAGATCAGCGTGTTGGCGGCACCAATCAAGGTGGCGCGGTCCGTGACGTGATCCGCAAACTGCATCACGCTGACCTTGTGCGGCAAAGTCACGTTTGCGCCTACAAATCCCTGATCCGGCAGCGACCGGAGGGTTTTGGCAAGATCGTCCTTTGTGACCTGCAGGGCGATATATTCACCGGGCAAATCGTAACGCTTGAGCCAATAACTGTGCAGTTTTGGCGAAAGGGAATGGCTGATCGGATTGCCGATCACAACGGCGCGTGGAATCTGTGTCATTCGCGCAGTGTTCCGCGAAGTGTGAGATATGACAACAGTTCGAGAAGCGGCAGGCCCAGAACGTTGAAATAATCTCCTTCGATGCGTGTAAAAAGTCGCACTCCTTCTTCCTCCAATTTATATGCACCGACCGCATGGCGGATGCTGTCCCAGTTGCGGGCCACATAATCGGCCAAATATGCATCCGACGCATCACGCATATGCAGACGCACCGTGCCAACATGACGCCACAGCGGTTTGCCATCGCCATAGATCACGGCAGCCGACAGAAGCTGATGGGTTTGACCACGCAGCAATTTCAACTGTTCCAGCGCATCTTCGGGGGTTTCGGGTTTGCCCAGGATATCGCGGCCATGCGCAAGGATCTGGTCGCAACCAATGACCAGCGCATCGGGGTGTTTGGCGGCGACACGTTGGGCTTTCATTTCGGCCAGCGCGTCGGCAATATCGCGGGGGCTGGCGGCTTCGGCCTGAAGCGACCTGCGGATCGCGTCCTCGTCGATGCGGGCGACGTGAACCGCAAAATCAACGCCGGCACGGCGCAGCAAAGTAGCGCGAATGTCGGAACCTGAAGCAAGGATAAGCGGCTGTATCATGTGGATAACCTTTGGGAAAAACTATGTGCCAGTCTGCGGAGACTTTGTGCAGAACTACGGTTCTTGGGCCTGCTTGTGAAGAACTTCAAACTTATGCGGGTCGTCGTTAAGGTTTTTCCACCGTGGGAAAGCATAAGTCGGGCCTGTGGAGGAATCGTCCCGAAGGGCAGAGTCAAGTATGCCACATTGCGTCCTCTGATAAAAAATTGTCACCTTAAGCCACTGAAATATAATACATATATAGCCTGACATCGCGGTGGGGATTGTTTTATTTTTCGGCCACTTGCGGTGGATAAGTCTGCGGATGAAAAATGAAGCCACAGAAAATGGACATACTAACAACAACAACATCTTTTCTTTTTCTTTATAATTATTAAGAAAGAGAGACCCAACCAAGGCGTCCCGATGACAGAACTGTTCAATGATATTTACCCGTGGATCAAGGCTGTCCATATTATGGCGGTGATCGCCTGGATGGCAGGGTTGTTCTATCTGCCCCGGTTGTTTGTGTACCATGTGGAACGGGCAGCGGTTGGATCTGAGATGGATCAGACCTTTCAGATTATGGAAGCAAAATTACTGCGGGTGATCATGAACCCGGCGATGATTGTCGCATGGATTGCCGGGCTGATCATGATTGCCCTTGGCGCGTTTGACTGGGGGTCGGCGTGGGCGTGGGTCAAAATCGTTTCGGCTGTTTTAATGACGGCAGCGCATGTCTGGATGGGGGCACGACGCAAAGAATTCGCGGTGGGGGCAAACACGCGCTCTGGGCGTAGCTACAGGCTGTTTAATGAGGTGCCGACGGTGCTGATGCTGTTGATCGTCATTGCGGTCGTTGTGCGGCCATTTTGAGCGAACGTTGACTAAGCGGAGGTTGGGGCCTATGTATGCTTTCGCTACCCGTCCGGGATGGCATTTTTCCTGCCTGACTATGAAATGACAGCTTTGATGCTGCGAACGGATTTTATTCATGTCCCAACACCGTCTGAACCTTGCCGACCTGAAGGCACAAAGCCCCAAGGAACTGTTATCGCTGGCTGAAGAGCTGGAGGTCGAGAACGCATCGACCATGCGAAAAGGCGATATCATGTTCGCCATTCTCAAAGAGCGTGCAGATGAGGAATGGGTGATCGGCGGCGATGGTGTGCTGGAAGTGCTGCTGGACGGTTTTGGCTTTCTACGGTCGCCGGAGGCAAATTATTTGCCCGGACCTGATGATATCTACGTATCGCCCGAAATGATCCGGCAATATTCGATGCGGACCGGTGATACGGTTGAAGGCGTGATGAAGGAACCAAACGATACCGAACGCTATTTTGCGCTGACGTCTGTTGAGCAGATAAACTTCGAAGATCCTGAAAAGGCCAAGCATAAGGTCGCGTTTGAAAACCTGACCCCGCTGTACCCGGATGAGCGGTTGACGATGGAGGTCGATGATCCGACGATCAAAGACAAATCCGCGCGGATCATCGACCTGATATCCCCGATTGGTAAGGGCCAACGTTCGTTGATCGTCGCGCCGCCGCGGACTGGTAAGACGGTCCTGCTGCAGAATATTGCGAACTCAATCGAAAAGAACCATCCGGAATGTTACCTGATCGTCCTGCTGATTGACGAACGTCCGGAAGAAGTGACGGATATGCAGCGGTCCGTGAAGGGCGAAGTTGTTTCATCCACGTTCGATGAACCGGCGACGCGTCACGTTGCGGTATCGGAGATGGTGATCGAAAAGGCCAAGCGGCTGGTGGAACACAAGCGCGATGTTGTGATCTTGTTGGATTCTATTACTCGTCTGGGGCGCGCGTTTAACACAACAGTGCCATCGTCTGGCAAGGTTCTGACCGGTGGTGTGGATGCCAACGCGCTACAGCGGCCCAAGCGTTTCTTTGGTGCGGCACGCAACATCGAAGAGGGTGGTTCGCTGACGATTATTGCGACAGCGCTGATTGATACCGGCTCGCGGATGGACGAGGTGATCTTCGAAGAATTCAAGGGCACGGGTAACAGCGAAATTGTGCTGGATCGCAAAGTGGCTGACAAGCGCGTGTTCCCTGCAATGGACATACTGAAATCCGGAACCCGCAAAGAAGAGCTGTTGGTGGATAAGTCGGACCTGGCAAAAACCTATGTGCTACGGCGGATTTTGAACCCAATGGGGACGACGGATGCGGTCGAATTCCTGATTGGAAAGCTGAAGCAGACCAAGACAAACGCGGACTTCTTTGATTCAATGAACACGTAACTTATTGTTATTAAACAATGGGTTGACCTGATGGATACGATTTTTGCCTTAGCGACAGCACAGGGTCGGGCGGGTGTCGCAGTCGTGCGCCTGTCCGGACCGGACGCTGTATCGGCATCGGCACGGCTGATGCGGAATGTGCCTGTGGTCCGTGGCCTGCGGCGCTTGACCGATGCTGACGGTCACCTTCTTGATGAGGCGTTGGTTTTGCATTTTCCGGCAGGAAAAAGCTTTACCGGGGAGCAGGTGGTTGAATTGCATCTGCATGGAAGCCCCGCAGTTGTCGCAGCCGTCTTGCGTGTGCTTGGCGACGATCCTGCGCTGCGGCCTGCCGAGGCGGGTGAATTCACGCGGCGCGGTTTGGAGAATGGCACGCTTGATCTGGCCCAGGTTGAAGGTCTTGCAGATCTTATCGACGCGGAAACTGAGGGTCAGCGGAAACAGGCGATCCGTGTGTTTTCAGGCGCGTTGGGGCAGATGGCCGAGGCGTGGCGATCAGATTTGATCAGGGCGGCGGCGTTGCTGGAGGCGACGATTGACTTTGCTGATGAGGAAGTTCCGGTAAACGTGACGCCCGAGGTCTTGGGTTTACTGGGTCATGTCAGGGATGAGATGCGCCGCGAATCGGCAGGCGTTCGGATCGCAGAGCGGGTCCGTGATGGGTTTGAAGTGGCGATTATTGGCGCACCGAACGTCGGAAAATCGACGCTGTTGAACCGACTGGCAGGCCGTGAAGTTGCTATCACGTCGGCGATCGCTGGAACCACACGTGATGTGATCGAGGTGCGCTTGGATCTGGATGGTCTGCCCGTGACCTTGCTGGATACTGCGGGTCTGCGCGAGACGGATGATGTCGTCGAAATTATCGGGGTGCAACGGGCCCGCGAAAGGGCAGGACAGGCCGATATCCGCGTTTATATGATGTTACCCGGGGATGTATTGCCACGTGATGTAGGCGACCTAGACATTATTGTGCGGGCAAAAGGGGATATTTCGGAGGGTGTCGGTTTGGCCGTGTCGGGCAAAACCGGAGCCGGAATAGACGCGCTGATTGATCAGATATCGGGTATATTGAAAGTACGCGTCGCGAGCGTTGGCATTGCGATGCGGGAGCGGCACAGGCTCGCCATGGTGCGGGCTGTGGCTTATCTTGACGCCGCTGAGCTGGCCTTGCATGATGAAAACGGCATGACGGACCTGATAGCAGAGGAGCTGCGCTCAGCCATTCGCGCGGTGGATAGCCTTGTTGGGCGTGTTGATGTAGAACATATTCTTGATGAGATTTTTGCCAGCTTTTGCATCGGCAAATAGGGAGTGTTTCACGTGAAACATCACGATTTTGATGTCGTCGTAATCGGTGGCGGGCACGCAGGCGCCGAAGCGGCCCATGCTGCGGCACGAATGGGCGTCCGTACAGCGCTGATCACGCTTACAAAGGCGTCAATCGGTGTGATGTCATGCAACCCTGCGATTGGTGGGCTTGGCAAGGGTCACTTGGTCCGCGAGATTGACGCCTTGGATGGGGTCATGGGCCGCGTCGCTGACCGGGCCGGAATTCAGTTTCGCTTGTTGAACCGAAAAAAGGGGCCAGCCGTGCAAGGCCCGCGGGCGCAGGCTGATCGCGCGTTGTACAAGGCGGCAATGCAAGCTGAATTGGCGCAGTGCGAAAACCTGCAAATTATAGAAGGCGAGGCTGTCGATCTGATCATGGATGGACCGCGCGTTTGCGGTGTTGCGATTGGTGATGGATCTGTTGTGCGGGCATCCGGTGTTATTTTGACCACGGGCACTTTTTTGCGGGGGGTCATCCATATCGGTGACGTGTCGCGGCCGGGTGGGCGCATGGGCGACAACCCGTCGGTGAAAATGGCCGAGCGGTTAGATTCGTTTGGTTTGCCGCTTGGACGCTTGAAAACCGGGACCCCGCCACGGTTGGATGGTCGTACCATCGCGTGGGAGCAGTTAGAGGTTCAGCCCGGTGATGATGACCCGACGCTATTTTCCTTCCTGTCGAACGCCGTTACGGCGCCGCAGGTTGTATGTGGAATCACTCATACCAACGCCCAGACCCATGACATCATCAGGAAAAATCTGTCCCGCTCGGCCATGTATGGTGGCCATATCGACGGCGTGGGACCGCGCTACTGCCCGTCCATCGAAGACAAGGTCGTACGATTTGCGGAAAAGACATCGCATCAGATTTTTTTAGAGCCAGAAGGCGCGAACGACCATACGGTCTATCCAAACGGGATTTCGACGTCGCTGCCGGAAGATGTGCAGCACGATTATGTGCATTCGATACAAGGTCTTGAAAATGCACGTATTATTCAGCCTGGCTATGCGATCGAATATGACTATGTCGACCCGCGTTCGCTCAGGTTAACGTTGGAATTGCGTGCGGTCCCCGGCTTGTATCTGGCGGGGCAGATAAATGGAACGACTGGCTACGAAGAAGCCGCAGCCCAAGGATTGGTGGCTGGCCTGAACGCGGCAGCGCGGGCGCGCGGTGAAGATGATGTCATCTTCAGTCGGCGTGAATCCTACATCGGCGTGATGATTGACGATCTGATCACCCGCGGCGTGTCGGAGCCGTACCGGATGTTTACCTCACGCGCAGAGTTTCGGTTGTCACTTCGGGCAGATAACGCAGATCAGCGTTTGTCCGCGCGGGGCCGGGAGGCGGGCTGTATCAGTGAAAAACGCTGGATTGCGTTTTCGGATAAGGTTGATCGCCTGTCAGCCGCACGAAATTTGCTGTCGAAGATCAGCCTGTCGTCACGTGATATAGCGGCGCTTGGGATCAAGCTGAACGCGGATGGGCCGCGCCGCAGTGCCTTGGACGCCCTCGCGTTGACAGACCTCGAATTTCACCACCTGAATCAACTCGGCGCTGACACGTCCGGGATGCCTGTTGAAATCCGCGACCAGATCAAGAAGGATTCGCTTTATGCGCATTACATCGCGCGCCAAGAGCGGGATAATGCCGCGATGGCGCGTGATGAAGCGCAGGCAATCCCGCAGGACATTGATTATGAGGGTATTTCCGGGATGTCCAACGAGCTGACGGCAAAATTGACAGCAATACAACCCAGCACAATCGCACATGCTGGCCGGATCGAGGGGATGACGCCAGCAGCGCTGATGTTGATCGTAAGCGCAATAAAGCGCCGGCAACAAGCCAATGTTCAGGCCTAGCGCGATGCCGGTAGACATCGCAGGGCAAAATGTTTCACGTGAAACATATGCGGAACTGGACGCCTTTGCTGCATTGGTTCGCAAGTGGACGCGCCATATTAACCTGGTTTCAGCGGCCAGCCTGTCGGACCTCTGGGACCGACATATTGTTGATTCCGTGCAATTGTATCCTTACGCGCCGCGCGGCTACCGCAACTGGCTCGATGTCGGAAGCGGCGGTGGATTTCCTGGCATTGTCGCCGCTATTATCGCGAAAACGGCCAATCCTGACGCCGCGTTTACGCTGATTGAAAGCGACCAGCGCAAGGCCACCTTTCTGAGAACCGCCTCTCGTGAGCTAGGTTTGAGGGTGAATGTGATCGCTGACCGCATTGAAAACGTGCCCTCGCAAGCCGCAGATGTTGTGTCAGCGCGAGCTTTGACTACGCTATCTGGGCTTTTTTCAATGATCGGCCGTCACATGGACCCGGCAGGGACGGCGCTGCTGCACAAGGGCAAACGCTATCAGGAAGAAGTTGCCGATGCCCGACGCCTGTGGTCCTTTGATCTTGAAGAATATCCGAGTATGACCGATCCTGACGGACGACTCCTCGCCATTCAAAGGATACATCGTGACTAATCTAAGCCGTTCATCTGGCCCGAAAATCATCGCGATAGCCAATCAAAAGGGCGGCGTGGGCAAAACAACGACCACTATAAACCTTGGCGCCGCTTTGGCCGAACGGAAAAAGCGCGTGCTTTTGATTGACTTGGATCCGCAGGGAAATGCGTCAACCGGTCTGGGCATCGGGCAGGATAAGCGTGACATTACCACATATGATCTGCTGGCCGGCGACGTGACCTTGGCCGAGGGCATGCAGCAAACCACCGTGCCGCGCCTCTTTGTCGTCCCCGCGACGACCGACCTTAGTTCGGCCGATATTGAGCTTATCGACAATGAAAAGCGGAGCTTTCTGCTCCGTCAAGCACTCCGCCACACGGACGTACTTGATCTCGACTTGGACTACATATTGATTGATTGTCCACCGTCTCTCAACATATTGACTGTCAACGCCATGGTCGCCGCTGATTCAATCATTGTCCCATTGCAAAGCGAGTTTTTCGCGCTCGAAGGCCTGTCGCAACTCATTCTTACGGTTCGTGATGTCCGGCAAAGCGCGAATCCGAACCTTCGCATCGAAGGAATTGCACTGACGATGTATGATCGCCGCAACAATTTGTCCCTCCAGGTCGAGGATGACGCCCGCGAGAACATGGGGGATATGGTGTTCAAAACTGTGATTCCCCGCAATGTTCGCCTCAGCGAAGCGCCGTCGTTCGCCGTTCCGGTCTTGACCTATGATACAGCATCAAAAGGCAGCATTGCATACCGGGCACTGGCCAAAGAAGTTATTGATAAATCAAGAAAAATAAGGGTTCAACAAGATGGTGCGTAGCGTGAAAAAATCCCGTGGTCTTGGCCGCGGGTTGTCTGCGTTGATGTCTGATGTGACGCAGGAGGATGCCCAAAGTATCGCCCCGCGCCGTCCTGACCTGCTTGTCCCGGTCGAGCGGGTGCGCCCAAATCCAGATCAGCCCCGGCGTACTTTTGCCCAGGAGGCGTTAAACGAACTTGCTGCCTCGATTTCTGAAAAAGGCATTATTCAGCCTCTCATCGTCCGTCTCGCCCCCGGCGATCCCAATATGTACGAAATTGTTGCGGGTGAACGTCGCTGGCGCGCCGCGCAAATGGCCAAACTGCACGAGATTCCGGTCCTCTTGCGCGATTACGACGATACAGAGGTCCTCGAAGTTGGGATTATCGAAAACATTCAGCGTGCCGACCTCAATCCAATCGACGAGGCCGCCGGTTATCGCCAACTGATGGACCGTTTTGGCCACACGCAGGACCAACTCGCCAGTGCTTTGGGTAAAAGTCGGCCACATATCGCGAATCTGTTGCGCCTCCTGGGTTTGCCTGACGAAGTACAGCAATATCTCGTTACTGGCGCGCTGACGACTGGCCACGCACGCGCGCTGATTGGCAATGACCGCGCCGTCACATTGGCCCGCGAGGCGATTCAGCGTAAACTTTCGGTTCGTGAGGTCGAGGCGCTGGTGAAAAAGGGTCCGACCCTCAAGCGGCGCCCGATGCCAGGTGCGCCCGTGGCCAAGGATCCAGACACCGTTCAAATCGAAAATGAACTGACGGCCACGCTGCATATGAAGGTCACAATTGACCATAAAACCGGCGATGAGGGCGGAAAAATGACGATCGGTTATAAATCATTGGATCAGCTTGATGATTTGCTCCGCGCCTTGGCGGGGAATTAGCTGTCTAGCAGGTCGCGCAGCACGGCGTTCAGCACCGGTTTTCCCTTGGCGGTGACCCGCAGCATTCCCGCGTCGGCATTGACCATACCCATTTCACGCAAGCGTTTGATATTAATAGATAAATTATCGCCTGAAAATGATTTGAGGCGGTTGATATCGACCCCGTCGTCCAGCCGCATTCCCATCAACAGCATCTCGGACAACTGATCATCCGGCGACAACTGTTCGCGCGACAAATCCCCGTCACCGGTTTTCAGCACTTGTTTTAACCACACGGCAGGCCCCAGCGGTGCCTCGGTTGCAAAACGGACCCCGCCCAGCGTCAAACGGCCGTGCGCGCCGGGGCCAATACCCGCATAGTCGCCATAGCGCCAGTATATCTTGTTGTGGATGCTCTCGCAGCCCGGCCTGGCGTGGTTTGAAACTTCGTATCCATGAAACCCGGCAGCGCCGCAAATCTCCTGCGTTGTGGCAAACATGTCGGCCGACAGATCCTCGTCCGGCAGTTCCCGCAGCTTGCCTGCCGCATAGCGATCACCAAAAGCCGTTCCGCTCTCAATTGTCAGTTGGTACAGGGACACATGGTCGATCGCCATCGCCAATGCCTGCTGCAATTCGGCCTCCCACGCGGCCAAGGTTTGACCTTGCCGCGCATAAATCAGGTCAAAACTGACCCGATCGAACACAGTGCGTGCTGTCGCAAACGCCACCATCGCCTCTTTCGCCGAATGTAGCCGCCCCAGCGCCTTGAGATCGGCGTCATTCAGCGCTTGAATCCCCATTGAAACACGGTTGACGCCAGCATCGCGATACCCTGCAAACCGCCCGGCCTCTACGGATGTCGGATTTGCCTCAAGCGTGATTTCGATGTCGTTTGCCATCGGCCATGTGGCCCGTACCTTGGTCAGCACAGCGTCCACAAGCCGGGGGTCCATCATGCTGGGCGTGCCACCGCCAAAAAAAACAGACCGTAGAATACGCCCCTGCGTTTGCGCACCAATCCGATCAATCTCGCTCAGATAGGCCGTTTCCCATGCTTTTTGGTCAATTTGCGCCACAACATGGCTGTTGAAATCGCAATAGGGGCATTTGGCCTGACAAAATGGCCAATGAATATAAAGACCAAAGCCCCCGTGTTCCCAATCCTCAGGCAAAACAACCCGCAACCAGCTTGCGGAACGCATCAGCACGATGGCTGATTTTGTTCTTTTCCCAACGATCCATCTCGCCAAATGTCACGGAATACCCTTCGGGCTGAAAAATCGGATCATACCCATGGCCTTGATCGCCGCGCATCGGCCAGACAATCTCGCCGGGCATGACCCCTGCGAACTCCTCGTCATGGCCGTCAGGCCAGGCTAGAACCAGCGTACAACAGAACCGCGCGGTCCGGGGGTAGGGGGCCACAACAGTCTCTAATCGGGCCCAAGTCCGCTCCATTGCCATGTTGAAATCACGGCCATCCGGGGTTTCGGCCCAGTCGGCAGTGTAGACACCCGGCGCCCCGCCAAGGCCGTCGATCTCGATCCCGCTATCATCGGCCAGCGCAGGCAGGCCTGTCGCCTTGGCGGCCGCGTGCGCTTTGATCCGGGCATTCCCGACAAACGTCGTTTCCGTCTCGTCCGGCTCTGGCAGCCCGTGATCGGCGTTTGACGTCAGGCCAACGCCATAAGGCAGCAGCAGATCTGCAATCTCCTCCAGCTTTCCGGCGTTATGGGTCGCGACGACCAGCGCCTCACCGTCAAACCGCCGCATCAGCCGACCGCTGCCATCTGTGCCGCCGTCAACTCTGTCACGCCTTTTTCCGCCAGATCCAGCAGCGCATCCATCTGTGCCCGGCTATACGTCGATCCCTCGGCAGACATCTGAACCTCGATCAGCTTACCGGCGGTCATCACGAAATTACCGTCCACGCCGGCCTCGCTATCCTCGGGATAATCCAGATCAAGAACCTCTTGGCCTGCATAAATCCCACAGCTGATCGCAGCGACCGGATCAACCAACGGATCGCTGATCACGATGCCCGCCTTCATCAGCTTGTTCACCGCCAGTTTGAGCGCGACCCAACCCCCCGTGATAGACGCACAGCGCGTCCCGCCGTCCGCCTGTATTACATCACAATCCACGACGATCTGACGCTCGCCCAACGCAACGCGATCGACACCAGCCCGCAAAGACCGGCCAATCAGCCGCTGAATCTCTTGTGTCCGACCCGATTGCCCTTCCTTCGCCTCGCGCCGCATCCGCGTGTTCGTTGCACGTGGCAGCATCCCGTATTCCGCAGTCACCCAGCCCAGCCCGGAGTTTTTCAAAAACGGTGGGACCCGTTCATCAATCGTTGCTGTACATAGGACATGCGTATCGCCACATTTGATCAGGCATGACCCTTCGGCATGCTTTGTCACACCGGTTTCAATGGATATTGTACGCATTTCGTTCGTCTGACGGCCGGATGGACGCATGGGATCACTCCTGTTAGTTGTGATTTGGGGATACGCTGCCCATCTATGAAATCCAAGCCCGATTGACGCCACAGGCAACTTGGTTTTAATTACGCAGCCTTCATCAGAGGATAAGATGCCCGACAAACCGCCAAACATCGCCGATATGAACGAACGGTCCCGCGAAGTGTTTCGCGCTGTCGTCGAAGGTTATCTGGAAAACGGCACGCCTGTCGGGTCCCGGACGCTGACCCGCAGCTTGTCCGAACAGGTCAGCGCGGCGACAATCCGAAATGTGATGCAGGACCTTGAATATCTCGGCCTGCTGGACAGTCCGCACGTCAGTGCAGGCCGGATTCCCACTCAGCTTGGGTTGCGGATGTTCGTCGATGGCTTGCTTGAGGTGGGCGAACTGCACGGTGACGACCGCCAGAAGATCGATAGTACTATTGGCGCAAACGATCACGACGTGGCGACCGTCCTTGATAAGGTAGGCGAGGCGCTGTCCGGCGTGACCCATGGCGCCAGCCTTGTGTTGACCCCAAAACACGAGGCCCCGATCAAACACATCGACTTTGTCTCGCTGTCGCGTGAACGGGCGCTTGTCGTCTTGGTCTTTGCCGATGGTCACGTGGAAAATCGGATTTTCACGCCACCCGCCGGGCAAACCCCGTCATCCATGCGCGAAGCCGCCAATTTCCTGAACGCCATTGCCGAAGGACACACGCTGTCCATGCTGGGCACCGTGATCGCACGTGAAATCGCCAACCGTCGTCAGGAAATCGACAGTCTTGCTGCTGATCTGGTCGAAAACGGCTTTGCCTTGTGGGAGAATGAGGGTGAACCGACAGAGCGCCTGATCGTCCGTGGCCGTGGCAACCTTTTGTCCGACCACGAAAGCCAGGTCGATCTTGAACGTATCCGCACGCTTTTCGATGATCTTGAACGCAAGCGTGACATTGCCCAATTTCTGGACTTGGCCGAAGAAGGCGAGGGTGTGCGCATTTTTATTGGGTCCGAAAACAAACTTTTTTCACTTTCGGGTTCCTCTCTCGTCGTTTCCCCTTATATGAACGCCGACCGTAAGATTATTGGCGCCGTTGGCGTCATAGGTCCGACCCGCCTGAATTATGGGCGGATCGTACCGATTGTGAATTACACCGCACAGCTGGTGGGCAAAATGATTGCCGACCGCTCTTGAAGGGAAAGACAGATGGCCCACAAAGACGCCGAATTTCAAAGCCTTGATGAACTTGCCGCAGAAGGCGACGAAATGAACATGGCATCTGATGCCACGTTTGATGAAATCGAGGCGCTGCGCGTAGAGCGCGATGAATTCCGCGATAAATTCATGCGTGCGCTTGCTGACGCCGAAAACACCCGCAAGCGGGCTGAACGTGACCGGCGCGAGGGTGAAAATTATGGCAGCTCCAAGCTGGCCCGCGACATGCTGCCGGTCTACGACAATATGCGCCGTGCCCTGCAATCTGCAAACGAGGCCGAGCAGCAGGTGAACCGGGCCCTTCTTGAAGGAATCGAACTGACCATGCGCGAGCTGATCAGCGTCTTCAAAAAGCATGGAATCGACCCTATTGTGCCTGAAGTCGGTGATAAATTCGATCCCCAAAACCATCAGGCCATGTTCGAAGCACCGGTTCCCGGGACCAAGGCCGGTGACATCATTCAGGTCATGACCGAAGGTTTCATGTTGCACGACCGGTTGCTGCGCCCGGCGCAGGTGGGCGTGTCGTCAACACCCGCATCCTGACGCGACATAACCCCGGACCTGATTTACAGAACGGCAAGGCGGGGATTTCCTCCCCGCCTTGCTTGTTTCACAGCATATCACGCAGCTCATAAATCAGCGCCAGCGCCTCTTTTGGGGTCAGCTCGTCGGGTAAAACGCCTTTCAGCTTTGCCTCGACTCCTGATTCCTTGGGTTTCGCCATGATTGGCGCAGGCGCGGCCGCAAACAGTGGCAGGTCATCAATAAACGCTTTGCGCACGCCGCCACCCTCACGCTCGCCTTTTTCCAGGGCCTCCAGCACGACTTTGGCGCGTTCCACAACAACCGTGGGCAACCCTGCCAGCCGCGCGACCTGCACCCCATAGCTGCGGTCGGCGGTGCCGCGTTTCACCTCGTGCAGGAAAATAACGTCGCCATCCCATTCCTTCACGGTGACCGTCGCGTTTTCCACCCCGTCCAGTTTGGCCGAAAGCGCCGACATTTCATGATAATGCGTGGCAAAAAGCGCCCGACAGCGGTTCACATCATGCAAATGTTCCAACGTGGCCCAGGCGATCGACAACCCGTCATAGGTTGCCGTGCCCCGGCCAATTTCATCCAGAATAACCAAGGCGCGATCATCTGCCTGATTAAGAATCGCAGCCGTTTCGACCATTTCGACCATGAACGTGGACCGCCCCCGCGCCAGATCATCGGACGCGCCGACCCGGCTGAAAATTTGACTGACGATCCCGATATGCGCCGCCGTCGCCGGGACAAAGCTGCCCATCTGCGCCAGTATCGCCAGCAGCGCGTTCTGCCGCAAAAACGTCGACTTACCGGCCATGTTCGGCCCGGTCAGCAACCAGATTGAGGCGTCGGTCAGCCCACAGTCATTGGCAATGAACGGCGCACCCGATTTTTGCAGCGCCGCCTCGACCACCGGATGCCGCCCGCCGATGATATCAAATGCGCGGCTTTCATCAATCTTTGGGCAAACCCAGCTTTCCGCGACGGCCAGATGTGCCAACGCAGTTGCCAGATCATACTCAGACAGCGCTTTGGCCAGCGCGCCCAATGGCCCGGCTTGGGCCATAATCGCTGTAATCAGGCCGGAATAGAGCCGCTTTTCAATCTCAAGCGCCCGCCCGCCTGCGTTCAAGATCCGTGTCTCAATCTCGCTCAGCGCGACCGTGGTGAACCGGACCTGATTGGCGGTAGTCTGGCGGTGGATAAATGTCTGGTTCAATGGCGGGGCCATCATCTTGTCGGCGTGGGTTGCCGTCGTTTCGATGAAATAGCCCAGCACATTGTTGTGCTTGATCTTCAGGGAGGGCACGCCGGACAGTGTGATAAACTCTGCCTGCATCGCCGCAATCACCGATCTGCCTTCGTCACGCAACGTGCGGGCATCATCCAGATCCGCGTCATATCCCGGCGCGATAAACCCGCCATCGCGCGCCAATAACGGCGGTTCCGCCACCAGCGCGTCATTAAGCAACGCCAGCAAATCATCATACCCGATCAGATCTTGCGCCGCCTCGGCCAGCACCGGGGCCACGTCCGTGGGAAGACACGCGGCCAATCCGGCGGCTTGCCCAATTGTATTGCGGATCGCAGCCATATCGCGCGGCCCGCCCCGATCCAGCGCCAGACGCGACAGCGCGCGGTCCAGATCATGCACGCCGCGCAACCTGTCCCGGACATCGGCGACAAGCCGCGTCTTTTCGACCAGATACCCCACTGACGCCTGCCGCGCCGCGATGACCGACAGCGTGCACGAAGGCGACGCGAGCCGCCGTTCCAGCAACCGCGCACCACCCGCCGTGACGGTACGATCGACGCAGTGCAACAGCGACCCCTGCCGCCCGCCGTTCAAACCATGTGTCAACTCAAGCGACCGGCGCGTCGCGGCGTCGATCTGCATCGCTGCGGTCTGGCCTTCCTGAACGGGTGGGCGCAGCAGCGGCAGATTGCCCTTTTGGGTGATGTCCAGATATTCCGCCACCGCCGCCATTGCCGCGACCTCGGCCCGGCTGAAGCTGCCAAATCCGTCCAGCGACCCGACCTTATACAGCCCACACAGCCGCTTTTCGCCCGCCGTGCTATCGAATGCCGCAGCGCCCAGTGTCGTCAATGCAGCGCCGGAATCAGACACTATTCCGGCCCAGTCCGCTTCTGATCCATCAACAACGATCACCTCGCGCGGGCTTAACCGCGCCAGTTCGGGGCCCAGTTGCACGGGCGGGCAGACCATCACGTGAAACGCCCCGGTCGAAATATCGACCCAAGCCAGCGCCGCTTCATCGCGGACCACCGCATAGGCGGATAAGAAATTGTGCCGCCGCGCGTCCAGCAATGAATCCTCGGTCAATGTGCCGGGCGTGACCAGCCGCACGACATCGCGCTTCACAACTGACTTTGCGCCGCGCTTTTTCGCCTCGGCGGGATTTTCCATCTGCTCGCATACCGCGACACGAAATCCCTTGCGGATCAGCGTCAGCAAATACCCCTCGGACGCATGGACCGGGACACCGCACATCGGGATGTCCTTTTCCTCATGTTTGCCCCGTTTGGTCAGCGCAATATCAAGCGCCGCCGATGCCGCCACGGCATCATCGAAAAACATCTCGTAAAAGTCGCCCATCCGGTAAAACAACAAGGCGTTTGGATAGCCCGCCTTCAGGTCCAGATATTGCGCCATCATCGGTGTGACATTGCTGGTCGTGGTGCTCATGTATCCCCCCGGATCATTACGCGCGACACTACCCAGCCGATGTTAGCGGCGAAACCCCGAAATGAACCCGTTGCGGCCCCGGCCTGCAAACCGCTATGTCATGCGAACGCCAATGGGAGGAACACATGGCCAAGACCAAATTGACCCGCGAGGATGCGCTGGCATTTCACATGCAGCCCACCCCCGGAAAATGGGAAATTCAGGCCACCGTGCCAATGACCACACAGCGCGACCTGTCGCTGGCTTATTCGCCCGGTGTGGCCATCCCCTGCGAAGAAATTCACGCCAATCCTGCCGCCGCATACGATTATACCAACAAGGGCAATCTGGTCGCTGTCATCACCAACGGCACCGCTGTCCTTGGCCTTGGCAATCTTGGCGCGCTTGCGTCCAAGCCGGTGATGGAGGGGAAATCGGTCCTGTTCAAACGCTTTGCCGATGTAAACTCGATTGATATCGAACTGGATACCGAAGACCCGGACGCCTTTTGCAACGCGGTCCGCCTGATGGGGCCGACGTTTGGCGGCATCAACCTTGAAGACATCAAAGCACCCGAATGTTTTATCATCGAACAGCGTCTCAAGGAAGAAATGGACATCCCCGTCTTTCATGACGATCAACATGGCACCGCCGTGATCTGTGCCGCCGGTCTGCTGAATGCGCTGCACCTGTCGGGCAAGAAAATCGAAGATGTCAAAATCGTGCTGAACGGTGCGGGAGCGGCAGGGATCGCTTGCCTTGAACTGCTCAAGGCGATGGGCGCTCAGCACAACAACTGCATCATGTGCGATACCAAGGGCGTTATCTACCAAGGCCGCACCGAAGGCATGAACCAATGGAAGTCGGCCCATGCCGCAACAACCAAGGCCCGGTCCCTAGCCGACGCGATGGACGGCGCCGATGTCTTTCTTGGCGTCAGCGCAAAGGGCGCCGTGACCCAGGATATGGTGATCAGCATGGCCCCAAATCCGGTCATCTTTGCCATGGCCAACCCTGACCCTGAAATCACCCCGGAAGAAGCCCACGCCGTCCGCGAAGACGCCATCGTGGCCACCGGCCGCAGCGATTACCCCAATCAGGTCAATAACGTACTTGGCTTTCCCTATCTGTTCCGTGGCGCGCTTGATATCCACGGCCGTGCGATCAACGACGCCATGAAAATCGCCTGCGCCGAAGCGCTCGCCGCGCTCGCCCGCGAAGACGTCCCGGACGAGGTCGCGATGGCCTATGGTAAGAAACTCAGCTTTGGGCGCGATTACATCATCCCCACGCCGTTTGATCCCCGCCTCATTCACCGGATTCCCACCGCCGTGGCGCGTGCCGGCATGAAAACCGGGGTGGCCCGGCGGCCCATCGTGGATATGGACGCCTACGAGGCATCGCTGAAATCCCGGATGGACCCGACCGCGTCGATCTTGCGCAGCCTCAACGCGCGCGCCCGCGCCGCACAATCCACCGTGGTTTTTGCCGAAGGCGACGACCCCCGCGTGCTGCGCGCCGCCGTTCTTTATCAACGCTCCGGCATGGGCAAGGCGCTTGTCGTTGGGCGCGATAGCGATGTGCGGAACAAGCTGACGGCCGAAGGTTTGGCTGATGCTGTCAGCGAACTGACAATCGTGAACGCCGCCAACACCGAACACCTCGAAACCTACAAGGATTTCTTGTACAAACGCCTGCAGCGCAAGGGGTTTGACACGCAAGATGTCCATCGCCTTGCCGCGCGCGACCGGCATGTCTTTGCTGCGCTGATGCTGGCCCACGGGCACGCTGACGGAATGGTCACCGGGGCGACCCGCAAATCGGCGCATGTGCTGGAACTGATCAACCACGTCTTTGACGCGCAGCCCCACGATGGCGCGGTGGGCGTCACGGCAGTCCTGAACAAAGGCCGGATCATCTTGATCGCGGATACGCTGGTTCACGAATGGCCGGATGAAAATGATCTTGCCGATATCGCCGAACGCGGTGCCTCTGTCGCCCGCGAACTGGGCCTGGAACCGCGCGTGGCGTTCCTGTCGTTCTCGACGTTCGGTTATCCGGTGTCCGAACGGGCCGAAAAGATGCACCAGGCCCCGCGTGTGCTGGATCAGCGCAGGGTCAATTTCGAATACGAAGGTGAAATGACCGTTGACGTCGCGCTGAACCCCAAAGCCATGGAACATTATCCGTTTTCGCGGCTGACTGGCCCGGCGAACGTGCTGGTGGTGCCCGCGCGCCATTCCGCGTCCATCTCGGTCAAGTTGTTGCAGGAAATGGGCGGGGCGACCGTGATTGGCCCGATCCTGTCGGGGATCGGCAAGCCGGTGCAGATCTGTTCGACCGTCTCAACCGTGAATGACATCCTGAACATGGCCGTCATCGCGGCCTGCCGGATCGACTGATGGCGCTTTGGAACCTTGGTTCGATCAACGCGGATGTCGTCTATGCGGTGCCGCATATCCCGGCGCCGGGGGAAACCCTGTCGTCCATGAACCGACAGATGTTTCTGGGCGGCAAGGGGGCCAATATGTCGGTCGCCGCCGCCCGTGCCGCCGCCCATGTGAACCACATCGGCGCGGTTGGCCCCGATGGGCGCTGGGCCGTGGACCGGTTGCTGGAATACGGCGTTGATACCCGGCACATCACGACCGTTGCCACAGAAACCGCCCAAGCGATCATCATGGTCGATCCGCAGGGCGAAAACGCCATCGTCCTGCACCCCGGCGCCAACGCCGAAATCCCGCAAACCACGCTGCAAACCGCCATGGCCGAGGCGCAAACCGGCGACTGGCTGGTTATCCAAAACGAAACCAACCTGCAACGTACCGCCGCCGCTCTGGGCAAGAAGATGGGTCTGCGCGTGGCCTATGCCGCCGCCCCTTTTGATGCCGACAGGGTTCTGGCGGTCCTGCCATATCTGGATTTTCTGATCCTGAACGCCGTCGAGGCCGCGCAGTTGCAAACGGCGACCGGCCAAACGCCCGCCGACCTGCCGGTGCGCGATGTGATTGTGACCCTTGGCGCCGATGGTGCCGATTGGTACGGCGCGGACGGAAAACAGCACTTTGATGCGATCAACGTCGCGCCCGTCGATACGACAGGCGCGGGCGATACGTTTACCGGCTACGTGTTGGCCGGTCTTGATCGGGGGATGCCGATGGCCCAAGCGATCAATCTCGCAACCAAGGCGGCCGCGCTGATGGTCATGCGCCACGGCACCGCCGACGTGATCCCCGATCTATCCGAAGTGCAGGCGTTTCAATCGTGATGCACAAACGGCGCGTCATCACCCCATAGCTGGGCGACCCGCGTATCACGGCCACAGCCCTGACGATAAAATGCGTAGGCCTCGGTTTGGCGCTTTGGCCCGCGACGGGTCAGCACGATCGACTGGCCATTGTAGTAATCCTGATGATACGCTTCGGCTTCGTAAAACCGGGCTGCGTCCAAAATCGGCGTGACAATCTGCTGGCCAAGTTCACGCTGCGCGTCTGCCTTGGCTGCTTCTGCAGCGGCGCGTTGGGCCGGGTTAGACACGAAAATAGCTGTGCGATAGCTGTCACCGCGGTCACAAAACTGCCCGCCCGCATCTGTTGGGTCTACCGACCGAAAGAACAGACGCAGCAATGCGTCATAGCTGATGACATCGGCGTCATAGGTAATCTCGACCGCCTCGTAATGCCCGGTGCCTTTGATGGTCTGATAGGTCGGGTCAGCCGTGGTGCCGCCGGTGTAGCCCGACACAACCTCTTGCACGCCCGCCACCGATTCGAAATCGCTTTCGACGCACCAAAAACAACCGCCCGCGACGGTGGCTGTCTGGATATCTTCGGCAACCGCCACCTGCCCGACGGGCGCAATGGCAACCGCCAGTGCGACAGCTTTCAGTGTCTTGAACATCTTGTATCTCCTTTGTGGGCCAGCCTGCCTGCCTTTTGATGATCCGTGCAATGCACACGCAGGTGATCTCACGCGCTGTTTACCTCTTGGAACATTTCTCATCCCGCCCTAGCGTTCCGACAGGAGGACCAAAATGACCGAAGTCACCACACACCAAGCCGAAGAAGACGCGCGCAACGAACATATCCTGATCTACGTCGATGGCCGGATTGTCCCGAAATCGCAGGCCACGGTCAGCGTCTATGACAGCGGCTTCATGTTGGGCGACGGCGTGTGGGAAGGGTTGCGGCTGTATAGCGGCACCTGGGCCTTCATGGATGAACATATTGGTCGACTGTTCGAGGCGGCCAAGGCGATCGACCTGGATATCGGCATGGACCGGAACGGCGTCATCGCGGCCTTGCTGGCGACGCAGGACGCCAACGGTATGACCACCGATGCCCATGCGCGCCTGATGATCACCCGGGGCGTCAAGGTCCGCCCGTTCCAGCACCCCGGTTTATCGCGGTCCGGGCCGACGTTCGTGATCATCATGGAGCATTCCAAACCGAAGATTCCGCGCCCGATTACCTTGGCCACGGTCCCGCATCAGCGCGGCTTGCCCATGACCCAGGACCCCAAGCTAAACAGCCATTCGAAACTGAACTGCATCCTTGCCTGTATCGCGGCACAAAAGGCCGGCGCCGACGAAGCGCTGATGCTGGACGTGCATGGTTTCGTGAACACGACCAACGCGTGCAATTTCTTTATCGTCAAGAAGGGGGCGGTTTGGACCTCGACCGGGGATTACTGCATGAACGGGATCACCCGGCAAAAGGTGATCGACCTGTGCCGCGCCAATGGCATCCCGGTGTTTGAACGCAACTTCAGCCTGGTCGATACCTACAGCGCGGACGAGGCATTCCTGACCGGCACCTTCGGTGCGCAAACGCCCGTCAGCCACATCGACGGGCGCCAAATCGGTGCCGGGACCATGGGGCCGGTAACCCAAAGCATACGCACGCTATACGTTCAGCTTCTGTACGCGGTCTGTACGTGATGCGGATCGCCATGTGGTCGGGGCCGCGCAATCTGTCAACTGCGATGATGTATGCCTTTGGGAACCGTTCAGACTTTGCCGTTTGGGACGAACCATTCTATGCGCCCTACCTTGCGGCAACGGGTGCGGACCACCCGATGCGGGCCGAAATTATCGCGGCCCATGAAACTGACCCCACCAAGGTCGCGGCGCGTTGTTTAGACACTATTCCGGCGCAAAAGCCGCATTTTTATATGAAACATATGCCACACCACATGATCGACGGGTTTTCCCTCGACTGGGCGAAACAGTGTGTGAATATTCACCTGATCCGCCACCCCGCGCGGGTGATCGCCAGCTACGGGGCAAAGCGGCCGGACATGACGCTGGACGATATCGGCTTTGCGCAGCAATCCGCGCTTTTTGACAGGATTGGCGGGGTCGTGATCGACAGCGCAGACATTCGGAAAAACCCAGAAAAAGCCCTTGTCAGGCTCTGTAATGCGATTGATCTGCCCTTTGATCCAGCCATGCTGCACTGGCCAAAAGGCCCAAAGGCCGATGACGGAGTTTGGGCCGCGCATTGGTACAACGCAGTCCATCAAAGTTCGGGTTTTGCAGGGCCAGAAGGGCCAATGCCGCAGCTGACGGGCCGTGCGGCCACGCTTTGCGCGGCTGCACGGGGTCACTATGAAAGGCTTGCCGCGCTGGCCTTATGACTTCAGGCGCCGGTTCCGTGCCGCCAGCAGTTTCAGACGCAGCGCATTCAGTTGAATGAAACCCTGCGCGTCGCTCTGGTCATAGGCACCGGCATCGTCTTCAAACGTCACATGTGCCTCGGAATAAAGCGAATGATCCGACCAGCGTGCGACCGTGTTGCAAGAGCCTTTGTAAAGCTTGACGCGCACGGTGCCAGTTACATGTTCTTGTGATTTGTCGATGAGCGCCTGCAGCATCTCGCGTTCTGGCGAGAACCAGAAGCCGTTGTAAATCAGCTCTGCGTAACGCGGCATGATGCTGTCTTTCAGGTGGCCTGCACCGGAATCCAGCGTGATCTGCTCAATCCCGCGGTGCGCCTCCAGCAATATGGTGCCGCCGGGGGTTTCGTATATCCCGCGCGATTTCATACCGACAAAGCGGTTTTCGACCAGATCAAGCCGACCGACGCCATGTTTGCCGCCCAGTTCATTCAGCTTCGTCAAAACGGTCGCAGGCGACATCGCCTCACCATTGATCGCGACCGCATCGCCATGCTCAAACGTGATTTCCACCATTTCCGGCGTGTCGGGCGCATCTTCAGGCTTAACCGTGCGCTGATAGACATAATCGGGCGCTTCTTCGCCGGGGTTCTCAAGCACTTTGCCTTCGGATGACGTATGCAGCAGGTTGGCATCCACACTAAACGGTGCCTCGCCGCGTTTATCCTTGGCTACGGGAATTTGATGCGCTTCGGCGAATTCCAAAAGACGTGTCCGGCTGGTCAGATCCCATTCACGCCAAGGCGCAATGACCTTAATTTCTGGATTCAGGGCATAGGCCGCCAGTTCAAACCGGACCTGATCGTTGCCCTTGCCGGTCGCGCCGTGGGATACTGCATCGGCGCCTTCGGCTGCAGCAATTTCGACCAGACGCTTGGAAATCAGCGGGCGGGCGATGGAGGTGCCCAGCAGATACAGCCCTTCGTACAGCGCATTGGCGCGGAACATCGGGAACACGAAATCGCGCACGAATTCTTCGCGCAGGTCTTCCACATAGATGGCGCTTGCGCCCATCATTTCGGCCTTTTTGCGGGCCGGTTCCAATTCTTCACCCTGGCCCAGATCGGCGGTAAAGGTCACGACCTCGCAACCGTATTCGATTTGCAGCCATTTGAGGATGATCGAGGTATCAAGGCCACCGGAGTAGGCCAAAACGACTTTTTTCGGAGCGGTCATGGATATGCCTTTACGTCAATGTATCTGGAAACGCGCGATATCGGTTTTCCGCAGGCAGGGCAAGAACAGCGCAGCCGATGATCGAAACAACGATCGTTGGCGCTTTGGTGAAGATGTGCGTTTAGCTGGCTAAAATGAGCTGCGCCAGAAACGCGGCGTCGCCTTCATTGAAAAGCAGCGAAACCGCTGCGTCCTGGTCCATCCAGATGGCGGTATGGCCCGGTTCTGTCGGCGGGCCCAATCGGCGGACGGGAAAGGCTTGATAGATGTGGCACACTTTTTCGGCCCATTTGTCATATTCCGGCATATATGTGAACCGCCGGAACGCGCCCAAACGGCGGGGCCGGGCGATGCGCCATCCGGTTTCTTCATAGGTTTCGCGGTGAAGCGCCTGAATGGCCCCTTCGCCCGGATCAATGCCCCCGCCGGGCAACTGCAATTCGTCCTGTTCGGCCTTTTGTCGGGTCAGCAAGACCTGCCCGTCACGGCGCAAGACCGCGTATGCCCCATGGCGTACCTGATAGCGTTGGGCGCTGAGTGGCGCCTCACCATATCGTCTGATCATCACTTCTTCCCTTGGACGCTGGCTTGCCCCGCCTATATAGGCGCGGTATGCCCACTCCTGACATGTAAGGAAAGCCCATGAGCCTCAGCGCACAGATCGCTTGGGACGACACCGTCCTGCCGTTTCAACTTGATGCATCCGACATCCGTGGCCGGGTGGCCCGTTTGGATGGCGTGTTGGAGCAGGTATTGTCGCAGCACGACTATCCGCCAATCATCGAAGGGCTGGTCGCTGAAATGGCTTTGCTGACCGCGTTGATTGGCCAGACCATGAAGCTGCGTTGGAAGCTGTCGCTTCAGGTGCGCGGCTCTGGTGCTGTGCGCCTGATTGCAACAGACTACTATGGCCCAACAGATGAGGGGCAGCCAGCCCGCGTTCGCGCGTATGCCTCCTATGACGCTGATCAGTTGGATCATGATGCCGACCCGTTTGGCCATCTTGGCAGCGGTTATTTCGCAATCTTGATTGATCAGGGCGAAGGAACGACGCCATATCAGGGGATAACCCCGATCACCGGTGGTTCGTTGTCATCCTGCGCCGAGGCATATTTCGCCCAGTCTGAACAGCTGCCGACCCGGTTTTCGCTGACGTTTGGTCAGTCCCAACTGCCCGGAGAAGCCACCCGGTGGCGCGCTGGTGGTGTGATGCTGCAACATATGCCCAAGGCGTCACCCTTTGCCGCGGGCGACGGGGGGTCGGGCGAAGGTGGATTGCTGGAGGCAGTGGATATCTTGACCCAGGATGAGGGTGAAAATTGGAAACGGGCCAATGTGCTGTTGGATACGGTTGACGATATCGAACTGATTGGCCCGACGGTCGCGCCAACGGACTTGCTGATCCGGTTGTTCCACGAAGAAGGGCCGCGCGTTTTCGACGCGCAGCCAGTCACGTTTGGCTGCACATGTTCCGCAGATCGCGTCAGGCAAAGTCTTTCGATTTATTCGGCCAAGGACATCGGCACGATGACGACCGACGCGGGCACTGTGACTGCGGATTGTCAGTTTTGCGGCGCGCACTACACCTTTTTGCCCGAGACGCTGGGGTTCGAGGCCAAGGATCAAAGTGTCTGACCTGCACAAACGATTGATTGACGCGCTGGCCAAAAAAGGCTGCGCGTCGTCAGATTTTGATCTGAACAATGATGTTCAGGCACCTGATGCGAAATTAACGCCGGCGGCGGTGCTGATTGCCATTCGGGCCGAAACACAGACTGTTATTCTTACCAAACGCTCGGCTCGGTTAAAACATCATCCGGGGCAAATTGCGTTTCCGGGGGGCAAGCAGGACCCGACAGATCCAACCCTGATCGCCGCTGCCATGCGCGAGGCCAATGAGGAAATCGGTCTGCCGGGGCACATTGTCAACATCCTTGGCGAATTGCCCGTCCATCGGACGGTCACCGGCTATCAGGTCACGCCGGTTCTGGCATTGCTGACGGGCCACTACGATCCAATTCCTGAAGCGGGCGAAGTGAGCGAAGTGTTCGAGGTCCCGCTTGCCCATGTCATCAACACAACGCTGTTCCGGGTCGAGGGCCGTCATTGGCAGGGCCGCAAACGCCACTATTATGCCGTTCCCTATGGCCCCTATTATATCTGGGGTGCAACGGCATGTATCCTGCGTGTCCTTGCGGAACGCATGGCATGACCCGGATCACCGCATCTTGGCTGACGGATATTGGGCCGCAAACGGTCTGTCGCGTCTTGACTGACGCGGGGTATCAGGCGTGGTTTGTCGGCGGATGCGTTCGCAATGAGCTGCTGCACGAACCGGTTGCTGATCTTGATCTGGCGACCGACGCACACCCTGACGTGGTGACCCGGCTTGCGCAGGCTGCGGGTCTTGTGGTGATACCGACCGGAATTGACCATGGAACAGTCACTGTCATTTCCCAAAACGTGCCGTTTGAGGTGACGACGTTCCGCCATGATATTGCAACGGACGGACGGCGCGCCACTGTCGCATTTGCCGATAATATGACAGATGACGCGCGGCGCCGGGATTTTACCGTCAACGCGCTTTACGCGGGTCCCGACGGCACTGTCGTCGATCCGCTTGGCGGGCTGCCAGACCTATACGCGCGCCGCATCCGTTTTATCGAAGATGCCGACCAGCGCATCAAAGAGGATTATCTGCGGGTCCTGCGGTTTTTCCGCTTTTTTGCATGGTATGGCGATGTGAACGAAGGCCCGGACCGCGACGGCATTGCTGCGTGCGCGGATAATATCGAAGGATTGCAAGGTCTTTCCAAGGAGCGGGTCACCAGCGAGTTGCTGAAACTGCTTGCCGCGCCAGATCCGGCGCCGGCTGTTGCATCGTTCGCGGCGACCGGAGGGCTGTTACAAATTCTGCCCGGATCAACCGCCGTCACGCTTGCCGTGTTGATCCATGTCGAACATCAGGCCGCCCTAGCGCCCGATCCAATCCGGCGGCTTGTCGTGCTGGGTGGTGACCCAACGTGCACAATGCGGCTGTCCAACCGGGACGCAAAACGGTACGCGCAAATGCAAAGCGACCTTGCGCCGGGCGCATTGGGTTATCGGTTTGGTCTGCAGATAGCGATGGATGCTCTTGCCGTTCGCGCAGCGTCGCTTGGGCGCGAAATCGACCCCGATGCGGCTGAAGCCGCAAAAACGGGTGCAGGTGAGGTTTTTCCCCTAAAGGCCGCTGACCTGATGCCGGAAATTCAGGGCGCTGCGCTGGGCAAGGCACTGAAAGACGCCGAAAACCGATGGATTGCTTCGGGATTCACCCTGACAAGAGCCGACTTGCTTGGCTGAGCTTTTGCCTCTTATCGGGTTCGTGTTCCTTGGCTTGTTTTCGCCGGGACCGAACGTGATTTTATTGACCGCCTCGGGCGCGCGATTTGGGTTCAAGCGCACGATCCCGCATATCCTGGGGGTCGCAATTGGTGTCGGCATTACGGCTGGCATTACTGGCCTGGGCATCGGTGCGTTGCTTGCCGTGGTACCGATGCTGACCGCACTGCTGAAAATCGTGGCCAGCCTTTGGATACTTTGGATGGCCGTGATCCTGTGGCGTGCAGATCCGGCCAAGACCAACAGCCGCGCGCGCCCGTTCTCCTTTATCGAGGCGATCCTGTTCCAGTGGATCAACCCCAAGGTCTGGGCCGTCGCCATGAGCGCGACAGCCTATGTCGCAACGTTGCCAGCAATGGACCAAGCGATGACATTGGGTGTGATGTTTTCGACGCTGAACCTTGGTGTCTGCCTGTTCTGGACAATGGCTGGCGCGCTGCTGTCGTATTTGCTGACAAATCCGGTCGCGTGGCAGATTTTTCTGCGTATCATGGCTATTGGGCTTGTCGGGTTTTCGGCGCTAATTTTTATCTGAGCCAATCACCTTGCCGTATGCTTGGAAGAACGCATCAGCGCCCTAGATAAAGAAATGGATGGCGTTATCCTGCAGGCATCCATTTGTCACGGA
Organism: Yoonia sp.; assembly: GCF_017854565.1. GTDB lineage: Bacteria > Pseudomonadota > Alphaproteobacteria > Rhodobacterales > Rhodobacteraceae > Yoonia. The sequence goes on from NZ_JAFMHJ010000014.1 coordinate 70,067, forward strand.
TAACCCACGGCACAAAGGTTGCTTTATGACACCAGAACGCTGGATCGACCCATTTGAGCCCGCAAGGGGCGCGCCGCCGGATACGCTGATGGCGTTTCTGCGCTGGGCGTTGCGCGGTAGCCTGACCATGGTGACATTGGGTGGAATAGTGTCTGCCTTGGCGGGCACGCTAGAGGTGCTGACCGCGCTTATGCTGGGTTGGGTCATTGACGGCGCACTTAATTCTTCCCCTGATCAGTATCTGGCGGATAACGCGGCGCTTTTGATCGGGGTGATGGTTTTTTTCACCATTCTGCGCCCGATCATACTGGGTGTATCGGGCGTGATGCAGTCTGTCGTTGTCGGGCCGTCACTCAGCAATTTGATCCTGTCGCGGCTGCACCGCCATTCGCTTGGGCAATCGGTCACCTTTTTCGACGATGATTTTGCGGGACGGATTGCGCAAAAACAGATGCAAGCGGCGCGCGCGACGACCGACCTTACGGTCGATATGATTCACACGGTCGCTTTCGCGCTAGCATCCCTGATCGGGTCGGTCGTTTTGCTGCTGACGATTGATTTGCGCACCGCAGGCCTGTTGGCGCTGTGGGTCGTTGCGTATATTTGGCTGATCCGCTTTTTCATGCCGCGTATTCGGGAACGGTCAAAGGCGCGGGCCGGAACCCGTGCGATGGTGACGGGTCAGATTGTCGATACGATCACGAATATCAAAACCGTTAAATTATTTGCCCATGACGCGCATGAAGATCGGGCTGCAATTGACGCGATGGAAAACTACTGGGGCACGGCGGTTAATTATGGCTGGTTGTCGGCGTCGTTTCGGTTTTGGCTGATGGCGTTGGGCGGGACTTTGCCGATCCTGCTTGTTGGTATGACGCTGTATTTCTGGACGACGGGGGCCGCAACGGCGGGCAATATCGCTGCGGCTGGCGCTATTGCGCTGCGCCTGTCACAGATGACTGGTTGGGTCAGTTTTGCGCTGATGGGGATGTACGCCAACGTGGGCGAAATCGAAGATGCGATGCGCACCCTTAGCCCGGCACATCAACTGACCGATGCGCCGGACGCGGGGCAGTTATCAGCGGATCGCGGCGCGATCAGGCTGGAGGATGTCAGCTTTAGCTATGGTGGTGGGCCGGGGGGCCTGGATCATGTGAGCCTGACGGTGAATCCGGGTGAAAAACTGGGCATTGTGGGCGCGTCCGGTGCAGGTAAATCGACCTTGGTTGCCCTGTTGCTGCGGCTTTATGACACTGAATCCGGTAGGATTTTGATCGATGGGCATGATGTGCGCGATGTGACTCAGGAAAGCCTGCGCCGACAGATCGCCATGGTGACACAGGAAACGGCGATGTTTAACCGCTCTGCGCGGGACAACATCCGCTATGGCAAACATGATGCGACGCAGGTTGAGGTTGAAGATGCCGCGCGGCAGGCTGAGGCGCATGATTTCATTCTTGATTTGCTCGATCACAAGGGGCGCACTGGCTATGCTGCACATCTTGGCGAACGGGGTGTCAAGCTGTCGGGCGGGCAGCGACAGCGGATTGCGATCGCGCGCGCCATCTTGAAGGACGCGCCGATATTGGTTCTGGATGAGGCGACCAGCGCGCTTGATTCCGAAGTAGAGGCCGCGATTCAAGCAGCGCTAGAGTCTATGATGGACGGTAAAACGGTCATAGCGATTGCGCACCGTCTGTCCACGCTGGCGCGCATGGACCGCATCATCGTCCTTGACGCGGGCCGCATCGTCGAACAAGGAACACACGAGGACCTGCTGGCCAAAGGCGGGCTTTATGCCCGCTACTGGAACCGCCAGTCGGGCGGGTTCATTAATGTGAAAGACGCGGCGGAATAAATGCTGACAATCGAAAGTTTGACCCACCTTGGAATGGGGCGCGCCTCTGACGGGCGGTCGCTGTTGCCGCGTGTGCTGCCGGATGAAGAAGTGAGCGTGGCGCAGGACGGTACGATCCGCATCGTGACGCCATCAACGGATCGGGTCGCGCCGCCATGTCGGCATTTCAAGACCTGCGGCGGTTGCGCAATGCAGCATGCAACAGACGCCTTTGTTGCCGATTGGAAACTGGGAATCGTGCAAAAGGCGCTGAAGGCGCATGGGTTGGCCCCTGATTTCCGGGCTATTGTGACGTCGCCGCCGCAATCGCGACGACGCGCGAAACTATCGGGTCGGCGCACCAAAAAAGGCGCAATGGTCGGCTTTCATGCGCGCGCTTCGGATGTTTTGGTTGCCGTGCCGGAATGCCAGCTGCTGACACCGGCCCTGATCGCCAGCTTTCCCGCACTTGAAGCGCTAACCGTCATCGCCTGTTCGCGCAAAGGCGAGATTGATCTGACTGTGACCGAAGCGCCGCTTGGCGTGGATGTTCTTGTTAACACCGACAAAGAACTGACCCCACAATTGCGGATGGAGCTGGCGGAATTTGCCCAACAACATCGGCTAAGCCGACTGGTTTGGAATGACGAACCTGTGGTGACGCTGAACCCGCCAGCGCAAGACTTTGGGGGGACGCCGGTGGTCCCGCCGCCCGGTGCGTTTCTGCAAGCCACTAAACACGGCGAAGCGGCGTTGCTGCAAGGGGTCGCGGAAATAACCCATAAGGCCGCCCGCATTATCGACCTGTTCGCTGGCTGTGGCACATTTACCTTGCCCCTGGCCAAGCACGCCGAAGTGCATGCGGTTGAAGGCGACAAGCCCATGCTTGCCGCGCTTGACCGTGGCTGGCGATCAGGGCGCGAACTGCGTCGGGTGACCACAGAGGCGCGTGATCTTTTCCGTCGGCCGCTGGAACCTGATGAGCTGCGCCATTTTGATGCCGCTGTCATTGATCCGCCACGCGCCGGGGCCGAGGCGCAGATTGAAACGCTGGCAAGATCGGACATCAGGAATATCGCAATGGTGTCGTGCAATCCGGTGACATTTGCCCGTGATGCCAAAACGCTGACCGATGCTGGTTTTGCCCTGAATTGGGTGCAGGTCGTTGATCAGTTCCGCTGGTCTGCGCATGTTGAGGTGGTCACGTCGTTCACGCGAAAATAAATTCACTGCCACAGCTTTTCCTACCTTTCATCATATTTTTCCTGTACACGGAAAAAAACGGCGTAGACCGCAAAGATGGGCAGTAGTGATGATTTCAAGACGATCAGTGATGGTTGGCGCGGCGCTTGGCATGGCCGGCTGCGCGGCGGAAACCCCGCAATATATCGGGCCGGACGTGACCCGTATTCAGGTATTCAAAGAACAAAGAACCTTGCAGTTGCTGAACCAGGACCTGTTGCTACGCGCCTATAATTTCGAACTGGGGTTCGCACCATCTGGCCATAAAGAGCGGGAAGGTGACGGGCGCACGCCCGAAGGCGCCTATCGCATTGATCGCCGCAATCCCAATAGCAGCTTTTACCTGTCGCTTGGCATTTCGTATCCGAATGCGAACGATATCGCCAATGCACGCGCGCTTGGCGTTCCGCCGGGCGGCGATATTTTTATCCACGGCACACCAACCCGTGCGCTGGGCGTAAAGGATTGGACGTGGGGCTGCATCGCCGTGCAAAACGAGGAGATGGATGAAATCTATGCGATGGTCCAAACCGGCACACAGATTTTCATCTACGCTTAGAACGCTCCGCTTGGGATTGGTTGCGTGATTGCAGGGTCGCTGCCCATGTTCAACGTCCACCAAAGCTTGCCTGCCGGCTCCTGAAACCATGCGAAACCCATCAGCCGCGCGTTTGGATCCATGATCACGGTGCGCGTATCAGGCTGTGCCATCCATGCGGCCAGTGTCTGCAAATCTGATTCGTAAGATTCTGAAATATTCTCGCCTTGCAGACGGCCCGGAAAGCCAACGCGCCGTGCGCGGTCAACGGGGCTGGACCCGTCGGACCCAAAAAGCCAAGGCCGGTTTTGGCGGGACATATCGCGTGCATGCGTTGCTGCCGCTGCATTCAGACGCCCATCAAGCTGGACGGGTGGCAAGCCGGCCGATTGGCGCAGCGCATTTACGCTATCAAGCATGCGAAACTGAAGCTCGGCTTCTTGTCCGGGCTGAATACGGTAAACCGATGGCAGCGGCAGGCCGTCGGGGCCAAGCCTGCCTGCTGGAACCTGTGCGCAAGCGGTAACCCCTATGGCTGCCAACCCAAAAATCATGTCGCGTCGATACATTTGCTGCTCGCCTTGTTGCGTTGTCATTTCTTAGCGGTATTGACGTCACACTTCAAACCCACATCGGCGCCTAAGCGCCATTGTGACATTTGTTTGAATTGCGGTGGCGTGCCAGACACATTAGATTGCACCCAGAGACGACAAACGACCCTGAAATGGAGACGAAGATGTCCAACGCCCTTTCACGCCGCAGCTTTCTTGCGGCGACTGCCGCCGTAGTCGGGACCGGTGCCGTGGCGCAAACCGCAGGCACGACCGAGATCGAAGGCGATATCAGCCAAGGTGTGCAGCGAAATATTTCGAGTTTCCGATCGCTTGATTGGCAGCCGTACTTCAGCGACCTGCGCAACGGGGCGATCCTTGTCGATATTCAGTCACGGGCGCTGCATTACTGGTCCGAGGACGAGGCGGTCTATAAGCTGTTCCCGACCAGCGTGCCGTTGACCGAGGATTTGACCCGCACGGGCCGCACAGAGATTACCCGCAAGGTTGAAGGCCCAAGCTGGGCACCGACGCCAGCCATGCGCATCCGTAATCCCGAATGGCCGGAATTCATCGGTCCGGGCCCAGACAATCCGTTGGGCACGCACGCTCTTTATCTGTCATGGCAGTATTACCGCATCCACGGCACGCATGACACGCGCAAGATTGGGCGGCGGTCGTCAAACGGCTGTATTGGGCTTTACAATGAGCAAATCGCCGAACTGTTTGGCTACGCTAAAGTCGGCACTCAGGTTTTGCTGATTTAAGCGTCGGGGGCCGCCTTGCAGATTTCGTCGTGTTGGTTGTGACGCTTTTCGATCAGGTGTTGTTCCCAAAGATAGGCCGAGGTGACGATCTGTGTCAGATTCTGATGTTTTGGTGCCCACTGTGTGAGCATCTTTAATCTGTCCGAATTTGCCACGACAGAGGCGATTTCCCCAGGGCGCGGGGCTGTCACACTCACGTCAATATTGATGCCCGCGACATCCTGAACACAGTCTATGACTTCGCGCACGGAAAAGCCGTGCCCATAGCCGCAGTTGGCGATGAAGCTGCCCCTGCCTGCCCGCAAGTGGTTCAGCGCCAATAGATGTGCCGCCGTTAGATCGCTGACGTGGATGTAGTCTCGCACGCCAGTGCCATCTTTGGTGCTGTGCTTGTCGCCGAATATATCCATGCAGCTGCGCAGGCCGAGTGCTGTCTGACATGCGACCTTGATCAGATGGGTGGCATGCGGGGTTGATTGCCCTGCGCGTCCCTGAGGGTCTGCGCCTGCCACGTTGAAATAGCGCAGAATCGCGTATTGTAATGGAAATGCCGCTGCGGCGTCTTGCAACATGCGTTCGCTCATCATTTTGGATGCCCCATAAGGGGACACCGGGCAAAGCGGAACGGTTTCGTTGACGGGCTTGCTGTCAACCGTGCCATAGACGGCGGCGGTTGACGAAAACACGAAATTGGGAACCCCGGCTTGAACTGCCGCTTGAAGGAGAGCCAGCGTTTTCGCGCTGTTATTTTGATAGTAATCAAGCGGCTGTGAAACTGATTCCGGCACGACGGTGGAGCCGGCAAAGTGAATGATTGCATCGCATTTATGTTGGGCAAGAACCTGCGATATCAATGCGGCATCGCCAATATCGCCCTGCACAAACATGGCATGACCGGGCACTGCATCGCGAAAACCGCTGCGCAGATCATCGACGACGACGACGTTCTCACCGGCAGCCAGAAGATCCAGCGTCATGTGAGATCCAATGTATCCAGCGCCGCCCGTTACCAACACGGTCATTTCAGTCTCCGAACCTTTGAGATTAGATTATTATGAAGCGTGCGCCACTTAGGCAACCTTCCATAGGTTTACGACTTATGCGCAATCTACTAAAGCAATAATGACGTGTTCACTGCTGACAAAGAGGGACTTTGGTGACGGGAAAATCTGACCGGCTTTACGGAGACACTCATTTCATCACCTATTCGAACGAAAAAGAGCCATTTCGCACGAATGCGGACAACTATTGTGCCGCAGCCCTTGCCGCAGGTTTTACGACTGCGCGTCATTACACCGAAGCGGACCTGCGGCAGACACCGTTCTGGGCCGAGAACGAAGCAATTCTGTCACAGCCGCGGGGCGCCGGTTACTGGCTTTGGAAGCCCTATATTATCTTGGAGACATTGCGGAACGTCGGACCCAATGACATCGTTGTCTACAATGATGCTGGCCGATACCTGCCGGGTAGCTTTGAGCCTTTTCCGGCCTTTCCCCACACCATCTTGACGCTGGTCGCGCGATTGCCAAAGCGGTTCATCCATGCGTTCCGGAATGAATGGTTCAGGCAATGTGCCAATACCAAGATTGATTGCTTCATTCTGATGGATGCCAATACGGATGAAATGCTGCATGCCCCCCAACTGAGTGGTGCCCCGCTTTTTTACATGCCAAGCCCGGAAGGCATTTCGCAGATCGAAGCATGGTTGAGCTATGCCCGCGACCCACGCATCCTGACGGATCTTCCGGCCAGCCTTGGCGTGCCTGAAAGCTGGGACTTTGAGGATCATCGTCATGATATGGCGATTGCCTCGATCTTGGCGCATCAACGCAAAGCAAATTACATTGATGTATCGCGTGCAGGCGCATTCAAAGCCGCAAGGCAGGTCCGACAGCTTTACCCCCAGACGCCACGGACAAATACGCATCCTGGATACCTATCGGAAGTTATCAGGATCGATCTCGAGCAGCGCGGGCTTGATGTGGAAACTGCACCGCTGGATGAGATCTGCAAGGGTTTGGTCATTAACCTGACCGGCGACGAACCTGTGCCGCACATGCCGCGTAGTCGCGGTGCCGCGCAATGGGATGAGATCTATGCAAACCAATTGGCCGCCGATCCGTCGGGCGTTACCGTTGAGATGATTGCTGGCGTTGTGTCGCGCGTCCCCATGACCAGCCTGCGCTTAAATCGACTGGGCAAGCTTAACATCGAAAAAGCGCCCTTTTGGGACGCCGCTCTGCATCATCACGCGGAACTGGTATCGCAAAACAGCGCGCTGACAACTGATTATGACCAAGCAAACGCGCAGGAATACATTATCGCAGCCATCCGCCACGCCGAGGCGTTGCATCCAGACATTGCAGGGCCTCTGCGGGTCAACATGGTGTGGCAAGTCCTGACCAATGAAAACCGAACCCTATATAAAGAACGGCCCAAGGTTGCGGATACGTTAGTTGGACAAGCCGCTATAATGGCAGTTTTCGACGCTGTCGGTGGGTTGGGCGCCACTGTCGAAGATGAACGGCTGATGGGTTTGCATAACTTTCGTTCATTGGTGAACGATGCTGCAAGCGCGATTTTTTCGGGCGGCTAATTTCGGATTGTGGCGGTGGCCTAGTTAAATAATGGGCCCAACAAACCCAAAGCGCCAACAACGCCTGATGCCACAAAGATCCCGGCGACACGCAAGACATTCCTTATTCCGCTTGCGGTTGGTGGCCGTTTTGTTTCGCGTGCCCTGTGGTGTGCGGGTGCTACATATTCGCGTCTGGGCTCAATGTGCCGGGG
>NZ_JAFMHJ010000095.1 GCF_017854565.1 Yoonia sp.
ACCCGGGCAGGCGGAGCACCCCAATCCGGACGCCGCCAGTCGATCCCTTCCCACAACATCGCAAGCTGCGCCGAGGTCAGCCGCATCGCCCCATCCTGGGTATTTGGCCAGGGGAAACGGCCTCGCTCAAGCACCTTGTAGTAGAGGCAAAATCCCTGCCCGTCCCAATAGAGCAACTTCAGCCGGTCACCTCGACGGCCCCGAAACGCAAAGACCGCACCACTGGCCGACTTTTGCCGCAACACATCCTGCGCCAAAGCGGCCAGACCCGCAATCCCCTTGCGCATATCCGTCACCCCACAGGCGAGATACACACGCACACCAGTGCCGGGGCCGATCATGCAGTTTCCACCGAGCGGATCAGCACCGACAGCGCAGCAGGATCGATCGCGCTTTCAAAATGCAAACTGCGCCCGCCACGCAGACGCAATTCAACCGCAACCGGCGGCGGTGCCTCAGCTAGCGGCGGCTGCGCAACCAGCACGCCGGCCGCAACTGGCATGTCCAAAGGAAAGAACAGCGCCCCGGCATCGGGCGACCACAGGCCCTTCTTCTTGAGGTCATGCCGCCACGCATAAATCTGCTGCCGGGTCACCTCATGGCGCTGTGCCACCTGCGTCACCGTGGCCCCGTCGATCCCGACCGACGCGACAATCTCGAGCTTGTCCTCGTCACGCCAAAAGCGCCGCCGCTCCAGCCCAAGAATTTCACCACGCATCGCAGACCCCGCATAAGACACGTCGTTAACGACGTCGTTAAACACGTGTCTTAAACCAAGGCGCCGAGCTCAGGCAGGCGGTGACAATGGCGTGGTTACCTTGCACCACGTAAAGGTTCAGACCAACAGGCGGTGTGATCAACGCCATTTCAATCAGCACGATCATCAAAATTCCGAACCAGATCGTATCGTAGCCCTGTTCGACCACGAGCGGCACAATGATCGGGATTGTCACCACCATCAGCGAGAGGGTTTCAATGAAAAAACCCAGTACGATATAAAGCACAACCACAACAAAAATCGTCTTGAGCGGTGTCAAACCCATGCCTGTCATCATGCTGGTCAATTCCCGGCCAACCCGGCAGAGGCAAGTGTGAAGTTCAAAAATGACGCCCCGATCACGATCAGCATGATCATCGAAGTGACCTTGACGGTCCCCAGAATGCTGTCCCCCATCATCCGCAACGAGACACCGCCAAACGCCAGCGCAATCAGCAATGCGCCAGCCACGCCGACGGCTGCCGCCTCGGTCGGGGTTGCCCAGCCGCGGTATATGGACCCGACGATCAGACCAAAAAGGATGATGATCGGCACCAGATCAACCAGCGCGCGCAGCATCTGTGGGAATGGGAATGTGCGCCGCAAACCACCAAGCTGGGGCCAGATCATGCAAAGGATCGCCGTGATCGCCATGAACGCGATCGCAAGGCCAAGACCGGGCAACAGCCCCGCCAGAAACAGTTGCGGGATCGAGGATTGGGTCAAAAATCCATAAACAATCAGGTTGATAGACGGTGGGATCATGATGCCCAATGTGCCACCTGCGGCAATTGCACCGGAGAAAAGCCGTGGGTCATAGCCCAGTTTTTCAGCCTGCGGCATGGCAACGGTGGCAACGGTGGCCGCAGTGGCCACGGACGACCCAGAGGTGGCCGAAAACATCGTGGCAGTCGCGATATTCGCATGGACCAACCCACCCGGCAGCCAAGACACCCAACGATCAAGCGCGGCGTAAGTGCGGGTGGCCACGCCACTGCGCACAAGGATTTCGCCCAGCAACACAAAGAACGGGATGGCGATAAGCGTGGCAGAGTTCGACGCCGACCAGACCATATTGCCCAGACCCCGGCTAAGCGGGAAGCTCGAGAAGAAGGTATCAACACCAAATCCAAGCAAGAAAAGCACGATGCCAACGGGGATGGACAACGCAAGCAGCCCGAGAAGGCTAACGGATACAAAAGCGATCATTGCAGCGTATCCTGCTCAGCAAAGGCACCGGCAAAGCCTTCTGTTTCATCATGGCGACCCTTGATCACAAGGCTTAACGCTGCCAGCGTCACAAGGCACGACATGACGGCGAACCAAACCCAGCCCGCGAACCACGGCAGCTGTACGAGCGCCAAAGGCGTTTCCAGTGGGCTGTTCGCGCGGGAGTTATTGGTCAGCGACCGTTCCACGACTGGCCATGCTCTGATCGCGATGCTGACAATGACGCCCGACATGACAATCAACGAAAAAACGTCAAACAGGGCGCGCCCGAGAGACTTCACCCGACTGCGCAAAAGGTCGATGCGGACGTGCCCAAGCTCCAACAGGGTGAACGACATCCCCCAAGAGGTCGCGAGCGCCATCGTATAGCCCGCGATTTCTTCGGTTCCGCCAAACGACGTGCCGATCTGGCGCATCACGATATCAAGCAGGACAAATCCTGCACAGCCGAACAACCCCAGACCGACAAGCAATGCCACCCCTTTGTTGATTGTCCGCAACTTCGCGATCAGCTTCAGTTCCATTTCGGCACGTCCCCTTCATTGCGGTTGGTTAGTTGATTGTTACGCCAACAACCTTGCCCACGCTATCGTTCCACCGTTCGGCCCAATCCCCACCAGCGCGTTCAGCCCATTCCGGCAGGACGACAGTCGTCAGGATTTCGCGCGCTTTGGCAAAATCCGCATCGGATGCTTCGACCAGAACCATCGACCGCGCTTCGCCGGCTGTGCATTCGCCATTGCCAGTCAGGCAGGCAATGGCATTGACCAGTGCGCCCTGCGCGCTGTCCCATGCCGGATCTTCGAAACCTGTCTTTATTTGGTCCTGAATAAGCGCCTGTGTATCGGAGTCCAAACCATTCCATTTATCAAGGTTCATCGCCGTCACGACAGAATCCCATCCGCCCAGCGGCAGCGGCATCAGATGTGTCGACACTTCCCACCAACCCGCAGAATAGCCGGAACCGGCCCCCGTCACGGCACAATCGACAACACCATTTTGCAGTGCGCCGGGTACTTCTGCGAAGGACACATTGACGCCTTCGGCGCCCAGTGCCTCAAGCAGTTTGGCGGTCATGCGGCCCGACGCGCGCACCTTCAGGCCCTGCATGTCGTTCAAATCGGAAATTTCGTGGTTGCAGAAAACGATCTGCGGTGGGTACGGCGCGATGGCCAGCACCTTGGCGTTGAAACGGTCGCGGTAGATGTCGTCAACCATCGGGCGGGCCGCGTTCACCATCGCGCGTGCCTCATCCGCCGTCAGCGCAACGAGCGGCACGTCAAGTCCTTCGAGTTCAGGCGCGTCCGCAACGGCATAGTCCGCCACAGTCATTGCAACGTCATAAACGCCCTGCCCGAGCAGCGGATAAATATCACCCAGACCAAGACCCATCTGATTGTGCGTGGTCAGTTCGACCGTGATGTCGCCGCCGGACGCCTCTGGCAGGGTCGTATTCCAGAACGGTGCTTCATAGTCGTTGTGCAGTGGCAAGCTGGACCAGCTACCCACGACAGAGAGTGTTTCGGCACTTGCTGGCAGGGCAAGTGCCGTGGTCGCAGCGAGAGCGGCAAGAGTGATACGCATAAGATTTCTCCTTGTTGATTTCGTTTATTTTGTGTTGAGGACCGTCGTTTCCGCATCTTCGGCCACATCCGCGATCAACATATGACCCGGCGTATGTGTGATGCAGAGAGGTAGTTTTGCGTCGAGAAGGACATTTTGCGGCGTCACACCACAGGCCCAGTAAACCGGCACTTCGCCAGGACGAATATCCACAGGTTCGCCCCAGTCAGGCTGGGCCAGATCAGCAATGCCAATGTCGCCGGGGTCACCCACTGCAATAGGTGCGCCATGCGCCTGGGGATATTTCCCGCTGATGGCATAGGCGGCAGCAATTTTGTTTTCGGGGATCGGGCGCATTGTCACAACCATCTCGCCTGCAAAGGGGCCAGCGGGTACAAGTGCAAGATTGGACCGATACATGGGTACGTTCCGCCCCATTTCGACGTGACGCACTGGAATACCATTGCGCTGCAGCGCATTTTCAAAGGTAAATGAACACCCCAGCGCGACAGTGACAAGGTCATCGGTCCATAGTTCCGTGATATCGGTCGTTTCGTCCGTCAGAACCCCGTCGCGAAAGACGCGGTATTTGGGCACATCCCGCCTTATGTCGATATCATGGCCCAGTGTCGGCAGATATGGATTTCCCGTATCGCCAACACCAACGACGGGGCATGGTTTTGCATTGCGCTGACAAAACCGCAAGAAATCCAACGCAAACCTTTCGGGCAGGATGGCAAGGTTACACTGCAGCTTGCCTGCGGCCAAACCGGACGTCTGGCCGGTGTAGGCGCCCGTGCGAATTGCGGCACGAACATCAGCCGCCGACCGGTTTATCAAATCGGTATGAGAAACAGATTTGGACATTAACAATGCTACCTTCGTCGTGATACTCCAGCCTCACACGACACCCAGTATGAGAACGGCAATGCAAAAGTGAGCCACGGAAGTGGTGAGATTGTCTTGCTGCGGGCAGAGTAAAACTTTGCCACTTTGGCCCTTTCTGTTTGCAGGGAGGGCGGGGGTATTTTCAGCGTGGAACTTTACAGGAAGGTCCGCCTCGCGCGTCGAGGCGGCATGAG
>NZ_JAFMHJ010000003.1 GCF_017854565.1 Yoonia sp.
GGTGCAACTCCTCGCTGTCGCTGACATGCATCCGGCCCGTCGCATGGCAGATGGCAGACAGCGTGCGCTGCGCGATCTCGACGGTGGTCGGGTTCGGGTTCACCAGGTTCAGCTGGTCGAAGATCTTCCGGCCCTTGTATGGGCCGTCAAGGATGTCGAGCATCATCCAGAGGAACTGACCCATGCCATTGCGGGTCACGCGCATCTCGCTCTCGACGATCTGGGCGCTGTATTTGCCTGCGGGCAGCAGCTCATAGGGTGTGGTGGGTTCAACGCTGGTGGCGTCAAATGACGTATCAAAACGTGCCATAGTGGTATCCTTTCAGGTGTATCATTCAGATTGGGGCATGGCCGCCATGAACTCGGCCCAGCTGAGCTCGAGCGTGTCTGGCAGGCCGTAACGGTTCTTGGCGAGGAAGGCGGGGCGCTCTTCGGTGTGCATAACGCGCGCACCCGACCCGAGCGCCCGGGTCACCTTTTTGTTGAAGCCGACATCGGATTTGGCGACCGAGATCCGGTAATTGGCAAAGAGCACGACATCGGAATGTTCTTGCAGCAGCGCCGAGGCGCGGGTCTGCAGCTTGATGACATACCGGTCGTAGGGTTCGTGCTCGGGGCTGTCGAAGCGCTTGATATCGGTATGGGCGATCTGAATAACCGCCATGCCCTTTTGGTCGCGCAGCGCGTTCAGCTTGTCGAGATATTCGCGCCAGACGGTCAGCGCTTCGGCATAGCCCTTGCCAAAGCCCGGGGTTTCGATTGAGGCCCAGCCGTTGCGCTTGCAGGCTTCGGCCCAGATCAGCGGTTCCAGCCAGTCGACGCTGTCCACGACAACGGTGCCATAGTCGTGACCCTCATTCAGAAGCGCGTCGAGCGCCTCCGCGACCTCCGCATAGCTGGTGGCCAATGGAAAATGCGGCACCTGCAGCTTGCCCAAGCCATCTTCGGTCATGACGAACACGGGCCGGTCGGCATCGGCGGCAAAGGTGGATTTGCCGACACCGGCCACGCCGTGCATCAGGATGCGTGGCGGCGAGAGCGCCGAGGTGGTGCGCAGGGATGCGAGAGAAATCGCCATCAGTGAACTCCTTCTGACTGCGGCATGGTGGGATGGGAAATCATCGGCACAGCATCAGCTGCTCCCGCTGTGACGGCCATAAACAGCGCATCCAGACGGTTGGCTTCACCAAGGCATTCGATGCCTTTGCGCCGCATGAACTGGCGTGCGTCATCCAGCAATTCCGGCTCGGCAATCAGAGCGGGTATACCGACATACTCTTCCGCGCTTTCAACGAAGTACGATTTTGACCGCAACTTCTTCACCAGTGGCGCGAAGGCCGCACAGACCTCTGTGAAATCCGACTGGCCCAATCCGTCATCGCGGTTGCGCAGGATGCGCTTGACCTCGGTGATGATGCCGGTGCGCAGCATGCGCAGTGCGCCTTCCTGACGTGCCTGCGTGCAGGTCAGCGGGAAAGCCGCTTCCATAATGTCATCGGCGATCTTTGGGGCGTTGTTGCCCAGACGGGATGCGTAATCCCAGACGCGTTCGGCAAATGCCGCTGATTGGCTATCAAGCATCAAACCACTCCTTGATTGTTGTAAAAGCTGCCGACCCTTGCGCGATGGCTTTGGCATCGAGGTCGTGAAACGGGACATTCTGCGCCTCCCACATGCCCGCCTGGGCAAGGGTCAGGTTGTCGTCGGAGGCCCATTCGGCAAAAGCACGGAACGTGCCGGTCACGTGCTGCCAGGCCGCCTGTTCAGGCGTGGGCGGGACGTAGAGAGGATTGCGTCGGCTGGGACTGCGCTGCGGGCGCAAGCCGCGCATGGCGGCATCCGTCACCATTTTGCGCAGCGCCGTGCGGGTTGGTTCCTCGCCATGCTCCAGCCGGTCATCGAGCGTGCGACGCACAATGCCGGGATCAGCGGCCTCTGCGTCGCGGATCAGCCGGGCGTCGTGAATGGCCTTGCGTGACAACCCGATATCTGACGATGTGGCCAGCCGGGTGTTCCCTTCGGAAACACCCAGATCAGACTGGTTGGTCCCAAGACGCGCAACCTCGCCGCGCGCCTGCGCCGCATCGTATTCATCTGCAAGGCGCCGCTTGGCAGCAGCTTCGATCTCCAGCGCATCAGCCTGTGCACGATGTGCAGCTGCCACCAGATCATCATGCGCGGCCTTGGCGGTGTGCAGTCGCGCAGTGCGTTTGGCCATGTCATAGGCCAGTCCGGCTGTTTCGCGCGCTTCCAGCACTTCGGCTGCGGTCTTGGCGCCTGCCAGCATGCTGGCCGCACGGTCGATCAGGCCGGGCAGATCCCGGACAGGATCAAGGATGGGGGTCAGAGCTGTCATGCTGCACCCCCGTTCAAATCGAACCGATACTTGGGTTTGCCGGTCCGGACCGTGCGCGCAGGCTCAAATCCTTTCCGCCAGGATTCCGGCAGTGCCGTGTATTTGCGCTCGGATACCGTCAGCTTGGTGTCGATGAACTCCGCCGGGTCTTCGCCAGACGAGGCGATGTTTTCAGCGATCTGGGTGAGTTTCGCCTGATCCCAATCGATCCGTTTCGCCAACTCGGCGATCACGGTGACGCCGTCATCCTCAAAGCGGATCGTGCCGGTGTCCTTACCCGCGCCGTGACGGAATTCGGCAGCACGGTCAGCGTATTTCAGGGATATGGCGCCATCGAGCCAATCAGCGACCGTTTTGGCTTGGGTGAGCTGCTGATCGGCCGCGTCTTTGAGCATTGCCAGTTGATCAGCGGGCAGTGCCGCGATCTGGCCTACCGGCATGCGGTGGATATCGCCCAGTGTGATGTGGTTGGAAATTGTCATGTTGTTCCCCTCACGCCGACATTGGACGATGGGGCTCGTGGTCAGCGCCACGAATCTGTTCGGCCTCAAAGCCCTCGACATCTTCAAGCCGGTAGATGACCCGGCCGCCGAGTTTGATGAATTTCGGGCCTTCGCCCGTGTACCGCCACCGCTCCAGCGTGCGGTGCGATATGTTCCAGCGAGCCGCCAGCTCGATCTGGGAAAGGTGTCTTAGCGCCATGTGAACCTCCTTGGGGTTTTTGCGAACACTTGCGGGTTCAACATGACGGAGGGCGTGGGAGGCCCCGTGGAGGCAGGCGGGAGGCAAACTGGGAGGCAACGAAAATAGCTGGATAAGAATGAAAAAAAGCCGCCCCGAAGGACGGCTTTTTGCTGAAATAATTTGAGGGTGATGGATTAGGGGTCGATCCAGCAGTTTCCATCATCAACCTTGATGAACCGCCATTTTTCGGCGCTGCGACCAAAAGCTTTCTTCAACGTGTTCACCTGGCCGCCATAACCCGCATCTTCTAGAACTGCCGCCAAGCGCAGCACCTGTGATTTCGACCAGTAGGCTTCAAATAGAAGCTGCAGAAAGCGGCGCTGCTTGTCCCCACCGAATGTCAGGGTTTCGTCCCGATGCCAGACGATCCCGCAATCATCCGAATGGTCGATCGGGAACTTGCGCTGAACCTGGCCTGGAAACACACGGGCACCAAGCGCCTGCGGCGACATCGCGAGCTTACCTGGGGCGCTCGACACATCGGCAATGCTGACGACGATGTTCCGCTTGTTCGCCGTCATTGGGATGCGATCACCTGGTGTCGAGGTCAGGACGACACGCACTTCGTCTGGCGGCCTGCGTTCTAAGAGGGCACAGATCTTTTCCCAGACGGCAGGATCAGACAGGCGTCGTGCGTACCAGACAGGCACCGGAGCTTTCGCCCCTGCCAGCCTGATAGTTCCAATATCCCAGGCAAAGCCGTCAATTAATGGTGCCGGGCGTGGCGGCCCAGCACGATCAAACGCGACCAGCATCTTGGCGAAGAGCATCTGGTAATCCACGGTCAAGGCCGCGAGTTCATCAGCATCGACTGAGACCCAACGTCCGACGTTGTTATGGTAGCCGTACTGCCTGCGCTCGGCACACCACTCCGCCGGGATGGGCTCATCCTCGAAGTCGTCCATCGCGGTGACGACCGGGATATGCCCGGACGCCACCAGAAGCTTGGTCCCGAGCAACTGATCCGTTGCCCGAGGCGCCACCTGCCGCAATGTTGCCGCCTGCACCTTGGCGGCGCGGGTTTCCATCACCAGCAGCAGCAAATCGATCGCCCGCTTACTCAATGAGGTCACCGAGAGCGGCAGTGTCAGTAAGGATGCCCCAACGGCGCAGATACTTTTCGCCGATCAGACGCTCATGCGGCGTCATGTCCTTCAGGTTGCAGCCATGCGGCATGGTCACGGTCAGCGTCAGGGATTTTCCCCGGCCACCGCCCGGGCCCGGGTGAAATTTAATCGTGAAGCGCGCACGCGTAATAATCCATTCCGGAGCCTCTGTCGCGACCGGCAAAACACTCCCCGCGCCACCGATATCCAGATTGATCCGCTGTTCGGCCATGTCCCAAATCGACCGGTCCGCGCCCGACATGGATTCGAGCGTGATCCGTTCATTGCGTTCGCCTACTTCCATAAAACGCAATTCTTTCACGGCGACGCCCATGATCCCATCATCGGGATCGGTCGGAAAATCGAAAGGCTTCAGCAGCATGCTGAGGTTGTATTCACGCAAAGGGATATGCTTTTCATCGAAATCGATCCCGAGAAGGTCGCGCGCCATGAATGAAGTCAGATCCTTCCGGTCGTCCAGCGTGTTGGCCACCACCTCGATGACACCAGTGTCGGCCTCATACGTCAGAGCCGCCTCGAACACTGGCTTCACGATACGGCGCGACAACGTGCTGTTTGCGTCGAAACCAAGCATATCCTCCGGCCGCCCCTCGCGATAAACAGCGACCTGAACCAGATCGCATTCCTGCTCATCGAGGATGACGCGGTGGCGGTCGAAAACATCAACATGGACGTGCGGCGTCGCGAAGCGATCACGGATCGCCTTGGTGAAGGCAGCAACCGAAACTGCATCCCGGCGAACGGTGCAGCCTTTCTCCACTTCAAAGCCATTCCACGACCGACCACGGCGGCGTTCATCGTTGTAGCGGACCTCTTCTGCCTTACGGAACTGGTCCGGTTCATTCAAAAACACCCAGAGCGACCGGTTGTTCGCCCCTTCCAGCGTGTCGAATACTGCCCGGTCAATAACGACATTCTGCAGGGCGTTCTGGCCAGGCTCATCGGCCAGGGCAGCGACTTGACCCGCATTCATGATAACGCGCTGTTTTTCGTCATCACTCATGTTGTCGACTGCCTTGATCAGGGGTTCGACAACTTCCGACTCAGGCTTGGTCCAATCGATCGGCGGAAGGGACGTGAACCCAGAACCGGTGAAATAATCATGCAGTCGGATGACGGGGGTCTTGCGGAGAAACGCGGCAATGGCGGTCATGGGAGCCCTTTCGTGGCAAAATGGGAGAGAATCGGCGCAAAGCGATACGCTGGTGTTCGGTGTATACCGAACAATCCGCCAGGTCTACTTGCGCACTACCATTTTGTTCGGCATACCGAACAAAATGCCCGCAACCAAGGAAAACAAGGATGATACGATGACCACGTCCCTCGGCGCCAAGATCAAGCGCCACCGTCAGGAAAAGGGATACTCCCTCGATAAGCTCGCGGAACTGACCGATTCAAGCAAGAGCTATATCTGGGAGTTGGAAAACCGAGATGCTCGAAAGCCGTCCGGGGAAAAGCTGACCCGCATTGCGCAGGCCCTCGAGGTCACCACCGATTATCTGCTGGACGAAAGCGAGGAGCCCGGCGATGCCGTGCTCAAGGAGGCTTTCTTTCGCAAATTCAGCAAACTCGCCCCTGACGACCAGGCGAAGATCAACCAGATGATCGATATGTGGGGAAAGAAGGATTGAGCCTGCCCACAACGCCACAAGGTTGGGCGATCCGCCTGACCCGGATACTGTCATTGCATCAGGCAGCGCATGGGCTGCCACGATTTCCAATCGATGTTGCAGCTCTTGCGCAGGATTTTTCGCGCCAGCTCTTTCCGGACGCGCCAATCACCATTGTGAAGGGGCTGCAGCTCTCGAAAGGGGTTGAAGGCATGCTGATGCCGCATCCCAACGGATCAGGTGAATGGGGCGTCGTCTACAACGAAACTATCCGCTCGCCGGGGCGGCGGAACTTCACGTTGGCGCATGAACTGGGCCACTACCTTCTGCACCGGCATACAAATCCCGCTGGGCTTGAATGCACCAGCCGCAATATGGCCGACTGGGATGAGGGCCGGAACAAGATTGAAGGCGAGGCCAATACCTTTGCCTCCTATCTGCTGATGCCCCTCGACGATTTCCGAGCCCAGATCAAGGGACGGGTCATCGACATCGACGTGATGACCGAGTTGTCGGACCGCTATGCCGTGTCGCTGACCGCGGCGATACTGAAATGGATGACCATTACCGACAAACGCGCAATGATCGTGGTCGGCAAGGAAGGCTTCATTGACTGGGCATGGTCCAGCGAGCCGTTGCTGAAATCCGGTGTCTTCTATCGCGCACGGCAGGTCGTGACCGAGTTGCCAGCTGCAACCCTGGCAGCGCAGGAGGTAGACTGGGACACCGGTCGTCACGGCCGTCTGCACCCGGCTGGCATCTGGCTTGGCGCTGAACCCGTTCACGAAATGACCGTGTTCTCACCCGGCAACGAGATGTCGATCTCGCTGCTGCTCTATCCCGACAGTGCCCCGTCGCGATGGGAGATGGCTAATCTTGAGGAAGAGCCCACCCTCGATACCTTCGATAAGTTCATGGGTGGCAGCGCGGAGTGATTCGCGGCACGAACCGCAAGCGTTGGCCATTCGTGCACTGGAATGCGTGCGCAGAAATACGCGACGCTTCTCACAGGTCGAAACTGTCCACAAAACATTGAAAAGCTTGTGTTTTTACGATTTCGCGATATCTTTTGGACATCATCCCAATCGCGAAAAGCCCCCATGTCACACCAAGCTGAAAGCCCGATTTCAGGGCCTAATCCCCTATGCCCAGAGCGCATGTCAGCAGATGCGCGCCTCGCCGAGATCGGTCGCATCCTTGCCGCCGGCGTGGTTCGGCTGAACGCCACACAGTCCAGTGATTTATCTGCCGATGGCGGAGACAGTTTCGTGGACTTCTCGCCTCGAAAGAGCGGTGGTCTTCGTGCAAAACGTATCCGCATCGGAGGAATTGATGAAGCATCACAATAAGATAACCCCAAGTAAACCTGGGCAGGACCGCGCGATGGACCAGACAGTTCTTTCGCGCCTGGCCGCGCTAAAGGCGATGTCAGTGAAAGACCTGAAGGTCGAATGGGAAAAGCTATTGGGCACAGCCGCACCGAACAACAGTCGGACCTTTTTGGAAATCCGGATCGCGTATCGGCTGCAGGAGCTGACCTACGGCGGCCCCGACCGGGAAACGCGTCGCATGCTGGACCTGCTGGCCGACGAGGTCGAAGGGCACAATCGGCGCAAGCACCAGATCGCGGATCCCCGCAATCCGGTGGTGGGGACCAAGCTTATCCGCGAATGGGACGGGATTGAGCACACAGTCACCGTGCTGAAGGACGGTTTCGGCTGGCAGGGCTGCAAATTCAAATCGCTCTCCGCCGTGGCGCGTGAAATCACCGGCACACGCTGGAATGGCTATCGCTTCTTTGGCCTGCGCGAGCGCAAGCGGGAGGAAGCATGATGGACATCAACACCCGCCAGAACCGTCGCCTGCGCTGCGCCATCTATACCCGCAAGTCGAGCGAGGAAGGGCTCGACATGGAATTCAACAGCCTCGATGCCCAGCGTGAGGCCTGCGAAGCCTATATCGCCAGCCAGAAATCCGAGGGCTGGGTCGCCACGCGCGAACGCTACGACGATGGCGGTTTTTCCGGTGGCACCCTTGAACGCCCCGGCCTTAAGCAACTGCTGGCTGATATTGACGACGGGCTGATCGACGTGGTGGTGGTCTACAAGATCGACCGCTTGTCGCGTTCGCTGATGGATTTTTCCAAGCTGGTTGAGGTCTTTGACCGCAATGGCGTCACTTTTGTATCTGTGACCCAATCTTTCAACACGACAACGTCCATGGGGCGGCTGACGCTGAATATCCTGCTCAGCTTTGCCCAGTTCGAGCGCGAGGTCATCGGTGAGCGCATCCGCGACAAGGTGGCGGCATCGCGCAAGCGGGGGATCTGGATGGGCGGCTATGTTCCGCTGGGTTATGATGTCCAGGATCGCAAACTGTTGGTGAACGACGTCGAGGCTGCATCTGTCCGTCGTATCTTCGAGCGGTTTGTCGAACTCGGGTCTGCCACAGTTCTGGCACGCGAACTCCGCCGCGAAGGGTTCCGCAACAAACAGGGCACGCTGATCGACAAGGGCTACCTTTACCGGCTGCTGAACAACCGCGTTTATCGTGGTGAAGCCGTCCACAAGGGCAAGGCCTATCCCGGTGAGCACGACGCCATCATCGACGAGGACCTCTGGGATCGGGCGCACTCCATCCTGCAGGAAAGCCCGCGCAAACGGGCCAACAACAGCCGGTCGCGGACCCCCGCTCTCCTGAAAGGGCTGATCTTCAGCGACACCGGCGCGGCCATGACGCCCACAAGCACCAAGAAGGGCGCAAAGCTTTACCGCTACTATGTGTCGATGGACGTCATCCGGAACCGCGAGACCGGCGAAGAGACCGCCCCGATGCGGCTGGCGGCTGGAATGGTCGAGGACGCGGTCGTGACCGAGGTCCGACGCATCCTGCAGACGCCGGAGGTGGTGACGCAGGTGATCGCGGCCCTGAAGACGGAAAAGGGCGCAGTTTCCGAGGCCGACGCCATCGCGGCACTTCATGATTTCACCGCGCTCTGGGCGCAGCTTTTTCCGGCCGAGCAGGCACGGATCATCCAGCTCCTAATCCGGCGCGTCACCGTCACCGCCGCAGGTCTTGAGGTGGACATCCGGCGTGAAGGGATCGCGGGCGTCATCCGCGAGATGGTCGCACCGCACAATCTGGAGGCCGCCGAATGACGAACGCCAATGACACGATCCGCGTGCTGATCCCGTTGAAGGTCCGCAAGAAGAACGGTCGGCCAAAAATAATGCCGCCCGCCAACTATCTGCCGAGCGAGGACCAGACGCAGGATCCGCATGTCCTGCGCGCCGTAGGCCGGGCATGGGGCTGGCGGCGGCGCATAGAGGCAGGCGAATTCAGCACGATCCAGGAATTGGCTGAGGCCGTCGGGCTGGCTGAGCGGCATGTCAGTCGGCAACTACGGTTGGCATACCTTGCGCCGGAAGTGCTCAAGCGGCTTACCTGCGGGCGCGAGGCGTCGGCGGTTAGACTGTATGATCTGTGTTTTCTGGCTGGGGAGGCTTGGGGGGAGCAGGTGGGGCGCACATTCGACTGACGGCGGGCGTCTGGCCTGGAAATGGTAGGGGAGGCACCCATTTCACATAGAGCCGACGTTCGTGCCTTCTGCAGCTAATGGCTCTTCAGAGCCCATTCTACCGGATGCTGCGGAAACGACCAATGGCAGTGAACCACAAGAAGCTGACATTTAAAGTTGGAACTGTTACGCAGATATACAGGCAAAAAACCCAATGTAGAAAGCTTCTTAAATGACCTCAGAATTCCAACATTGGATTGACCAAAATCTCCCTAGCCAAGACGGCAAGACAATCCTGATTACAGGGGGGAATTCCGGGATAGGCTACTATGCGGCCTTGGCTCTGGCGAAAGCCGGTGCGCATGTTGTTATTGCAGGTCGAAACCCCGACAGGATCGAGCAAGCCATCAAAAGCATCGAAGCTGAAGGGGTAGCTGGACATGTTGAGGCCGGAATTGTCGATCTGGTAAGTTTGGCGTCCGTAAAGCAGTTCTCAGAACAATTTAGAATATCCCATCCAAAGCTGGATGTTCTTATTAACAATGCTGGTGTGATGATGCCGCCTGAGGGCAAGACTGAAGACGGTTTCGAGAGCCAGTTCGGGGTCAACTTCTTGGGTCATTTTGCGCTGACCGGGCTCCTTTTTGATCGTTTGCAATCTACGGCTGGTTCAAGGGTTGTGACGCTCAGCAGCATTGCACACAGGGGCGCGCAAATCGATTTTGACAACTTGCGGCTGGAAAAATCCTACGATCAAAAGCGCGAGTACTACCAAAGTAAATTGGCTGACCTTCTGTTCACCTTGGAACTTGCGCGCCGCATTGATGCAAAAGAGGCGTCCGTGCTATCCGTCGCCTGTCATCCAGGGTTCACAAAAACGGAACTGCAACGACATGTTGATCCTGCAATGCTTGCGAAAATGACTTTCATGGAGGCTTGGCAGGGTTCGCTACCGACATTGCTCGCCGCGACAGGGGCGAATGTTATGCAAGGGGATTACTATGGGCCAGATGGTCCGGGCGAATTGGGCGGTTTCCCCGCGATTGGCGAGATCGACGCCTCCGCGCGGGATGCTGGCGTTGCGAAGCGGCTGTGGGAGGTTGGGCAGGACGTGACGGGCATTGCCTTTCCTTAAGAACTGCCAGAACATCGGCCAAGAGTATAACATATTTTGATGAGGCAAGGTTTATGCGAGATCAGCAATTTGAACCGCCGCGCGTGTCTAGGCGCAGAGTGCTATCAACTGCGTTTGCAGGCGTTTGCGGTATTGCAACCTATGCTACGGTCTTGCCCACGTCGGCCAAAGCCACAGGAAACGAAAGTGCTCAGATGAACCCAACCGATCTCATCACTGCTCTGCGATCAATTGGAACGCCTGGTTGTCTGGCTGCTGCTGATAGATTGGAAGCAGTAATCGGATCACAGGCCGGATTTGATCTGCATCTGCGGCGCGCAGGATTAAAACAAGCAGATGCACAGGTTTTAGCGGACGGAATGTTGCGAGCTAATGCTGGAAATGCGCTTTCCCTTAGGTCCTTCAGCGCAAGCTATAACCCTGAATTGGGAGACGTTGGTGCTGCCACATTAGCCACCGCCTTCCCGGCGACCATGACAGAATTGGGACTTGTAGGGTGCTCTGTTGGAGATGCAGGTGCCCGCCCGATCTTGGAATGGGCTCGCAGTGCGCCTAATCTCAAGATGATTTGCGTGGAGGGAAACAATTTTTCGGCTGGTATAAAAATCCAGTTCCGAAATTTGGCGTCTCTTGGCGGTAATATGCTGGTGGTGGTTTGATCTTACCCAGCCTTTGAAGATCAGACAGAAAATGAGATCATAATTGTCGATAAATGCGTAAAGCCGCCATTGGAGCAGCTGCAGCGAATTCACACTTCGTCCGCATCTCGGTCGTTGCTGCAAGCTGCAGCGAATGACTGGTCCAGGATCCGGTGACCGCTGTCCCGGGAGCATCGTCGCCCGACCTGGTTGTGGCCCAACCTGCTAAGGCTTTCTCACTACCCCGCTCAATCACGCCGCCTTCGGGTGTCTCTGACCGTTTCGACAGCGGTCGAACCCACCTCAACTGCGGCGTAATCCATTTTTCGCAAGCACTTGAAAAGGCGTGCCTTTTTGAATGCGTCTCGATTTGAGTGAAGGGCGGGTGAAAGGAGACACGGGTCGTTCAGAGACCGGTTCTGGTCAAAACGCCAGTCTCCGAAAGTCGGATGGCCTCGCTAAACCCCTTTGAACCAAAAAGAAAAAAGGCCCCGTCAGGGACCTCATCTCGGGTTCGCGATGTGCAAGTGGCGGAGACGAAGGGATTCGAACCCTCGAGACGGTTTCCCGCCTACTCCCTTAGCAGGGGAGCGCCTTCGACCACTCGGCCACGTCTCCGCTGACCGCTATACTTGCCAAACCCCAATGAAAACAAGACCTAAATACTACTTATTTTGGGTTGAGCGGAACAAATCAAAAAGCCTCTGGCTCAACGCCATGCGACCATATCTCTACCACGTCCAGTCTGAAGGTGTGCAAAGTGCGTGCGTTGTGTTCTGCCTGTGTTCCGCTCAGACGGGCAGCCCATTGATGTAATTGCACATTATCTCATGTGCCACGCCGCGTCCAAAGCGACTTGGCGAGCGTCTTTAAACGAGAGCAGTGCATTCAGGGGTGCGTCCCGGACCAAGTATGACGGCTTCAGCCATTCGCTTGCCGCGATCGTTATCACCCCCATCTCTTTGCCCACAGGGGGTATGTTGCCCGTGCAATGATCAGTACCCTTTGCCACGAAAATTGATTGGAGATGAACTTGATCATGGATGGGGTGCGGAAGTTCATGAAAAAGGAAACCATCAAGCGCGGTCGCCCTGCACCAAAAATATCAAAGCGATCTGGATATCTGACACCGGACGAACAAGCAAAAAGCCTGGTTGCGGTTCGTCGCATTGATGGCACCCTCGAGAACACATATCTTCGCGTCCCGTTTGGCCGACATGGAACGGAGAAGACGCATATCCTTTCATACGTGAGCAGCTTTGCCCATGCGGCCAGAGACGTGCCGCCTGTTGTTGATTTGCGCACCTTGGTCTCGGATAACTCAATTCATACGGATGGAAATCTGGACTCTGGTATTTACGCAACCCGACGGGTCCGAGACTTGATTTCGACGATCCGCGACAGATTATTGGATCACGGCACTCTGGGTGCCGTGAGGATGTTAACCGATCGACAGCGTGCCGGCGGATTGTCATGTCCTGACCGATCCCGCGCTTTGTAAGACGACCCACTAGCGCCGCACTGCGGCATAGATTAACGTATGATTCATGAAGTTGATTGTTGGTCTTGGGAATCCGGGCGCGAAATACGCAAATAACCGCCATAACATTGGTTTTATGGCGGTGGATCGCATTGCCGCAGACCATGGGTTCAGCGCCTGGCGGTCCAAATTTCAGGGCCAGATTGCCGAAGGACGGGTTGGGTCCGACAAGGTGACCCTGTTGAAACCCGAAACATTTATGAACCTGTCCGGCCAATCGGTGGGCGACGCGATGCGGTATCTCAAGCTGACATCGGGCAATGTGATCGTCTTTCATGATGAAATTGATCTGGCACCGGCCAAGGTCCGACTAAAGACAGGTGGCGGCCATGCCGGCCACAATGGCTTGCGGTCGATCCATGGGCATATCGGGCCCGATTATCAGCGGGTGCGGATGGGGGTCGGTCATCCGGGCCACAAAGACGCGGTGCCCGCCTACGTGCTGCATGACTTTGCAAAGGCAGATCAGGACTGGCTGGATGATGAATTGCGCGGGATCAGCGATGGCATCGCCCATTTGGTCGATGGCGATGGAGAGCGGTTTTTGAACGCCGTTGCCCTGCGCACTGCGCCGCCCCGGTCGTCGACCAGCAAACCGACGGCCAAGGTGCCGGATACCCCGCCCGAACCCGCACCTGACGCACGCAGTGCCATGCAGAAACTGGTGGATCGTTTCCGGTGACGCAGGCCCGGCTGCGCGATTTGGCCTGCCAATCCACCTGTCGGAACTGGGTGCCAGTGCCGGGTTGAACCTGATGTGGGATCATTTTGCGCTGCGTATCGGACACGCGACATTCGGGCCAGACACCCCTGCGTTAACCCTGCGGCTGTGGCCCGATGACCTGCATATCCCCTTGGGCCGCGCCGACTTTCATGGCCGCTGGGTCATTTGGGATGCGCCGTAAACGCGCCACCCCATTGCAACGCCTTGCGCAATCGCAACAAGGTGGGCAGGCGCGAAAGGACACAAGATGAAAACACGTTGGAAATGGGCCATTGGGGTGATTGCTTCACTGGCGCTCGCCCTGACCGTTCTGGGCATCTGGAAACGTGACGCGCTGGCGCGTTTATCGGCGGTGAACAGCCTGTTTTCCGAAGAGACAATCATCGCCAACTTTTCACATATGGACAGCGCGTTCCGGAGCAGGACCCTGCCGCGCGGCACCAGCGGCCAGACCCCGCTGCCGATGGGGCAGCCGACCACCCTGCCTGACGCGGCGGTCGATTGGATTGCCGCACGCGATGTCACCGCGCTTGTTATCCTCAAAGCCGGAAAAGTAGTCTTTGACGACTATTATCTTGGCACCGGACCCGATGATTTGCGGATCAACTGGTCGGTGTCAAAAAGCTATCTGTCGGCGCTGCTGGGGGTGCTGCTCGACGAAGGGGCCGTCGGCAGCATTGACGATCCCGTGATCCGGTACGCCCCGACGCTGACGGGCACGGCCTATGATCGCGCCAGCATCAAGGACGTCTTGCAGATGTCGTCTGGCGTGACATTTGACGAGGACTATCTCGCCTTCTTTTCCGATATCAACCGCATGGGCCGTGTGCTGGCGCTGGGTGGGTCGATGGATCGGTTTGCCGCAGACCAGATGGACAGCTTTGCCGCACCGGGCACCACGTGGAAGTATGTGTCGATTGACACCCATGTCATCGGGATGGTGATCCGCGGGGCCACCGGGCGCGACATTCCCGACCTTTTGACCGAAAAAATCATTGCGCCGATGGGGCCGCAAGCAGATCCATATTACGTGACCGACGGCTATGGTGTGGCGTTTGTGCTGGGCGGGTTAAGCACGACCACCCGCGACAACGCCCGCTTTGGTCAGATGATCGCCAATGGGGGGCGCTGGAATGGCCAACAGATTGTGCCCGCCGATTGGATCGACCTATCGACAGTGCCCAGCGCGCGCACAGCGCCCGGTGCCACTGGCTATGGGTATCAATGGTGGGTGCCGGTCGGGGCACAAACCGGGCAGTTCATGGCCCGTGGCATTTATGGGCAATACATCTATATTGACCGCATCAATGATGTGGTTATTGCGGTACATGCCGCCGACCGGGCATTTCGGGATGCCGGTGTTGACCAGCAAAACGAAGCCATGTTTCGACTGATTGCAGAAAGTATTGACTGATATGGAAAAAGACCCGTCCTTCAACGTCCTTGGCAGCACGCTGGCGCCCTGTTCGACTGATCCCATGACCGGTTTTTTCCGCAATGGCGCCTGTGATACCTGCGCGGCCGATCACGGCAGCCATACGGTATGCGCCGTGATGACAGCCGAATTTCTGGCGTTTTCAAAATACGTCGGCAATGACCTCAGCACGCCCCGTCCCGAATATGGTTTTGCGGGGCTGAAGACAGGGGACAGCTGGTGTTTATGTGCCAGCCGGTTCCTGCAAGCCCACGAGGAAGGCTGCGCGCCGCAGGTCAACCTTTATGCTACCCATGTGCGGGCGCTGGATATCGTGCCGATTGATGTGCTGCACCAGAATGCGCTGCCGCTGGAAAGCTGAATAATCAGCTATTGGGCGTGATATCGACCATTAGCTCGTCAATAAACAGGCTCAGTAGCTGGGGACGACCGGCCACACCGGCCTTGCGGTAAATCGCGTTGGTCTGGGCCTTGATGGTGCCTTCGCTGACCTGTCGCAGCCCGGCAATTTCCTGTGTCGACATGCCCTTGACCGCGAAAAGCGCCACGTCATGCTCGGCCGGGGTCAGCCCCCAACTGGCAAAGCGTTCTTCCATCACATCACGAAATGCGCCCGAGGCGAGCCGCAACTGGTCTTCGACATGCAGGTTGCGGGCCATCGTTTTACGCAGGACCATCCAACCCAGCAGCACCCCCAACAACAGCCCAAGCGCCGCGCCAAGCTCGATCAGCTCGTGGAATTGCCAGCTTATCGGGGCCAACCCCAACACGGATGCCAATATCTGGGCGACGAAAAACACGGCGCATAGCACCTGCACGACCACAATGGCCAAGACATACCAGCGCCCTGTCACGCATCGTTCTCCTTAGACTGCACGACGCTCAGTCATCTTCGTCATCATTGTCATCGCTCTCGTCTGATTCGTCACTGCCATCATCTTTGGAATCATCGCCATCGTCGTCACCGCTATCATCGTTATCATCGTCGTCTTGCGATGAGGTGTCGTCGTCGTCGTCACGGGTTGAATCAGTATCATTGTCACTGGGGTCGAAAATCTGCGGGGAACGCCCATCATCTTTTCCTTCTTCCAGCGTCACCCAATAGTCACGCAAAATCTCGCCGGTTTGCGGATTAAAGACCAACTCCCTGCGCAACGTATCACTGAGCGCGACAACGCGGACGCGGCCAAGCCAGGTGCGGTTCATCGTGATTTCAGAAAACCCCTGTGTGCGCAGTTGCGACACAATAGCATCCTGCACGGATTGGGCCGCCGCCGCGAGCGGCGCCCCAATCAACACGAGACATATGATCAGCCTCTTTAACATAGCTTCTCCATTACACGACCGGGCGCACGTTGGACAGCACGAGATGACTAATCATCATCGCCATCATCGCTGTCGTCGCTGTCGTCGCTGTCGTCGCTGTCGTCGTCTTCATCCTCGTCTTCATCGTCATCATCATTTTCATCGTCGTCTTCATCGTCATCGTCGCTGTCGTCATCGTCGTTTTCATCTTCATCGTCGTCGCTGGAATCGTCATCCTGGCCGTCGATCTCGATACCGGGGGTCGTATCGTCGCTGTCGTTGACGGGGCGCACTTCCTGCTCCAAAATTTCGCCGGTCACGGCATCGTATGTGACTTCAAGCTTCATACCGTCGCGGATTGCTTCAACTTCGACACGGGAACTGCTGCTTGATATCTCGATACGCTCATAGCCTTCGGCCTGAAGTTGTGAAATGACCTGCTCGGCAATGGTGTCCGCGTAAACGGCGCTCGCTGCAAATGCCAACGCGGCGGTGGTAGAAAGAAGTAGGTTTTTCATCGTCAGTTTCCTTTTGGAGATGCGGACCTGCCTTGTGCAGACCGTCGCCAAACAGAAACGCATGAACCACCAGCCGTCGCTATGGGTCAGAGGTTTAATCGGGGCAGTATAAACCGATGGCCCACCGGCATAAACCAGAGTTTATGCCGGTGTCTGGCTTGCCTGATCAGATCTTCATGTCAAAGCCAAGGTGCTTGGCGACCGTAAAGATATCTTTGTCACCACGCCCACACATATTCATCACCAACAGATGATCGTTGGGCAGATCGGGTGCAATTTTCATCACATGGGCCAGTGCATGGGACGGTTCGAGCGCGGGAATGATTCCCTCGAGGGCACAGCAAAGCTGGAACGCCTCCAGCGCTTCAACATCGGTAATCGCAACATATTTCGCGCGCCCTATGTCATGCAGCCAGGCGTGCTCTGGTCCAATTCCCGGATAGTCGAGCCCGGCAGAAATCGAAAACCCCTCAAGGATTTGTCCCACATCATCTTGCAACAAATAGGTGCGGTTGCCATGCAGCACGCCGGGACGTCCGCCCGTCAGCGATGCGCAATGCTCCATTTTGGCGTTCACGCCTTTGCCGCCCGCCTCGACCCCGATGATGTTCACGTCTTTGTCGTCAAGAAACGGATAAAACAGCCCCATCGCGTTGGAACCGCCACCAATTGCGGCGATCAATGTGTCGGGCAAACGGCCTTCGGCGGCCTGCATCTGTTCTTTGGTTTCCTTGCCGATGATTGCCTGAAAATCACGTACCATCGCGGGATAGGGGTGCGGCCCGGCGACCGTACCGATGCAATAGAATGTGTCACGGACATTGGTCACCCAATCGCGCAGCGCATCATTCATCGCATCCTTGAGCGTGCCGCGACCCGATGTCACCGGCACCACCTCTGCGCCCAGCAGGCGCATGCGGAACACATTGGGCGCCTGCCGTTCGACATCATGGGCACCCATGTAGACGATACATTTCAAACCGAATTTTGCGCAGACGGTGGCGGTTGCAACGCCGTGCTGCCCCGCGCCGGTTTCCGCAATGATACGGGTCTTGCCCATGCGACGTGCAAGGATGATTTGCCCCAGCACGTTGTTGATCTTATGCGCGCCGGTGTGGTTCAGCTCGTCGCGCTTGAGGTAAATCTTGGCACCGCCCAAGTGTTGGGTCAGACGTTCCGCATGGTAAAGCGGGCTGGGACGGCCAACGTAGTTGGTCCAAAGGTCCTGCATTTCGGCCCAGAAGCTTTCGTCGGTCTTGGCATGCTCGTACTGCTCTTCCAACTCAAGGATCAGCGGCATCAGGGTTTCGGACACGAAACGCCCGCCAAAATCGCCAAAACGCCCCTTTTCGTCGGGGCCTGTCATGAAGCTGTTGAAAAGATCGTTGGCCATCGGGCACCTCTTACTTTGCGAAATCCAGCATTATCGCCATGCAGCGCAATGGTAAAGCAGACATCGGGCCGCAGCGTCGGTCAGTCTGGGGTTTCATTGGTGCCATGCGCCGCCTGACAAAAGGCCGCGATCATGTCTGGATCCTTGATGCCCGGCACCGTTTCCACCCCGGACGACACATCCACCTGCCGCGCGCCGGTCAGCGTAATGGCCGCCGCAACATTATCGGCCGTCAGCCCGCCGGCCAGCATCCATGGCACCGGCCAACGCCGCCCGGCAATCAACCGCCAGTCAAAAGCCAGACCGTTCCCGCCCGGCAGATCCGCGTCTTTCGGCGGCTTGGCATCGACCAATAGCTGGTCGGCCACTTGCGCATAAACGTCCAGCGCGGCCAAGTCGCCTGCATCGGCAACCCCCACCGCCTTCATCACCGGCAAGCCATAGCGGGCCCGAATGGCGGCCACGCGCGCGGGCGTCTCGGTGCCATGCAATTGCAAGATATCCAGCGGCACATCGGCCAAAATGGCGTCCAGTTGGGCATCGTCCGCATTCACGACCAGCCCCACCTTGGCCAGACCGACCGGGACCTCCCCGGCAATGGCCGCCGCCTGCCGAATGGTCACATTTCGCGGTGATTTTGGGAAAAATACCAGCCCGACATAGGCCGCGCCAGCATCGACTGCCGCCTGCATCATCGCCTGATCACGCAGCCCGCAGATTTTTACCCGCACGTCAGATGGCATCAGCCGGCTTTATCCAACAAGGCCAGCACATCGTCGCCCTTGGCGGCTGCGGCGGCACCGCGCAGCTGTGCGACCTCGCTGCGCAACGCCTCGGCCTCGCGTGTTTTGACCCGCGCATGCGCACGCATGCGATGTTCACGGACCCACTCCCACAGAAAACCGATCAGCAAGCCCGCACCAACGCCCAAAAAGATGACCACGAACAGCGGCAGCGCGATGTCAGGCGACAGACCAAGCAGATCGGCAAGCGCCGTGGGCATCGCACGCACCGTGACCACGTCACGGTTTGCCAGTCCAATCAGAATAAGACAAAGACCAACGATGGCCCAAAAGGCATAGCGTAGTGTTTTCATGACGTTCCCTCAGTTGCCGTTCAAACGGTCCCGCAAGAGCTTGCCGGTCTTGAAAAACGGGACGTGTTTTTCGTCCACCTGCACCGATTCACCCGTCCTTGGGTTTCGGCCGGTCCGCTCATCCCGCTTTTTCACCGAAAACGCGCCAAAGCCACGCAATTCCACACGCTCACCCCGCGCCATGGCGCCGGTGATCTCTTCAAAAATGGTATTCACGATCTTCTCGACGTCGCGTTGATACAGATGCGGATTTTCGTCGGCAAGTTTTTGGATCAGTTCAGAACGGATCATGGCAGCAGCCTCCCAAGCAGCGGTATAGCAGATAGGGCAAGTTTATTCCCACATTTTCAAATGACTATAGGCTTATTGTCTGCGTGGCGAAATAGCGTTGCAGCGCCGATTTGACAAAAATATGCGACTCTTTGCCGGTTGGGGCGCCCGATTGCAGCTATCCAACCACGATTCACCCTGCGTCAACCAAGCCGGTGGCATCACCCCCGACCGCGATTCGCGCAGCCCGGCAAACGGTTGACGTAAATCAATCAGGCCTGCGCCGAAGCCGATATCAACGGCACCAACATCAACCCGAACCGGAGCATGCAATGACAAACGTCGAACAACTCCTCAAGAATACAGTCGAAGAGCTTGACCGTCTCCTGAACGCCAAGAACGTGCTGGGTGATCCGATTGAAAAAGACGGCTCGACCATCATTCCGATGGTCAGCTATGGCTTTGGCTTTGGCGCTGGCGGCACCTCGGGGACCAAAGCAGGCGACGGTGGCGGCACGGGCGGCGGTGGCGGTATCAAACCGATCGGTGCCATCATCATTGATGCCAAAGGCGCCCGCGTCGAGGCGGTCAAGGGCGCCATGTCGGGGCTGGCCGAGGCGCTGGGGGATGCCGCAGCACACGCGCTCGACAAGCCGTCAAAGCGTGACCGCGGATCTGCCGCGCAAGATTAGGGTGGTCCGATGTTGACCGCCCTCATGGTTCTGAGCTGGCTCATCGCTGCCTTTCTGGCCATTATCGTCCTGTTTCTGGCCCTGCCCCTCAGGTTGCGATTGTCATTTCAGAGCGACCCCGCCATGCGGTTTTTCATTGTCGTGTGGCCGTTTGGCGGGGTCTTTTTTCCACTGCGCATTTTCGACAGCACACGACGCCAGCCGGCATCGGCCAAAAAGAAACCTCGGAAAAAGCCTGATCGGACGCGCCGTAGCCGGGCCATTCGGGCAGGTGCGATCACGCAATTGCCCACAGCACTGGGCCAGATGGTCAGCGCCGTTCATATCGAAAAGCTGCATATCGACGCCGAATTCGGGTTGCGCGATCCGGCTGACACAGGGATTATCTATGGGCAACTGACCCCGCTGATCTACGCGGTTGGCGGTGACATCACACTGCGCCCGAATTTCAGTGCGGCCTGCTTGCGGGGGGCCGCCGAGCTAAGTGGCCGGGTGATCCCAATTGTCTTCCTGTGGCCCGTCGTCGGCTTGCTTTGGCACGCTTTCGGCCCCGCGCGATGACATATACCCTGAGCGATCCGCTACAGATTGGCGGTCGTACGCTCATCGTGGTGTCGCGCGGCACGACCCATGCGCGACAGGTGGGTGCAACCATGCTGCTGCACGGCAACAAGACCCCGGTTTATGTACTCATACGGCACAACGGCCATATCACCGTGTTGGACATGGACGGGGCCAGCGTGGCCCCGGCGGCAATGCAGCGCCTTTGCCCCGGTGCCTTGCAGCGGATACGCGAGGCTCCAAAGGACTGAGCCCCGCAAGAAACACCACTTGCGGACAGACTGCTTGTGTCAGCCACCGGGGCGTCTTCCCGCTCGCAAACCACCGCTGGGGATGCCTGCGCGACAGCTGGCAGATCGTCATTGACCGCAGCGCCCTTGTTGGTCAAAGGTCCGCATCACAGCCGGAGTAATACAGCATGATCATTGGACACATTGGCGCCCGCGCAGGCAGCAAGGGCGTACCGAACAAGAATTTTCGCATGCTGCACGGAAAGCACCTCATCGACTGGTCACTCGACCAGCTTTTTGACAGCGATCGGGTGGATCACGTGGTTGTTTCGACCGATTCTGAGGAAATCCATGCCCATGCGATCAAACGCGGTTGCCGCGACATCGGCCTGCGGCCCGCCGCACTTGCCACTGACACGGCGGCCAAATGGCACGTCTGGCAACATGCTCTGGCCGAGGTCGAAAAACAAACCGGCCCAGCGGATGCGTTTCTGGATCTGGACTGCACATCGCCCCTGCGTCTGCCGCAGGATATCGACGCAGGGCTCGACCTTTTTGCACGCGCCCAGCCGGACATGGTGATGTCGTGCTGCGAAAGCCGCAAAAACCCGTATTTCAACATGCTGGAGACCGACCAAAATGGCGCGCTGCAGGTTTCAAAACCCCTGCCCCACGGCGTCGTCGCGCGACAGCAGGCGCCGATGGTCTATGATCACGTGGGCCTCGTGTATGTGGTGAAACCGGCCTACCTGCGCACCGCGCAACGCCTGTTCGAAGGGCATGTCATCCCGCTGATCGTCCCCAACGAACGCGGTTTGGATGTGGACAGCCCCTTTGACTGGGACGTGATCGCATTCCTTCTGGGGCGCCAGATTGCCGAAGGCCTGCGCGCGCCAGCCTAACGCCAGCCCTGCCAGAACCGCAGCCCGGCCTGCTTGGCCGCAAAGCTGGCGGTCAATCCGTCAGGGTCGTATTCCGTCGTGATCCAATCATCAATTGCAATCGGTGACTGGGCCAGGCGCGCGGCGTAAACATCCAGAAAATGGTCCAGAATCCCCGTGCTGGTACGACGGATATGCAAGTAACGGAAACTCAACTGCTTTTGCGCGACCGCAAGCGGGGCACCTTCGTGCAGCATCAGATAGATCGCAGCGGCCAGCCCGGTCCGGTCGGCGCCTGATTTGCAGTGCATCAAAAACGGTCGCTCAATGGTATCAAATGCCGCCATCACCGCGACCAGCTCTTTCACCATTGGCGCGCGCCGCGCCGCCATCTGCGTGGTCACCAGGGTCATGCCAAGCGTCTCGCAGCTTTCCACCTCGAACAGGTAATGCGGCTGTTGCGCAACGCCGCGCAGGTTCAACACCGTCTTGATCCCCAGGTCGGCGTATCGCGTGAAACGTGCGTGATTGGGATGGTTCGACCGATACGCACCGGGGGCGAATTCCACAAAATTGTGCCAGTGTTTGCGCAGAATGCCGTGGTCAAGCCAGTTCAAATGGCGTTCCGACCGCTTCCGCTCGATTAGATCGGTGATGTCATGGCCAAACGACGCGCGCAGATCGCGCTCTTTCTCGTCCAGTATTTGAAAAAGTTTGCGAAGCATGCAGCGCCTAGTATCACGGGTTTTGCCTCAATTGGACCATGACGCGGGGCAATGCAATGGCTTGGGACAATTGCCCCCTTGCGACAAACACAATAGACATCGTTCAAACCCACAAGGCAGGAGCCGAGAGATGAAAATAGCAGGCCGCGACATCGGACCAAAGCACCCCCCGCTGGTGATCGCCGAAATCGGGATCAACCATGGCGGCGATCTGGCCGTGGCCAAGGAAATGGTCCGCCTTGCCGCAGGGTCGGGATGCGAGATGATCAAGCACCAGACCCACATCATCGAAGACGAGATGACCCAAGAGGCCAAGTCGATCTTTCCGCCCAACGCCGATGTGTCAATCTGGGATGTCATGGCAGCCTGCGCGCTGTCGCTTGAGGATGAGACGGAGCTGAAACGCTATACCGAAAGCCTTGGCATGATCTGGATTTCGACACCGTTCAGCCGGGCGGCCGCCGATTTTCTGTACGATCTGGACGTCCCCGCCTTCAAGATCGGGTCGGGCGAGGCAGACAACCTGCCGCTGATCCGGCATATCGCGCGGATGGGCAAACCTGTGATCATGTCCACCGGCATGCAAAGCATCGAAACGATCCGCGCTTCGGTCGATATCTTGGACAAGGCGGGGATCGAATACGCCCTGCTGGAATGTACAAATCTTTACCCGTCACCGCCGGAAATCGTTTCCTTACAAGGCGTTACAGACCTCAAAAACGCATTCCCCAATGCGGTCGTGGGATTTTCAGACCATTCCATTGGCCCGGAAATGGCGCTGGCTTCGGTGGCCCTTGGGGCCTGCATCCTTGAACGGCACTACACCGATACGCGCTACCGCAAGGGGCCCGATATCATCAATTCGATGGACCCGTCCGAACTGCGCCATATCATCGACCGATCGCGCGAAATCCACACCGCCCTGATGAACCCCAAACAACGCACCGCCGCCGAAGAAGACGTGTACCGCTTTGCCCGCGCCTCTGTCGTCGCAGACCGTGATCTGCCCGCAGGCCATCTGATCACCGAGGCCGACATCTGGGCGCGCCGCCCCGGTTCGGGCGAAATTGCGGGCTTTGATTTCGACAAGGTCGTGGGCAAGACAACCACCCGCGCCCTGCCCCGCAACACCCAACTGAAATGGAGCGATCTGGATGGCTGACGCACCGCTGACACGCGCGGATGTGGGGATATGGCTGATCAATCTGGCCCGCGACAGCGACCGGCTGGCGGGCATGAAAACACAGCTAGATGCCATGGGCCTGACCTATACCCGTTTTGACGCGATCTATGGCAAGGATCACGCCGCCGAACTGGCCAAGCGCGCCGACGCCGCCGCCTACGCCCGCAATATGGGCAGCCCGATCCTGCCCGGCAAGATGGGCTGCTTTGCCAGCCATGTCGCCGTCTGGGAGGCGTTTATCGCCTCGGATTACAAGGTCGCGCTGATCCTAGAGGACGACGTGGTGTTCCACGATGATTTTCTGGCCAGCCTTGATACCGCACTGGCCGGTGCGGCCCATTGGGACACGGTCCGGTTCAACTGTATCCGCGCCAAACTGCCGATCAGCCAGGGCAAGCTGGGCGATTACACCCTCAACGCCTACGTCGGCCCGTTTACGGGCAACGCCACATATTTGCTGAAAAAGGATGTGGCCGCCCGGATCATGCCCAACCTGTGGCCGCAAACCCGCGCCCTTGATCACGAACTGAACCGCTTTTTCAAACACGACTTCCGGCAATTCGGGCTAGAGCCGTTTTCATCCCACGTAGACGACGGCAACGTCAGTTCGATCACCGGGACCGGGTTCGCCGATGTGCATAAATTCAAATGGTACAAACGGCTGCCGCATTACCGCTTGAAGGCCGCAAATTATTTCAGGCGGGCGTGGTGGCTGGCAAGGAATGGCCATCTGCGGCCCAACAAAAAGGAATTACGTTGAAACTCCATTTTCAGCACATCCGCGACACTACGAACGTCGGTGACAGGTCCTGTTCCCCCTTCGATTATTTTGATTGGGGGGATGCGACGGTGTCTGACGTTCGCGAAAGTAATACGCCGGACCACGACATCGGCATTTATGGTGGGGGTAAAATTTTTGGCGGTCTGTCGTCGTACAAAGGCGTGCAACGCGGAAACGGTCGTTTGAATATCGCATGGGGCGTGGGCACGTTAAGCACTTTTTCAATCTCACTACGCTACTACAGATCCCGCAGGCTCATGGATTTGATCGGGTCGCGTGACTACGGCGACGAACGTTTTGACTATGCCCCGTGTTCCAGTTGCATGGCGCCGTTTTTCGACACACCCCCTGCACCCGTACACGATGTCGTGTTTTACGCCCATGCCGGCAAGACCACAGGCATGTGTTTGGATATCCCCAAACATATCCCAGTTTTAACAAACGCCTGCGCCGACTTGGAAACCGCATTGCAGTTCATCGCCAGCGGGAAAACCGTCGTTTCAAATTCATATCACGGCGTTTATTGGGCGCTGCTGATGGGGCGCAAGACACTTGCTGTGCCATTCTCAAACAAGTTTGGACACTATCGCGAGCGGCCCCACTATGCGACTGCGAAAAACTGGCGGGACGAGATCACGAATGCCGTTGCGCGGCCAGAAATGCTGTCACTGGTCCGTACTGCGACCCAAAAATTCAAGACCACAATAGACGATCAGATAGCGCAGAAATCCTGACCACCATACTTCCCGATTAAGCTTTGTTCCCATTCGCGCTTCTTACCGCTAGATTGCTGCAAAACGTGGGGCTTGGCAGAACAGTGACCGGACAACAGACAACGCAGCATTCCATCCTTTTCGTCACCGGAACCCGGGCCGATTTCGGCAAGCTGGAACCCTTGGCGACCGCGACCCGTGACGCGGGTTTCGCGGTGTCGTTTTTTGTCACCGGCATGCATATGCTGGACCGCTACGGCCTGACCAAGCTTGAGGTGCACCGCACCCCCGGCGTGCAGGTGCACGAGTTTTTGAACCAACGCGCCGGTGATCCACAGGATATGGTGCTGGCCAAGACCGTCATCGGCTTTTCCGACTTTGTGAAAGAACACCAACCCGATCTTGTCGTGATCCATGGTGACCGGGTCGAGGCGCTGGCCTGCGCGCTGGTCTGTGCGACCAATTACATTCGCTGCGCCCATATTGAGGGGGGCGAAGTCTCTGGAACCATTGATGAAATCTATCGGCACTGTAACAGCAAACTGGCCAGCGATCACTTTGTTTCATCCGATGACGCCGCCCGCCGCGTGATGTCACTGGGCGAGGCATCGGGCCGGATTCACGCCATCGGGTCGCCCGAACTGGACTTTCACGCAGGCCCGTCCGGCGTGACCATGCCGCAGGTCCAAACCCGCTATGATATCGCGTTTGATGACTTTGGCATCTGCGTGTTCCACCCCGTCACATCCGAAATGGGCACCATGGGCCAACAGGCTGCGGCGCTGTTTGGCGCACTTGCCGGCAGCGGCAAGAACTTTGTGGTCATCGCGCCCAACAATGACCCTGGTTCGGCAGATATCTTTGCCGCGATTGATCAACTGCCCAAGGATCGGTTCCGCGTCCTGCCGTCCATGCGGTTCGCGCATTTCTCGGAATTGATGAAAAATGCCGCCGTCATGGTCGGCAATTCCTCTGCTGGGGTGCGCGAGGCGCCGTTCATCGGGCTGCCATCGCTGGATATCGGCACACGTCAGACCAACCGGGCCAAATCGCCCTCCGTGTTTTTTGCCGATGCAACGGACACGGGGGCCATTGCCGGTTTCCTGCGCGACCAATGGGGCCAGTCGTACCCCCGGCACGACGCCTTTGGCGGCGGCAGCGCGGCGGGTCGGTTCGCGGCCATCTTGCAACAAGACACATTCTGGGATGCGCCGCTGCAAAAGACATTCCATGACGCCGCCGACTGACATGAAGCGCGGATATCTACTGCGGCTTTATCTGCTGATCAGCTACGCCTTCCCGCTGGTCGCCCCGCGCCTGCTGCGCAGACGTTTGGCCCGAGGCAAAGAGACCCCGGCGCGCTGGACCGAAAAGCTGGGGCAATCGCTGGGGCCGCGCCCCGATGGCCCGTTGATCTGGCTGCATGGCGTGGGGCTGGGCGAGGTGTTATCGCTGCGTGGGCTGATCACGCGGCTGGCCGACGCGCGGCCCGATGCATCATTCCTCGTGACCTCGACCACTGCGGCCTCTGCACAGGTCTTTGCCAAGAACCTGCCGCCGCGCACGCTGCACCAATTCCTGCCCATCGACGCCCCCCCCTATCGGCGGCGGTTTCTGGATCACTTCCGCCCCGATCTCTGCGTCTGGGCCGAGCAGGACATCTGGCCCGGTTTCGTCAGTGACGCCGCCCGGCGCGGCATCCCCCAAGCCGTGATTGCCGCTCGGATGAACGCAAAATCCCACCGGGCCCACCACAGGGCCCGCAGCCTGTACCGCGACCTCTACCGCGCCATGGCGCGTGTCACCGCCCAAGACAGCGCCACCGCAGGCCACCTGACACAGCTTGGCGCACGCGGGCCCGTCGCGATCACCGGGTCGCTGAAACCCGGCGCGGTACCGCTGGCCTGCGATTGCGCCGAACTGCACCTTATCGCCGGGGCGTTTGCCGGGCGCACCGTCTGGGCCGTCGCACCGTCCCACCGGGCTGATGAAGACATCGCGCTTGCCGCCCATGATCTGCTGCGTCAAACCGACCCGACCGCCCTGCTGATCATCGCGCCGCGCTTTCCTGATCGGCGGGACGCGATCGCAGCCGCCTGCCACCTGCCCCTGAAACGCCGTTCCAGAGGCGAATTGCCCGACATCGACGACGCGATCTGGCTGTGCGACACGTTTGGCGATCTTGGCCTGATTTACCGCCTGACCCCGACCGTTCTGATTGGCGGCACCTTTGATAACACCGCAGGCCATAACCCATGGGAGGCCGCCGCGTTGCACACGGCCATCCTGCACGGACCCTGCGTCGGGAATTTCGCCACCGACTTTGCCATGCTGGACGACGTAAATGCCGCCCGGCGTGTCAACGATGCACCGCAACTGGCCCAAGCCGTGCAATCCCCCGGATCGCTGGCCCATAACGCCACGCAGGTCATTGCCGCAGCCAGCACGCAGACCGACACGCTCGCCCGGGATTTGCTCAAACTGCTCGGTTCCGCGCATGGCTGACCGCTTCCCCGACCGCAGACTTCGCGCAGGCCTGATCGTCTATGGCGTCCTTTGGTGGGTCCTGATGCCGGTCATCCTGCTTTACCTCAGGCGCCGTGGCCGCAAAGATCCGCTTTATGCAAAACACATCGCCGAACGCTTTGGCCGCTATCAGTATCCCCACAAGGGCGCGGTCTGGGTGCATGCCGTCTCGCTGGGGGAAATGCGTTCGGCCACACCGTTGATCCGGGCGCTGCTGGCGCAGGGCGAAACCATCGTCACGACCCATTTCACCCCCGCCGGACGGCGCGAAGCCACGCGCGAATTCGCCGCCGAAATTGCCGCAGGTCAGGTGCAGGTGATCTGGGTCCCCTTCGAATACGGCTTTGCCTATCGGCGCTTCCTGACCCAATTTGCGCCGAAATACGGCTTGGTGATGGAGATCGAGATTTGGCCCCGCATGATCATGGCGTGCCACCGCCACGGCACGCCGCTTTTTATGTGCAACGCGCAATATCCTCAGAAAAGCTTTGACAAAGACACCGCCGGACTGGGCCTGCGCGCGGCCTTGCTCCAAGGTTTTGCGGGCGGCTTCGTCAAGTCGCAGGACCAACGCAGCCGCTTTGCCGCCGTCGGCATGCCAAACCTGCACGTCACCGGAGAGTTGCGTTTCGACCAGCCGATCCCGCAGGCGCATCTGGATGCCGCCGCCAGGATCCGCGACCGGCTGACAAAGGGGCGGCCCAGCTTTACCCTGACCAGCGTGGTCGAAGGCGAGGACGCGCTTTACATCGACATGATCCGCCAGACGCCAGATGCGTTTTTCGTCTATGTGCCCCGCGCGCCGGAACGCTTTGATGACGTGGCGCAGATGCTGGACAACGCCGGCCTGACCTATGCCCGCCGGTCAACCCTGCTGGATGCGGACCTTGCCCTGACCGGCGATGCGCCTGCCGTCGATGTGCTGCTTGGCGATACCATGGGCGAGATGTATTTTTACCTTGGCCTGTGCGACCGGGCCATTGTCGGCGGCGGCTTTGTCACCAAAGGCGCGCATAATATCATTGAACCGCTGGCCCTGAAAAAACCCGTCATTGTCGGGCCGCACATCTGGACCATCGCCTATCCTGCGACCGACGCGATCGCCGCCGGGGTTTGCACCCATGTCCTGACCCAAGACGCGCTATTGGACACCGTCCAACATCCCCCCCCGGTCACCGACGCGCAGATCACCCGGTTCTATAATGACCATGCAGGCGGCGTCGCGCGAACCCTGAACGCCATCAAGGCCGCGCTGAACCCCTAGCCGCCGACATCTTCGGGTCCAACGGCTGTGGCCTTGATGATCGCATAGACCTGCTGCCCCACGGCCAGCCCCATCCGCGTCGCACTGCGCCGGGTCACACGCGCCAGCAACTTGTCATTGCCCGCACGCAGGCCCACCGCAACCCCCGGTCCACGCCCTTGTTCCAGCGCCGTAATCGTCACCGGCAGAATGTTCAGCGCACTGATCCCCGTGGGCGCGGTGCGCGACAGGATGACATCCTGCGCCGGAATACGCAGTCGCACCCGGTCGCCCAGCTTGCCAAACGACCCCGGCAGCAAAATACGGCCCCCCGAAAACGCAAGCTCGGTCAGCCCATCATCCAGCAACCGCCCCGCCACCTTGGTCATGATCACCGCACCGGCATCGCGCACGCCCAGCAATGGCACTGCCTCGGGGCGCGACAACACGTCACCCACCGGACCATTGGCGACCACCCGGCCGGCGTCAACGATGACCAGCGTCGTGGCCAGCCGCGCCACCTCTGACACATCATGGCTGACATATAGAATGGGGATCTGCACCGCATCGCGCAGGCGCGCCAGATAGGGCAAAATCTCGGCCTTGCGCGGGGCGTCGAGTGCGGCAAGTGGTTCATCCATCAGCAATATCTGCGGATTGCTCATCAATGCGCGCCCCAACGCCACGCGCTGCCGCTCACCGCCGGAAAGCCCAGCCGGGCGACGGCCCAGCAGATCACCAAGGCCCAGAACCTCGATCACGCGCGCCGCGTCATGGCTGCCGCCATACGACAGATTGCGGGCGACCGTCATATGCGGAAACAGGCGTGCATCCTGAAACACATAGCCCACGCGCCTGCGCTGCGGCGGCAGGTTGATCCGCTGTGCACGGTCAAAAAGCACCTGATCGGCCACCACAATCCGGCCTGCGTCAGGGTCCGACAACCCCGCAACCGCATTCACGACAGACGTTTTGCCCGACCCCGACCGCCCAAAAATCGCCGTCACCCCGGCGGGTGCTGTAAACGCGACATCCAGCGCGAAATCACCCAGGCGTTGCTGAATGGCAATCTGCAACATCAGCGACCTACCCGGCGGGCCACGCGCCGCGCCAGCCATTCCGAAATCATCAGCGCACCCATCGCCAGAACCACCGACACGATGACCAGCCGCAGCACCGCCGGTTCGCCGCCGGGCACTTGCAGCAACCCATAGATCGCCGATGGAATCGTCTGGGTCTGCCCCGGAATGGCCGCCACAAAGGTTATCGTCGCGCCAAATTCGCCCAGCGCCTTGGCAAAGCCCAGAACAGCCCCCGCCAATACCCCCGGCAGGATCAACGGCAGGGTAACGGTCGCGAAAATCCGGCGTTTTGACGCACCCAGCGTCGCGGCGGCATCCTCCAGTCCGGGATCGACGGCCTCGATCGCCAGCCGGATCGCACGCACCATCAGCGGAAACGCCATAATCGCCGCCGCCAGCGCGGCACCGGTCCAGCGGAACGCCAAAGTAATGCCAAATATATCATAGAGCAGCGCCCCGACCGGCCCTTGGCGGCCAAAGACAACCAACAACAGATAGCCCGTCACCACCGGCGGCAACACCAACGGCAAATGCACCAAGCCATTCAACAACTGCCGGCCCGGAAACACCTTGCGCGCCAGCACAAAGGCCACCCAAACGGCAAGCGGCAGCGCGCCCAGCATCGCCACCAGCGCCACCCGCAGCGACAGCCAGATCGCCGCCCATTCCGCCGGTCCGAACATATCCGTCATTCGACACTGTCCACCGGCGGCAAAAACCCGGCCCCCGCAAAGGCCGCACGGCCAGCAGGCCCATGCAGGAACGCCAGAAACGCCGCCGCCTCGGGCACCGCACCGCGTGTCAGGGCCGCGACATAGCGGATCGGCTGATGGCTGCCGCCGGGAAATGTCGCCACGACACGCACGCCGTCGCTGACCCGCGCGTCAGTGGCATAGACGATCCCCAATGGCGCCTGCCCGCGCGCCACCAGCGCCAGCGCCGCACGGACATTGTCCACCTCGGCCAAACGATCCGCCATATCCTCCCAAAGGCCCAGCGATATCAGCGCCTGCTTGGCATAAATCCCCGCAGGCACGGCCTCGGTCAGGCCAGCCGCGATGCGCCCATCGCCCAAAGCGGCGCCAATGCCGGCGATGTCCAATACGACATCCGCCATATTCGCCGCGCCAATCATCACCAGATCATTGCTGGCCACATCCCCGATGCTGTCAGGCCGGACATGCCCGCCATCCACCAGCACGTTCATCCAATCGACGTTGGCCAAAACCACCAGATCAGCCGGCGCGCCCAGCGCGACCTGCCGGGCCATCGTCCCGCTGCCGCCATAGCTGACCACGACATCGCCAAATTCCACCGCCAGCGCATCCAGCGGCTCTTTCAGGCTGGCAGCCGCAAAAACGACGACCTCGGCCCGGGCGGGGCCAGAGACAAGACAGCAAACAGCAAGGGAAAACGCGCGGATCAACATGGCGCGACTATCCGGCGGTTGCGGGGCCATGGCAAGGGTCAGACCCACGCCTTTATGCGGGCCGCCAGCGCATCGGCGCGTTGTCGCACATCGGGGTCAATCGGGCCGTGGCGCGGCGCATCGCGCAGGGTCGTGATCCAATGCGGCTGCGGCAGATGCACCCGCTGCGGTCCCGCCCAATGCAATGCCGCCAAAACGTCCTGTGCCGCTTGCGGCAGCACATCGGGCACCTCGGCACCCACCAGCGTCGCCCAAACACCCGCCCACAAACGGCCCACCGACCACGGGTTATACCCACCCCCACCCAGCACCAGATAACGCAGCGCAAGCGGACGCAGCGCCGCCACAATCGCCCAATGGGCATTATTTGACAGGGCAAGCCGCGATTGCGGGTCCTCTGTCACCGCGTCCGCCCCGCATTGCAGCACGATGGCATCAGGCCGAAACCCGGCCACCAGCGGCAGGATCACGCGGTCACGGATCAGCGCCATATCATCGTCATGCAGGCCCGCAGGCACCGGCAGATTGAACACCTGCCCCGCACCGCGATCAGTCAGCGCGCCGGTCCGGGGCCAGCGGTTCTGCTCGTGGACCGATACCAGCAACGTATCGGGATCATCGGCAAAGGCATGCACGACCCCGTCGGGATGATGTGCATCAATGTCAACATATGCGATCCGGGCCGCGCCACTGCGGCGCAACGACTGAATGCCCAGCACCGGATCATTCAGATAGCAAAACCCGTTTGCGCGGTCGGGCATCCCGTGATGCGTCCCCCCGGCAGGAGCATAGATAACACCGCCACGCGCCAGTAATTCACCTGCCAACAGCGATGCACCCGCCGATGTGGCCGGGCGACGATACATCTGCGCAAACACCGGATTTGACGGTGTGCCCAACCCATGCCGGTCGCGCACATCGTCGGTGACAGCCTGCGCCGCCTCGGTTGCCTGCAAGGCCGCGATATATGCGGGCGTGTGAAACCCCATCAACGCCGCAGGCTTGGCCCGTGGGCTGGTGATAAACTGGGCCGCTGGCAACCACCCCATCGCACGGGTCAGGTCCATGACCGTCGACACACGCGGCACACGCAGCGGGTGCCAGGCGCCGTAACTGGAATGGCGATAAATCT
This sequence comes from Yoonia sp., assembly GCF_017854565.1. GTDB lineage: Bacteria > Pseudomonadota > Alphaproteobacteria > Rhodobacterales > Rhodobacteraceae > Yoonia. The sequence continues at coordinate 32,587 of NZ_JAFMHJ010000003.1, forward strand.
CCGAGCCGATAAATCGCGGCAAGGGGGTTGTGGGCGTGCCCGCTGCGTGAATAACTGGTGTCATATCGCGGATGTAACCCAAATTCAGATCGGCACCATGGCGAAATTATCTGCACACCAATTACCGCTGAAAATCCGCGCCGGGGACAAAACCGATGTGCGGGCGCAATTTGCGGCCCTGTGCTGGCGGATCAAAGACGGCAAGGTGCAGATCTGCCTGATTACCAGCCGCACCCGCGGCCGGTGGATTCTGCCAAAAGGCTGGCCGATGCACAAACAGACACCCGCCTCTGCCGCCGCAACCGAAGCCTTCGAAGAGGCGGGCGTGACAGGCGATGCCTCTGACACCTGCCTTGGCGTCTACACCTATACCAAACCGCTGCCCGCCGGCGAGGCGCCGATCGTCACGATGGTCTATCCGCTGCATGTCACAAAGACACACAAGATTTGGCCCGAAAAGGGCCAGCGCCGCCGCAAATGGTTTGGCCAGCGCAAGGCGGCCAAACAGCTCTCTGAACCGGACCTGCAGCGTATCGTGGCAATGTTCCAACCGCATCCCGTTGCGACCGATGCGACCAATGCGGGCATTGCGGCGCCCGCGAAAAAGCCTATCTAATGCACAACCGCAAACGCTACAGGTGCACATGATCCGGTTCCATCTCAAATGCGACCACGACCACGGGTTCGAAAGCTGGTTCCAGTCCGGCGAAGCCTTTGACAAGCTGGCCGCGGCACGGATGCTGGCTTGCACGACCTGCGGGTCAACGACCATCTCAAAATCCATTATGGCCCCGGCGGTCAGCACGACATCTGACATCACAGCGCCGCGCGCCACCGAAGCGGCGTTGGCCAAACTGCGCGAAACCGTCGAGACAAACTCTGATTACGTCGGTGCCAGCTTTGCCAAAGAAGCGCGCGCAATGCATGACGGCACCAAACCCGAACGGCCAATCTACGGCGAGGCAAACCTGCAAGAGGCGCGCAAGCTGGTCGATGACGGTATTCCCGTCATGCCGCTGCCGTTCATTCCACGCAAGAAAAGCCACTAACCAAAGGACCCGCTATGACCATCGTGATCACCGGTGCAAACCGTGGCATCGGCAAAGCCCTGTTTGATGGCTATATCGCGCAGGGCGACACCGTCATTGGCACCCACCGCCAACCAGATGCAGGGCCAATGCGCCAGCTTGACGTGACCGACCCTGCGTCCCATGCGTCACTGGCCTGCGCCTTTGGCGAAACGGCGGTTGACCTGCTGATCTGCAACGCGGGCATCTATCCCGACAAAGGCCAGTCGCTTGACGATGGCTACACCGCCGATATGTGGACCAGCGGCTTTGCCACGAACGTGACCGGCGTCTTTCTGACGATCCAGACCCTGTTGCCGCATCTGCGCCGGGCCAGAGCAGGCAAGATCGCCATCATCTCATCGCAAATGGCGTCGGACACGCGCGCGCCCGGTGGCAGCTATATCTACCGGGCCAGCAAAGCCGCCGCACTGAACCTCGGGCGCAATCTGGCTGCCGATCTGGCCCCCGAAGGGATCAGCGTCGGCATCTATCACCCCGGCTGGGTGCGCACCGACATGGGCGGCAGCGCGGCAGCCATCGACACGGACGCAAGCGCCACCGGCCTGATCGCACGGTTTGCCGCCCTGAGCCCCGCAACAACGGGTTGTTTCGAAACATGGGACGGGCAAATACACCCCTACTAAATGATTGCTCTTCAGGGTCCCTGTCATTAAAGGGAATGCGGATCAAACGACCTCGAACTGCCAAGGAATGCCCATGCCGACGCTTGTGATGAAATTTGGTGGCACTTCTGTTGCCAATCTTGACCGGATCGCACGCGCGGCCAAACGCGTCGCGTTCGAGGTCGCCAATGGCTACGACGTGATCGTGATCGTGTCGGCGATGTCGGGCAAAACCAACGAATTAGTCGGCTGGGTCAATGAAACCTCGCCGCTTTATGATGCGCGCGAATATGATGCGATCGTGTCGTCGGGCGAAAATGTCACCGCCGGTTTGATGGCGCTGCGGCTGCAGGAAATGGAAATCCCCGCGCGCAGCTGGCAGGGCTGGCAAGTGCCCGTCATCACCACATCCGCCCATTCCAACGCCCGTATCGAAGAGATTCCCACCGACAACATCAACGCAAAATTTGGCGAAGGCATGCGCGTCGCCGTTGTTGCCGGCTTTCAGGGCATCAGCCCCGAAGGGCGTACGACCACGCTTGGCCGTGGCGGCTCTGACACGACTGCCGTCGCCTTTGCCGCCGCCTTCGGGGCCGAGCGGTGCGATATTTATACCGATGTCGACGGCGTCTATACCACGGACCCCCGCATCACCAAAAAGGCCCGCAAACTCGACAAGATCGCGTTTGAGGAAATGTTGGAACTGGCGTCTCTTGGGGCTAAAGTCCTGCAAACCCGCTCTGTCGAACTCGCCATGCGCTACAAGGTGCGGCTGCGGGTGCTGTCATCATTCGAAGAACCATCAGACACCGCAGGCACCCTGGTCTGCGATGAGGAGGAAATTATGGAATCCAACGTCGTTGCCGGTGTCGCCTATTCCCGCGATGAGGCGAAAATGACCCTGATCTCGGTCGCCGACCGCCCCGGCATCGCCGCCGCGATCTTTGGGCCGCTGTCAGACGCGGGCGTCAACGTCGATATGATCGTGCAGAACATATCCGAAGAAGGGCGCACCGATATGACCTTCTCGTGCCCCACCGATCAGGTGCTGCGGGCCGCCAAATCCATGGAAGACGCCAAAGCGTCCGGCACGATCAATTTCCACGATCTTGTCACCGATGACGGGGTCGCCAAAGTATCCGTCGTGGGGATCGGCATGCGCAGTCACACCGGCGTTGCCGCCAAAATGTTCAAAGTCCTGTCGAACGAAGGTGTGAACATCAAAGTCATTACAACCTCAGAGATAAAAATTTCCGTGCTGATTGATCGAAAATACATGGAACTTGCCGTGCAAGCCCTGCATGATGCCTTCGAATTGGAAAAAGCGGGCTGATCGGCACAGCGATCAGCATGCATTAAGGAAACCTATGCCTGATCGGACGGAAACAGAAAGCCGCAAGCTGCTTGGTCGGCTTCGCGAAGCCCTTGCATCTGATAACGAAGGTCAGGCGCGGCTGGACGAGGTGGTCAAGCTGATCGCGGATTCGATGGAGACCGAGGTGTGCTCGATCTACCTGTTCCGCGACCCCGAAACCCTCGAGCTTTGCGCGACCCAAGGCCTGCAAGCCGAAGCCGTCCACCAGACCCGGATGCGTCTTGGCGAAGGTCTGGTCGGTTTGACCGCCCGCACCCGGACCGTGGTGAACACGGCCGATGCACCGGCCGCCAAAGGGTTCCGCTATATGCCCGAAACCGGCGAGGAACGCTATTCGTCCTTCTGCGGTATTCCGATCCAGCGGTTGGGCGATGCGCTTGGCGTGCTGGTCGTGCAATCAAAGGCCGCGCGGCAATTCACCCCGGACGAGGTATATGCGCTCGAAATCGTCGCGATGGTCATTGCCGAAATGACCGAACTGGGCGCCTTTGTCGGCGAAGGGGCCGCGCTGTCTGCGCACCACCAGCAGCCGGTGCTGTTTCGCGGCTCGGTCGCGCAGGAAGGCGTCAGCGAAGGGCAGGTTTTCCTGCATGAACCACGCGTCGTGGTGACCAACCCGATCTCGGATGATCCCGATACCGAACTGGCCCGCCTGCGCGACGCGGTCGAAACCCTGCGCAGCTCCGTTGACAGCATGCTGTCCGGTGCCCGCTCTGTCGATGCCGACCAAATTCAGGTCCTCGAGGCGTATCGCATGTTCGCCAATTCCAGCAGTTGGATCAAACGCATGCAGGCCGACGTGGCCAACGGCCTGTCCGCCGAAGCGGCCGTCGAAAAGGAACAGTCGCTGGCCCGCTCACGTCTGTCCAAATCGGCCGACCCATACCTGCGCGAACGCCTGCACGACCTTGATGACCTGTCCAACCGCCTGTTGCGCATCCTGACTGGCCAAGGTGCCGCAGCGCGCGCCGACATGCCCGACAACCCGATCCTCGTCGCCCGCAACATCGGCCCCGGAGAGTTGTTGGAATACGGCAAAAGGCTCAAAGGGATCGTCCTCGAAGAAGGCTCGGTTGGCAGCCACGCAACCATCGTGGCCCGCGCGTGGGCGATCCCGCTTGTGATTAACGCCAAAGGGATCACCCGCGAGGCGCTGAACGGCGACACCATCTTGATCGACGGGGAACAGGGCATCGCGCATCTGCGCCCCGACGATACCGTGCATGCCGCCTTTCAAGACAAGATCGCCATGCAGACGCGTGCCCAAGAACGCTATGCCTCGATCCGCGACCAGCCCGCACAGGCCAAATGCGGCACGGTGATCTCGCTTCAGATGAACGCCGGGCTCATGGCCGATCTCCCGTCACTTCACGGCTCCGGCGCCGAAGGTGTCGGCCTGTTCCGCACCGAACTGCAGTTTTTGATCCGCAATCAAATGCCGCGACGCGGCGAACTCTCGGCGCTTTATTCGCGGGTCCTGACTGCGGCTGACGGCAAACGCGTTGCCTTTCGCACCCTCGACATCGGGTCGGACAAGGTCCTGCCCTACATGAAACCCAACGATGAACCCAACCCGGCGATGGGCTGGCGGGCGATCCGGGTCGGGTTGGACAAACCCGGCGTGCTGCGGATGCAGTTGCAGGCGCTTTTGCGGGCCGCCAATGGCGGGCCGCTGACGGTGATGTTCCCCTTTATCACGCAGATAAACGAATTCCGCGCCGCCAAAGCGGAAATGGGCAAAGCCATTGACCGCGAAACCAAACTGGGCCACGCGCTGCCTTCCAAGCTTGAAATCGGGGCCATGCTGGAAACACCGTCGCTGGCCTTTGCGCCGGATGCGTTCTTTGAAGAGGTCGATTTCATTTCGATTGGCGGCAATGATCTCAAACAGTTCTTTTTTGCCGCCGACCGCGAGAACGAACGCGTGCGCAAACGCTACGACACGCTCGACATCAGCTTTTTGTCGTTCCTTGAACAGGTCATCGCGCGCTGCAATGCGACTGGCACCCCGCTCTCGTTCTGCGGCGAAGACGCGGGCCGCCCGGTCGAGGCACTGTGCTTTGCCGCCTTGGGCCTGCGGACCCTCTCGATGTGTCCGGCCTCGGTTGGACCCGTCAAACATCTACTACGGCGGGTTGACCTGAACGAAGTCAAGACGGTGATGGACGACGCCATCGCAAAGGGTGACCAATCCGTGCGCCGCGCCGTGGCCGATTGGCTGGTCTATCAGGTCTAGGCGCGGCCAACCGACACCAAAACCCGGTGAAATTCGTCCGTGACGGCGGTTTCGCCATGGGCGCGGGCGATTTGGCGCAACCCGAAATGCACATGCGCGATCGTGACATAGTAATTCACAAAGGCATAATTCGTACCCGCCCCCGCGACCGCCCCCAAAATAGGCACCGTCTGCGCCGCCAGCTTTTGCGACAGCACAGCCGCAAAGCGCGGCGCGATCTTTCGGATCAGCCCATTCACAGCAGCGCCGGAAAGGCTCAACCTTGCTCCGATAAACGACGTATCCACCCCGTCATCATCCGCGCCCGGTCCACCGGCACCAAAGACCGCAAGGCAGGCCATCCGCGTCTCCTCCGACGTCGGATCTTCGCCGTATCCGACCGCGACATGATGCACTGCGCGGAAAATAACCGTGGTTGTGACCGGCAGTTCGGCAATCGCGGTCGGCAAACCACCAAGCCCACCCAACGCCCCCGACAAGGTGCCGATCACCTTGTGCAGCCCGTCGGACCCGATCTTTTCGCCGATACCGCCACGCGATTTACTGGCCAGTTCGTAACTCTGCCGCAAGGCACTGCGGGCCACGTCATCCATCTGTGCCCGCACGGACTTGGGCAGCAGCTTCAGCCCATCTTCGACCTGCGCACCAACAAAGGTGATCGCCCTCATCAACGTGCCGTTCGCCTTGCGCTGCCGGGCCGCAATCGCCGCAATCTGCGCGCGCGCTTCGTCGGTCAGCGGGGCTGGCGGATTGATGGGGTTGATCTCTTTCATCACAATGTCTGGATCGCTCATGGGATCAAGATGGGGGTCACGCGATAGAAATACAATCATCCGCCTTGCGCACCACACCCCGGACACGATCCCACGCATTATCCTTGAGCGGCAAGCCCAGCACCCGGTCAGGGTTCGTGGGCGGCGGCATCACGACACCGGGCAACCGATCAAAGCCAAAGCGGCGATAATACGGCAAATCCCCCACCAACAGCATCCGGGACCAGCCCGCGTAATATGCCGTGTCAATCGCCTTGTGCATCAACAGCGCGGCAACCCCCTCGCCCTGACGGGTCGGATGCACCGCGACCGGCCCCAGCAGAACCGCGACCGCATCCCCCACATGCACCGACCAACACCGGACCACGCCAGCCAAAACGCCATCGGGGTCGCGCGCGGTCCAACACAGATCGGCCACCGGCGCCACCCCGTCGCGCAGCCGATACGATGACAACGCCGTGCGCCCCGGCGCAAAGCACAAATCATAAAGAGCCTCGACCTCCCACCAGTCATCGGGGGTTTCCGGGGTCAGCTGAACCGATAGTCTCTGCATATGTCTTTCATCTGGCCAAGGGCGTTTATGCACGTTACCCCTTGGGAAACCTGACGAAAAGAGAGCATCATGTTCTACGAGCCCAAAAACGGCCACGGCCTGCCACATAATCCCTTCAATGCGGTGATTTCCCCACGTCCCATCGGCTGGATCGCGACCCGCGGCAGCGATGGACACGACAATCTGGCGCCCTATTCATTCTTTAACGCCGTGGCCTATGTGCCGCCGCAGGTCATGTTCGCCTCGACCAGCGCGAAACCCGACCGCGACAATACCAAGGATTCGGTCGCCAACATCCGTGACACCGGCGTTTTTGCAGTGAACGTCGTCGCCTACGCCATGCGCGATGCGATGAACCAAACCTCGGGTCCGTGGGATCGCGAAACCGATGAATTCACCCTTGCCGGGATCGAAAAGGCAGAATGTGAAACCATCTCCTGCCCGCGTGTGGCCAATTCCCCGGCGACGCTGGAATGCAAACTGACCCAGATACTGCAACTGCCCGGCGAGGCGAATTTCGCGGTCTTCGGCGAAGTCACTGGCGTGCATCTGCGCGATGATTGCCTTGTTGACGGCAAATTCGACGTCACCACATTCAACCCGCTCACCCGTCTTGGCTATCACGATTATTCAGTCATCCGCGAGGTGTTCAGCCTCAACCGGCCCGGCGAAACCTAGCCCGCGACGACAAAATACCGCGCTATTCCGTACACATAAAGCACGGCAAACAGCATGTTGATGTATTTCAATTGCGGCTCGCGGCGCAGCCATCCGCAATACATCCAGATGATGCAAAACGGCAGGCTCAACATCATTGCGCCCAGTTGCCAACCCTGAACCACGCAAATCGTACTGGCAACACCCAGCACCACCGCGGTCCACTTCATTTGCTGCTCGTAGGCGGCAAAACGCATCAGAAACATTGCATGAAAACTTTGGGTAATGTCCGCAGTGAACCCTGCGTGTGACGCTACCATTCTACAGCAGTTCCACGGCTGACACAACGGCCTAGTGGCCGCCGATAATGCCCGTCTTTACACCAGAATCAACGGCCAGCGCGTAATCGGGATCATCGTCGCTATCGACCATCAGATGTCCGGCCTTGGCCAAAAGCTGATGACAGTCATGGCTCAGATGGCGCAGCTGAATACGCTTGCCTGTCTCTTCATACTTCAGCGCCACCGCCTCTATCTGAAACAGCTCTGAAAATCCATCCGCAGAGCCAAAGAACAAAGGTCCCTGAATTTGATAGACCTTCGCCCCCTCGGGCGTCTGATACGTCCTTGCATGAATACGGGTCGCATTGTTCCACGCATAGGCCAGCGCCGATACGATCACCCCCACGACCACCGCCGTCGCAAGGTCGGTGGCAACGGTCACAATCGTCACCAAAATGGTCACGAACGCATCGGTCCGTGGCACCTTGCGCAGGATCGTCAGTGAATTCCACGCGAACGTGCCGATCACGACCATGAACATCACACCGACCAATGCGGCCAGCGGGATCTGCTCGATCAAACTGCGGGCAAACAGAATAAACGCCAACAAGAACAACGACGCTGCAACGCCCGCAATCCGGGTGCGACCGCCCGATTTGACGTTGATCATCGACTGGCCGATCATCGCGCACCCGCCCATGCCACCAAAGAACCCGGTCACGGTATTGGCAGCACCCTGCGCGATACATTCCTGACTGGCCCCGCCACGCTTACCGGTCATCTCGCCCACGAGGTTCACGGTCAACAGGCTCTCGATCAGGCCAATCGCAGCAAGAATAAACGCATAGGGCAGAATAATTTCAAACGTCTCCCAGGTCAGCGGAACAAGCGGGACATGGAACGCCGGCAACCCGCCCTCAATACTGGCAAGGTCACCGACCAATGGCACATCCAACCCAAAACCAATCGCAATTGCCGCAACAATCCCGATACCCGCCAAAGGTGCCGGCACCACCGACGTAATCCGCGGCATGACCCAGATAATCGCCATGGTCAGCGCGACCAGCCCCAGCATCAATGCAAGCGGCCCCCCCGACAGCCATTGCCCGTTCGCCATGCCATGCCCGGCACTTTGCGCCGATCCCGGCACCTGAAACTGCCCAAGCTGCGCCAGAAAGATCACGATCGCCAGACCGTTCACAAACCCAAGCATCACCGGATGCGGCACCAGCCGAATGAACTTGCCCCAGCGCATCACGCCCACCACGGTCTGCATCAGCCCCATCAGGACGACCGTTGCGAACAGGTATTCGACCCCATGTACGGCAACAAGGCTGACCATCACGACCGCCAATGCGCCCGCCGCCCCGGAAATCATCCCCGGACGCCCCCCGAAAAGCGCGGTGATCAGCCCCGCCAACCGATGTTGCCGCAGCGGCCCGTACCGAAGGCTTCACATTCCGTTCATTACACGCCAATGTTGCCGCAAATTGGTGAACAACAGGTGTGCCATGCAAACAAAAATCGGAATAATCGGCGGCTCCGGTATCTATGACATGGACGGGTTGCAGGACGCCGCATGGGTGACCCCGGACAGCCCCTGGGGCACCCCCTCTGACGCGATCCTGACGGGGACACTGAATGGTGTGGCGATGGCCTTTTTGCCGCGCCACGGACGCGGGCACGTCCATGCGCCATCCACTGTGCCATATCGCGCCAATATCGACGCCCTCAAACGGCTGGGCGTGACCGATATCATCAGCCTCAGCGCCTGCGGATCGTTCCGCGAAGATCGCGCGCCGGGCGATTTCGTCCTTGTGGACCAGTTCATCGACCGGACATTCGCGCGCGAAAAATCATACTTCGGGACCGGCTGCGTGGCCCATGTCAGTGTGGCACACCCGACCTGCGACCGTGTGTCCGACGCGTGCGAAAAAGCCGGGCGCGATGCCGGGATCACGATCCACCGTGGCGGCACGTACCTTGCCATGGAAGGCCCGCAGTTTTCATCCGTGGCCGAAAGCAAACTGTACCGCGCGTGGGGTTGCGACGTGATCGGCATGACCAACATGCCCGAGGCAAAACTCGCCCGCGAGGCCGAGATTTGCTATGCCTCAGTCGCCATGATCACCGATTACGACAGTTGGCACCCTGACCACGGGGCCGTTGACATCAGCGACATCATCGCGACCCTGCACGGCAATGGCACCAAAGCCCGTGACTTGATCGCGCGATTGCCGGCGCTGCTCGGGGCAGATCGCGCGCCCTGCCCGCATGGGTGTGACCGGGCCTTGGAACACGCAATCATGACGGCCCCAGACAAACGCGACCCTGTGCTTACCCGAAAACTCGACGCCATCGCTGGCCGCGTTCTTTAATTGTCAGAAAGCCGAACATGAAAACTGTCCAAGACTACATCCGCACGATCCCCGACTTCCCGCACAAAGGGATCATGTTTCGCGACGTGACGACCCTGTTCAGCGATGTCCGTGGCTTTCGAATCGCCATTGATCAGCTTTTGCACCCCTACGCCGGCCAGCCTATCGACAAAGTCATCGGGCTCGAAGCGCGCGGCTTTATTCTGGGCGGTGCCATCGCCCACCAGCTCTCGGTCGGCTTTGTCCCGATCCGTAAAAAGGGCAAGCTTCCCGGCAAGACCATCGAACAAGACTACAAGCTGGAATACGGCGAAGCCATATTGGAATTGCACGACGACGCCCTGCAAGCCGGCGAAAAGGTTCTGCTTGTCGATGACCTGCTGGCAACGGGCGGTACCGCCGAAGCCGGTATCAAACTGATCGAACGGCTGGGTGCCGAAGTCATCGGTTGCGCGTTCGTCATCGACCTGCCCGATCTTGGCGGGCGCAAAAAGCTGGAAAGCCTAGGCATGAATGTCCACACACTCTGCGCTTTTGCGGGCACCTGACCCTTCGGGGAGAGTATTTTGACGACATAAGAAACACAAAGTTGCACCCAATGCCGCTGTCCGGTCCAGACCAACCCGTTTCTGGGGTTCGACATTGGGTGACTTCTCATGTCGCGGTCATCGGCTCTCCAGCCTGTACCGCGCGACAAGCTTGACAGACTTTGGTTAACAATTTCTTATGTCGGGCAAGTACTCCCGCCGGAGGCTCCGCCGGCCCGCAAAGCTGCAATGCCGCAAATGAATGTCATGCGCAGCAGGCGCTCATTTTGGTCAGGCCTGGCGCAGCACCGCACCCGGGTTCATAATACCGAGCGGATCAAGTGCTGTCTTGATTGCCCGCAACATGGCAAGCTTCGCAGGATCGGCATAACGCTCCAAGTCATCGACCTTCAGACGCCCGATACCATGCTCTGCGCTGACCGATCCCCCCATGGACGCGACCAGATCATGCAGGGCTGTCTTGATCAGTGGCCGCTGTGTTTCGTAGTCAGCGCGACTGCGGCCCGACGCGGGGAAGATGTTATAGTGCAAATTCCCATCCCCCAGATGCCCAAAGCAGTTGATGCGAAAGGCGCCGATCTGGGCAACTGCCCGCTGCCCCTGCGTGACAAAGTCGGGCACAGCGCTGAGCGGCACCGAAATATCATGCGAACTGACCGAACCAATACGCCGGTTCGCCTCGGGGATACTCTCGCGGATGCGCCAGAACGCCTGCCGCTGCGCGTGACTTTGGGCAATAACGCCGTCCGTGACCAAACCGTTTTCAAAAGCCGCCGCAAACAAATCTTCCAGCGCCGCATCAGGTGCCAATCCCGCTGGCAACCCCACGTCAATCAAGACGCACCATTCCGGCACCACCTCAAAGGGCTGCTTCACCTCTGGCCCCACCTCGGCCAGAAAATCAAAGCCCTGCCTGTGCATCAATTCAAACGCCGACACGCCGTCACCAATCCGTTCTCGGGCCAGCGCCAGCAACTCCAGCGCGGCCGCTGGCGATGGCACCGCCATCAACGCCGCGCCCACACCCGCCGGACGCGGCGCCAGTTTCAACGCGGCGGCCGTGATCACCCCCAACGTGCCTTCCGCGCCAATCATCAGATTGCGCAGATCATAGCCCGTGTTGTCTTTGCGCAGGCGCGTCAGCCCATGCCAGATCGCGCCGTCGGGCCGCACCACCTCAAGCCCCAGACATTGGGCGCGGGCATTGCCATAGCGCAAGACATTGACACCCCCCGCGTTGGTCGCCAAAAGCCCGCCAATCCGCGCCGACCCTTCAGAGGCCAGCGATAGCGGAAACAGCCGCCCCACATCCATGGCTGCCTTTTGGACATCGGCCAAAATCACACCCGCATCGCAGACCATCACATTTTCCAGCGGATAGACCGCGCGCACCCGGTTCATGCGTTCCAGCGACAATATCACCGGCCTAGGGCCATCCGGCATCAACTGCCCCCCGACCAGACCCGTCCCCCCGCCATAGGGCACCACGGCAACACGGGCACCCGCACAGGCCTTGACCACGACCGCCACTTCCTCGGTGCTGGCAGGCGCCACGACAAACCCGTGACCGGCCCAACGGCCGCGCGGTTCAGTCAAATAACCGGCGCTGTCGGCCTTGAACGCCGCATCCGGCAAAAGCGCCCGTAGCGTCGCTTCAAAGGCGGGTGTCACAGGGTTCAGCATGATCACGTTCCTCTTGGGTCAATGGGATATATGGCCCGGCAACGGTCAAAGGCCAGCCAGAACAAAGCTCTACCCGATATCCGTCTTACCGCGGCGATCATGGCGCAGATTGGCGTAAAGCACGTGGTTCCGCCACCGCCCATTGATCTGCAGATAACTTTGCGCGACACCTTCATACTTGTAGCCGCATTGTTCCAGTAGCCGCCGTGACGGGGCATTTTCGGGCAGGCATCCGGCCTCGATCCGGCTGATATCCAACGTCGTAAACGCATGATGCACCACTGCGGCAATCGCTTCGCGCATGTAGCCTTGCCGCGCAAAGGGCGCCCCGATCCAATACCCGGTGGTGCCCGCCTGCGCCGGACCGCGCCGGATATTGTCCAATGTGATCGCGCCCAGCAGCATGTCATCGGCGCGGCGCACCAAAAACAGCGGCATCGCCGTGCCATTGGCAATGGACCGCTGAGCCCAATATACCCGGTTGGTAAAGGCCTTGCGCGACAAATGGTCCGCAGCCCAGGTCGGCTCCCAGGGTATGAGAAATTCCGCGCTGGCTTGGCGCAGCGCGGTCCAGGCGCGGAAATCCCCATGCATCGGTGGGCGCAGGGTCAGTCGTTCGGTCTCAACTCGGACCTTGCGCTTGACCCCCAGCATCAGGCGACAAGCCGCGCTTTCAGCGCCTCCAACGTCGGCGCGGCATCGGCGGGGCCATAAAGCGCCATGGCCGTGCCCGCCTGTTCCGCCATCTGTGTTGCAAAAGCTTTGACATCACCCGCCGTGACCGCGTCAATCTGCGCAATCGTCTCGTCAATGGCGGGGATGCGTCCCCAGATCGCCAAACGACGTGCCAGCCATTCGGCCCGGTCCGACGGACCCTCCAGACCCATCAGCAGGCTCGCTTTCATCTGGGCGCGTGCGCGCGCAACTTCGGGCGCGCTCATATCATCGGCGGCGCGCTTGATCTCGTCGATGGTCAGATTGGCCAGCTCTGTAATCTGCTCTGCGCTGGTGCCTGCGTAAATCGTCGTGATGCCGGTGTCATCATAAGGTGCGGCTTGGGCAAACACCGTATAGCACAGCCCGCGTTTTTCGCGCACTTCCTGAAACAGGCGCGACGACATGCCACCGCCCATCGCGCTGATATAGACCTGCGCGGTATACATCGCCGGATCATCATAGCGCGGTCCCTCGAACGCCAGCGCGAAATGCACCTGCTCCAGCGCCTTGGTCTCGCGCCGCTCACCGCCGCGAAAGATCGCGGGTTGCAGCAATTCAGGTGGCCGCATGATCGGTGACAAATGACCAAACAGCGCCTCGGCCTGACGGACAATCACGTCGTGATCAACCGCACCAGCCGCCGCAAGGATCATCTGGCCGGGGCCGTAATGTTCGCCGACAAACCCCTGCAGGTCCTCGCGCGAAAACGCGCTGACCCGCTCGTTTGGACCCAAAATCGTGCGCCCAAACGGCTGATCAGGATAGGCCACTTCTTGCAGCCAGTCGAAAATAATATCGTCGGGCGTATCCAGAGCCTGTCCGATTTCCTGCAAGATCACCCCGCGCTCGACCTCGATCTCGGCGGAGTCAAACAGCGGGTTCAGCAAAATATCCGCGATGACGTCCAGTCCCAGCGCCACATCATCTTCCAGAACGCGGGCGTAATAGGCGGTTGTCTCGCGGCTGGTATAGGCATTGATATAACCGCCCACATCCTCGATCGCTTCTGCGATTTGCAGGGCGGATCGGGTCTTGGTCCCCTTGAACGCCATATGTTCAAGGAAATGCGCGATGCCGTTCTGCTCCATCCTTTCATGCCGCCCACCGGCCTGAATCCAGATGCCGATACTGGTGGATTTCAGCCCGGGCATATTTTCGGTGACAACCCGAAACCCGTTGGACAGCGTATGAAGTTCAATCGTCAATGTGTAATCCGTTCCCTGATCACCGCCTGCAAAGCGGCCAGATCACCCGCAACCCGGGTGACGCGTTCTGGCCGGTCATACAGGTCCGCCATGCGCGGGGGAAGAGGTGCCGCAACGCCGGACGCCGCTTTGACAGCGTCAGGAAACTTGGCCGGATGCGCGGTGGCCAGTGTGACCATGGGCGTCGTGCCCAAATGCGCCTCGGCCACATGGACACCGACCGCCGTATGCGGGCACAGCAATTCGCCGTGCCGGACCAAATAGGTCTTGATCGCGGCATGGGTCTCTTCTTCGGACGCGCAACCCGATTTGAAGGTGTCCTTCAACATCTGATATGCACCTTGGCTGATGGCAAAGCCACCTTTCGCCAGATCCGCCATCTGCGCCGCGACGATCGCGCCGTCACGCCCGTAGGCGTCAAACAACGCCCGCTCAAAATTCGAACTGACCTGAATGTCCATCGACGGGCTGATGGTCGGCGTCACGCCCTGCTTGGTATAGGCGCCGGTTTCCAGCGTGCGGTGCAAAATGTCATTGCGGTTGGTTGCCACGACCAGCTCTGCAATCGGCAGGCCCATCCGCTTGGCGATATAGCCTGCAAAGATGTCACCGAAATTGCCCGTCGGCACGGTAAAGCTGACCTTGCGATGCGGCGCGCCAAGGCTGACCGCGGCGGTGAAATAATACACGACCTGCGCCAGCACGCGCCCCCAGTTGATCGAATTCACGCCTGCCAACCGCACCTCTTCGCGAAAGGCAAAGTCGTTGAACATGTCTTTGACGGCGGCCTGACAATCATCAAAATCCCCATCGACCGCCAGCGCATGCACGTTGGATTCGGTCGGCGTCGTCATCTGGCGGCGCTGCACTTCGGACACCCGGCCATGGGGGTACAGAATAAACACATCCACCGCTTTCAAGCCCCGAAACGCCTCGATCGCGGCCGACCCGGTATCGCCCGACGTGGCACCCACGATCGTCACCCGGTCACCCGAGCGCGACAAAGCGGCCTGAAACATCTGGCCGATCAGCTGCATCGCGAAATCCTTGAACGCCAGCGTCGGCCCGTGGAACAGCTCAAGCAGGAAATGATTGGCGTCCAGTTGCACCAGCGGCGCGCGCGCGGCATGTCCGAAACCGGCATAGGCCTTGGCGATCAGGCCGCGAAACTCTGCATCGGTAAATGTATCGCCAATGAACGGGCGCATCACGTCAAACGCCACCTCTTCGTATGATTTTCCCGCCATTGCCGCAATTTCTGCATGGCTCAGCGTTGGCACCGTTTCGGGCACGTAAAGACCACCATCACGCGCCAGCCCCGTCAGCATCGCCTCTTCGAATGTCAAAACCGGCGCAGTGCCACGGGTCGAAATATAGCGCATATCAGGCGTCCTTTTGGCGGATGGTGCGGGAAAGCAGAAACAGGGTCATAATGGCCCAAACCAAGGCCAGCAAAAACCACGTGATCGCATATTCAAGATGATCGTTCTTGATGCCTACGGCTTCAACCGGCAACGGCGTCAGGCGTGGGTCGGCAGGGGTCGTGTCTGTGGCAACCACCATCAGGGGTCTTGTCGACAGAACCCGCGCCATCGTGTCAACGTCCCGTGCAAACCAAATGTTCTTTTCAAGGTCCGGTGGAGGTGTGTTACTGTTTTGATCGTCCGGCCACAACAGCGTGCCGTTGATCTGCATGAAGTCTGTCACGGGTTCCGCATCTTTGGCGTCCAGCGGCAACAGCCCAAGATCAACCATGATGACAGCGCCGGTTTCAAGCAAGAACTTGGAAATGACCCGATAACCAGTGCCCGCCGTGGTCCCGGAAACCAACACGTGAAGCTCTTCGCCGGTGGGCGCGCCCGCAAGGGTGACACGTTTGTATTCATCATCCTCTTCACGGCCCGCCAGTGGCACGGGAACCGGCGGCGCGGCCAATCGCGCTTCGATCCCTGCCAGAATATCCTCTTTCCAGTCCAGACGCTGGACCTGCCAGATGCCAAGGCTGATCAGAGCACCGGAACCGACGGCACCCAGAAGAAGCGGAAAGATGATTTTACGCAGCATCATATGCCTTTGACATGAAAAACGCGCGAGCCACCCCGCGCGCTTGTATTTCTGACAGACCGGTAGGTCGGGGTTAACCCCGACTTACCCGCCCCAAACATAGACAGCCGCAAACAGGAACAGCCAAACCACATCCACAAAGTGCCAGTACCAAGCGGCTGCCTCAAAACCCACATGCTTTTCGGGGGTAAAGTCGCCGCGCTGGAGCCGGATCAGACAGACCAGCAGAAAGATCGTCCCGATGAACACATGGAAGCCGTGGAAACCCGTCGCCATAAAGAAGTTCGCGCCATAGATATTGCCGGCAAAGCCAAACGCCGCATGGCTATATTCATAAACCTGAAACACCGTGAACAGCGCGCCCAGAGCCACGGCAAGGATCAGGCCCCACTTCACATCCTCGCGGTTGTTTTCATGGACCAGCGCGTGATGCGCCCAGGTCGCCGCAGCACCCGAACACAGCAAGATCAGCGTGTTGATCAGCGGCAGGTGCCATGGATCGAATGTTTCAATCCCCACAGGTGGCCAGACGCCATCCTGAATCGGGCTTAGCGGGCCCATCGGGTACATGGCATGTTTGAAGAATGACCAGAACCAGGCGGCAAAGAACATGACCTCGGACATGATGAACATGATAAAGCCATAGCGCAGACCGATCCGCACGACAGGGGTGTGGTCCCCGACCCGGCTTTCGGCGATCACATCGGCCCACCATGCGTACATCACGTAGATCACCAGCGCGAGGCCGACGAGGAACATATAGGGGCCGCCGCCCTGTTTCGGCATCCAAAGCACGGCGCCAAATAGCATGATAAAGCCGCCCAACGCGCCAAGAAGCGGCCAAATGGATGGTGGCAGGATGTGGTAGTCGTGGTTCTTTGCATGCGCCATGTGGTGCGTCCCTATCGGCTGGTCGTTAGTTCGTTTCTATGGCGCCTTGTGGCGCCGATGTCAAAGTTGTCGGGTCGAGGGCCGCCTGCATTTCTGCATCCGGCAAATCAATCTGGTAGAACGTATAGCTTAACGTGATCGTGTGCACATACTGGCCTTCGCGGTCATTCACGATGGCAGGGTCCACGAAAAAGCTGACCGGCATCATCACGGTTTCGCCCGGCTGCAACACCTGCTCGGTAAAGCAGAAACATTCGATCTTGTCGAAAAATGCGCCCGCCTCATAGGGTGTGACGTTATAGGCGGCCTGCCCGGCAATCGGTTGATCGGTCGGGTTGTGCGCCTCGTAAAACGCCAGCCCTGTCTCGCCGATGCGCAATTCCATTTCGCGTTGCGCCGGAACGAACGTCCACGGCATGTCGCGTTCCAGTGATGCGTCAAAGCGGACCTTGATGGTCTGGTCCAGAATCACATCGCTGCCAACCTCGGCGACGTTGGTGATCCCACCAAATCCGGTGACCCGGCAAAACCAGTTATAAAACGGCACCGAAGCCCAGGCCAATGACCCCATCAGCACGACGACGACGACGGTTTGTGCGGCGGTGCGATTGGGACCGGTCAGATGTGGGAACAGTTTCATTGCGTGCCCTCTTGTGGGATGATCTGCGGCCGCGCCACATGGTCAAAGGTTTCAAACTGACGCGCATTGCCAAGCTCCAGAACCTTGACCACGGTAAGTCCGAAGACAATGGTGATGAACCCCAGCAACAAAAGGCCAACGCCGATGTTGCGGCCACGCCTGCGGGTATGAATTTCGTGCTCGACCTTGATCATCACCAGCCCCCAAAGCCATACGGACGCAGTGCAGCCTCTGCAAGAAGCGCGCCAAAGTGCAGGAAAAGATAATACAGCGACACCTTGAACACGCCAATCTCGACCGCGTGCTTGTCCGCAGCACAGGCGGCATCGTCGCGACGCCAGATATCATAGGCCCCTTTGAGAAACCATGCGTTCATGATGACGGCGACGGCCATATAAATAGGCCCGCCGATCGACGTCAGACCAAGCCCAAGCGCCACCGGCACCAGCAACAGAGTGTAGATGATGATATGCTTGCGGGTGGCATCGCGCCCATGTGTTTCCGTCAGCATCGGCACACCGGCGTTGCCATAATCCGATTTCACAAACAGGGCTAGCGCCCAGAAATGCGGCGGGGTCCACATGAAGATAAGCGCGAACATCAGCGCACTTTCGACGCTGACACCGCCGGTGGCGACCGCCCACCCGATCATCGGAGGAAAGGCCCCGGCCGCCCCACCGATCACGATATTCTGCGGCGTGGCCCGCTTGAGCCACATCGAATAAACCACTGCATAAAAGAATATGGTGAAGGCCAGTAGGAACGCGGCCAGAAAATTCGTCGCCAGCGCCAACAAGACGATCGCGAACCCGGAAAGAGAAAGACCAAGGCCAAGCGCCTCACCGGGGGCGACACGTCCCGACGGGACCGGACGCCCTGCTGTGCGCTTCATCTTGGCGTCGATATCGGCATCCCACCACATATTCAGCGCGCCCGACGCACCTGCGCCGACGGCAATGCACAGGATGGCGACAAAGCCGATGAACGGATGTACCGGAACCGGTGCCACCAAAAGACCGACCAGCGCGGTGAACACCACCAGCGACATCACGCGCGGCTTAAGCAGGGCGAAATAATCGCCCATACCGGCCTCGTAGGTGGTTTCTTGCAGACTGATATCGGTCATGCCGGACTTTCTGAGCGGGTGGGTCAAGACCCACCTTACGGGGTTGATCTGTCGTAAGGTGGGTCTTGACCCACCCTCCTTTTTTATGACGTGCCTTTGGCCTCGGCCAGCCACTGATCGTAGGTTTCCTGGCTCACGACCTTGACCGTGATCGGCATATAGGCGTGGTCTTTTCCGCACAGCTCCGAACACTGGCCGAAATAAATACCCTCACGCTCGGCGGCGAACCACAGTTGCGCCAACCGACCCGGCACCGCGTCCTGCTTCACGCCAAACGCGGGGATCGTCCACGAATGGATCACATCCGCGCCGGTCACCTGCATCACGATGGTCGCGCCAACCGGCACCACAACTGACGTATCGGTCGCCAGCAGATATTGATTCTGGCTGTACCCGAAATCTTCCAGTTCATCGCGCGCCAGCAGGAAGCTTTCAAAGCTCACGCCTTCATCGACATACTCATAGCCCCAGTACCACTGGTAGCCGGTGACCTTGATCGTGATGTCAGCCTCGGGGATTTCTTGCTGGTTGAACAGCACCGGCAGCGAAAACGCACCGATAAACACCAAGATGATGACAGGCACGACGGTCCATGCGATTTCCAGTGGCGAATGATGCGTGAATGTCGCGGGGTTCGGCTGCCTCTTTTGATTATAGCGGATAGCGACCCAGGCCAGCAGGCCCGTCACAAACAGCGTAATCGCCGTGATGATCACCAACAGCATTCCGTCCAGCCAGTACACATTGCGCGCAATCTCTGTCGCTGCCGGTTGAAAGCCGGTGCCGTTCGGCAGCGGCTGGCCGACAATCTCCAGAGTCTGGTTCACGTCCTGCGCAATGACAGATGACCCAGCCATGATCAGGCCGGCCGTGGCCCAGAGTGAGGTCGCAAAGGTTTTCAGTCGCATATTCTACCCTAACAATCGTGGCGCCTTCGAGCGCGTCTGCGGCGGGTCCCTGACGGAATCCCGTTGTATCTGACCGTCCATGTCCCATATCCTGATGAACAACTCAAGAACCGCTGTTGCGGCAAACAGACGCTTTTGCCAATAATTCGCCCCGCCCAAAGGAAAAACCTCATGTCCGCTGATCCCTTTCGCCCGTTTGAAACCAATCTTGATCGCGATACCGCGCTGTCTTTGCTGCGCGACGCGACCCAGGGTGCCGATGACGGGGAACTTTTTCTGGAACGGCGCAAATCAGAAACGCTCACCTTTGATGACGGCCACATCAAGACCGCCAGTTTCAACGCCGCCGAAGGCTTCGGCCTGCGTGCGGTCCGCGGTGAGACCGCTGGCTATGCCCATTCCACGACCATCGACGAACATGCGCTGCGCCGTGCCGTGGCCACAACCCGGCTTGCCGTGGGCGCCGGTGGCGGCACCATGGCGGATGGCCCGGCCGGCACGAACCGCAAACTTTACAGCGACGCCGACCCGATGCTGCAGGCCACATTCCCCGCAAAAATCGACATCCTGCGCGAGATTGACGCATACGCACGCGGTCTTGATCCACGCGTCGTCCAGGTCACGGCGACCCTGTCCGCATCGCATCAGGAGGTGCTGATCCTGCGCCCCGAAGGCACGCTGGTCACCGACATCCGCCCAATGACCCGCCTGAACATCGGTGTGATCGTCGAAGACAACGGCAAACGCGAAAGCGGCATGGACGGTGGCGGTGGTCGCGCGGGCCTGATCGGCCTGATCGGCCGCGACAGTTGGGAAAGCGTCGCCCGCGAGGCGCTGCGCATCGCGCTCGTCAACCTTGACGCCGAACCGGCACCGGCGGGCGTGATGGACGTCGTCCTCGGCCCCGGCTGGCCCGGCATCTTGCTGCACGAAGCCATCGGTCACGGGCTCGAAGGTGACTTTAACCGCAAAGGGTCCAGCGCCTTTGCCGGACTGATGGGCCAGCAGATCGCCGCCAAAGGCGTGACCGTTCTGGACGACGGCACCATCCCCGACCGGCGCGGGTCCATCACCGTCGATGACGAAGGTACGCCCAGCGCCAAGAACGTATTGATCGAAGATGGCGTGCTGGTCGGCTACATGCAGGACCGCCAAAGCGCGCGGCTGATGGGCGTGGCCCCCACCGGCAACGGACGCCGCGAAAGCTATGCCCACACGCCGATGCCCCGCATGACCAACACCTATATGCTGGCGGGCGATGCGACCCCCGAAAGCCTTGTCGCGGATCTCAAGGATGGGATCTACGCGGTCGGGTTCGGCGGCGGACAGGTTGACATCACCAACGGTAAATTCGTGTTTTCCTGCACCGAGGCGTACCGCGTCAAAAACGGCATCGTCGGCGCGCCGGTCAAAGGGGCGACCCTGATTGGCGATGGTGCCACCGCCCTGAAACAAATCCGCGGCATCGGCAATGACATGCAACTCGATCCGGGGATGGGCAACTGCGGCAAGGCGGGGCAATGGGTGCCCGTCGGCGTCGGCCAACCCAGCCTGCTGATCGGCAGCCTGACCGTGGGTGGTGCGGCGGCCTGACCCGCGCACACCCCGCCAAACCCGATTCGGATGCGATTTCCGCCAAAACACCGTGCGCCGGCTTCACCGGGGCATGGTGCCGTCGGTGTACGTACGCGACCTGCACAGGTTCCTTACGCACAATTTCTATAAAATAGTCATTAAATTCAGCGCATTAACCCTGTTATCCGCGTTTTTGGCGGCACCATATGGCTTGTATTCACACCTCATTAACTCTGCCGCTCTAATCCTGATGGGGCAATATGGCGGAGCATCGGGATGGTCGGCAAACATCTATCTTCCACTCACCCCCCCCTCCTACCCACCACGGAAGAGGATACGGTCAACCGTCTCCGCCTATTGCGTTCCCGCCGGGTTGGCATCGCGACGTATCGCCGCCTGCTGGACGAATACGGCAGCGCCGACAAAGCCTTGAACGCACTGCCGGAAATCGCGAAATCTGCCGGTGCGTCCGATTATCAAACCTGCCCGATCGGCGTTGTCATGGCCGAACTGAAGGCAGGCCGCGCCGCCGGTGCGCGCCTGATCATTCAGGGTGGCGCCGACTATCCCGAGACCCTGTGCGAAATCCCCGACGCCCCGCCGATGCTGTGGTGTCTGGGCCAGACCAGCCTGCTGTCGCGCCCCATGATCGCGCTTGTCGGTGCGCGCAATGCGTCCTCGCTCGGCACCCGCATGGCAAAACGGTTAGCCCAAGAGCTGACAGAAGCAGGGTACATCGTCGTATCCGGCCTTGCCCGCGGGATCGACACCGCCGCGCACCACGGCGCGCTGGATGGCGGCACCATCGCCGTGCAGGCCGGTGGCGTCGACGTCATCTACCCTGTCGAAAACACGCAACTCGCTCATGACATTGGGAAAAAAGGGCTGCGGCTGTCGGAAATGCCGATGGGGTTGCAGCCGCAAGCGCGGCATTTTCCGGCGCGCAATCGGATCATTAGCGGGCTGTCGCGGGCCGTTGTCGTCGTCGAAGCCGCCGCGAAATCCGGCAGCCTGATCACCGCACGCAATGCACTTGACCAGGCGCGCGATGTGCTTGCCGTGCCCGGCCACCCGTTCGATGCGCGCGCGTCCGGCTGCAACATGCTGATCCGCGATGGGGCACAGTTGGTCCGCAACGCCGCCGACATCATCGAGGCGCTGAGTGCCACCGCCGCCCACACACCCGAACTTCCCCTGCCCGCGCCGGAACCCGCCAAACGATCACTGCGGACCACGGTGGCACTGCACGACCTCATTCTGTCGCGTCTGGGTCCGGCGCCTGTCGCCGAAGACCAGCTGATCCGCGACATCGCCGCCCCCATGACCATGGTCGCACCGATTCTCGTCGATCTGGAACTTGACGGCAAAATCATCCGGCAGGCAGGCGGGCTTTTGTCCCGCGTCGTGTGACCCAGAGCGCACAAAATCCCAAAGGGTTTTCGCTGCATTGACATTCCACCTACAGACGCCACATCTAGCCGCACCATATTGCTCGCTGGATTAAGTTAGGATTCCTATGCCCGTTGTCGTCGTCGAATCCCCCGCCAAGGCCAAGAAAATAAACGAATATCTCGGCAAGGGTTACGTCGTTCTGGCCTCTTATGGGCATGTCCGCGACCTGCCGCCCAAGGACGGATCGGTCTTGCCGGACGAAGATTTCGACATGAAATGGGAAATCGCGAGCGACAGCAAAAAGCATATCAAAGCCATCGTTGACGCGCTCAAAGACGACAATGAACTGATCCTCGCAACCGACCCCGACCGCGAAGGCGAGGCGATCAGCTGGCATCTGACCGAGGCATTGACCGCCCGCAAAGCGATCAAAAAAGACACGCCGGTCAGCCGTGTCGTGTTCAACGCGATCACCAAGAATGCGATCCTCGAGGCGATGAAACACCCCCGTCAGGTCGATGCGCCCCTGGTCGAGGCATATCTGGCCCGCCGCGCGCTGGACTATCTGGTCGGCTTCAACCTGTCCCCCGTCTTGTGGCGCAAACTGCCCGGTGCGAAATCGGCTGGCCGCGTCCAATCCGTGACCCTGCGCATCATCGTCGAGCGCGAAATGGAAATCGAAGCCTTCCGCAATCAGGAATATTGGACCGTCAAGGCGCTGCTGCAATCCCCGCGCGGCCAGACCTACGAGGCGCGTTTGACGACACTGGCTGGCAAGAAGCTTGATAAATTCGACCTTGCCAATACCACACAGGCCGAAATGGCCGCGCAGGCCATCAATTCGCGCGATCTGGTCGTCACATCGGTCGAGGCAAAGCCCGCGACCCGCAACCCCTCACCACCCTTCATGACCTCGACCCTGCAGCAAGAGGCCAGCCGCAAATTCGGCATGGGTGCCAAGCAAACCATGAGCGTGGCGCAGCGCCTCTACGAGGCGGGCCTGATCACTTACATGCGGACCGACGGCATCGACATGGCCCCGGAGGCTGTGATCGGCGCCCGTGATGCAATCAAGGCGAAATTCGGCGCAAACTACCTGCCCGACACCCCGCGCATCTATAAGAACAAGGCCAAGAACGCTCAGGAGGCCCACGAATGTATCCGGCCAACGGATATGATGGTGGCCGCCGACCAAGCCGACATCAAAGACAGCGACCAGCGCAAACTGTACGATCTGATCTACAAACGCACCCTTGCCAGTCAGATGGCAGCGGCGCGTCTGGAACGCACAGCCGTGGATGTGGCCAGCCGCGATGGACAGGTGGTGCTGCGGGCCAACGGGCAGGTCATGCTGTTTGACGGTTTCATTGCGATCTACGAAGAAGGCAAAGACGACAGCGTTGTCGATGATGATGACAAGCGCCTGCCGCAGCTCGCCGAAGGCGAAAAAGCCGACAAGAAATCCGTCGAGCCCGAACAACATTTCACCCAGCCTCCGCCCCGCTACACCGAGGCCACGCTGGTCAAACGTATGGAAGAGCTTGGGATTGGCCGCCCTTCGACCTATGCGTCGATCGTGACGACGATACAGGACCGCGGCTATGTCGAAAAAGACAAGAACCGCCTTATTCCCCAAGACAAAGGGCGTTTGGTTACGGCATTCCTGACAAACTATTTCCGCAAATATATCGGCTATGATTTCACGGCGGATCTGGAAAACCAGCTGGACGAAGTCAGCGCGGGCAACGCCGACTATAAAAAAGTGCTGGAACGGTTCTGGCGTGATTTTTCGGCGGCCATCGCCGAAACCGCCGATCTGCGCATCACCGAAGTGCTGGAAAAGATCAACGAGGTACTTGAACCACATCTGTTCCCACCGACCGAAGACGGCAGCGATCCGCGCCTTTGCCCCAACTGCGGCGCCGGACGTCTGTCAATGCGCACGGCCCGGTCTGGTGGCGCATTTATCGGTTGCTCGAACTATCCCGAATGTCGCTATACCCGCCCCTTTGGCCCACCGAACCACGAGGCAGAGGCGTCGGCGATCCCCCCCGAAGGCAAGCTGCTGGGAACCGATGCAGATGATGAAATCCGTGTGTTCAAAGGCCGTTTTGGTCCCTACGTCCAGCGCGGCGCACTGACGGAAGACAACAAGAAGCCCCCGCGCCAGTCGATCCCAAAAGAATGGGAACCAGAAGAACTGGATCTGGAACACGCCTTGATGTTGCTATCGCTGCCGCGCGAAATCGGCCCACATCCCGAAGACGGTGTGATGGTCTGGGCCAACATCGGGCGCTATGGCCCCTATATCAAACACGCGCCCAGCACATCGGACCGTGGCGGCACCAATGCCAATCTTGACGGCATTGACGAGGTGTTCACCGTCGGGATGAACCGCGCCGTGCAGTTGTTGGCCGAAAAGGTCGCGTCACGCGGTGCGCGCGGCAAGGCGGCGGCACCGATCCACGAATTGGGCGAACACCCGGAGGCGGGCGGGCCCGTCAATATTTACGACGGCAAATATGGCCCCTACGTGAAGTGGGAAAAGATCAACGCGACCATCCCCGAAGACATCG
This sequence comes from Yoonia sp., assembly GCF_017854565.1. Taxonomy (GTDB): domain Bacteria; phylum Pseudomonadota; class Alphaproteobacteria; order Rhodobacterales; family Rhodobacteraceae; genus Yoonia. The sequence continues at coordinate 57,858 of NZ_JAFMHJ010000003.1, forward strand.
CGCCTGCCGACCTGACCTTGGCGCAGGCGGTACATCTGATTGATGAACGCGCTGAAAAGGCTGGAAAAAAGAAACCTGCGGCCAAGAAAAAGCCTGCGGTCAAAAAGAAGCCCGCAGCAAAGAAGGCGCCGGCTGCCAAGAAAGCCGTTGCAAAAAAGTAGGATAGCGTGGGGCAGACGCCCGACCGCATTGCCGCACGCCGCATGAATTGACTTTCCCCACGGGGGCGGTCAGTTTCTGCCAAATAGTCACACCGGGGATTCCGTCAATGAAGAAAATTTATGGGTCAGCTGCTGACGCGCTTGATGGCTTGCTGCACGACGGGATGTTCATCGCCGCCGGTGGATTTGGCCTGTGCGGCATCCCCGAACTTCTGCTTTCCGCGATCCGCGATGCGGGCACCAAGGACCTGACCTTTGCGTCGAACAACGCGGGCGTCGATGATTTTGGCATCGGCATCCTGCTGCAAACCCGGCAGGTCAAAAAGATGATCAGCTCTTACGTGGGCGAAAACGCCGAATTCATGCGCCAATATCTGTCAGGTGAACTCGAACTGGAATTCAACCCCCAAGGGACGCTGGCCGAACGGATGCGCGCCGGCGGCTCCGGTATCCCCGGATTTTATACCAAAACAGGCGTCGGCACCGTGATCGCCGATGGCAAGGAACACAAAGATTTCAACGGCCAGACCTATATCTTGGAAGAAGGCATCGTTGCCGATCTGGCCATCGTAAAGGCATGGAAAGCGGACGCGACCGGCAATCTTGTTTTCCGCAAGACCGCCCGCAACTTTAACCCGCCCGCCGCCATGTGCGGCAAGATTTGTGTGGTTGAGGTCGAGGAAATCGTGCCGACAGGCAGCCTTGACCCCGACTGCATCCACCTGCCCGGCATTTACGTGCACCGCATCATTCAAGGCGACCACGAGAAGCGGATCGAACAACGCACCACCCGGCCCGCTGCATAAGGACAGGTGAAATGACCGCACCACGCAAAGACCCGGCTGCTGCCGAACGCCGGAAAATGGTCGCTCAGAATTTCCAGCACTGGGTCGGCCGCGCCCGCGAGTTGGTGCATGCCAATTTTGGTGGCAACGAGGCAGAGCTGCAACACCTGACGCTTCAGGCCGCCCACAGCCTGATGCTGGAACATCGGCTGGGCGAAATCGAAGCGAATATGGCCGATATCAAATCACTACTGACCAGCCCGGCGCGTCCGGCGGAGGAATAAACCATGGCTTGGGACCGCAATCAAATGGCCGCACGGGCCGCACAGGAACTGCAAGACGGCTGGTATGTGAACTTGGGCATCGGTATCCCGACGCTGGTGTCCAACTACATCCCCGACGGGATCGAGGTGACCTTGCAGTCCGAAAACGGCATGCTCGGCATGGGCCCTTTCCCGGTCGAGGGCACCGAAGACGCCGACCTGATCAACGCAGGCAAGCAGACGATCACCGAACTGCCGCAGACCGCGTATTTCGACAGTGCGCAAAGCTTTGGCATGATCCGCGGCGGCAAAATCGCCATGGCAATCCTTGGCGCTATGGAGGTCGCCGAAAACGGCGATCTGGCGAATTGGATGATCCCCGGCAAACTGGTCAAAGGGATGGGCGGCGCGATGGATCTTGTCGCTGGCGTGGGCCGTGTTGTCGTGGTCATGGACCACACCAGTAAACATGGCGAAAGCAAGGTGCTCAAATCCTGCACCCTGCCGCTCACCGGTCAAAATGTCGTCGACCGCATCATCACGAACCTTGGCGTTTTTGACGTGGTCGAAGGCGGCTTGAAAATCGTCGAGACAGCGGATGGCGTCACCGAAGACGAACTGCGCGCCGCAACCTTGGCAACGATTGTCTGATTTCACGGCGTGGGCGGCAGGCCCTGCCGCCTAAATACCGTTGACGTTGAAAACACAGCCATCGGTCATCAGTTGCGGCTGCGTCTGACACAGACCCTTTGCCACCTGCCAGGCCGCCAATACCTTTGGCACATAGGCCCGTGTTTCGGCAAAGGGCGGCACACCTTCATGGCGGCGGACATTCCCTTCGCCAGCGTTATAGCCTGCCAATGCCAGAATCGGGTCATTGTCGAAATGGTTCAGCAGCCAGGCCAAATACGCCACGCCACCTTTTATATTCTCACCCGAATTCATACTGTCGCTCACGCCAAACCGGCTGGCTGTCGCGGGCATCAACTGCATCAGCCCCTGGGCCCCTGCGGTGCTGACCGCGTCGATCCGCCCGGCGCTTTCCACCGCGATCACCGCAAGGACAAGCGCCGGTGACACATTCGTACCGACTGTCTCACGCAGAATGTCCTGCCCGTGCGCCGACGCAAGATCTTGCAGGCTTTGCAAACGAGGTGCGGGCACCGCTTTGCCCGGAGGCGGATTATTGATCCGGTTAATCGCAATCTCAAACCGTCCGGCGCGTGTGTCTGCCAGTCTTGGCGACACGGTCTGCCAGAACCACTCAAGCCCGGACAGCGCCGGTGCTGCGATATCCGCCGGGTTCGGTGCTATCGGCGTCGGTGCGGGATCGGCATAGACCGGCCCCCGCCGCGGCGCGTTGGGATCAATCTGTACCGTGATGCGGCTACCGGCATTACCGGCGGGCACTGCTACCCGTTTAAACGAAAAATCCGGCTGCAACCGCACCACCTCGGCGGCGACCGGACCGACGCCCAGCAACAGCGCCAAAGCAGCCAAGGTGATGATCTGACGATTCATTTTCTGTCCTGCCTGCCGTGTCTTGTTGAACGGACCATGGCAGAAAACCGCCAAAAGGCCACGAAAACCCAAACAATTGGGGCAATTTCACGTCATTGCAGGCTTTTGCGCAACGCTATGATGAAGTTTCGAAAAACTGATACGTTAATTTTTCACTAAATATCAAAAGCTTAATTCTGTTTATCGAAAAAAAATGCGGCTATCGGAAAAAATATGGACCGCGTCAAACTCCCGCCCCATTCAAAGGGCTATATAAGGGCATCCAAGATGGGGGACGGGCCGCAGACGAAGCGGTGCCAACCATCCGGCGAGGTAGAGAATGAACACCAGCAATACCCTGAGGAGGGACTACTATGCTTAACTTTATCAAGAATTTCCGCAACGACGAAGACGGCGCAGTAACAGTTGACTTCGTTGTTCTGACTGCAGCAATCGTTCTGCTCGGCCTGCTGGTCGGTACAGCTGTCAAAACCGGTGCAACAACACTGGCCGCTGACATCAAGGCAGACATCGAAGCACAAGTTACACCATAAGTCGCGCATCGACTTATGAGTTGAGAATAAATGGCGTCACCCATCCGGGTGGCGCCGTTTTCATTAAGGATGCAGACATCCGGGCCAATAGTACATTTAAAGTTGTAGCATTGTCGAAATTTTGCCCCAATGCGCGCATAGCATTCGGCGACATCACGGGGGCTACGCCGATACAGTCGTATTGATAGCCACCAAAAAGCGAAACCTAAAGGCAGACCCTTAGGAGGGGTGAGAAATGCAGAAATTATTGCTGAACTTCCACAAGGATGAATCAGGCGCTGTGACGGTTGACTTCGTCATCCTGACAGCGGCCCTGGTGCTTTTGGGCTTTCTGATCATGGCTCTCGTCGGTGGCGCGGCACAAAATAATGCCGACTGGCTCAAAACGACCATGGAAAACCAAGCTACCCCCTAACGTCGTCGTTCGTGACATCATGTCGGCCTGCGTCATCACGTGGCGCGGGCTTTTTGCGTTTAATTGTGACCTACAGCGCACAAAGCCCAAAAAACCGGCGCGGCGCGGCGTCGGCGCGGCTTTGCAACTTGACATCCAAGCCCGGCAGGTACTGTGGTACAAACGTACGATTGGCGGCGACCCCGCCCATCAACTGGGTCAATCCGGCATACACGACGTACGTGCTTTAAGTAGTTATTGCGGAAGTGGTGTTAGGTGCAGAACGCGGGTTCCATTGACCTTTAGGAATACGTACTAGCTTAAAAACGTGATCTGGGAATTTCAGTCGCGGGTCCGAAAAGACGAAAAGAGGTTACGATAATGCGTGCAGTTTTTGGATTGGTTCTGCTGATTGGCATGGGGCTGGCAGGGTTTGCCGTCTTTATGGTCAAAGGCTACTTTGACGCGCAGGCAGTGCAGCTTGCGCAAGAGCAGCGGCGATCGGCAAATGCCATTGCGACCGTGGACTTATATGCACCCAAGCGCGACCTGACCTACGGCGAACTGCTGACCGTTGATGACGTTCAGCTGATCAAATACGCTAAGGAATTTCTACCAAAAGGGGCCTTTCAAACCCAAGAGGAACTGTTCCCCGCAGGCGTGGAAACTCCGCGTGTTGTTATTCTGCCGATGTCGATCAATGAACCGATCCTGATGACCAAAGTGACCGAACCCGGCGCCAGCCGTGGCTTGACCGCGCTTGTGGAGCCCGGAATGCGCGCCTTTCCGATTGAAGGCCGCGTCGCAACGGGCTTTGGCGTGCTGCGCCCCAACGACCGCATCGACGTCTACTGGACCGGTCGCCTGACGAACGGCAACGAGGTGACGAACCTTCTGAAGTCCGGGCTGGAAATTATCGCCGTGACCGGCGATCAGGAATTTGCAGGCGGCCCGCAAAGCGTGGTCGTTCAGGTGACCCCGGAAGAAGTGGCCCTGCTGACACAGGCGACCAACAGCGGCGCATTGACGCTTTCACTTGTTGGTGCCGGCGACCTGACCAACGCCGCCCCGATCCAGATCGACAACCAGCGGATCACCGGAGAGGTAGCAGAGGTCGTGGCCCCTGCCCCGGTCATCGAAGCCGAACCCGAAAGATGCTATCAAACGGTCCGGCGCGGCACAGCGACCGAAGAGACCGAAGTTGATTGCAGCACGCAGTAATTTTGCGCCCACTGCCACCCCGAATCAAACAGCGCCCGGTTTCCGCCGGGCGTTTGTGTTTGTGCGCTCGCAGCAAGAGTGTTGCGCGTTGTCCACATACGGTTCGTCGGACAACTCTTTGATTATTGCAATAAATGGGGAACTGACGCATGGTCGAAAAATCAGGGCATCTTAAGACCCAATAACGAGGCGTGATCGGAGAGGCAGGTCACTTATGAACTATGACAGATTTATCAAAGCCGCACTTACAGGCTTGACGTTGTCGCTGGTAGCGGCACCGACATTGGCACCGGCAGAAACGTTGCGCGTCTTGCGCGGCGAGGCATCCAGTGCACTTAACGTTCCGATGAACCGGGCCGTCGTCGTGGAAAGCGATGTTCCGTTTACGGAACTTTCCATCGCAAACCCCGGCATTGCAGACATTTCTTCCCTGTCCGACCGCACGATCTATGTGCTGGGCAAGGAACCAGGTCGCACCACACTGACCCTCTTGGGCACAGACGGGCGCCTGATCACCAATGTTGAGGTTCATGTCTCTCCTGATATGGCCGAATTCAAGGAACGCCTGACGCAGATCCTGCCCGGCGAAAACATCGAAGTGCGCACGGCCAACGACGGCATCGTACTTTCGGGCACAGTCAGCTCAATCGCGCGGCTTGATCGCGCCATGGAACTGGCGCAGCGTTATGCGCCTGATCGGGTGTCTAACCTGATGAGCGTTGGCGGCACCCAGCAGGTCATGCTGAAAGTGCGGTTTGCCGAAATGCAGCGGTCAGTCAGCAAATCGCTGTCATCGTCGCTGGCTTTGTCCGGCACGGCGCTGGACGGCGATCTTGGGATTACGTCAGGCACCAACACAACCGTTGGCAATGGCGGCATCACCAGTTCCTTGGGTGGCAATGTACCGGGTTTGAACGAAAACAACGGTGCGTTCCTGTTCGGCTTCAACGCAGGCGGCCTCGAAGTTGGCATTCTGCTCGAAGCACTTGAATCGCGCGGCGTCGTGCGCACTCTGGCAGAGCCAAACCTGACAGCCCTCAGCGGTCAGGAAGCAACGTTTCTTGCCGGTGGCGAATATCCCGTTCCCGTCAGCAACTCTGATGGTGGCATCTCGGTCGAATACAAACCATTCGGCGTGGAGCTGAACTTTACACCGCGGGTCGTCGATGGTGACATCATCAATCTTGAGATGATCGCAGCCGTGTCGGCGATTGACCCGTCAAACAGCTTCTCGGCAAATGGCTTTCAGATTGATGCCTTCAGCCGTCGGGAAACATCGACCACTGTCGAAATGCGTGATGGAGAAAGCTTTGCGATTGCCGGGCTTTTGTCAGACGACTTTGTTGACTTGAACGGTCAGGTGCCGTGGATCGGCGATGTACCGATCCTCGGTGCGCTGTTCCGCAGTGCTGAATACAGCCGTCGCCAAACCGAACTGGTGATTATCGTGACGCCACATCTGGTCTCGCCGACCCGTGGCGCAGCACTTTCGCTGCCAACGGATCGCGTACGGCCACCGACCGAGCAGGATTTGTTCCTGTTTGGCCGTGTAGCGGCACAAGATGCGCCATCACGCGGTGGTGCAGGCGAAGTGGCACGTCAGGACTTTAGCGGGTCCTACGGCTATGTCCTGGATGAATGATTGGAGCGCAGGTCGATGAAATACTTTATAACAACGGCAATCGCCGCAATCACACTGGCCGGGTGTACTGCCAAGGACCCGACTTTCTCGTCCTTCTATTCAGAAGCAGGGGCAAAGATCGATTCGGGTAGCTTCGGTGATGCCACCATGAACAATATGATGGTTCAGTCCGGACAGCAGGATTACACCATCAATCTGGCGCGCCGTTTCGCGTCAGAGGTGAACTCCACCGTGAACTTCGCGTTCAACTCAACTGTCCTGGATGCCGACGCGCAAGCAACACTGTTGCGTCAGGCCGACTGGATCCGTCAGTTCCCCGAAGTGCGCTTCAAGGTGTTCGGTCACACTGACCTTGTTGGCAGCCAAGCGTACAACCGCCGCCTGGGTCTGTCCCGCGCGCAAGCTGTCGTTGCCTTCTTGTCGGCACAGGGCATTGACCTCGACCGTCTCGAGGCTGTTGCATCCTTCGGCGAAACACAGCCATTGGTGCCGACGGATGTCCGCGAACGTCGCAACCGGCGCACCGTAACCGAGGTGTCTGGGTTTGTTGACAACGAGCCGATGCTTCTGAACGGCAAATACGCCGAGGTGATCTTCCGCGAATATGTCGCCAGCGCAGCACCGACATCAATGCTGCAGGGCACCACAATCCAAACTGGTGGCGGCAACGGCGGCTAGTCAATAACAAATTGTTCACGCCAAGTGTCAGCCTGGCGTGAACACTCCCTGATTTTCCCCAAGATCGTCGCAATATATCGCACAATTACGATCTTTTGGTCCAAATCTCGACATGATTGTCGCCAATACTCCCATTGATAAAGCATGCGCTGCCGTGTGGCAGAGGACGTAGCGACCGACGGTTGATGGTCGATCATATGGACCATACAAAGGCGCTGATGCCCAACTGATGAGGACGTTAGACTATGAGTACGAGCCCGGTCGTGCAGCACGACCCACCACAAATCGTTGCATGTACGATCAGTCGTGACGTCCAGATATTCGATCTGCTGATTGAAGACATGGAGACAGCACTGGGTGATTCCTGGGGCGACCTCAGCTTTGACGATGCAGTCGCGTTCCTTAGCCAACCCGAAGCAGGCGGTCTGCAATTTGTTACCATCGCCATGGATTCCCACGACGAGGACAACCTCGAATTAGTTTCCGAGGTGATCAGCGTCGCCAAGGCGGCGGGCATCAAGGTGATCTTGATCGCAGAAGACGTCAGCCCGACCGCATTGCACCAGTTGCTGCGGCAGGGCGGCGATGAATTTGTCCCCTACCCCCTTCCCGAAAACGAGCTTGCCCGCGCGATTGAACGGGTGCTCACCGCAGAACCGACGGCCCCGGCCCAAACAGGCGCGACCAAGTTCAAGGCAACGGGCGACAGGTCCGGCGTCGTGATCCCCATTCATGGTCTGGCCGGCGGAACCGGCGCCACGATGTTGGCGGTCAACCTTGCCTGGGAACTGGCCAATATCGACCCCGGCAATCCACCGCGGGTTTGCCTGCTTGATCTGGATTTCCAATTCGGCACCGCATCAACCTATCTTGACCTGCCCCGCCGCGAGGCCGTTCTCGAGATGCTGACCGATACCGTGGCGATGGACAGCGACAGCTTCATGCAAGCGCTTTTGCCCTACGAGCAGAAGCTGCATGTGCTGACATCACCGACCGACATGATCCCGCTTGATATGATCACCTCCGATGACATCCGCCGGCTCATCGAAATGGCGCGTGTCAACTTTGACTATGTCGTTGTGGATATGCCAACCACGATGGTGGAATGGTCGCAGACGGTTCTGGAAGCCGCGCATGTCTATTTTGCGATGATTGAACTCGATATGCGCTCGGCGCAGAATACCCTGCGGATCAAACGCGCCCTGCAATCCGAAGACTTGCCGTTCGAAAAAATTCGCTTCGTGTTGAACCGTGCGCCCGGCTTTACCGACCTGAATGGAAAGGGCCGGGTAAAACGCCTTTCAGAAAGCTTGGGCATTTCGGTCGAAGTCCAGCTGCCCGATGGCGGCAAACCTGTTGCGCAAAGTGGTGACCATGGCATCCCAATGGCTGTCGGAATTCCGAAAAACCCGTTGCGCAAAGAGATACTGAAACTTGCGAAATCTGTGCATGACGTCAATCAGGCGGATGCAACTGAAGCCAGAGCTTAGGAGGCCAGGCCGTGTTTTCAAAATATAAAAAGCCGACGGCAGGAAAAGACGCACCGGCGACTGCGGTATCTGCAAATTCCAAGGCGAATATCGCCCCAGCCCCGGCTGCCAAAATCGACGAGCCACGCAAGTCGTTGATGAAAACGATGCCCATCAGGCCCGCCGAAATCGGCGCCATGGACAAAGACAAGCGCCGCAAGGAACGTTTGGGTGAAATCAAGCTGGAGCTGCACAAGGCCCTCTTGGACAACCTCAATCTTGCCGCATTGGATACCGCGACCGAACAGGAACTGCGGACCGAAATCAACGCGATCGCCAATGAAACCCTCGAAGACATGGGGATCGTGCTGAACCGCGATGAACGCCAGTCGCTCAGCCAGGATCTGTTTTTCGAGGTGACCGGCCTCGGCCCGCTCGAGACACTGCTGAAAGACGACAGCGTCAACGACATTCTGGTCAACGGCCCGCATCAGATTTTTGTGGAACGCGACGGCAAACTGCAGTTGACCGACATCACGTTCAAAGATGAAAAGCACCTTTTGCGGATCATCGACAAGATCGTGTCGGCCGTGGGCCGTCGTGTTGACGAATCCAACCCCTACGTTGACGCCCGTCTTGCCGATGGGTCGCGTTTCAACGCCATGGTGCCCCCCATCGCGGTGGACGGCAGCCTTGTGTCCATTCGTAAATTCAAAAAAGACAAGCTCGGCATCGAAGAGCTGGTCAAATTTGGCGCCTTCACCGAAGAAATGGCCGCTTATCTGCAGGCCGCCGTGTCCACGCGCCTAAATATCATCGTATCGGGCGGTACGGGTTCGGGTAAGACGACGACCTTGAACGCGCTGTCGGGTTTCATCGACGATTCGGAACGTATCCTGACGATCGAAGATACCGCCGAACTTCAGCTGCAACAGACCCACGTCGGCCGCATGGAAAGCCGCCCGCCCAACGTCGAAGGTAAAGGCGGCGTCAGCCAGCGCGATTGCCTTAAAAACGCCCTGCGTATGCGCCCTGACCGGATCATCGTGGGCGAGACGCGTGGCGAGGAAGTCATCGACATGCTGCAGGCCATGAACACCGGCCACGACGGATCAATGACGACAATCCACGCAAACTCGGCGCGGGATGGCGTGTCGCGTTTGGAAAACATGATTGCGATGGCCGGGATTGATATGCCGCTCAAAGCGATGCGGAGCCAGATTTCGTCGGCTGTGAACCTCATCGTGCAGGCATCACGTTTGCAGGACGGGTCGCGCCGCATGGTGTCCATCACCGAAATCACCGGCATGGAAGGCGATGTCATCTCGATGCAGGAAATCTTCCGCTATCAGCGCGTTGGCCTGACACCGGACAACAAGATCATCGGTCACTTCACAGCAACCGGCGTGCGCAGTCACTTTTCTGAGCGCTTCAAGCTGTGGGGCTATGACCTGCCGGCTGCAATCTTTGAACCCATGGTCGCGGAGTAAACCCAATGATTTCTGCTGAACCAATCATCTACATCGTGATTTTCATCGCTGTGCTAGCGCTCGTTCAGGGTGCCTATCTGGTGATCTTCGGCAAATCCATCAGCATGGACGGCAAGGTGAACCGCCGGCTTGAGATGCTTGATAAGGGCGGCAATCGCGAACAGGTGCTCGACCAACTCCGCAAGGAGATGACCCAGCACATGAAATCACAAAGCATCCCGATCTACTCGATGCTGGCGACAAAGGCACAAAAGGCGAATATTGCCTTCACGCCGATGCAACTGATCCTGATGATGATCGTTCTCAGCTTCGTCGCGTTTTTGTTGCTGACCGTCATGACCGATGTCGGCGTCCCCGTCCGGGCCTTGGTTGCGGTGCTGATGGGGGTTGGCGGGATCTATACGTGGATCAGCAACAAAGCCAACAAAAGAACAAGGATGATTGGCGAACAATTGCCCGAGGCCGTTGAATTGATGGTCCGGTCACTGCGCGTCGGGCATCCATTCTCCTCGGCTGTCGCCATCGTGGCCCGCGAAGTTCCCGATCCTCTGGGAACAGAAATGGGCATGATCTCGGACGAGACGGCCTACGGTCGCGATATGGGCGAGACGCTCAAGGCGATGGCAGAGCGACTCGACAGTCAGGATATGCGGTTTCTGGCCGTTGCGGTGACAATCCAGCAGACATCCGGTGGTAATCTGGCTGAAATTCTGGATGGTCTGGCCAAGGTTATTCGGGCGCGTTTTCGCCTGTTTCGCCGCGTGAGCGCTATCACCGCCGAAGCGAAATGGTCCGGCAAACTGCTGTCCGGTTTCCCGATCCTGGCTTTGATCGGGATCAATCTGGTGCAACCAAACTACTTTGACGAGGTGATGAAAAGCCCACTTTTCGTGCCGGCCTGTCTGATCGTCGCAGCCTTTCTCATTCTGAACCTCATCGTTATGCGGTCCCTCGTGAACATCAAGGTCTGAAGATATGACATTTGAAGCCCTCAAGACCATCATCACCGATAACCTTGGCCCTTTCGGACCATTGATGGTTGTCGGTCTGCTCGGGGTATTTATGATCCTGATCACCCTGCCCGTCCTGCTCAAGCGCGAGGTTGATCCGCTGGACAAGCTCAAGGCAAGCAGCCGGCAGACCACGGCAAAAGCCGCCAAGGGTGAAAAACTGCGTGCGGCGTCCAGCAAGGACAAGCTGAAAAAATACTCCAATTTTCTGGAACCCCAGAACGCCGAAGAATATTCGGCTGTCAAACTCAAGCTGTTGCAAGCGGGTTATCGGGGCAAGAATGCGGTCCGTATCTACCACTTTCTGCAATTTTCCCTTGGCATCTTCGGTCTGGTTGGCGGCGGCGCGTTTGCCCTGTTCAAGATGACACAGGGCGACATCGGCACCCAGGAATTGGCGATGACCGTCATGATACCGGGTGGCATCGGTTATGTCCTGCCCAAATACTGGGTCACCCGCCGTCAGGCCATGCGCAAAGAGGCCATTATAAACGGCTTCCCCGACAGCCTTGATTTGATGCTTGTCTGCGTCGAAGCCGGTCAATCCATGGATCAATCCATCATGCGTGTGGCCCGCGAACTCAAGGCTGGCTTTCCCGAACTCGCAGAAGAGTTTGAAACGGTGAGCCAGGAAGTAAAAGCAGGCAAGGACAAGAACTCCGTTCTCAAGGACATGTCAGAACGCGCTGGCGTACAGGACATTTCAAGTTTCGTGACCGTGCTGGTACAATCCCAACAGTTTGGTACGTCCATTGCGGATGCCCTGCGGGTCTATGCGTCGGAGATGCGCGATAAACGCGTCATGCGCGCCGAAGAAGCAGCCAACAAACTGCCGACCAAAATGACATTGGCGACGATGATGTTAACATTGCCGCCGTTGATGGCCATCCTGATCGGCCCATCCATCTACTCCATCATGTCCAATCTCGCTGGGGCCAGTTAAGACAATGTACCGCAAGCGGGCGTTTTACGGCCTGATCCTCGTCATCTTGACCGCCTGTTCTTCAGGCGGTTTTGATCGTTCCAAGGACGAGGTCTTTGCGCCGGGCATTGCCGGCAAGTCAGATATTGACGGGTTGATCATCGGTCACAGACTGATGGGCGCCGGTGAATACGAACTCGCGCTCAAGGCCTATACCCGTGCGGCGGCCCAACAGGGTTTGAATGTCGATACGCTTTCGGCCATCGGCTCAGCGAACCTCCAGTTGGGGCGGCTGGGTCAGGCGGAACGCTGGTTGCGCCGGGCCACCGAAGAAGACCCCGATTTCCCCCCTGCATGGAACAATCTTGGCGTGATTTTGATGGAAAAAGGCGAGATTTCGGAAGCAAGCGAGGTGTTCCGCCGCGCATTTGCCGCAGACAACGGGAATTCCGATGAAATCCGCGACAATTTACGCTTAGCACTCGCAAATTTGGAAAATCCGGGCGATAATGTGCTAGACGAAAATCAGAACTACAATCTGATCCGTCGGGGTACAGGCGACTTTGTTCTCCTGACGGCATTGTAAGGCAAGAGCAGCAAAAGGACGCAGCAACATGCGCCATCCAATCTTCTTGACGCTATGCGCGGCGGCGATAAGCCTGTCCGCTTGTGGAAAATCCGGTGATGCAGAGGTCGAGCGGGCCCTGCAGGACCTGAACGTCGTCGATGAAACCAACCTTAACGATGTCATGTTGACAGTTGGCGACCCAGACGAAGCCGTCAGCTATTTCGCCAAGGCCAATGCGAATGATCCCGGTCGGATTGATCTGCAACGCGGCCTTGCGAAATCACTGGTCCGTGCGCGTCGCAATGCAGATGCGATAGGCGCATGGGAGGCCGTCGTCGCCCATCCAGAGGCTGAAAGCATTGACCGGGTCGATCTGGCAGACGCCATGGTGCGCAACAATCGCTGGGATGACGCTGCCGCGACCCTCAACACCGTGCCACCCACATACGAGACATTCAAACGCTACCGCCTCGAGGCGATGGTCGCCGACAGCAAACAGCAGTGGGACAAGGCGGACAGCTTTTATGAAACCGCCGTCGGCCTCACGACACGGCCTGCCACGGTCTATAACAACTGGGGTTTTTCCAAGCTGACGCGCGGCGATTATCAGGCCGCCGAGCGGTTGTTTGTTGACGCATTGCGGTTCAACAGCGGCATGTTCACCGCGAAGAACAATCTGGTTCTGGCCCGCGGCGCGCAACGCAACTACACGCTGCCTGTCGTGCCAATGACTCAGGTGGAACGCGCGCAACTGCTGCACACGATGGCCCTAGCCGCGATCAAGCAAAATGACGTCACCATCGGAAAATCGCTGCTGAACGAAGCGATCGAAACCCATCCACAGTATTTCCCCGAAGCCGTGCGCGCGCTTCAGGCGCTTGAAAACAACGTGACGAACTAAGGTTGATGGGATTGACAGCACAAGCGGCTTTCTGGTTTCTGCCTGCGGTCATTCCCATCGCCATCTACGTCTCGTGGAGCGATATGAGCGCGATGAAGATCCCCAACAAGGCGGTCTATGCGCTGGTCATCAGCTATGCCGTTTTGGGCCTGATCGCCTTGCCAGTTCAAACCTACCTTTGGCAATGGTCGCACCTGATTGTCATGCTGGTTGTCGGTATTTTACTGAATGCCGCACGCGTGATGGGCGCGGGCGATGCCAAATTCATCGCAGCTGCGGCGCCAATGTTCGCACTGTCGGACCTGCGGTTCGTCCTGATCTTGTTTGCGGCATGTCTGCTGGGTGGGTTCGCGACGCATCGACTGGCCAGATACACGCCGCTGCACAAGGCCGTGCCTGACTGGGACAGCTGGAAAACCGGCAAGCGATTTCCAATGGGGTTCCCGCTCAGCATGACATTGGTCTTCTATCTGGTTTTGGTCGCAGTCTACCGCTAGATCGTTTGATAATGCCTTGGACTGGGACATCTTTGTTCACTATTTCGCCATAATAGGCTGCAATGTATCGTTAACAACGCGAACTGTTTCGCGAATTTTTGGTGTCGATAGGGGCGGATCGAAATGAACATGCAAACCTCCGGTGTCATGGCGCCTCCGGCACCGCGCAGCCTTGAAGCCATGCAGCTTCCTCTTGCGATGATGCGCGACATCCTGATTAAGACCATGTTCCGCATGAACCTTGATCTGGTCTCCACGCTGAGCCGGGCAATATGTCTGCCGATACCCGTTACGCAGGAACTTGTCGATCTGGTGCGCAGCCAGCTTCTGGTCGAGGCGACAGGCACGCTGAATGCCAACAACGGCAACGAAATGGGCTATCAGCTTACGGATGCCGGGCGCGCGCTCGCGCTTGATGCGTTGAACCAATCTGAATATTACGGCGCCATGCCCGTGCCGCTCGCGGTTTACAGCGAACAGATCAAACGTCAGTCGATCCGCAACATCCAGATCACGCGCGATCAACTGTCCACCGCAATGGGCCACCTTGTCCTGCCCGAGGATCTGCTGTCCAACCTTGGTCCCGCCGTCAGCGCCGGTCGCTCAATCTTGATGTACGGTCCACCGGGCAACGGGAAATCGTCCATCTCGAACGGCATTCGTGACGCGCTTGGTGACAAGATTTACGTGCCGCGTTCGATCGAATATTCCGGTCAGGTCATTACCGTCTATGACCCCATCGTGCACAGCGCGGCCGAAGACGATATCGACGATCCCAACAGCCTGCGCCGGACCTTTGGCCGCTTTGACACCCGCTATGTCCGCTGTGAACGACCAACCGTGATCACCGGCGGTGAACTGTCGCTGTCGATGCTTGACCTTGTTTATAACCCCGTCGCGCGGACCTATCAGGCGCCGCTGCAGTTGAAATCGACCGGCGGCATCTTCATCGTGGACGACCTTGGCCGTCAGGCTGAACCGCCACAGACGCTGGTGAACCGCTGGATCGTGCCTTTGGAAGAAAACAAGGACACCCTTGCCCTGCAATCCGGTGAAAAATTCGAGGTGCCCTTTGACACGCTCGTGATCTTCTCGACCAACTTCCACCCCAACGCGATCTTCGACAAAGCCGCCCTGCGCCGTATTTTCTACAAGATCAAGATCGACGGGCCAAATCAGGAAGACTACCTGAAAATCTTTGCGATGGTCGCGCGCAAACGCAAAATGCCCTTGGATGAAGAAACGCTGATCCACCTGCTGAACGTGCGCTATCCCGAAATCGACAATGTCTACGCGAACTATCAGCCAATCTTTCTGATTGATCAGATGATTTCGATCTGCGAATTCGAAGGCATCCCCTACCAGATGACACCGGAACTGATGGATCGCGCATGGGCAAACATGTTCGTCAAAGAAGATGAAATTCTGCGTTGACCCTCTGCGACCATTCCCAAGAGACGGGCTCCCTGCTGTAGTGCCGGGAACCTTTTTTGTCTGGCGTGCGCTGACCGGGGCAACGCGGGCCTTGAACCTCCGGTGCAAATGTCCACCTTAGCCCCATGACCGCCCTGCCACCGATCTTTCAGACATGGTTTTCCACGCGCGGCTGGGATATCCACCCACATCAGCAGGCGATGCTTGACCGGGCCGATGCACCCGCGCTCCTGTTGATCGCGCCGACCGGCGGCGGCAAAACGCTGGCCGGTTTTTTGCCCACGCTTGCCGCGCTTGCTGATGGGCAACACCGCGGGCTGCACACGCTCTATATCTCCCCGCTCAAGGCATTGGCGGCTGACATCAAACGCAATCTACGCACGCCCGTGGACGACATGAACCTGCCGATCCGCATCGAGGACCGCACCGGCGACACATCGTATACCCAGAAACGCAGGCAACGCGCCGACCCGCCGCATATCCTGCTGACAACCCCCGAATCGCTGGCGCTGCTGACCAGCTACGAAGATGCCCCACGTATCTTCAAAGGCCTGAAACGGATCATCGTCGATGAAATCCACGCCCTTGCCGAAAGCAAACGCGGCGACCAGTTGATGCTCGCTCTTAGCCGTCTGCAAACGCTGGCACCCGACCTGCGGCGCGTCGGCCTGTCCGCTACGGTCGAAGACCCGGCAGCCATCGCCCGCACGCTCGCCCGACACCCCGATCCCTGCGAAATTATCAACGCGGATCCCGGTCCGGCCCCTGACATCGCCATGCTCACGACGGACGCACGCCCACCTTGGACCGGCGGCGGTGCAAAATACGCCATTCCCGCCGTGCTGGAACAGGTACGCCAACACAAAACGACGCTGATTTTCCACAATACACGCGCACAGGCAGAAATCTTTTTCCACAATCTTTGGCTGGCCAATACCGACGATCTGCCGATTGGCATCCACCACGGCTCACTCGCCCGTGAACAGCGTGAAAGGGTCGAGGCGGCGATGGTCGCCGGCCACCTGCGCGCCATCGTTTGCACCGGCTCGCTGGACCTTGGCATCGACTGGGGCGATGTCGATCTGGTGATCCAGATCGGCGCGCCCAAGAACGTCAAACGGCTGGTCCAGCGGATCGGTCGCGCCAATCACCGCTATAATGCACCTTCCAAGGCCCTGTTGGTCCCCGCCAACCGTTTCGAGGTCGTCGAATGCGTCGCAGCCTTGGAGGCCGTCAAAGCCCATGACCTTGACGGCGACCCACAGGGGCCCGGCCCCCGCGACGTGCTGTGCCAGCACATCCTGATAACCGCCTGCGCCGGCCCTTTCGACGCCAACGACCTGTTCAACGAAGTCACGGCCGTGGGTGCCTATAGCGCCCTGACCCGCGCCGCCTTTGATGATTGTCTGGATTTTTGCGCCACCGGCGGCTACGCCCTGCGCGCCTATGACAAATGGAAACGACTTCTGCAAACGGCGGATGGCAAGTGGCAACTGCGCGACCCGCGCGCGGCCCAACGCATCAGGATGAATATAGGCACCATTCAGGATACCGACACGCTCAAGGTCCGGTTGAAGGGCGGGTTCAAGCCGCTGGGCGAGGTCGAGGAATCATTTGCAGCGACCCTGACCCAAGGCGACACTTTTTTGATCGGCGGTCAGGTCGTGTGCTATGAACGCCTGCGCGAAATGACGGTTGAGGTAACGCGCCGTGCTGACAAAACGCCCAGGATCGCCACCTTCATGGGCACGAAATTTGCCAATTCGACACAGCTATCCCAGCGTATCCTGCGGATGCTGCAGCAAGACAGCTGGCCCGAACTGCCCGCGCACACCGCCGATTGGCTGGGCCTGCAACGGCAATTTTCCAAACTGCCCCAAGCCGACCGCATCCTTGTCGAAAGCTTCCCCCATGAGGGGCGCCACCACATCTGCGTCTATGGGTTTGCCGGGCGCAACGCGATGCAGACCCTCGGGATGCTGCTGACCCAGCGCATGGAGGAAATGAACCTGCACCCGCTGGGCTTTGTTGCCACCGATTACGCCACGCTCATCTGGGGCCTTGATCCGGTCACCGACCCCGCCCCGCTGTTTCGCGCCCCGGACCTGCGCGCCGGGTTCACGCAGTGGCTTTCGGGCAATGCGGTGATGAAACGCACGTTTCGCGGGGCCGCCACCATCGCGGGGCTGATCGAACGCAACCTGCCCCAAGCGCGCAAAACCGGGCGGCAGGCGGCTTTTTCCTCTGACATCTTGTATGACACGCTGGCGAAATACGACCCCGACCATCTGATGCTGCAAATCACCCGCGAAGAGGCGATGCGCGGTCTTGTCGACTTTGGCCGGATCGAGGAAATGCTTGCCCGGTCTGCGGGCCGCGTTGATCATATGATCCTTGACCGGGTGACCCCCCTCGCCGCGCCGCTGTTTCTAGAGGTGGGGCGCGTGGCGCTGGCCGGTGCGGCGCAGGACAGATTGCTGGAAGAAGCTGCATTGCAGTTGATGACGGCGGCGGGTGTCAGCGCCCTTTGACGCTTGATCAATCGCGCGCAGTCGATCAAGAACCCAACCATGGATAGCCACAGCTTTACCTTCTGCGCAACCCGCTGCGTCGCACGCCCCTCAGGCGCGCTGCACCTGCCGGACCACGATACACTTTGTGTCTCGGACCTGCATTTGGGAAAATCCGACCGGATCGCACGGCGCAGCGGTGTCATGCTACCGCCCTATGAAATCCACGAAACGCTGGAAAAGCTCGAAACCGATATCCACGCCACGGCCCCCCAAACGCTGATCTGCCTTGGCGACAGCTTTGATGACCCCGACGCAGCGCACAGCCTGCCCGATGACATGCGCCTCTGGCTGACCAAACTTCAGGCGGGCCGCAAATGGATTTGGATAGAAGGCAACCACGACCCCGGCCCGATGGACATTGGCGGCACACACCTTGCCCATATCGCCATCGGCACCCTGACGTTCCGACACATCGCCACAGATACCCCCGCCGAGGTGTCGGGCCATTACCACCCCAAACACCGCGTTGCCGGGCGCAGCAGGCCCGCATTTCTATACGATCAATCGCGGATGGTTTTGCCCGCTTATGGGGCCTACACCGGCGGTCTGTCCAGCGATGCGCCAGACCTGCGGCGGCTTTTTGGTCCGCACCCGATCGCCGTACTGACCGGCAAAAAAGCCGTCGCGGTTCCGATTACAGAAAACCCGCCGCCTCCACGTGTTCGCGGTAGGTCTTCGTAACCGGCACCTTCGCACCACCGTGCAACAGCAGATAGTCGCGATTATCCTCGCGCACGGCCCCCACTACATGCGCCGCAGCGACCCAATGTGACCGGTGCGTGTAAAACCCCGGCGTGGCGTCCATCTCGCTCACCGCATCAGCAAGACGCATCAAAATGCGGTGCCTCACGCCATCATCCATGTGTACTTCAACATAATGATCATTCACCGTGAGCCGCACAATCGACCCGGCGGTTTCCTGCGGCAGCCGCGCATACAACCGCCCTCGCCCCCCCGCATCGTCACCGACCATGAAATACGTCAAGAACCCTATCGCCGCCGTGACGCCCAGCACGTTCACCGCAACAAAGAAAAAGCCCGCAATACTGCGATATTCATCCGTAAACAGCCCGTTTTGCAGCCAGACAACCGGCGCAAACATGACGGTAAAAACCGCAACCATCAGCATCTGCCATCGCAGCGGTGATGCCTGCGCAAACAACCGATCCACAATCAGCTGCGACAGGCTTACAAAGATATGCGCACTGACCATCATCGCGGCCCAATAGACCAACCTGACGTCAAGCGGCATCGTCTCAAACGTCCCGAATGGGCCGATCAGCGCCAAGATAACGGATACGCCAAGCAGAAACACCCAGATCGGCCGCGCGAAAAAAGACGACACCGCACTAAGGATGAATCTATTCATGACGTATATGTGCCTGCGAAATACAATTCAGGAAAGTCTTGAGACTGAAACAGTATTTCAAATAACACGATATTGTTGCTAAACCGTCAACCCTTCCGGTTCGGGCAGTCCATTCGCGCGACAGCACGCGGTTACCGTATTAGCCAGCAGGCAGGCGATTGTCATCGGCCCGACCCCACCGGGGACTGGCGTGATCGCCCCGGCGACGGCGGCGCAGCTTTCATATTCGACATCGCCCACCAACCGGGTGCCGCCATCAGGCTTTTCGATGCGGTTGATACCCACATCAATCACCGTCGCACCCGGCTTGATCCAGTCACCGGTGACCATTTGCGGGCGCCCCACCGCCGCCACCACGATATCCGCCCTACCGACGACACCGGGCAGGTCTTTCGTCCGGCTATGCGCGATGGTCACCGTACAGCTATCCCCCAACAGCAACTGCGCCATCGGCTTGCCCACGATATTACTGCGACCAATCACAACCGCATTCATCCCCGAAAGGTTGCCATGATGCTCGCGCAACATCATCAAACAGCCCAGCGGCGTACACGGCACCATGCTTTTCTGGCCGGTCCCCAACAGACCCACGTTCGAGATATGAAAGCCATCCACATCCTTGACCGGATCAATACTGTTGATCACCAAATCACTGTCCAGATGCGCGGGCAGCGGCAATTGCACCAAAATACCGTGGATCGCCGGATCGCTGTTCAGCTGATCAATCAGCGCCAGAAGCTCCGCCTCGGACGTGTCAACGGCCAGCCGATGCTCGACCGAGGCCATGCCAACCTCGACCGTCATTTTCCCCTTTGAGCGGACATAAACCTGACTTGCCGGGTCTTCACCGACCAGAACAACCGCAAGGCCGGGCGTGATCCCATGATCCGCCTTCAGCCGCGCCACGTGATCCGCCACCTTTGCGCGTACCTTTGCCGCGAATACCTTGCCGTCAATTACCTGCGCCGTCATATCGCACCTCTAATTTCTGTTCACCATCTGCCGCCCCGACGGGCCAGCAGCACGACACGATGACATGCATCAATGCCCGGCCCAAAGGCCGCCATCGGGGCCAACATGCCAGCGCGCCGCCAAATTTACCCGGGGGGGTGTGGGGACAGCGTGTTCATGCCCCCAACCCCGTATCTTTGCAAGCAGTCGCCTAGAACAACCCTTCAATCTGGCCGTCCGCATTCAACATGATCTGTTCCGCCGATGGGACACGCGGTAGACCCGGCATTGTCATGATCTCTCCGCAAATCACGACGATGAACCCCGCACCGGCGCTCAGCCGGACTTCGCGGACCGGAACCGAATGCCCGACCGGCGCGCCGCGCAGGTTCGGATCGGTCGAAAAACTATACTGCGTCTTGGCCATACAGACCGGCAGATGACCATAGCCCTGCTCTTCCCACTGCCTGAGCTGATCGCGGATCTTGGTATCGGCAATCACCTCATCCGCGCGGTAGATCCGCTTGGCAATCGTGTCGATCTTGTCAAACAGGCTCATCTCATCGGGATAGATCGGTGCAAAATTCGCCTCGCCTGCGTCTGCAATCTCGGCCACGCGGGTCGCCAACGCCGTGATACCTTCGGACCCAAGCGCCCAATGCTTGCACAATATCGCCTCGGACCCTTGCGTTGCTACATATGCCTGCACCGCAGCCACCTCGGCCTCGGTATCCGTGACAAAATGGTTGATCGCCACGACGACGGGCACACCAAACGACTTCACGTTCTCGATGTGGCGCCCAAGGTTGGCGCAACCGGCATTCACTGCGTCAACATTTTCCGTGCCCAAATCCACCTTAGCGACGCCACCGTTCATCTTCATGGCGCGCACCGTGGCCACCAACACCACACAAGACGGCGCAATGCCTGCCTTGCGGCATTTGATGTTCATGAACTTCTCGGCGCCCAGATCGGCCCCAAAACCGGCCTCTGTCACCACATAATCCGCCAGCTTCAGCGCGGTCGTCGTCGCCGTCACCGAATTGCAGCCATGCGCGATATTCGCGAACGGACCACCATGGACGAATGCGGGGTTGTTTTCCAGCGTCTGCACGAGGTTGGGCTGCATCGCATCCTTCAGCAGTACGGTCATCGCGCCATCTGCCTTCAGATCGCGGCAATAAACCGGGGTGCGATCCCGGCGATACGCAACGATAATATCGCCCAGTCGCGTTTGCAGGTCGCCCAGATTGCGCGCCAAACACAAGATCGCCATCACCTCAGAGGCGACCGTGATGTCAAATCCCGTTTCGCGCGGGAACCCATTCGCCACACCGCCAAGCGATGACGTGATCTGCCGCAACGCCCGATCATTCATATCCAGCACACGGCGCCACACGACACGGCGAATGTCGATGTCCAGTTCGTTGCCCCAATAAATATGGTTATCAATCATCGCAGACAGCAGGTTGTGCGCCGATGTGATGGCGTGAAAGTCCCCGGTAAAATGCAGGTTCATGTCCTCCATCGGCACCACTTGGGCATAGCCGCCGCCCGCAGCGCCGCCCTTCATCCCAAAGCACGGGCCAAGCGACGCCTCTCGAATACAAATCGCCGCCTTCTTGCCAATCGCATTCAGCCCGTCACCCAGACCAACGGTCGTGGTCGTCTTACCCTCGCCCGCAGGTGTCGGATTGATCGCCGTGACCAGGATAAGCTTGCCATCGGCACGGTCCTGCACGCTGTCGATAAACCGCTGGCTGACCTTCGCCTTGTCGTGCCCATAAGGCACCAGATCGTCGCTTTCGATACCCAGTATCGCGCCGATCTCCTGGATGGGGCGTTTTTGCGCGGCGCGCGCGATCGCGATATCTGACTTATATTCCATGAAAGACTTCCCTAGTGGCGGCATCTGCCATTCTTGTTCACTTCGCTTCTAGCCGTGCGGCAGGACGACGCGCACGGCGATTACGACATAATTACCCCCGGAATCGGCGGGAACTGCATCACATGTGTCGGATGGGAAACCTATGGCCGCCATGCGCGTTGGTCGGGCACATGCAGCCGCACCGCATCACCAATGCGCAGCACCCCCGCGCGCTCGACCCACGCCGTGACACCGCGCTTGCCCTTCGCGGCCGCTTTGAACGCATCTCCAGCGCCGGGGTGGTCGGCATTGATGACCCTTGCAGGCAAATGGCAGGGCCGGTTTTCCATATCAATGACAAGCGTGGCACCATCGGGCGTCTGCAATCGGGACGACGGCGGCAGATGCGTGAAATCGGGGATGCCCCTGATGACCAGTGACGCGCCCGCCAGTGCCGGGTCGAACGCCTCTAACCCGCAAGTGGTGGCGATCTCTGCCAACTCCTCGGCGGACATGACGCACAGTTGGCGCACATTGCGGATCTCCGTCCCCTTGCGATGCTGGCTTACCACGCGCGAACATGATGCACGGGTCAGCCCGCCATGGGCCTCGCCGGGAATGCCCGCATAGGTCAGCGCGGCCTCGGTCATCGAGTCAGAGCGCAGCGAAGCCCCCCGATCCGCGACCGAACCAATCCAGACGATTTCCCCGATGATGTCGGTAGGCTTCAACGCAGGCATGGCAATCCCTCGTGTCTGTGGCTTTTCCCGATGGCTACCCCATCCGACGGCCCGCAATCAATTCAGTAATCACAAGACGTCGCCCAAAAGAAAAACGCCGCCCCGATCAGGGCGGCGTTTTCTGGTTTCAGACCGAAGGTTCCGGCTCCATCCCGCCATCAGGCGCACGGGGCTTTTTCGGTTTGGTCTTCGGGATCGCGGTAACCGATGATCCACCAGAGGGCGGCGCATCGTTCGCATCATCCGACAGATGCGGCGGTTCACCCGCCATCACGCGTTTGATCTCATCGCCGGTCAGGGTTTCATACTCAAGCAAACCCTGCGCCAAACGCTCAAACTCGTCGTTCTTCTCGGTGATGATCTTAAAGGCCAGATCATAACCGTCCTGGATAAATCCGCGCACCTCTTCCTCGATCGTCTCTTTGGTGTTGGCAGACACGGACAGACCGGCGGTGTTGCCCTGATACCCTTCGTGGGCCTCGGCATAGTCGATATTGCCGACCTTGTCCGACATACCCCAGCGCAGGACCATCGCACGCGCCAACTGGCTAGCCTGCTGAATGTCACCTGCCGGGCCGTTGCTGACCTGATCGGCACCGTATTTGATGATCTCGGCGGCCTTACCGGCCATCGTCATCGCCAAACGCTGATGGCATTCGTCCTTGAACATGTTCAAACGATCCATCTCCGGCAGGCTCATCACCATGCCCAATGCGCCGCCGCGCGGAATGATCGTCGCCTTGTAAACCGGGTCACACTTCGGCAGGGAAATCCCCACAATCGCGTGGCCAGCCTCGTGATAGGCGGTCATTTCCTTCTGCTCGGCTGTCATCACCATCGACCGCCGCTCGGGACCCATCATGACCTTGTCCTTGGCGGATTCAAAATCAATCATCGTGACAAAGCGTCGCCCGACGCGGGCTGCCATCAACGCGGCCTCGTTAACAAGGTTCGCCAAATCCGCACCCGAAAAACCCGGAGAGCCGCGTGCGATGATCCGCAGATCGACATCGGGACCCAGCGGGATTTTACGCGCATGCACGCCCAAAATCTTTTCACGCCCTTTGATATCGGGGTTCGGCACGGTGATCTGACGGTCGAACCGGCCCGGACGCAACAGCGCGGGGTCCAGCACATCCCGACGGTTGGTTGCCGCCACGATGATCACGCCCTCATTGGCCTCAAAACCGTCCATCTCGACCAAAAGCTGGTTCAGCGTCTGTTCACGCTCGTCATTGCCGCCGCCGATACCCACACCGCGCGAACGGCCCACCGCGTCGATTTCGTCGATAAACACGATGCATGGGGCGTTCTTCTTGGCCTGCTCGAACATGTCGCGCACACGCGATGCACCGACACCCACGAACATTTCCACAAAATCGGACCCCGAAATCGTAAAGAACGGCACACCGGCCTCGCCTGCAATCGCACGCGCCAGCAGCGTTTTACCCGTGCCCGGGGGACCGACAAGCAGCGCACCTTTCGGAATTTTACCGCCAAGCCGCGAGAATTTCTGCGGATTGCGCAGGAACTCGACGATCTCTTCCAGCTCTTCCTTGGCCTCGTCGATACCGGCCACGTCATCAAACGTCACGCGACCCTGCTTTTCGGTCAAAAGCTTCGCGCGCGATTTGCCAAAGCCCATCGCACCGCCTTTGCCGCCGCCCTGCATCCGGTTCATGAAATAAATCCATACCCCGATCAAAAGAAGGAACGGAAGAATGCTCAGAATGAATGACTGGAACACCGACTGTTCTTGGCTGCGCGCCTCAACAGGGACGTTTCGATCAATCAAAAGATTTGTGATTTCAGCATCTTGCGGCTTGATCGTGGAATAGCTGCGGCCACCCTCGGCATAGCGGACCCGCTCACCGTCAATGACGACATCCGTGACCAGGCCATCCTCGACGGCCTGCACAAACTCGGAATAGCTTTTGGTGTCTGTGGCGGTTGTACCGGGTGGGTTGCTGAACAGGTTGAAAAGCGCCAGCACCATAAGGAACAAGACGACCCAGAATACGACGTTACGCGCGTTGCCCAAGGGGGGGGACTCCTTTAGTTCGGGAATTGGAGCGACAGAGTCGCGCCATAAACATTTCCTCTAAAATAGAGGCAAAACCTTAATCTTCAATGCCAAACGCCGCAGAATGAAAATCCGCGACAATCCGCGCGGTCCAGCCATTGCCAAAACCCGCGATTGGCGCCGCGATCAGCGCATCGCCCTGCCAAACCGCAGGCGTCGCCACAAGCGCAACGCGCTGCATCCCCGCTGCGCGCCAGTCCGGGCACTGCCCCACACCATCGCCAAGCGCCGCAATCCGAAGGTCAGGCGCCAGCGGACCACCGATCACCCACCGGCGATCCCACCTGATGCCATCCGCGTCCGGCAGATCGGCGCTGCGCACAATCCGGGCCTGCGTCGCTGCCGCCTCGCGGGTCACCCGCAGCGTGCCGTCCTTTTGCGGCAGCAGGACGCAGCCCGCCAGCGTCACCGCATGTCCCGCGCAGGCGCGCGCCACACTGTCCAACATCGGCGCGAACCGGGGGCGATAGGCATTGCCGCCAACCCACGACAGCGCCGCCGCCATCACCCGGCGCGGCACATCCGCGCCCTCGAGGTCAAGCGCGACAGGGTCAAAAACCAAATCGCCAACGTCCTGATGCACATGGCGTTCCGCAAATTCCCGCGCTGCAATTTGCAGCGACTTACGCGCGGCGCGCATGTGGTCTGCGGTCTGCAACAGCCGCTTGCGGGTCAACCCAAGGTCCTGCAAATGGCCCAGCATCTGTCGGGCGCGAACGCGGTCATACCGGGTGTCGTCGTTGCTGGGGTCGTCGCACCACCCAATCCCGTTGGCCGCCAGCCAATCGCGCAAATCCTGCCGCGAGATATCCAACAACGGCCGCAGGACCCGCATGCCGTCGCGGGGCGCATCACGCGACATGGCCGCCAACCCATCCACACCCGACCCCCGCGCCAGTCGCATCAAGATCGTTTCGACCTGATCGTCTTCGGTATGGCCCAGAAAAACCGCGCCCACATGCGCGTGCTGCGCCCATGCAACCATCGCGCGCCAGCGGCCAACCCGTGCAGCCGCCTGCAAATTGCCGGTGCCATCCCAGTGCCAGCGCAAGACACAATGCGGCAAACCCAGCGCATCGGCCTGCGCCGCGACCACTGCGATTTCATCCGCAGCCTCCGGGCGCAGACCATGATCCACCGTGACAACATGCAGGCGAGATCGGTCACACACCCGCGCGGCAAGCTGCATCATCGCAATCGAATCGCCCCCGCCGGATACGGCAAGGCCAATTTTTGCAACGTCACATTGATCGACTGCCGCGCGAAAACGGGCGCTGATATCGGTGTCTACTGACATCCCAGCTTTTGCATTTCCAGCTGCGCATCAAACACCGTCGGATTGCCGGGGAAACGCACGTCAACCTCGGCCAGCGTCAGACACGCATCCTGCGTCTGGCCAATCGCGCCCAGCGACGCACCCAGCTTGAACAAAGCATCGGGAGCCTTTATCCCGGTCGGCTCACTGGAAAACGCCGCCAGATACGCCCGCGCGGCCTCGGTCATTTCGCCCAGACCTTCCAGCGCTTCACCGCGCAAATAGTCGGACTGCGCCGCTAGCGGGCTACCGGGATAGGTCGCGGCAAAGGTCGCAAGCTGGTCAGCGGCGCCGCGAAAGTCACCCGAAGCGAGCGCCGCCTGCGCCCGCTCAAAATCACTTTGTTCACCAATCGCCAGCGCCGGACCGCCCGTCGCAGGCGGCGGATTGGCCGACGGGACATCGGCGCCGTTATCAACACCGCCCAGTGACGGTGTGTCACCCAGATTGGCGATATCGCAATTTGCTTCCAGCTCGCACAGGCGGAACTCAAGATCGCCAATGCGGTTGGTGCCATCCACGGTGATCCGGTTCACCCGGAACTCCAGTTGTTCGGTCTTGGATGTCAGGCGCTGCAACTCGGCCTCAATCGCGTTCAAACGATCAAGCGGCGTACTGCCCACGACACCCGCATTCAAACCACCCGTCGTCGACAATTCACGCCGCAGGCGCTGCACATCCACATACAGAACCGTCAGCTGTTGACGGATATCGGCCAGCGTTTCTTCTTGCGCCAGCGCCGGCAACGGCGCCAGCGCCAAGGCGCAGATAACGGCAATGCGATACAACATGATGGTCCTTCCCGGTAATTTAGCTGAGCCGTGCAAACGACAGAACGGTCACAGCGCGCCGGTTCTTGGCATAGCACGCCTCTTGGGAACACACCTCGATCGGGCGCTCCTTGCCATAGCTGGTCACTTCCAGACGGGCCGACGGGACCCCGCGCGACACCAGATATTCACGCACCGCATTGGCCCGGCGAAAGCCAAGCGCAAGGTTGTATTCGCGGGTGCCCTGCTCATCGGCATGGCCTTCGATGATCGCACGGTAGTCGGCATTGGTCAGCAACCACTGGGCCTGTCCGTCCAGAATGCTCTTGCCTTGGTCCGTCAAGGTGGAGGTATCGACCGCAAACAGCACCCGATCGCCGATTGCCTGATTAAAGAACTCCGGGCTTGCCGGATCGCTGGCCGATCCCAGCATCCCGGCACCCGCATTTGCGCCGGCGCCAGCACCCACGCCGCCATCCGCACCACCACCACCACCACCACCACCACCACCACCAAAACGGTCGGGATTTGTACAGGCCGCCATGGCCAGCACCAAAAGGATCGCAGTCGCTTTTGTCATCAATTTCATCGGTTCATTCCTGTTTTTATCTGCTCGTTTTTTCCAACATAGCATGGCTTTGCCCGTTGGGGAATTATACATCTGTTACTGCTGCAACGGGCCCCATGACGGATCGGACGCCCCGCTCTGCACGGGCACCGCCTTCAGGTTCCGCCCCGAAATATCGACCGAATACAGCGAAGACGTGCCGCCTGCCCCTTGGGTTTCACGGCTAAACATGATCACGCGGCCATTGGGTGCCCACGTCGGGCCTTCATCCAGAAACGACGACGTCAGCAACCGCTCTTCGGAACCGTCGGTGCGCATCACGCCAATATGGAACCGGCCCGCATTTTGCTTGGTAAACGCAACAAGATCCCCTCGAGGCGACCAGACCGGCGTGCCATAGCGCCCCTCACCAAACGAAATCCGGCGCGCCTCGCCGCCATTTGCGGACATGATATATAACTGCTGCGTGCCCGACCGGTCGCTCTCAAACACAATCTGATCACCGTTTGGCGACAGGCTGGGCGCGGTTTCAATTGACGGCGCCGAGGTCAGGCGCACATGTTGCCCGGTCCCCAGATCGGTGCGGTAAATGTCGGTGTTGCCACCATTTGACAGACTGTAAATCACCTGCCGTCCGTCACGTGAAAACCGGGGGCTGAATGCCATCTCGCCCTGTGCGGTCGGTAACTGCTGCTGCCCGACATTCGCGACGTCCAGCACATTGATCCGGGGGAAACCGCTTTCAAAGCTGGTGTAAAGCACACGGTCGCCATTGGGCGAAAACCGGGGCGCCAGCACAATGGCACTGCTGTCGGTCAGAAACTGCAGGTTCGCGCCATCATAATCCATGATCGCAAGGCGCTTTTGGCGGTTGTCCTTGGGTCCCGCTTCGGACACCAGCACGATGCGGCTGTCAAAATAGCCACCCTCACCGGTGATCCGGCTGTAAACCGCGTCGGCCACTTTATGGCCCATCCGTCGCCAGCCTTGCGTCGTACCTGCAAACTGCAACCCACCGCCCAATTCGGCCCCCGAGAACACATCATACAGGCGGAACTTGACCACCAGCTGGCTGCCGGTGACCGTCACCGCGCCCGTAATCAACGCCTGCGCATTGATCGCGCGCCAATCGGCATAGGCAATCGGCTGCGCAAATGAACTGACCTGCGAAATAAACGCGGTCGCCGGCACTTCGCGAAACAACCCCGTCCCCGCCAAATCCTGCACGACAAGCCGCGATATATCCGCCGCCGCCTGCTGCGCCTCAAGGCTTTCGGCCTGAAAACTGGGCAAGGCAAACGGGATCGGCTCGATCACGCCGTCCGTAATGGTCAGCCGCAACGGACCGCCCTGCGCCAGAACCGGCCCGGCCAACATCAAGGCCACCAACAGTGTCAGAAATCGTTTCATCATTTTCGCCCCACTCTGCGTGTCCGGGTATCGCCCGAAGCATGCCCACATTGTCCTTCATAGCAGCCATGTGAACCGAAATCACATCAACTGCGCGTAACTTCGCCTAACGCAACCGCATCCCGCTGGGGTCAAACGTCAGCTCCACCTCTCGCCACTGCTCGTATTTGTCGCTGGGCAACGTAAAACCCGCCCCGCGATTCTGGCATTGGAATATCGCGGAACGCGCCGTGCGGAACGCAACGGCAATCGCCTGCGCGTCACCGCCCGATGCCGAAACCTGCCGCACATCGCCATCAACCTTGCGGTCCGTGGTCAGATCGAACGCGACGGTGATCGTCACTTGCTGCGCAGCCGAGCTCATACCACCCACATTCCAACACGACTGTACGGACACCCGGAAACCATCGTTTTCCGCGCCCGTCATCGGCGGTCCGGCTGGCACCGCAGGGGCGGCAGTCGGGGTCTGTGACGGCGTATCGTCGGACAATTCGGCCAGCAGATTGTCAATGTCGTCTTGCGCAACGACGGCTGGCGGATCTGCCGGTGTCGGCGGTGTCTCTTGCGGCGGTGTCTCTTGTGGCGGTGTCTCTTGCGGCGGCGTCGATACCGGCGGCGTCGGGCGCGACGGGCGCGATTGCGGACGGACCGATGTTTCAACCGCCCCCGACGGCTTCTCGGCTTCGGTCACAATCTCGGTCGTCGTCTCCGGCGGAGCGGTTGCCTGTGTGGCGTCCAATACCACCTCTGGATCAGCGGCGGCATCCGGAACCGTTTCCTGCTGCGCGACATCCGCGACCTGCGCATCGGGCGGGGCCGGCGCGGATGGGGTCGCGGCAATGCGGTCGGCCTGACGCGGCGTCGGGCGCTGGCTAACCTCAAGCTGCGGCGACGGCGGCGGGGCTGGCGGCGGCGCGGGCGCGACCGGCGGCACATCCGTCGCCTCGGTGACCAATGGCGGGGGCGGCGGCGGCGGCGGATTTTCGGCCACTGGCGGCGCAACCGGATCAGGCGTCGGGGCGGGCGTCGGGGTTGCCACCTGCGCGGGCGGCGGGGGCGGCGTGTCATCGACCACCGGCTGCGGCAGGGCTGTCGGCTCTGCATCGGCAGGTTTCGGCGTTCGCGCTGCCATCATATCGGCAAAGGCGTCACCGCTGATCGTGGTAAACGGAATAGGGTCGATCGGCAAAGGGTCGGCATCAAACCCCCACCCAAGGATCAACCAGCCAATCAGCCCGATATGGCCGATTGCAGAAATATAGATGCCCGGCCCCTTCATGATTACCCGTCAGAACCATCAAACGTCGGCCCGCCGACGTCCGTGACCAGCCCGATGTTGGAAAAGCCACCGGCATTCAACGCGCCCATGATTTCGGCCACCTTGTTCCATGCATTCGACCCGTCAGCCCGCAGGAAAATGCGGTCGCTGGTTCGCTCTGCCGCAATCGCTTGCAGCTTGGCCACCAATTCCGCAGGTGCCGTTTCGGTTTCCTGGATCATCACAATACCAGCGGCGGTGATGGTCACGGTCAACGGCTCTTCCTCGTCGCCCGGCAGCGCGCTTGCTGCGGTCTTGGGCAGTTCGACGGGAACCCCCACAGTCAGCAACGGCGCGGCCACCATAAACACGATCAACAGCACCAGCATCACATCGACGAACGGCGTGACGTTGATTTCAGACATCGGCTGCGTGCGGCCAGACCTGCGGCGGCGGCGCCTGCCCCCACCTCCGTCTGATTTCATG
The DNA here is from genome assembly GCF_017854565.1 of Yoonia sp. Classification (GTDB taxonomy): domain Bacteria; phylum Pseudomonadota; class Alphaproteobacteria; order Rhodobacterales; family Rhodobacteraceae; genus Yoonia. The sequence continues at coordinate 88,737 of NZ_JAFMHJ010000003.1, forward strand.
ACACCGGCACCCATATCAGCTATCCAATTGGCGGCTTAGAATCGTGGCGAACTCATCGGCAAACGCCTCGTAGCCCGCCACAATCCGATCACTATCCGAAGACAGCTTGTTATAGAATATCACCGCCGGAATGGCGGCCATCAGACCCAGACCAGTGGCCAGCAACGCCTCTGCGATGCCCGGTGCCACAACAGCAAGGTTCGTATTCTGCGCCTGCGCGATCTCGATGAACGCATTCATGATCCCCCAAACGGTCCCGAACAGCCCCACAAACGGGGCCGTCGACCCAACCGTCGCCAAGACTGGCAAACCCTTTTGCAATTTCGCGGCTTCCTTGGCGATTGCCACATCCATCGACCGGTCAATCCGGGCCGTCGCACCCGCGATCAGGCCGCCATCCTGACGGTGTGACCGGCGCCACTCCAACATGCCCGCCACAAATATCTTTTGCGAAGGTCCATCCGGATCGGCCCCGATCTTGTCGAACAAGGCGTCCAACGGCTCTCCTGACCAAAAGGCGCGGTCGAACACCTCTGCCTCGGCGCGGGCTTTGCGGTATTGAATGGCCTTTTCGATAATCACCGCCCAGCACCAGACCGACGCTGCCATCAGCAGGATCATGACCAGTTTGACGGTAATCGTTGCACGCGCAAATAGCGCCCACATTGTAAAGTCGGTTGCTGCTTCCATGTGCCTGCTCTGCCTCTAGGCCCGATTTTGGGCTCTCATTACGCAAGACGTTAAAGCAAACAATTCGGGAAATCCAACCAATCCCACATCACTTCTGCGAAATGACCGGAATTTCAGTGTACCGAACGGCGGATCGCCGCCGGCAGCCGCGCCACAGCACCGTTTGCCTGGATGCAAACGATCGTCACGATCGCTACAAACAGCGAAACATCCGCGCGCTTCACCTCTTGGCGAACCACAAGCCGCACACCCGATCCTTCGTCCATCGTTGTCTCGACGATCAGCTGGTCATCAAATTTTGCAGGCAACAGATAATCCGCTTCGACCCGGCGCACGGCAAAAACAAGGCCCTCCGCCTTCATCTCGACCTGATCAATGCCCAGTTCGCGGACCCATTCACTGCGCGCGCGCTCAATGAACTTCAGGTAGTTGGCGTAATAGACGATACCCGCCAGATCGGTGTCTTCGTAATAGACGCGGATGGGAAAACGGTGTGTCATGACGGGCGGGTTATCCTCGCAGCAAGGCGCAACGCATGGCTCGCGTCCCGCGCCGCAGATGGCATGACAGGATCATAGGCCGCCCGGACCACATCCGCAATCTCGGGGCGCAGCACCGCATGACCCGAAATCATCGCCAGCGGCGCCTTCGCGTCAAACGCAGTATCGGACCACAAGACAATCGTCTGCACGGCTTGGCTAAGCGCCAGCGTATCCGCCGCAACGGTTTCCAAATGAGCGTCCATGCGCAAAAACACAAACGCCGCCTTGATGCCGCCCGCCGGGTCGAACCGGAAAATACGGTACTGATTGGCGCCCGCCGCCTGCAGTTTATCCACCAACGGCCCCAGATCGGGCACCAACTGGTCCAGATGCGGCACGGCGCGCAGTTCGGCCCAGTCACGGCAGAAAAAGACCATCAGGTTGGCCCCTGACAACGCCATATCCGTCTCGTCGATCGTGTGGTTGGCCAGTGCCACGACCGCTTCGATGGCACCCTTGAAGACCGCAAGCGTCGCGTCATCAACGCCGAAAACCACCGGCACGATCGGGCATCCCCAGCGGGCAAACACATAGGCACCATCAGAGCGCGTAAAAAGCGCCGCCACATTATCTATATTATCATCCATGCAAATCTCCGTCCGCGGCATCAAATTTCCAGAAATTTGATCCCCCCTAGCCAAACAAGTCCGCCCGCGACTTGGGCGGCTCCAACCCCAAATGGGCCCAGGCCGCCTGCGCCAGCATCCGGCCGCGCGGCGTCCGCTGGATCAATCCCTTTTGCAGCAGATACGGCTCGATCACATCTTCCAGACTGTCACGGCTTTCCGACAATGCCGCCGACATCGTCTCGACGCCCACCGGCCCCCCGCCATAGCTTTCCGCAATCAGGCGCAAATACCGCCGGTCGGCACTATCAAGCCCCAGATGATCCACGCCCAACCGCGTCAGCGCCATATCGGCAATCGCCTGCGTGACGGTCCCGTCACCTTCGACAATCGCAAAATCCACGACCCGGCGCAGTAGCCGCCCCGCAATCCGCGGCGTGCCGCGCGCGCGCTTGGCAATCTCGCGCGCACCGGCGTCAGCGGCCGGCGCGCCCATCAGACGTGCGCCGCGCGTCACGATCTCGTGCAACTCATCTTCGGTGTAAAACTCCAGCCGCGTCGGAATCCCAAAGCGGTCACGCAACGGCGTGGTCAGCAGCCCCATCCGTGTCGTCGCCCCCACCAGCGTAAAGGGCTGCAATTCGATCCGCACCGTGCGCGCCGCTGGCCCCTCGCCAATCACCAGATCCAGCTCGAAATCCTCAAGCGCGGGATACAGCACCTCTTCGACCGCCGGGTTCAGCCGATGAATCTCATCAATGAACAACACATCGCGGGCTTCCAAATTCGTCAAAATCGCCGCCAGATCGCCCGCCTTGGCCAGAACCGGCCCCGACGTCATGCGAAACCCCACACCCAACTCGCGCGCCATGATCTGGGCAAGCGTCGTCTTGCCCAAACCGGGCGGGCCGTGAAACAGCGCGTGGTCCATCGCCTCACCGCGCCGGCGCGCACTTTCGATAAACACCTTCAGGTTCGCGCGCGCCTCGCGTTGGCCGATGAATTCATCCAGCGTCTGCGGACGCAGCGCGCGATCGGCATCACCGGGCTGAGGGGCGGGACGCAACGTGGGATCAGGTTCATTCATCTCTTCAGCCCATACCGGATCAATCCAAGACGGTCCATCAGCGCCGCGCATCCGACCGCGTCAATACGCACCGCCCCTACCCCTTCGGTGCCAGCAGCTTCAGCGCCGCGCGGATCAACGTCGATGTATCCGCGTCCGGCGCTGCCCCCGCCGCCTCTGCAACCGCGCTCGCGGCTTCGCCCGGCGCATAGCCTAAATTCCCCAAAGCCGACAGCGCCTCTGACTGCGCAGGGTTGGCCCGCTTGGGTGGCGCACGCCGGACCTGATCGGGCGTCTCGACCTCGATCACCGTATCGCCCAGCGCCTCGGTCACGGTTCCGCCCATGGCCATCACACCGGGGGCTTTATCCTTCAATTCAATCGTGATCCGTTGGGCCGTCTTCGGCCCCACCCCCTTGGCCTTGGCCAGCGCGTTCCAGTCACCCAGCGCAATCGCACGCCCCACGCCATCCGCCCCAAGCGCACCCAAAATCGCCATCGACGCCTTGGCGCCAATGCCCTGCACCGTCATCAGCAACCGATGCCACTCCTTTTCGACCAGCGTCGTGAAACCAAAAAGCTGCAAATTGTCTTCACGCACCAGCAGATCGGTATAAAGCGCCACAACCTCGCCCACGGCAGGCAAACCCGCCATCACACGGTCCGACACATAGACAATGTACCCGATACCGCGCACATCTATCAGCACATGATCTGGCGTGCGATATTCCAGACGGCCCGCAATCTTGCCAATCATGCGCCCGCCCTCGCCAAAGCTTTGGCCAAAGTGCCCGCTGACTGCAAATGATGCGCATGACAAATCGCAATCGCCAACGCATCCGCCGCATCGGGCCCCGCAATCTTTACGCCGGGCAACTGCAATTTAACCATATGTTCAACCTGATGCTTTTCGGCATGGCCCACACCCACAACCGCCTTTTTCACAGCGTTTGGCGCATATTCACCCACGGTCAGACCTGCCTGCGCAGGCACCAGCATCGCAATCCCGCGTGCCTGACCGAGCTTCAGGGTGCCCGCCCCGTCTTTATTCACAAATGTCTGCTCGACCGCGGCGGCATCCGGTTGGTACAGATGCATCATATCGGTCAATTGCTCGTGCAACGACAACAGCCGCGCCGCCAGATCGCCACCGACCGAATGACAAATGCCATTGGCCACATGCGACAGCCGCGACCCAGATACCTCGATCACGCCCCACCCCATGTTGCGCAACCCCGGATCAATCCCCAAAACACGCATTGCTCGCCCCAGTTTTTTTGTTCTATCAAACGGTTAGCACAAAACGCGAACAAAGACCAAGAGGCTTTGATGGCACGGCTTACCATGCCGCAGCCGCGCATCCCGCGCAGCATACCCCCCCGGCACCGAGAAGCGCCGAAAATAACACATTATAAATAAAGGGTTTGCGGCGAAATCCGCGTAAAAAAAAGGCATACAAAAAACGCATATGACCCATGCAGAAACGACACTAGTCAGCGACACCAAAGCCCCCTAAATGCGCATTATCAAGTTTATCGCTGCAGCGCAGCACACACAAGGAATATGGCTATGGCCACTCTGAACACCGCCCGCACCGCTGCGGGCCTTTCGACAGGCGGCATCTACGGATTGTTCGCTCGCATAGTCGCAAATGTTGCCGGATGGAATGACGCGCGCGTCACGCGCAAGTCGCTGTCGCGCCTGTCCGCACGCGAATTGGAAGACATCGGTCTGTCGTATGGCGACATCGACACCATCGCCGAACGTCGCACACGCTAAACCAAACCCACGATCCGAAACGCAAAAGGCCGCGCCATTATCAGGCGCGGCCTTTTGCATTGTCATCCGGACCGCTTGATCAGGGCATCATTGTCTTCATCGCGTCGGCGATAAACGTGGTCGCCGGGTCTGGCTGCATGATCCATGCGCCTGCCTGCTCCATCACGGTGCCCTGCTGCAACGATGTGACCCGGTCGGCATAGGCGCCGGACCCGAGGTACGAGAACAGAAATCCTTTGAACAAGAAGCCGATTGCGACCAACAACAGCAGCCCCTTGAGCGGAAAGCGGGGTGTGTAAACCCGTGGACGTGCCACGATCAGACCATCGGCATTCACCGTGCGTACAACGCCGCGGGCCATCCGGTCATGCCGGCGGACAATGCGCTTCAGTCTTTTATCAAACGGGACATTGGCCTGTGCCATGATACCCTCCAGTAGAGTGCGATGAACCTAACATTAACAGGATCGCCAAGATTGCCTTGTGAAACAAGACAAATCGTACGCCACCTAACAAAACGCCCTAAAGTGCTGCGTTTTTGCACATTGTGAGGGTCGTCCAGTCAACAATGCTATCATTTTTAACCAGATTGAACCCATTATCACGGTAAATGCCGATCACCTCATCCGCTTGCTCATTCAGAATACCCGAGAGAATCACATGCCCGCCAGCGGCGACACACCGGCCCATATCAGGGGCCAAACCGATCAATGGGCCCTTCAAAATATTGGCAAAAATCAAATCGTACGGCGCTGCGGCCGCCAACGCAGGCGCATCGAACCCGGCGGCCACAACACAGTTAACGCGGCCCGTCAGCCCATTTGCTGCCACATTCGCGGCGGCCACTTCGACGGCAACCGGGTCAATGTCACTGGCCAGAACGGCGTCGGGCAAAACATGCGCCGCCGCCATCGCCAGCACCGCCGTGCCACAGCCGATGTCCGCCACTTTGCCGCTGGTAAATCCGCCATCCAACAGCGCATCGAACGCCCGCAAACAGCCCAAGGTCGTGCCATGGTGCCCGGTGCCAAACGCCATCGCGGCTTCGATCAGCAGCGCAACCCGGCCTGCCGGCACCTTATCGGCATCATGCGACCCGTAGACGAAAAACCGCCCCGCCTCGACCGGCGCCAGCTCGCGCTGCACCTTCGACACCCAATCCTGATCGGGAATTTCTGAAATGTTGAACGGCTTGGCGTGGTAAAGCGCGCTCAGCACGGCCAGGGCACCGGCATCCGGGCGCTCCATGAAATAGCTCGCGACCTCCCAAAGCCCCGATCCATCCTCGATCTCGAACACGCCGACACCGGTGGGTTCGGGCATCAGATCCTCAACCGCCTCGGCCAGCCTGTCGGCGGCATCTTCGCCCGTAATCGTCGTCAGCGCGGAATATGTCGTCATGGTCAGCAGCCCTTTGCGATGTTGCCCCCCGTTAGGGCCTGTCCCGCGCGGGGTCAAGCAACGCCGGGTCGTCGATGATACTGTCGCAGATCGTCTTGGCCCATGCGGCATAGACCACCGGACCGGGATGAAATCCGTCCTCGGACATATTGTGGGGGCCCAGCGCCACATCGACATGGACGGCGGTGCAATGGTCGCGCGCGGCCACCAGCACGCGCAGATGGCGGTCAAACCGCTTGGCCTGTCTGCCCAGCACCCAGCGCAGCGGTTGCGGCAGCAACGGGAACTGATGCACCGGGGGCAACCCCGACACGATCACACGGCGGGCACCAAACTCGCTGGCGAAACGATCCACCAATGCGGCCTGCTGTGCCAGCCACCGGCGCAGCGGCACGACCTTGGTGACATCATTCACCCCCATGGCCAGCACCACCACATCATAGGTCCGCTCCGGCAGATCATCCAACCAGCCCAGGACCTCGCCGGTTTTGGCGCCGGTGCGCGCGATCAACGTATAGTCGATCGTTGCCACCTGCCCCAGCCGCCCGGTCAACTGCCCCAGCAGCGCCTCGTCCTGGGTCGCGACACCCACGCCCGCCGCCGAAGAATCGCCGATGATCAGCAACCGCAACGTCGGCCCCTGCCCCACCTGCCCCCGGCGCGGGCCGGGCGGTTCCGGCAGCTGCAATGCGCGCGCCCGCAAATAAACCGCCTGCGCGACCAACACGGGCATCAAAATGGCCCGGGCGGTCAGATCAAGGATCACAACGCCAACGTCCCGCTGATCAAGATTTCGACATGGCTGCCGATCATGATACGATCCCCCTCGCGCGACACAAGAACCCTGCCTTCGCCGCCGATATTACGTCCCTTTGCCATGATCAGATCGCACTGGATGAACCGCCTAGACATCAACGCCAATAGGGCAGGTCACGCCCGTCCCGCCAATCCCGCAATACCCGCCGGGGTTTTTTGCCAGATACTGCTGGTGGTAATCTTCGGCAAAATAGAACGTGGGTGCCGCGATGACCTCGGTGGTGATCGCACCATAGCCCGCCTGCGACAAACGCGGCGCAAAATCTGCCTTCGACGCCTGCGCTGCGGCCTGCTGCGCATCCGTGTAGGTATAAATACCCGACCGATACTGCGTGCCCGCGTCATTGCCCTGCCGCATGCCTTGGGTCGGGTCGTGCCCTTCCCAGAACACCTGCAACAGCTGATCATAGGAAATCACCGCCGGATCATAGATCACGCGGACCACCTCATTATGGCCGGTCTTGCCGCTGCACACCTCTTCGTAGGTCGCGTTCGGAGTATAGCCGCCCGCATAGCCAACCATCGTGGATTGCACACCGTCCAGTTTCCACAACATCCGCTCGACGCCCCAGAAACAGCCCATGCCGAACATCGCCGCTTGCATCCCGGCGGGCACGTCACCGGTCAACGGGGTGCCAAACACGAAATGGTCTTCCTTGCGGGCAATCGGTATGGCCCGCCCAGGCAATGCGCTGCCTTCGGCCACGATTTCAGACTTCGCACGGTTCATGAAAAACATTTGGCTCTCTCCTACTGTTCGCTAGGTAATATAGGCGGTGCCGATCCGTTTGCTACTCTGCGGGGGCCAACAACCCGACCTGAAACACGGTCTCGTGACCGGGGGCAGGATGGCGGGGGATCAGCAGCGACAGGATCAGCGACACGATCGCCATGCCCGCCGCCAGCAAAAACACCATCCCCGGCGACGTCAACCAGACATAGCCCAGCAGCGCGGGCAAAAACACAGCAGCAATATGGTTAATCGTAAACGCCACCGCCGCAGTCGGCGCAATATCGCGCGGATCGGCGATTTTTTGGAAATACGTCTTAATCGCCAGCGCGAGGCTGAAAAACAAATGGTTCACGACATAAAGCCCGGTCGCCAGCACCACACCCCAGCCAAAATAATAGATCCCGCCATAGGCAAAGAACACGATACACAGCCCCGCATATTCAAAAATCAGCGCGCGGCGTTCCCCAAACATCGCCACGACCTTGCCCAGCATCGGGGCCGCAATCATATTGGCCACCAGCGTGAACAAAAACAGCTGCGTGATGTCATCGACCTTGTAGCCAAAGCGTTCGACCATCATGAAACCGGCAAACACGACGAATATCTGACGCCGCGCGCCCGACATGAACTGCAACGCATAATACAGCCAATACCGGCGGCGCAGCACAAAGGTTTTGACCTGCGGATGCGGCGCTTCGAACTGGGGATAGGCCAGCAGACAGAACACCGCCACCACGGCGGTAAACCCACCCGAAAGCCAGTAGACGATACTGTAGGTCAGCCCGAACCGTTCCCAGCTCAGGACGATCAACAGATAAACGATCAGCGTCGCCCCTGACCCCGCGGACAATATCCAGCCCAGCATCTGCGGCGCGCGTTTCTTGTCAATCCACTGCAACTGCAATGATTGATTGACCGTCTCGTAATAGTGAAACCCGATCGACGACAGCATGGTCACCGCCAGAATCCCGCCCATCGTCGGAAACTGCGCGGTCACCGCCGTCGATACGCCCAACATCACAAGCGCCACCAGCCCCAGCACCTGCTCGCGGATGAACATGATCAGGGCGATCACCCCAATCGCAAAAAAGCCCGGGATTTCACGCACCGAATGCAGCCAACCGATGTCGGCCCCGTCAAACCCCGCGACCTCGATCACGAAATTATTCAGCAACGCCGACCATGTGGCAAAGGCAACAGGCATGGCCATCGCCATGACAAACAACAGCGACGTAGGCCTGCGCCAGAACGGCAGACTATGCGCATCTTCAAGACGTACTATTTTCATGCCCGAACCATTACGCCCGTTTTTTGATATTGGCGAGATATTTACGCGCCCCGGCCACACCATGAAAAAGCAATCCATGCCAACACCGCATCCGCGCCGGTGGCGCGGCTGTCGCAGGCAACGTGCTGCTGGGTGGTGTGATCGGTCTGGGCGTCGATGCTGCAACGGGCGCGTCGCAGGACTTGGTGCCAAACCCGGTTGCTGTCGCACTCGAATGTTGATCTGAAAAATCGGGGGGTCAGTGCATACGCTGCGGGCCTCCCACCGCAAACAGGGCACGCCGGACGCCGGGCAACTGCACCGGATTGAGCAATGTCAATGCAGCCGCATCTGCCGCAGTGCAGAAAGTGATCATTGCACACCTTTGCACAATCAGGAGAAACCCATGTTCACCGCAACCCCCCTACGCCGCCTTGTCGGCGCAACGGCCCTGCTCGCCGCAGTCGCCAGCGGCGGTGCCGCTCTGGCCGATGATGATGACGTGATGCAGCTTATGCCCTTCGGCGCCGGTCCCTATGGCGGCGGCATGGGCAACATGTCGATGATGGCGCGGCCCATCGACATTGATGGTGATGGCACCGTCACGTCATCCGAAGCATCCCAGCACGCCAGCGCAGGATTTTCCTTGTTCGACAGCGACGGAGACGATCAGATCACCGAAGACGAATACATTGACGGCGGGCCGTTCATGGCACCCGTCGGACGGCGCAGCACCGAACGTCTCTACGTCAACCGCGTCGCCCGCTTCAAGGCGATGGATGGCGATAGTGACGACATCGTGACACTGGCCGAATTCATGGCCAAGGCGCAGGCAAGTTTCGAAGCCGCTGACGCCGACAACGACGGCACGGTCACCGTCTGGGAATTCCGCGCCCAGCAGAACCCGTTCTGATCCAAACGGGCGCCGGATTTCGGCGCCCGTTCACGTTTTCTTCACACATATGGCCGCACGCCGCGTTAACCTTGCCCGCACCGTACAAACGTACGTACGCATTCCATACGGGGTCTGCACGCAGTCTGCATGGCCAGAACCCCCTTTATTTCCTGACAATTAACGCTATAAAAACGATGTCGGCGCAGCACCGGCAACCGGCCCGCCGCGCGTTGCGCAACCGCCTCTTGATCCACATCAAAGACCCGCCGGACAGACCGCTTAGATACAATCGTGCGAACAGAACTAATCCCACGGGTCCCTTATGTCATCTTCCGACAATCAACCGCTTTACGCAGCGCGCGAACCGATTTTTCCGCGCCGTGTCAAAGGCTTCTATCGAAATCTCAAATGGTGGGTGATGGCGGTCACGCTGGGGATCTATTACCTCACGCCGTGGATTCGCTTTGACCGTGGCCCCAATCTGCCCGATCAGGCGGTCCTGATGGACATGGCCGGTCGGCGGTTTTATTTCTTCTGGATCGAGATTTGGCCCCACGAATTTTACTTTGTCGCTGGCCTGCTGATCATGGCGGGGCTTGGCCTGTTCCTCTTCACCTCTGCCCTCGGTCGCGTCTGGTGCGGCTACACCTGCCCCCAGACGGTCTGGACCGATCTCTTCATCCTTGTGGAACGCTGGATCGAAGGCGACCGCAACGCCCGCGTCCGCCTTTGGAATGCCAAGTGGAGCCCGCGTAAGTGGCGGTTAAGGCTGACAAAATGGGTCGTCTGGCTGCTGATATCCGTTGCGACGGGTGGCGCTTGGGTGTTCTACTTCGCCGACGCGCCGACGCTGGCCCGCAGCCTGATCACCCTGCAGGCACCGTCCATCGCATGGGCCACAATTGCCTTGCTGACCGCGACCACATTCATCTTCGGCGGCTTTATGCGCGAACAGGTCTGCAATTTCATGTGCCCTTGGCCACGTATTCAGGCGGCGATGATGGACCCCGAAACGCTGACCGTCGCCTACCGCGACTGGCGCGGCGAACCGCGCGGCAAAAAGCGCGACGCGGATGCGGGCGACTGCATCGACTGCATGGCCTGCGTCAACGTCTGCCCTGCGGGCATCGATATCCGCGATGGCCAACAGATGGAATGCATCACCTGTGCGCTTTGTATTGATGCCTGCGATGACGTCATGGAACGGATAGGCAAGCCACGGGGATTAATTGATTATCTGGCCCTGTCCGATCAAGAAGCCGAAGCGCAGGGGAAGCCGCCCAAACCAATCTGGCAGCACGTCCTGCGCACCCGCACAGTGCTATACACCGTCCTTTGGTCCCTGATCGGGGTCGGACTGGTCTTTGCACTTTTTGTCCGCGCGGATATCGAAATGACCGTGTCGCCAGTGCGCAATCCAACCTTTGTCACGCTCAGCGACGGCACCATCCGCAATATCTACGACATCCGCCTGCTGAATAAACATGGGGAAGACCGTGAATTCCACCTGTCGCTGGCGTCCGACGATATCCTGCGTATTGATCTCGAAGGCACCGCTGAAAACAGCGTTACAGTCCCCGCAAACACAACCCTGCAACAGCGGGTCTATGTCTCGGCCCGCCCCGGCGATCCCGCCGCAGCAAGGGACCGCACAGAACTGCGCTTTTGGGTCGAAGACCTGATTTCAGGCGAGCGTGCGCACAAGGACACAATCTTTAACGGAAGGGCGGCACAATGACCCGCGAATTCACCGGCTGGCACATGCTTGCATTGATGGTTGGCGCCTTTGGCATAATCATCGCCGTCAATCTCACGCTGGCCTATCAGGCCGTTGCGACTTTTCCGGGGTTGGAAACCCGGAACTCTTATGTGGCCAGCCAAACCTTTGATGCCGACCGTGCGGCGCAGGACGCGCTGCACTGGGATGTGACCGCCACATTGATCGACACGCGCCTGACAGTGGTGATTCGCGATGAAAACGGTGCGCCCGTCGCACCGACGATCATCGGCGCCACCTTTGGCCGCGCGACCCACACTGGCCAGGACAGCACCCCGGCCTTCATCTGGGACGGTGAAGCCCTGACCGCGCCCGTCGCTGCCAGCCAGGGCTACTGGAACCTGCGCCTGCATCTCGAGGCCGCCGACGGCACCCAATTCCGCCGCCGCATTCAGCTGCATGCAAAATGAGCAATACCGCGATCTGCCCGGCCTGCGTGGGCCTGCCCGAAGGGGCGCTGGAAGCCGCCACTGCAAAAGGCACCGCACAGATCATTCTGTCGCTGCCGGGCATTCACTGTATCGCGTGCATCAATGGGGTCGAACGTGCCCTGCGCGCCCGTGATGGCGTCGTCAGCGCCCGCGTGAACCTCAGCATGAAGCGGGTCACGGTCGGCACCAACGGCCACGTTGCACCCGAAACGCTGATCGACACGCTAGAGCTTGCCGGGTTCGAGGCGCGCGCGCTCGATACCTCACTTTTAGGTTCAACTTCAGATACTTACGGTCGCGGATTGATGACCCGGATCGCCATCGCCGGGTTTGCGACGATGAACGTGATGCTGCTGTCGGTCGCTGTGTGGTCCGGGGCCGTCGGCGCGACGCAGCACATGTTCCACATCATCAGCGCCAGCATCGCGGTCCCCGCACTGATCTATGCCGCACAACCCTTTTTTCACAACGCTTGGTCCGCCCTGTCGGTCCGCAAACTGAACATGGATGTGCCGATTTCACTGGCTATCGTGCTGGCCGCTGGCATGTCGCTATACGAAACGTTTGTCGGTGGCGCGCAGGCCTATTTTGATGCCGCGCTGTCGCTCACGTTCTTCCTGCTGATCGGGCGCTATCTTGATCATCGCAGCCGCAAGGCCGCCGCCTCTGCCGCCGCGCAGCTTGCCGCACTCGAAGTGCCCCGCGTGATGCGCCTGCGCGATAGCCTGCGCCAGATGGTCGATTTCGCGGACCTGCGGGTCGGCGACACAATTCAGGTCCTGCCCGGTGGGCGCATTCCCGTTGACGGCATCATCACCGATGGCCAAAGCCAGATCGACCGCTCGCTTCTGACTGGTGAAAGCCGCCCCCTGCACGCCACCAGCGGCACAGCTGTCAGCGCAGGCGAGGTGAACATGACCGGCCCCCTGACGATCCGCGCAATGACGGTCGGTGCCGATACGACCCTGCGCAAGATGGTCACGATGGTCGATGCCGCCGAAAGCGTGCGCAACCGCTATACCGCCATCGCGGATCGTGCGGCGGCGATCTATGCCCCCGCCGTGCATCTGTTGGCGCTGTCGGCCTTTGTCGTCTGGCTGATCATTTCCGGCGATCTGCGCCTGTCGCTGAACATCGCCGTGGCCGTGCTGATCATCACCTGCCCCTGCGCGCTTGGGCTGGCCGTGCCCGCCGTGTCGACCACCGCTGCCGGGCGGTTGTTCCGCGCCGGACTTCTGGTCAAGGACGGCACCGCGCTGGAACGACTGGCCGAAGTCAACACCGTCGTTTTCGACAAGACCGGCACACTGACCATGCCCGCCGCCGGTCACACAGCGCTGGACCCCGCGACCCGATCCATCGCGCTGGCCCTGACCCAAAACGCGACCCATCCCGTATCACAAGCCATTGCCGCCGCACTGATCGGCACGGCACCGGCCACCATCACCGACCAGCGCGAACACCCGGGCCACGGGCTCAGCGCGCGGTATGACGGTCGGCAGGTCCGCCTTGGGTCGGGCGCGTGGCTGGGTACGCAACAGGGCACCTACATCCAGATTGGCGACCAGATGCCGCAAAAAATCGCCCTGCGATCCGACCTGCGCGACGGTGCGGCCGATCTGGTCGCAGCATGGCAAGCCGCAGGTCTGACCGTGCATCTGCTATCGGGCGATGACACTGCCGAAACCGCGCGTGTTGCTGGCCTGCTTGGGATCGAACACTGGCAAGCAGAAACAAAGCCCGACGCAAAAGTGCAATATATCAAAACATTAGCCGCGACTGGCGCTAAGGTTCTGATGGTCGGCGATGGGCTGAATGACACCGCCGCGCTGGCTGCGGCGCATGCATCCGTGTCGCCGGCGACCGCCGCAGATGCATCGCGTGCCGCGTCAGACATCGTGCTGCTGAACGACAGCCTCAGACCGATGATTGACCTGCCGCTTGTTGCACGCTCAGCCCGCCAACGGGTTCTCGAAAACTTTGCCATCGCGGCAGGCTACAATGCCATCGCGATCCCCATCGCGCTGCTGGGCTTTGCCACCCCACTGCTGGCCGCAATTGCCATGTCAGCGTCATCAATCACCGTCCTGCTGAATGCGCTGCGACTGCGAGGGCGGGTATGAATATCCTCATCATCCTGATTCCCGCATCGCTGATCCTTGGCGGCCTCGGCCTCGCTGCGTTTTTATGGAGCCTGCGCGCCAACCAATACGAAGACCTTGAAGGCGACGCATGGCGTATCTTGTCCGATGACGATGCCCCTAGCGCGCGGCCCGCAAAGCCGCCCGAATAACATCCCGGTCACCGATCTGATTGCACAAGATCAGGATCAGTCGGGCGTTCAACGCATCGCTTTCCGCGTGACTTAGCCCCATATGCGCCGCAAGCAGATCATCATAAAAACCGTCCGGGTCCACGATATTTGGATCAAGGTTCAATGGCATCTTCGTTCTTCCCAATGGCGGCCCGCATGGCCGCGCGCAGTGCATCTTCGTCGTAGGCGGGCCAGCGTCCGACGATATGCTGGTCCGGGCGGAGCAGGTAGATTGCAGCGGACGCATCGCCCAAATACCGGGCCCTGACCGCATCGGTCATCGGCAGGTCAACGCGCCGTGCAACCACCCCCGCTTCGCGCAGCGCCTCGGGCGCGTCACAGTTGATCGCGAGCATGCAAAAGCCGTGCAATTGCTCCACCAGAAACCCCTGATCCACCGCAACATCCACACAGGCTGCCCCCGGTCGCGTCAGCCCCGGCCCGGCCAAGCCGTCCGCAAGGCCCGGATATATGCAGGGCACGGATAACCGGCCAGAGTTCACCAACGGACGGGCAAATGCATGCGACGCCGCAAGATCCAGTACCGCGTCGCGAAAAATTTGGCTCATGGACGTCTTCGGCGTCAGGAAATCCGTGGCACGGGTGGAATGCAGGATATTTTCATCTGCGGCAAATTCCCGCTCGGCCGCATAAGTATCAAGCAGGTCATCGCGCCCGCCATCCAGAACAAGCACCAGTTTCCACGCCAGATTATCCGCGTCCTGAATACCTGAATTCGCGCCCCGCGCACCAAACGGCGACACCTGATGCGCAGCATCCCCGGCAAACAAGACACGCCCATGGCGAAACTTTTCCATCCGGCGGCACTGAAAGGTATAAATCGACGTCCATTCAAGGTCATACGCCGGCACAGCACCGGTCTGCGATGACAGCATCGCATCGACGCGGGTCCGAATACGCACGGGGTCCAGCTCCGCGGTGCGGTCAATGTCCCACCCAAGCTGGAAATCAATCCGCCACACATCATCGGGCTGTTTATGCAGCAACGCTGATCGGCCCGCCCCCTCGAACGGTGGCGCAAACCAAAACCATCGTTCAGTCGGGAAATCCGCAGCCATTTTCACGTCAGCAATCAAGAAGTTATCTTCAAATACGCGGCCTTCAAACGCCAGACCCAACATATCACGTAGCGGCGACCGCGCGCCGTCACACGCGACCAGCCAATCAGCCTCTAGCGGATATGGGCCGTCGGGTGTGTCCACAGTCAGCGCGACATGATCATCATGCGACACAACCCCAATAACCCGGTTTCCACCCCGGATTTGCACGCCAACAGCGTGGGCGCGCGCCACCAAAGCCGCTTCGAGATAATATTGCTGAAGATTGATGAACGCGGGCTGTTTGTGCCCATCTTCAGCCAGCAAGGTGAAATCATAGACCTCACGCTCACCAAAAAACACGCGGCCCTTGTTCCACTGCACGCCCTTGGCGGTCAGTGGCGCGGCCACCCCCAACCTGTCCAGAATTTCCAGCGTCCGCTTGGCAAAGCAAATCGCGCGCGACCCCGTCGAAACCCGGTCGTTGTCATCCAACACGACCACCGCGACCCCCTGAAGCGCCAGATCAATCGCCAGCGTCAGACCAACCGGCCCGGCGCCCACGATCACAACCCGATGACGGGCCAGCGTATCCTGATCAGCATGCCAAGCATATGGATACAAAGGCGTGTCAAAAACCGCGTTCACCCCTGCAACGCCTCCCACATCTCCAGATCACGTTGCGCAGTCCAGATGCGCGGGGTGTCGATACCGCGCGCCTCATCATAGGCGCGGGCGACATTAAAGGGCAGGCAGTGTTCGTAAATTGCATAGTCCGCAAACTTGGGGTCACAGGCCGCGCGGACCGCATCCCATGCCTCTTTGAGTGATCCACCGCGCGCAGCGACACGGGCCGCAGCACGGTAGGTGCTGTCGACGAAATCGCGGCTGCTTTCAATCGCGCGCGTGACCGCTGCCGTCCCCATCAGCGCATTCCCACGTCCCGGCGCAATGGCATCCACCTCGAAACTGGCAATATTATCAAGCGCATGCCCCCAGTCACCGAAATGTCCGTCACCGCAGTAACAGGCCGAGTGGTCTTCGACGATGTCGCCGGTAAACATGACATTTGCGTCGGGCACATGGATCACGATATCACCTGCCGTATGGGCACGGCCAAGGTGCATCAAATCGACCCGGCGGTGGCCCAGATAGACGGTCATCGCGTCGCTGAATGTGGTCGTGGGGTAGGTCAGACCGGGGATGCTTTCGTGGCCTTCGAACAGACGCGGAAAGCGTTGGAATTCGCTGTCCCAATCTTCCTGCCCGCGCTCAACCACCATGGACCGCGCAACATCGCCCATAATGATCTGATCGGCACCGTACGCCGACGCCCCCAGCACGCGCACCGCATGATAATGGGTCAGCGCCAGATGCGTAATCGGCTTGTCCGTCACGCTACGCACCTTTTCGATCACCTTATGCGCCAGACGCGGGGTCGCCTGTGCCTCGATGATCATGACGCTGTCGTCACCGATGATCACGCCCGAATTGGGGTCACCCTCGGCGGTAAAGGCCCATATATCGCGGCCGACCTCCTCGAACGTGATTTTCTTTTCGGCCATATCCCCTTGGGATGCGAATGCTTTTGTCATGAAATTGCCTTTACGGTTTGATCGAGAGTACCAAAGATGTTTTGTCCGTCCGCGTCATCCATCCAGATTTGAACGCGGTCGCCGGGTTTCAGAAACGGCGTTTTGGGCGCGCCGGTCAGGATGGTTTCAATCATTCGCTGTTCGGCAATGCACGCATACCCGGCCCCGCCGTCAGCGACCGGCTTGCCGGGACCGCCACCCAGTTTATTGGACACAGTGCCCGACCCGATGATCGTGCCCACCGCCAAGCGCCGCGTCGTGGCGGCATGGGCGATCAACTGCCCAAAATCAAAGGTCATATCGACGCCCGCATCAACCCGGCCAAAGGCGGCCCCGTTCAGGTCAATCTTCAAAATTCCGTGCAGCTTGCCATCGCGCCAGCCGGGTAAATCGTCTGGGCTGACCGCCACGGGCGAAAAGGCGCAGGCAGGCTTGGATTGCACAAAGCCGAACCCCTTGGCCAATTCACCCGGGATCAGATTGCGCAGGGATATATCGTTGCAAAGCATCACGAAACGGATGGCCTCCAGCGCGTCCTCGCGCGTGGCACCCATCGGGACGTCGCCTGTGATGACGGCAATTTCACCTTCAAAATCAATGCCCCAGGCGGGGTCGCCGATGATCGGGTCCGTCGGGCCGAGAAAGCTGTCAGAGCCGCCCTGATACATCAGCGGATCGGTCCAGAAGCTGGCAGGCATATCAACGCCCCGCGCGCGGCGCACCAGTTCGACGTGGTTGACATAGGCCGACCCGTCAAGGAACTGATAGGCGCGCGGCACCGGCGAAACGCAGCCCGCAGCGGTGAATGGCGCGGCCATGTTTTGCACCTCGAATCCGACCTGATCCAATGCGGCCTGCAGGCTTTGCGCCTTGCAAAACCACTGCTGCGACAAATCACCCGCGACCACGACCAGCCGGCCATCTGGGCTACCGTCGTTTAAGGTTGCTACCTTCATTTCACCCCCGGCGTGCCGTCAAATTTCTTGTCCAGATCGGCCCAGCAATCAATGTAGTCATCCTGCAAAGGTGCCTCTTTCGCGGCAAATGCCGTCAGATGCTGGGGGAACCGTGTCTCAAACATGAACGACATCGTATCGCGCAGTTTTTCGGCCTTCAAATCCGCTTGCGATGCCCCCTCAAAGGCAGTCCGGTCCGGCCCATGCGGCAGCATCATGTTGTGCAGCGACATGCCGCCGGGGACGAACCCCTTGGGCTTGGCGTCATAAACACCGTAGATATTGCCCATCAGTTCGGACATGACATTCTTGTGATACCACGGCGGGCGAAACGTGTTTTCGGCGACCATCCAGCGGTCGCGAAACAGCACAAAGTCAATATTTGCGGTACCCTCCACGCCCGAAGGCGCGGTCAGCACGGTAAAGATCGACGGGTCAGGATGGTCAAACAACACCGCCCCCACCGGGCAATAGGTGCGCAGATCGTATTTCACCGGGGCATAATTGCCGTGCCACGCGACCACATCCAGCGGGCTGTGGCCAATGTGAGTTTCGTGGAACTGGCCAGCCCATTTGATGGTGACGGTCGATGGCACCTCGCGGTCTTCGAAGGCCGCGACGGGCGTTTTGAAATCGCGCCGGTTGGCCATGCAATTCGCGCCAATCGGCCCGCGTCCGGGCAATACGAATTTCTGGCCGTAGTTTTCACAGACAAACCCACGCGCAGGGCCATCCAGCACCTCGACCCGGTAAACAAGACCCCGCGGCAGGATCGCGATTTCCTGCGGTTCCAGATCAATCACCCCCAATTCGGTGCAAAACCGCAACTGACCTTCCTGCGGGACGACCAGCAGTTCGGAATCAGCGGAATAGAAATAGCTGTCCACCATGGATTGCGTCACCAGATATATATGGGCCGCCATCCCAACCTGCGTATTCACATCCCCCGCAGTCGTCATCGTGCGCATACCCGTCAGCCACGTCAGCGGCTGGTCGACATGGGGGACCGGGTCCCAGCGATACTGGCCCAAACTAACCACGTCAGGATCAATATATGGGGCGGATTTCCAATAGGGCAGGTCGATTTTTGCAAACCGGTGCGTATGCTTCACGGACGGCCGAATGCGATAGCACCACGTCCGTTCATTTTGATGCGCCGGTGCTGTGAATGCCGTCCCGCTAAGCTGTTCGCCGTATAGGCCATAGTTGCATTTCTGCGGACTGTTCATGCCCTGCGGCAAGGCACCCGGCAGGGCCTCTGTCTCAAAATCATTGCCAAATCCGGGCATGTAGCCAGCGGTTGTCCCCACAGGCGTCGGTGCTGCTCGCAATGTGCTGGTCTGCTTGTTCATGGCGGTCTCCTCTGTCATCAATGGGATATTAGTTGATTTTGTAACTAACAAGGTAAAGTTCGACGCAATGACCGATGATCGCAGCTTTGATTTGCAGGGATTTCTGCCCTATTTGTTGGCACAGGCAGCCGAAGCGTCGAGCCTGAAATTCCAGCGTCATTACAAGGATCGCTATGGCATGCTGCGCACTGAATGGCGGGTGCTGTTTCATCTTGGGCGCTATGGGCCAATGACGGCCAAGCAGCTGGGTGACCGGGCGGGCGTGCATAAAACCAAGATCAGCCGTGCGGTTACGGCGCTGGGCGACAAGCGGTTTCTGACGCGGCACGTTGTGGCCGATGACCGCCGCCAAGCGGCCCTGCACCTGACAAAGGCCGGAACCGCCGCCTTTGAAGAGTTGTATGGGGCTGCCCGCGCATTTGATCAGCAGCTCATGGCGCTATTTTCCGGCACGGAAGGTGATGCGTTGAAACGCTGCCTGACCCAATTGGCAAAGATCTGACCGCCTGTTTCGACTTTTCCACAATTATTTCTGATGACCTCGGCGCCGTGTGGTTGACACGCTGGGGGACGGTGCCTAACTACGCATCGTTATCACTCGACGTGATTGAGTGATAACACAAGGGAAACACGAACTGGAGAAGTTCTGAAATGGCATTTACACCACTTCACGACCGCGTATTGGTCCGTCGCATCGAAGGCGACGAGACAACAAAGGGCGGCTTGATCATTCCTGATAGCGCCAAGGAAAAGCCTGCTGAAGGCGAAGTCGTCAGCGTTGGCGAAGGCGCGCGCAAGGACAGCGGTGAGCTGATTGCGATGGCCGTTAAGGCAGGCGACAAAGTGCTGTTTGGCAAATGGTCCGGCACCGAGGTCAAGATCGACGGCGAAGAACTTTTGATCATGAAAGAAAGCGACATTCTGGGGATTCTCTAATCCCGCGTGGTTGGTGCGCATGAACGCGCACCCTACGGTCGTAACGCAATAGAATTTCAAGGAGCACATGCAAATGGCTGCTAAAGACGTCAAATTCGGTACCGATGCACGTAACCGCATACTCAGGGGTGTCAACATCCTTGCAGACGCAGTAAAAGTGACGCTTGGTCCAAAAGGCCGGAACGTTGTTCTGGACAAATCTTTCGGCGCACCGCGCATCACCAAAGACGGTGTATCGGTTGCCAAAGAAATCGAACTGGAAGACAAGTTCGAAAACATGGGCGCGCAGATGGTCAAGGAAGTTGCTTCCCGGACCAATGACGAGGCCGGTGATGGTACAACAACAGCAACAGTTCTGGCTCAGGCGATCGTTCGCGAAGGCATGAAATCGGTTGCTGCTGGTATGAACCCAATGGACCTGAAGCGCGGCATCGACATGGCCACGCTCAAAGTTGTTGAAGCGATCAAAGCGGCTGCGCGTCCTGTGACTGACAGCGACGAAGTTGCGCAGGTCGGCACGATCTCTGCCAACGGCGAAGCTGAAATCGGTCGTCAGATCGCTGATGCGATGCAGAAAGTCGGCAACGAAGGCGTGATCACTGTCGAAGAGAACAAAGGTCTTGAGACTGAGACTGACGTTGTCGAAGGCATGCAGTTCGACCGCGGCTACCTGTCGCCTTACTTTGTGACCAACACAGAGAAAATGACAGCAGAGCTGGAAGACGCCATCATCCTGCTGCACGAAAAGAAACTTTCGTCGCTGCAGCCAATGGTTCCACTGTTGGAGTCGGTCATTCAGTCCGGCAAGCCACTTTTGATCATTTCCGAAGATGTCGAAGGCGAAGCACTCGCAACGCTGGTTGTGAACAAGCTGCGCGGCGGCCTGAAAATTGCGGCTGTCAAGGCTCCTGGCTTTGGCGATCGTCGTAAATCCATGCTGCAGGACATCGCCATTCTGACCGGTGGTCAGGTGATTTCCGACGATTTGGGCATGAAGCTTGAGAATGTCACAATCGACATGCTGGGTTCCGCCAAACGCGTCACCATCACCAAAGATGAGACAACGATCATCGACGGCGCTGGCGAAAAGGCCGAGATCGAAGCACGGGTCACACAGATCCGCGGCCAGATCGAAGAGACAACATCCGACTATGACCGTGAAAAACTGCAAGAGCGCGTGGCCAAACTGGCCGGTGGTGTTGCTGTGATCCGGGTTGGCGGCATGTCCGAAATCGAAGTGAAAGAGCGTAAAGACCGCGTTGACGATGCACTGAACGCGACTCGTGCCGCTGTTCAAGAAGGTATCGTTGTCGGTGGTGGTGTTGCACTGGTTCAGGCTGGCAAAGCACTTGACGGTCTGAAGGGTGCAAACTCTGATCAGGACGTTGGCATTGAAATCGTACGCAAGGCGCTTGAAGCACCGCTGCGTCAGATTGCTGAAAACTCCGGCGTTGACGGTTCTGTTGTTGCGGGCAAGGTTCGCGAAAGCAACGACAAGACGTTCGGCTTTAACGCACAGACCGAAGAATATGGCGACATGTTCAAGTTCGGCGTCATTGACCCGGCCAAAGTTGTGCGTACTGCCCTGCAGGACGCGGCATCCGTTGCGGGTCTGCTGATCACGACAGAAGCCATGGTTGCCGACAAGCCTTCCAAAGAAGGCCAAGGCGGCGGCATGCCCGACATGGGCGGCATGGGCGGCATGATGTAAGATGCGGCTTGGGCTTCGGCCCACCATCTGAGATAAATGAGGGGCGTCCCAACCGGGGCGCCCCTTTTTTGCGTTTAATGGCTTTCGTCACTGCGGCCCAACCGATACCGTTGTCGCATGAACCTGACCCAAGCCCCCCAATTCTCACGCGACATGAAGCCCGGCGAAGAAGATGCGGTCGAAGCCTTGCTGCGGGCCGCATTTGCGGGTCAGGACGAGGCCACCTTGGTCCGCAAGCTGCGGAAATCAGGGGTTATCGCAGGTGAAACCGTCATGCCAATGGGTGACCGGATCGTGGCCTACTATGCGCTATCTTATATGATCAGGCCAACGGGGTGGCTGGTGCTGGCGCCCGTGGCCGTTCACCCGGATGTGCAGCGGCATGGCTATGGCAAGCGCATGATCGGAATGCTGACCGAATGGGCGCGCCTGACGCAGACGCCGGTTGTGGTGGTGGGCGAACCGGGATTCTATGAAAAAGCGGGGTTTTCCCGCGAATGTGCTGCGAACCTCGTGTCGCCATATCCCATTGCACAGACGCTGCTGGCAGGCGTCGGCACCCAAGCCCCGGCCAAAGACCTGATATACCCCCAACCCTTTGCCGATCGTTAGCGTATGAAACTGTTCGTGCTTGTGGCGATCACGATGGCGGCGTTTGCGACCAATTCGGTGCTAAACCGGATCGGGGTGGCGCATTATGGCATGGATTCAATGGCTTTCGCGGCGATCCGCGTGATTGCAGGTGCGGCCACACTTTGGGCGCTGGTTCTTGCGCGACAGGGTGCCCGCCCTGTGATCTGGAACCGCCAACGATTGGCGGGCGCGACCGCGTTGGCGGTCTATATGATTGGGTTCTCCTGGGCTTATATCAGCCTTGGGGCGGGTCTTGGGGCGCTGATCCTGTTTGGCGTGCTTCAGGTGGCCATCTTTGGCTGGGCTGTGTGGGAGCAGCAAAAAGTACCCGTTTTGCGCTGGCTGGGTGCGGTCATCGCGCTGATCGGGCTTTGCGTTCTGCTCTGGCCGACAGGTGCTGCGGCGGTGCCGCTTGGCGGTACAATCGCGATGATTGCCGCCGCCGTTGGCTGGGCTGTGTATACGCTGCTGGGCAGGGCCGAAACAGATGCATTGGGCGCAACGGCGGTTAATTTCCTGCTCTGTGTGCCATTTTGGTGGGCGGCGCGGTCGCGCTGGCGGGTGGTGGGGGCATCACGACAATGGGCACGCTGACGGCAATCGTTGCGGGTGCGGTTACATCAGGGCTGGGCTATGCGCTTTGGTATCGGGTGCTGCCCGGGCTTGCGTCCACCACCGCAGGTATTGCCCAGCTCAGCGTGCCGGTTATCGCCGTCGCCGCCGGGGTGCTGGCACTGGGCGAGCCGCTGAGCCTGCGGATGCTGACAGCCGGGGGGCTGGTTCTTGGGGGGATCGCCGTATCGCTTTTGGCCCGCCGCTGATTTTCTGCACGTCGGGGCTTTTGTTGCTGCCCGGCGGTGCTATATATGATCAATGAAAATTATTTATGCGACACTTTTTGCACTTTGGGGGACAGCTGGCATTGCACAGGACTGTATCGTGATGCTGCATGGCCTTGCGCGGACAGAAATATCGTTCACACCGATGCAACTGGTACTGGAAAACGCGGGCTATAAGGTCATTAATCGCGGGTATCCATCTACCGAGGCGACGATCCAGACGCTGGTTGATGACTATCTGGCCGAAGATG
This sequence comes from Yoonia sp., assembly GCF_017854565.1. GTDB lineage: Bacteria > Pseudomonadota > Alphaproteobacteria > Rhodobacterales > Rhodobacteraceae > Yoonia. The sequence goes on from NZ_JAFMHJ010000003.1 coordinate 112,344, forward strand.
TTGCGGCCTGTGGCGATGCGCGCGTACATTTCGTCACCCATTCGATGGGCGGCATCCTTGCCCGCGCATGGCTGACCAATCACCGCCCCAAGGTCATGGGACGCGTCGTGATGTTGGGCCCACCCAACGGCGGGTCCGAATTGGTCGATATTTTCGGTGATTTTGAGCCGTTTCAATGGGTCAACGGCCCTGCCGGCCTGCAACTTGGCACCGGCGATGACAGCCTGCCCAACACACTTGGCCTGCCCGCCTATGAGGTTGGGATCATTGCCGGGACGCGGTCCCTGAACCCCGTCTATTCGGCCCTGATCGAGGGACCGGATGATGGCAAAGTGTCGGTAGAATCAACCCGGCTGGAGGGGATGCGCGACCACATCATGCTGCCTGTCACCCATACATTCATGGCGAACAATCCGCTGGTGATGGCAGAGGTCCAGGCATTTTTGCGAGACGGCCATTTCGATCCAAGCCTGAGCCTGACCGATGTGATATTCGGGACAGAGTAAAAATATTCTGGCCTCCGGCGGGGATATTTCCACTCGGAAGACGCTAGGGCGTTTTGATGATCCGGTTGATGTGACCCATTTTGCGACCCTGTTTCACCTCGGCCTTGCCGTAGAGGTGAATGGCTGCATTGGTCCTGGCAAGCTGTGGCAGCCGGTTCATGTCATCGCCGATCAGGTTTTCCATCACAACATCCGCATGGCGTGATCCGTCGCCCAAGGGCCAGCCGGCAATGGCACGGATATGCTGTTCGAACTGGCAGATCGTGCAGCCGTTTTGGGTCCAGTGGCCAGAATTATGCACACGCGGTGCGAATTCATTGACGATCAGCCCGCCGGCGGTCACGAACAGTTCGACCCCCATCACACCGACATAGTCCAGTGCATTCAGTATCCGCGCGGCGATGAGCACGGCGTCGGTCCGTTGTCCGGGCGTCAATTTCGCGGGAACAGTGGTGGTGCGCAATATTCCGTCATCGTGTACGTTTTCACCCGGGTCATAGCAGGCCACCGACCCATCAAGGCCACGCGCGCCGATCACCGACACCTCGTGACTGAAGTCGATAAAGCCTTCGATGATCGCAGGCGCCCCGGCCATGTCGGCAAATGCAGCGTGCGCATCATCTGGCGCCATGATCCGCGCCTGCCCCTTGCCGTCATAGCCCATACGGCGGGTTTTCATGATGGCCGGTGTGCCGATGGTCGCAATCGCCGCAGTCAGATCAGCCATGCTGCCGACGTCCGCAAAAGGCGCGGTTTGCAGGCCGAGGCCGCGCAGGAATGTCTTTTCGGCAAGTCGGTCCTGACTGGTTGCCAGAGCTTGTCTGCCGGGGTGGATCGGCGCAAGGGATTCCAACAAATCAAGGGCGCTGGTGGGGACGTTCTCAAATTCATAGGTGATCACATCAACCGACCGCCCAAAGGCGGCAAGGGCGGCGGCGTCATCATAGCGCGCCGTGGTCACGGCATGGGCGACATCGCCGGCGGGCGGGTGGGCACCCGGTTCAAAAATATGGGTTTTCAGACCCAGACGCGCCGCTGCGACAGACAGCATCCTGCCCAGTTGACCGCCACCAAGAATGCCGATTGTCGCACCTATGGGTAAGGGATTATTCATCGCTGGGTTCATCCGGAATTGAGGCCGACAGGGCAGCACGCCATTGATCCAGACGTTCGGCAAGACCCACGTCTTGCAGCGCCAGAATGCCCGCCGCCATCAGCCCTGCATTGGCCGCACCGGCAGCCCCGATGGCCATGGTCGCCACAGGAAATCCGCGCGGCATCTGCAAGATGGAATAGAGACTGTCAACGCCCGACAGCGCCTTGGTCTGGACCGGCACGCCGATCACCGGCACCCGGGTTTTCGACGCCATCATGCCCGGCAAATGCGCCGCCCCGCCAGCGCCTGCGATAATCACCTGCAAGCCGCGATCGACGGCCGTCTTGCCATAGGCCCACAACCGATCCGGCGTGCGGTGGGCCGAGACGATTTTCGTCTCATAGGTCACGCCAAGCTGATCAAGCATATCAGCTGCTTCACGCATGGTGGGCCAGTCCGACTGACTGCCCATAATAATGCCGACCAAAGGTTGGGTCATGTTAACGCCCTATATCAAAAGGAAGCGGCACTATAGCCAAGGGCACAGCACCTGCAACGCCCTATCAGGCGATAATATCGGGCAAAATCCGATCTTCGAGTGTGACGATCTGGTCTTTCAGTGCCAGCTTTTGCTTTTTCAGACGCTTGATCGTCAGCATATCCGCAGACCCGCGCGTCTGAAGGGCGTCAATCGCCTCGTCCAGATCACGGTGTTCGCGCTTGAGAACGGCAAGCTTGACACGCAGGACATCGACCTGTTCCATTTTTGCGGATGAATTCATCGGCAGCGACCCAATTTGTAGCACATTTCAGGGGTGTAGTTATCCGTTTATCACGAAACATCCTAATACTTCCTCTTGATCAATGACATATACAGCCCCATATTTTTTCCAAGGGTCGCCGCAATCGGGGCCACAACTGACAGTCGCTTATACGAAGGGCATGTCTTATGACGAAATTGGCGTTGGGAACGCATCCGTTCCTTTTGGGCTTTGAACAGCTGGAACGGCTGGTCGAACGTACCGCAAAAAGCGGGAATGACGGCTACCCGCCGTACAATATCGAACAGACATCGGAAAATACCTATCGCATCACGCTGGCCGTTGCCGGTTTTGCGCAAGGCGATCTGGCGATCACCGTCGAAGATAGCTCTTTGATCATTCGTGGCCGTCAAGGTGACGACAGCGACGGGCGTATCTATCTGCATCGGGGTATCGCGGCCCGACAGTTCCAGCGATCTTTTGTACTGGCAGACGGTGTCGATGTCGGCGAGGCGGTGATGGAAAACGGTTTGCTGCATGTGGATCTGACCCGTGCGGTCCCTGATCGCGTAGTGCAAACCATCAACATTCGGAAAGGGTAAGCCATGAATACGAAATTTGATCTCAAGGATCTCGACCGGGATATCGTCTATGTTAAACCAGTGCAGGTCGCTGATCTACCTGACGACATGAAGGAACAAGTGGGCGATCTTGTCACGTTGTTCGCCGTTCATAACGTGGATGGTGAACAGTTGGCGCTGGTCGCCAATCGCAAGCTGGCATTTCACCTTGCCCGTGAAAACGACATGCAGCCGTTCGCCGTTCACTGACCGACAAGGCAACGTAAGGTGGGTCTTGACCCACCCTACTGGTCACGTCAGCCTTTGATCAGGCCCAAGCTTTCGAGCTTCAAAATCACTTGATGGGCGCAGTTATCGACAGGGACACTTTCGGTTTCCAGCGACAGCTCGGGGTGCGTTGGCACATCATACGGGTCTGAAATTCCTGTGAATTCCTTGATTTTGCCTTCGCGGGCCAGCTTATACAGCCCCTTGCGGTCTCGCCGTTCACATTCTTCGATGGTCGTGGCCACATGCACCTCGAGGAAAGCGCCGAACTGTTCGACCTCTTCGCGCACGGCCCGCCGGGTTGACGCATAGGGCGCAATCGGCGCGCAAATCGCGATGCCACCGTTTTTCGTGATCTCGGACGCGACATAGCCGATCCGCCGAATATTCAGGTCACGGTGCTCTTTGCTGAAACCCAGCTCGGATGACAGGTTCTTGCGCACGATATCACCATCCAGCAGGGTCACCGGGCGGCCCCCCATTTCCATCAGCTTGACCATCAGCGCATTGGCGATTGTGGATTTCCCAGAACCGGAAAACCCCGTGAAGAACACTGTAAAACCTTGTTCGGCCCGTGGTGGGCGGGTCTTGCGCAGCTCATTGACGACTGCGGGGAAACTGAACCATTCGGGTATCTCAAGCCCCTCAGACAAGCGCCGCCGCAGTTCCGTCCCCGAAATATTCAGAATCGTCACATTTTCCTTGTCGTGGATTTCGTCGGCGGGTTCGTATTGGGCGCGGTCCTGCACATAGACCATGTGCTTGAAGTCAATCATTTCAATGCCCATCTCTTCCTGATGTTCGCGGAACAGATCCTGCGCATCATAGGGGCCGTAAAAATCCTCGCCTTTGGAATTATTGCCCGGGCCAGCATGGTCGCGGCCCACGATAAAGTGGGTGCAGCCGTGGTTTTTGCGGATCAGCCCATGCCATACCGCCTCGCGTGGGCCAGCCATGCGCATGGCAAGGTTCAGCAGGCTCATCGTGGTCGTAGCGGATGGGTATTGGTCCAGAACGGCTTCGTAGCAGCGTACGCGGGTGAAATGGTCGATGTCGCCGGGTTTGGTCATGCCGACGACCGGATGGATCAGCAGGTTGGCCTGGGCTTCGCGCGCGGCGCGGAACGTCAGCTCCTGATGCGCGCGGTGCAGCGGATTGCGGGTCTGGAAGGCGACAACCTTGCGCCAGCCCAATTTACGGAAATACGCGCGCAGTTCGTTGGGCGTGTCACGGCGACCACGGAAATCATAGTGCACGGGCTGCTGAATCCCGATAACGGGGCCGCCCAAATACACCTTGCCCGCCGTATTGTGCAGATAGTTCACGGCGGGATGCGCGCTGTCGTCGGCGCCAAAGACCATTTGCGCCTCGTGCGCCTTGTCGGGCACCCATTTGTCGGTGACGGTCATGGTGGCAAGGATCACGCCTTCCTGATCACGCAGCGCAATGTCCTGCCCGATGGTCACCGTTTCCGCGAATTTTTCAGAGACATCCAAGTTGATCGGCATCGGCCAAAGGGCGCCATCGGCCAGCCGCATATGATCGACAACGCTGTTATAGTCGGCCTCGGACAGGAACCCTTTGAGGGGGTTGAACCCGCCGTTCATCATCAGTTCCAGATCGCATATCTGACGTGGCGTCAGATCGTGACTGTTCAGGTCACCCGCCTCCAGTTTCATTTTCTGCGCGCTCTCGTGAGAGACGTAAAGTTCGGGGATCGGGGCCAAATCTTGGGGCATGTGCATTCTCTGACAATTATGGGGCGACGTTGCAGCGGGGCATAGACCCGCGCCACGGGCGATGTCTAGCGAGCGGCGACAAAAAAGACCGATATTCGCGGCCGCACCGGGCCAATGGAACCGGTCACCGCATTATCGCGGGATCAGGCGAACAGGCAGCCCGCCTTTTGGGGATGGGATGGGCATGCGTTTCCACACAACTGGGGTTCCTTGTGCCAGCTCCACGCGAAAACGGCGCAAAAGCAGCGCCATGAACACTTTGACCTGCATCGTGGCAAAGTGCAGGCCGATGCACTTGTGCGCGCCACCACCGAACGGCGCCCAGGCATAGCGGTGGCTTTGGTCCTCGGCGCGGTTGGGCGAAAAGCGGTCGGGGTCAAAGCTGTCGGGGTCGGTCCAGTGTACTGACGACATCATCACCATCCCTGCCATGGCGGTGACCCATGTGCCGCCCGGCACATCAACGCCGTTAAAAGTGAAATCGCGCGTGGCGCGGCGCGGGATGAACGGCACCGGGGGCAATAGCCGCAACGCCTCGCGCAAGACCCTGTCGGTGACGTCCATCGCAGCAAGAGCGGCGTCATCCAGTGGGGCATCGCCCAGCGCGTCTACCTCGGCGATCATGCGATCCTGCCATTCGGGAAAGGTGGCCATCGCCCAGATCATCTTGGTCAGGGTGGCCGCTGTGGTGTCATGCGCTGCCATCAGCAAAAAGTTGAAGTGGTCGATGATTTCGTCATCGCTCCAGCAGTTGCCATCATCATCGCGGGCCAGACACATTTGGCTGAAAAAATCGTCACCACCGGCCGCGCGGCGTTCTGGGATCAATGCGCGGAACGTGTCGCGCAGATACGCGCGCGCCTTGACCCCACGACGGATTTTCGTAAACGGCAACGCCGCCCGAACCACCCCCATCGACGCCGCGACCTCATCAATAAACGCTTGGTTCAACTTGGGCACCCGTGGATCATCGACGGGCAGACCCATGAACACAGCGGCCCCCATTTGCAGGGTCATCGTCTTGATTTCAGGGAAAAAAGCAAAGGGTTCATGCGCGGGCCACCGGGCAATCAACGGGTCCAGCGCTGCGGCCATTCGCGTGCGGTACAGGTCCAGCACCGGTTTGCGAAACGCTGCCTGCATGATGCGGCGATGCGCGCGGTGATCACCAAAGTCGCGCAACATCAGGCCGCCACCGAACAGCACATCCAGCATTTCCCAGCCACCCGCGCTGGAAAACAGATTGTCGGTATCGCCAAGGATGAATTCGAGCGCATCGGCGCCGCCAAGGGACACGCGCCACTTGCCCAACAGCTTGATCTTGTAGACCGGACCAAAGGCCGCCGCTGATCGCCGGTGCAGGCCGTAGCTGTCGTTGAGCACATCCAGCGTGTGCCCGACGATTGGTTTTGCAGGCAGGGCGGGGATATGCGCGAGCGGTGATGGCATGGTTGCCTCCTTGGCGGGTTTGGGGGGCGCTGCCACAGGTTGAGCAGGCCAGAGGACGCCGCCGCCCCCAAGGCATTTCCCGCGTTTAATCTTCCTGACCGGCCAGAAACTTTTCCGCGTCCAGTGCTGCCATGCAGCCCATTCCGGCGCTGGTCACGGCCTGCCGATAGACGTGATCGGTCAAATCGCCCGCCGCAAAAACGCCGGGAATGGCGGTGTGGGTCGTGCCGGGGGCAACTTTGACATAGCCGCCGTTGTGGGTTTCGAGCTGATCCTTAACCAGTTCAGACGCTGGCGCGTGGCCGATGGCAATGAACACGCCTTTGGCCGGAATGTCGGTGATTTCGCCGGTCTTGACGTGCTTCACCTTGATGCCTTCGACGCCCAGCGGGCTGTCGGTGCCATAGATTTCCTCAAGCTGGTGAAACCAGAGCGTTTCGATCTTGGGGTTCTTAAGCAACCGATCTTGCAGGATTTTTTCCGCCCGAAGTTCATCACGGCGATGGATCAGCGTGACCTTGGAGGCGAAGTTTGTCAAAAACAGCGCCTCTTCTACGGCCGTATTGCCGCCGCCCACGACGACGATTTCCTGACCACGGTAAAAGAACCCGTCGCAGGTTGCACAGGCGGATACGCCGAAGCCTTTGAACTTTTCCTCGGTGGGCAGGCCAAGCCATTTGGCGCGCGCGCCGGTACACAAGATCACGGCGTCTGCGGTATAGACCGTGCCGCTGTCCGATTGGGCCGTGAACGGGCGCTGGGACAGATCAAGGGATGTGATGATGTCGCCGACGATATCGCAGCCCATGGCGCGGGCGTGGGCCTCCATCCGGATCATCAGGTCGGGACCTTGCACTTCCGTGTCGCCGGGCCAGTTTTCGACCTCGGTTGTGGTGGTCAGCTGGCCGCCGGGTTCGATGCCTTGCACAAGCACGGGCTCCAGCATAGCACGCGCCGCATAAACACCGGCTGTGTAGCCAGCGGGGCCGGAGCCGATGATCAGAACTTTGGTATGGCGGGTCGCGGACATGTCAGGCCTCATTCACTGGTGTCCTGCTGATATAGCGGTGGTGGCGCTGGGTTGAAAGGCCGGGAAACGCTGTTTAACTTTGTACTTTTGTTGCCGAGACGTGAAATATTATTGCGCACGACACCGCAGTCACGTACTATTTGAAAAACTTATTGGAGTTGGGAATGGCCGGACCGAAACTTGATGACATCGACCGTATGATTCTTGCGGAATTGCAGGCCGATGGGCGGATGACCAATGTGGAACTGGCCAAGCGCGTCGGCATTTCCGCGCCCCCCTGTCTGCGCCGCGTGCGCACCTTGGAAGAGCAGGGATTTATTGAAGGATATCATGCAGTTGTCAACGCCCGTTCGCTAGGGTTCGAGGTGCAGGTGTTTGCCATGGTCGGCCTTGTCAGCCAAGCCGAAGCCGACCTGACGGCGTTTGAGAAGAAGTGCCTGGGCTGGCCGCTGGTCCGCGAGTGTCACATGTTGAATGGCGAGGTGGATTTCATCCTGAAATGCGTGGCGCCTGATTTGCGCACATTTCAGCGGTTCTTGACCGAGGAACTGACGAGTGCGCCGAATGTCGCCAGCGTGAAGACATCGCTGGTTATTCGCGGTGCCAAGGATGATCCCGGCGTGCCGTTTGACGTGCTTGAGGCGCGGCTGGCGCTGGAGGCGTAGGCAACGCGCGGTGAGGTCTGGCCACAGATTTCGGACCGGCCCCCCGCGAATTGCCATTAACGGTGGGTTTTGCTGCGAAATTCACGGGACAGATGGCGTGCAGACCCCGTACAGACGGCGTATGTACACGGTGGGCCGATCCGGCCCGCTAACGCGGCGTGCGGTGGATATCTTAACACGGTGTTCAGGATTTGGGCAGGCGGGGCAAAGCGCGCCATAAGACGGAAAAAGGCGCCCGACGATGCGGGCGCCCTTCCCTTCACTTTGGTCGGACCCATGCGCGAACAGGTCGGTCCGACCGCGTGATCCCTATTCGCCGCCACCAAGCTGGTGAACGTAGGCGGCCACCGCCTGCACCTCGGCGTCGGTCAGCCGTTCGCCCCATGGCGGCATCACACCAAACCGGGCGTAGCGCACAGTCTGTTCCAGCGTCGCGGCGTCCCCGCCGTAAAGCCAGATCGCGTCGGTCAGATCGGGCGCACCAAGATCGCGGTTGCCCATCGCGTCGTCACCGTGGCAGGCGGCGCAATTATCCATGAAAACGCTGGCCCCTTCGGCGGCAAGGGCCGCGTCGTGGTCCTGGTTCGAGAGGGCGCGCACATGTTGGACGACCGCGTCTATTTCTGCGTTGCTGAGAATCTCATCAAAGGCCGTCATCTGGGAATAACGGGCGTCGAAATCCTCTTCGTTGCGGATGCCGTGGCGGATCGTGTAGCTGATGTTTTCGAAATCACCGCCCCACAGCCAGTCGTCATCCAACAGGTTGGGATAGCCTTTGGCCCCCGCCGCCCCCGACCCGTGGCATTGCGAGCAGTTGTTGCGGAAAACGGCCCCGCCGGCAGAGGTGGCAAAGCGCATCAGCTCTTCGTTCTGGGACAGTGTGGTCAGATCAGCCGCCGCCAGTTGCGCCGAGATTTCGGCGTTCGCGGCTTCGAACTTGGCGATGTCAGCTGCGACTTCGCCACGGGTGGAATAGCCCAGAACGCCCGCGGACGCCTTGGAGATCATCGGCCATGCAGGATACATGATCGAATAGCCAACAGCCCAGATGATGCACAGATACAATGTGTACAACCACCAACGCGGCAGCGGGTTGTTCAGTTCCTTGATGCCGTCCCAGCTGTGACCGGTCGTGTCGGTGCCGGTGACTTCATCAATGTCTTTTTTACCGCCGCTCATAATTGCTGCTCCTTGAGTTTGGCGCAGGCGCAGTCGGGACAGTTTTTGGTGCAGGCCGGCTTGTCTTCGTTGCGAAAGGGGATGTTGGCGGTATCGGCGTGGGTTTTCCGGCTACCGGGGCGGAAGGCCCACCCGATGACGCCAAGAAAGAACAGCGCCATGGCCAACAGCACCCAGCTGTCGGCAATTTCGCGCATGAGGGAATAGGTGTCCATCTGGTGTCTCCTTAGCGGCTGGCGTCTGGGGTGAAGGTCGAGAAGTCGACCATCGTGCCCAGCACTTGCAAATAGGCGATGAGCGCGTCCATTTCCGACACCCCCGGCGCCCCGTCGAAATTGCGGATCTGCGCGCCGGGGTAACGTGCGAGCAGCGCATCGTAGTCATCGCTGTCGGGGTCAACCTGCGTGCGCACGTCCGCCGCCGCGACGGCGATCATTTCGTCGGTATAGGGCACCCCGACAAAGCGGTGGGTTGCGACCAGATCGGCGACATATTCGGCGTTCACGAAGCTTTCTGTCAGGTAGGCATAGCCCGGCATGATCGATTCCGGCACCACCGAGCGCGGCGCGCTGAGGTGATCAAGGTGCCATGCATCCGAGTATTTGCCCCCGACCCGCGCCACGTCAGGCCCGGTCCGTTTGGAGCCCCACTGGAACGGGTGGTCATACATCGATTCCGCCGCCAGCGAATAATGCCCGTAGCGTTCGACTTCGTCACGCATGGGGCGGATCATCTGGCTGTGGCAGACATAGCAACCTTCGCGGATGTAAATGTCGCGCCCCGCCAGTTCGAGTGGGCTGTAGGGGCGCACGCCTTCGACCTTTTCGATCGTGTTTTCAAGGTAGAAAAGCGGTGCGATTTCCACAATCCCGCCAATCGTCACCACCCCGAAAGAGCAAAGAAACAGCAAGGTCGGGCTGCGTTCCAGGATCGCATGGCGGGCCAGGAAACCTTTGGGTTTTTGTGTTGTGTCGGTCATTTTTCCTGATCCTTATTCTGCGGCGACGCCGACGGGGGCCGTTTGGCTTTCGCCAGCCCGGATTGTCATCCACATGTTCCAAACCATGATCACTGCGCCGCTCAGGTACATCACGCCTCCCAGGGCACGCACGACATACATCGGGAACTTGGCGCTGACGGTGTCGGCAAAGCTGTTGACGAGGAAGCCGTTGGCGTCAACTTCGCGCCACATCAGGCCTTCCATGATCCCGGTGACCCACATCGAGGCCGCGTAGAGGATGATGCCTATCGTGGCGAGCCAGAAGTGCCAGCTGATCGCGGACATGGAGTGCATCTGCGCCCGGCCCCAAAGCCGTGGTGTGAGAAAGTAAAGAGCCGAGAACGTGATCATGCCGTTCCAGCCCAGCGCGCCGGAGTGGACGTGACCGATGGTCCAGTCGGTGTAGTGGCTGAGGCTGTTGACCGCACGGATCGACATCATCGGGCCTTCGAATGTGGACATGCCGTAGAACGCGAGGCTGATCACCATCATCCGCAGGATCGGGTCGGTCCGCAGTTTGTCCCACGCCCCTTGCAGGGTCATCAGGCCGTTGATCATACCGCCCCAGCTGGGCATCCAAAGCACAATCGAGAACACCATGCCAAGCGTCGACGCCCAATCGGGCAGCGCGGTATAGTGCAGGTGGTGTGGACCCGCCCAGATATACAAGAAGATCAGTGCCCAGAAGTGAATGATCGACAGCTTATAGCTATAGATCGGGCGTCCGGCCTGTTTGGGAACGAAATAGTACATCATGCCCAGAAAGCCCGCCGTCAGGAAGAAGCCCACCGCGTTGTGGCCGTACCACCACTGGGTCATCGCATCCTGAACGCCGCTGAACACCTGCACGGATTTACTGCCCCAGATGCTGACCGGGATCGACAGGTTGTTGATGATATGCAGCATGGCCACGGTCACGATAAACGACAGCAGGAACCAGTTGGCGACGTAGATGTGTTTTTCCCGGCGCCGAAAGATCGTGCCAAGGAACACCACAAGGAACGCGACCCAGACGATAGTGAGCCAGATATCAATGTACCATTCAGGTTCGGCATATTCTTTGGATTGCGTGGCGCCCAGCAGATACCCGGTCGCGGCCAGCACGATAAACAGGTTGTAGCCCCAGAACACAAACCACGCCAGATTGCCGCCCCACAGCCGCGCGCCGGATGTCCGCTGCACGATATAGAACGACGACATGATCAAGGCGTTGCCGCCAAACGCAAAAATCACCGCACTTGTGTGCAGTGGCCGCAGACGCCCGAAATTGCCAAAGGGCTGCAGAAATTCGAAGTTCAGCGCCGGAAAGGCGAGCTGAAACGCGATAATCACCCCCACGAGGAAGCCGACAACGCCCCAGAACCCGGTGGCGATGACCCCCGCACGCACGACATCATCCATATAGCCATCGGCCTGCGCGCGGATCGGTTCATCTGTCTGGCGCAGCACGCGCAGAAACATGAAACCGGCAACCAGCAGGATGATGATCGCGTGGACGATATACGCAGCGTCGCGTCCCCAGTTGGCAGCCACGGCGGCAAAGAGCATGATCACCCCCAGCACCGCGAGCTTGATATAGTTCCCCATGAAGTATCCCCTTCTTGTGCCGGCCCAAAACAACGGGCCGGTGGCATCTTGTGATGCCGTTTTGATCACATTCACGCGATGGGTCCTTGATGTGGATCAAGACACCGTGCCGCAACTTTCGGCATCTTTCCCCCAAGGAGCGGTTTTGCGCGAACGACTGCACCCCAACGAGGTAAACCTATGAGGGGAAGGCCGGAGCGATGACGTACAAGATTATTGCCACCATTCTGACCGATATTGCTGCCGCAACCCAAGGGCTGGACGCGGCGATTGCGCTGGCCGGTCGGATGGATGCGCATCTGGATATCTATGTGGTGACAATCAGCCACACGGAAACGAATAATTACTACATCGGTGCAGAGGCGCTGATGATGGCCGAACAGACCCGCTCTGCCATGGCGCAGCGCGAAAAGCTGGACCGCTGGCTGACCGACCGGATGCAGGGCGAGGTGCTGAGCTGGGCGATGCAATCGGCCACGGTACAGGGTCCGGCCCTGACCGGGTATCTGGCACGCAAGCTGCGGTTTTCCGATCTGGTGGTGCTGCCACGCCCCTATCAGGACAACCCGGAGGCTGAATTGCTGGTCGAGGCCTGTCTGTTTGCCGCAGAACGCCCGGTGCTGATGATCCCCAAAGGCTGCACGGCACCCGACGCGGGGGGGCATGTGCTGATGGGGTGGAACGACGGCGCGGAGGCATTATCGGCCGTGCGTGCCGCCATGCCCCTGCTGCAAGAGGCGCAGACCGCCGACATCTGCATCATCGACCCGCCCGCGCATGGCGCCGAACGATCCGACCCCGGCGGTGCAATGGCACAATATCTGATGCGGCATGGCGCCAGACCGGACGTGGCCGTAATTGCCAAGACCGGGCCGCATGTGGGTGAAGTCCTGTTGGAGCGCGCGCGCGATTTGGGGGCGCAGTTGATCGTGTCGGGGGCCTATGGCCATTCGCGCCTGCGCGAGGCGGTCTTTGGCGGGGCGACCCGCAGCCTGCTGGAAATGGCGGACCGGCCGATCCTGATGTCGCGTTAGGGGCGATGTATCTTGTCGCTTTGGCCCCGTTTTTGGCCGTTGCATTCCCGGTTCGTCCCGCGTGGAAAAGGGGCGCGCGCGCCCCTTTTCATGATTTAGCTTGCCGCGAAATGGCTGATCTTCTGGCCACGGGTCAGTTCACTGACCGACTGGACCAGCGATTGCGCATCAATCCGGAAATGGCTGTACAGATCGGCAATCGTGCCGGTCTGGCCGAAATGTTCGACGCCGTGCGGCACGGTCTGGTGACCCTGCACCGCGCCAAGCCATGACAGCGTGGCCGGGTGGCCGTCGATCACTGTCACAATCACGCAATTGCGCGGCAGATCACCCAGCAGGGTTTCGACGTGCGACCGCGCGCCCGCCACGCCGCCGGACCGCATCCGCTGCGCCGCAGTCCAGCCCGCATTCAGCCGATCCGCCGATGTGACCGCCAGAACGCCGACACCACGGCGACCTTCGGCAATCAGGCCCGCCGCTTTGATCGCTTCGGGGGCGACGGCACCCTGATACGCAATCACGATTTCGCACGACGGGCCGGGCTTGCGCAGCCAATAGGCCCCATCAATCGCGCCTTGGCGAAAATCGTCATCGACACGCTTGCCGGGTTGTTCGATGGGATTGGTGGTCAGGCGCAGATAGACGGAACCGCCGGTTTCATCGCGCAGCCATGTGCGTTCGTCCGGGTCGCCTTCGCCATCTTTTTGCAAATAGGCAAAGGCCCATTGCATGATCACGGCCAATTCATCGGCAAAGGCGGGTTCAAACGCGGCCAGCCCGTCTTGCGACATGCCGATCAGCGGTGCGGCGATGGATTGATGGGCACCACCTTCGGGGGCCAGCGTGACGCCGGACGGGGTGCCCACGATCATAAAGCGCGCGTCCTGATAACAGGCATAGTTCAGCGCATCGAGACCGCGCGACACAAACGGATCGTAGACCGTGCCAATCGGGATCAGGCGTTTGCCAAACAGCGCATGCGACAGGCCGGCAGCGGCCAGCAGCAAGAACAGGTTCATTTCGGCGATGCCAAGTTCGATGTGCTGCCCGTCGGGGGTAAAGTCCCATTTCGCGGTCGAGGGGATGTTTTCGGCCTTGAACGTATCCGCGCGCGGCGTCCGCGCGAACAGTTTGCGCCGGTTGACCCATGGCCCAAGGTTCGTCGTGCCGGTTACATCCGGCGAGGTCGTCACGATGCGTTCGGCCAGCAGGCTGTCGCCTTTGGACAGATCATCGAGGATCTTGCCAAAGGCCATCTGCGTTGAAATTTCACGGTCCGTCGCGATGGATATCGCAGGCACCGCGATGTTGTCATCGTGATACCGGCGCGGGCCATTCGCAAAAAACGGCGTTTGCATCAGCTTTTCTTCGAAGGCGGCCGGGTCGGCGATGGTCGCGAACTTGTCCCATTCCTGGCCCGCAGGCACCCCCATGAATGTCTGCCATGCGGCCATCTGGGTCTTGTTCATCAGGCCGCCGTGGTTGTCCTTGTGACCGGCGATGGGTGTTCCCCACCCTTTGATCGTATAGGCCAGAAAGCACACCGGCCGGTCGTGGTCGATCGCCGCAAAGGTATCGGCCATGGTCTGCACGCAGTTTCCGCCAAGGTTTTCCATCAGCGCGGCAAGGTCATCGTCACTGCGCCGTGCGATCAGCGCGGTCACGTCACCCTGATCGCCCAAGGCATCCATCAGGCGCGACCGCCAGACCGCGCCGCCCATAAAGGTCAGCGCCGCGTAAAGCTGATTGGGGCAGTCATCAATCCACTGGCGCAGCTTGTCACCGCCGGGTTCATCGAACGCGGCCCGTTGCAAATGCCCGTATTTGACCCGCACCACATCCCAGCCAAAGGCGTCAAATATCTTTTCAACGCGCTGAAACAGCCCTTCGTGGACGACCCCGTCAAGCGATTGGCGGTTGTAGTCAATGATCCACCAGCAATTGCGCAGATCGTTTTTCCACCCCTCCTGGAGGGCCTCGTAGACGTTGCCTTCGTCCAGTTCGGCGTCACCGACCAGCGCAATCATACGGCCCAGTTTACGGTCGCCGCCCCACGTCTTGGCCTGAATATAGTCCTGCACCAGTGCCGCAAAGGATGTGATCGCCACCCCAAGCCCGACAGAGCCGGTCGAAAAATCGACGTCATCAATGTCCTTGGTGCGCGATGGATAGCTTTGCACGCCGCCAAAGCCGCGGAAGTTTTCCATTTTCTCGCGGGTTTGCTGGCCCATCAGGTACTGGATCGCGTGAAAGATCGGTGAGGCATGAGGTTTGACGGCAACCCGGTCTTCGGGCCGCAATGCCTGGAAATAAAGGGCCGTCATGATCGACACCATCGACGCCGATGACGCCTGATGCCCGCCCACCTTGATCCCGTCCGCCTTTGGCCGGATGTGGTTGGCGTTGTGGATCATCCAATGTGACAGCCACAGCAGACGCTGCTCGATTTTCTTGAGGTCGTTGGACATCGTGGATTACCTTATGCAGCGTTGCGAATGGGGGCGTTTGGCAGGGCCTGTTCCAGATCATAGAGCAGATCATCGACCCCTTCCAGGCCAATCGACAGGCGCACCAGACCTTCGCTGATCCCATGGGCCGCACGTTCTTCGGGGGTGTAGGTCGAATGGGTCATGCTGGCCGGATGCTGCACCAGCGTTTCGGAATCGCCCAGCGACACGGCGCGGGTGATCAGGTTCAGTTTGTTCATCATCATGCGCCCCGCGTCGATGCCGCCAGCCAGTTCAAACGCTATCATGCCGCCGGGAAGCGACATCTGGCGCTGTGCCAGATCGTATTGTTCAAAGCTGGTCAGACCGGGATACCAGACCTTTTGCACGCCGTGCGACTGTTCCAGAAAGGCGGCGATGGTCCGGGCGTTGGCGCAGTGGCGGTCCATGCGCAGTTCAAGGGTCTTGATGCCGCGCAGGATCAGCATGGCATTGAACGGCGCCATGACCGCCCCGGTCATGTCCTTCATGCCGTAAAGCCGAATTTGCGACACCAGTTCGTGCGACCCGACAAGCAACCCGGCCACGACATCACCGTGGCCACCCAGATATTTGGTCGCGGAATGCAGCGCGATATCGGCGCCCAATTTGACAGGCTGCGTGATATACGGTGTCGCATAGGTGTTATCGACAACGACATAGGCCCCCTGTGCATGGGCGATGGCCGCGATGGCCCTGATATCGACCAAACGCATGTTCGGGTTGGCCGGTGTTTCAAAGTAGACGACTTTGGTCTTGGCGCTGATTGCCGCGCTGAGGTTCGCAGGGTCGGTCAGATCGACGTGGGTGACGGTGACGCCGAATTTGCTCAGGCCGTGATGCATGAACGAAAAGGTGCAGCCGTAAAGCGTTTTGTCCAAGATCACCTCGTCGCCCGGCGCCAGAAGGGTCCACATCGTGGCAGTGATCGCGCCCATGCCAGATGACAATGCCAGCCCCGCCTCGGCCCCTTCGAGCACGGCGATGCGGCGTTCCAGCAAATCACAGGTCGGGTTCGATATCCGCGCATAAATGTGGCCCGGACGGTCACCGCTGAACATTTCGCCGCCCGCTTCGGCGGTTTCAAACGCGAAGGTGGATGTCAGGTGCAACGGCGGCGTCAGCGCGCCTTCGTTTTCCATCGGGTCATAGCCGTGGTGGATGGCCAGAGTGGCAAAGCTGTCGGGACGGTTGCGCATGACGGACTCCTTGAATGATGCAAGGCCCACGTTACCGCATTTGACCGCATGTATTATTGCCATGTTTGCCGTGAAATGTGTATATATTGGCATAATCTGCTATACGGGGCCGAAAATGGATCAAAAAGATCGCCAAATCATCCGCACGCTGCAACGCAATGGCCGGATCACAAATCAGGATCTTGCCGCCGAGGTGAACCTGTCGCCCTCGCCGTGCCTGCGGCGGGTAAAGCTGCTGGAACAAAGCGGGGCGATCAAAGGATATAGCGCGCAGATCGACGCCGAAAGCTATGGGTTGCCGGTGACAGTGTTTGTGCGGGTCAGTCTGGCAAACCACACCGAAGCCACGGTGCGCCAGTTCGAAGCAGACATTCGCAAGGTCGAGCAAGTGCTGGAGTGTTTTGTGATGACGGGCCCGTCGGATTACCTGCTGCGGGTCGTGGTCGCCGGTTTGTCAGACTACGAAAGCTTTGTGCGCAAGCGGCTGCATCCCATCGGCGGCATTGCGTCGCTGGACAGCAGTTTTGTCTACGGGGTGGTCAAGCAAACGCAGGTGTTTCCCGTGATTACCTGAAGCGTTCGCAGCACGTGGCCTAGGCGTCTTCGCCAGTTTCGGACAAAAGCGCGTCAAGATCAGGCACGGTAATATCGCGCCGGTCGGTAAATGCGATCAGCCCTTCGCGTTTGAGCGCGGACATCTGGCGGCTGACGGTTTCGATCGTCAACCCAAGGTAATTGGCCATGGTTTCGCGGGTGATGGGCAGCGTGAAGGACGCGGTGCCTTCACGCTGCAGTTCAAGGGTGGCCATCCGCGTGGCGATCATATGCAGCAGTGACGCGATCTTTTCGCGCGCGGTCTTGCGGCCCAGCACCAGCATCCATTCGCGCGCGGCGTCCAGTTCATCAAGCGTCATTTCCAACAGGCGGTGGCCGACATGGGGGGTTTCCTGGATCAGGTTTTCAAAGGGTTTGCGCCGGAAACAGCACAGCAGCACGTCGGTTTCGGCCATGACATCACAGTCAATCGTATCGCGGTTCGGGCGGCCCATAAAATCGGCAGGCAGCAACAGCCCGACCATCTGCACCCGCCCGTCCGGCATCGTGCGCGTCAGGCTGGCCACGCCAGACACGACAGACGCCACAAATTCCAGCGGGTCACCGGCAAAGAAAATCGGTTGCCCTGCGGAAAAGGACCGATAATATTTGATCTCTTCCAGATCGCGCAATTCATCCGGTTCGCATTTCGAACAGACCGCATTGTAACGAATTGGACAGTCCTGGCATGACTTCAGTTTAGGCACGGCAAGTGTCATATTGAAAATCCCCAATGCGATAGAACAGGGTGACTATCGCGCAGGTTGGCCCTCGAGGCCACCGGATTTTATGCGCGGATCAAATGACCGTAACGTGCCGGCCGGTCGGCCCTGCGCGCAAAGACCAATCGTTGATCAGGCAACGCGCCGTCGCGCCACGGGCGATGCGGCATCAACACGCTGATAACATGGAATAAAAGGCTTTGCAAAAAACCACAAAATGCGGCAATATCGGGGCGGGGAAATTGCAGCGGCAGGCAGCGCTCGTGCGAGCTTCCGGCTCGTTGATGTGCCCTATTTCCCCGCAGTCGATATTGTTGAAGGCGTTTTATCTCCGCAGCATCCGCAAAAGACCGGAACAAGGCGCTAGCCTCGCAAAATCGCAAGCGCCCGTGTCTACCCGGCCTGTGCCTCGGCTATAGCTAAACGCACTGCGGCCTCATTGGCATCGTTGCCCCACCCCATGGCTCCAACGTATCCGATACCTTCCGAAGTGCCGTCCAAAACAAAGGTGCCGGTCATCTTGGCACGCTGACGCCCAAGACTGTGGTCCCATTCCAACCCGTTGTCACAACTCATCACCATGTCGCCTGCTGACGTCGAAGACCCTTCACATTTTCCATAGGTCGGCCCTGTGAAGGAAAAGTTGGAATTCCCATTGGCATAGCCGCGCAGGTCGCCTGTCAGAAATTCCTCATTCCCATCAGCGGTCTGCACTAATAGCGCCGCCGGAAAGGTGATCTCGAACATGCCGGTCATCTGACCGCCATTGGCATCCGCAGCAATCATCACCGGGACCTCGCAGCCCGCAAGGCCAAACGCCATCGCCGCGCCCAAGGCGCATTTATTCAAGAAAAACATATCCCTATCCCAATCTTTTTATTATCAATGGAATACCGCTTGCCTGAATGGACGTGAAAGTCAAATCCTGAGGGTGCTTTTGCGGGTTCGGTTGCTGTTTTTACAGGCAGTCTAGGTATGACACGCCAGAAAGCGGCTGATCTCGCGGCCCAGATTGGGGTGGCAGTAAGACAAAATCTGGCGAATAAGTCGACGCATCTGATCGTCGGCGAACAATATCCCGATGTACTTGCCGACCACCTCAAAAGCAGCAAGCATCGCAAAGCTGAGAAAATGCAAGACGATGGGCATCTGATACGGATTATCAGTGAGACGGCGTTTCGGGGCCTTTTATCAAGCGGCGACTGACGGCTTCGGGCGTTGCCGGGACGTTTGCCATTTTCACCGGCCCGGCGTTATCGGAAATCAAAAACAGACATGATTTCGATGAGCCCCGAATACTCTCGTATCAAAGAAGGCTATTTGGACCCATAGGCGCTGACATCAGCCCTCCTTGGCCTGCTGATCGCAATCGGCACAGCACCCCGCCATCATTATCCCCGCCGCGTCGGCGTCGGCGAAGGCTTTGATCTTCTGGTCCAATTAAAACTGGTGCGATCAGGTCTGACCGCAGCTTTCTCAATGCGCCATGAAGACAGGGCGCATCCACTGGCCAGACACCCGCGCCCGGCACAGTTTCGCGCTTTGCGGGCATTTCCTCGGGCGGGCAAAGCGATCAGGCAGTGGGTCGTTGGCAGATATGAAATGTCTTTGGTCGGGGGCGATGATACTGAACAGGCGTCAAAGCTGAAAGACATCCGAACCCGGCGCATCATATACGGCCTTGTAGCGACCTGAACCCGTGCCAAGACCGGGCGGCGCGCTGTCGCCGCTGGACCGATCATCCAACCATCCGACAAGCGCGGGCCACCATGATCCATCCCGTTCGCCCACCGCAGCTTTCCATGCGTCAGGCGGTTGATAGGGCTCATCTTTGCCGGGGTCTTCGAAATCTGTCTGCGTGGCCAGCAAGGTCAGCGTCGCCAGCCGATCATCGCCGTCGCAGGCCATCTGCGCCGCTTTGGCCGCCCAGACAATACCCCAGCCCATGTATCCTGCGATTGGGTACAATCACCCGGACTGCGTCCATCGCCGCGTCTACCGCCTGCAGGTAATCGGCCATCCCCTTGTCACGATCCTGTGCCGAGGGGTTGCGCCATGACGCGACAAAGACCGTGTGTCCCTGTGCGACGAGGTAGCGCACCAAGCAGTTGCCGGGACTGAGATCAAGGATATAGTATTTCATGATCCACGCCGGGATGATCAGGATCGGCTCGGCCTTTACCGTCTGCGTTGTCGGCGCGTATTGGATCAGTGCCAACAGTCGGTTGCGGAACACCACCTTGCCAGGCGTCACTGCCACATCGCGCCCGGTAACGATAGTTTTCCGTCCCGACCGGCAGCTTGCCCGACACCGCGCGTTCCCAATCTTCAAGAAAATTCTGCCAGCCGTGCCGCAGGTTGGCACCGCCCCGGCGCAGCGTCTCTGCCCTGACTTCCGGGTTTGTCGCAATGAAGTTCGACGGTGACATCAGATCAAGCATCTGGCGGGTGACAAAAGACACGACCTGCTCTTCGCGCGCCGATACCCCGTCGATATCGCGGGCTGCATTGTATCACCATTGCTGGGTCAGCAGGAAACTCTGGTAGATCAGGTTGTTGGGCCAGTGCTGCCAGCTTGCGTCATCGAAGCGGCGATCATGGGCCAACGGCGCGATACAGGGCTGGCAGTCGGGGTTGCGCGCGGCGGTACCGGCATAGACGGCCAGCCGGGCCACCTTGCGGGCAACCTTTTCGATCAGTTGCATCTGCTTGCCCGGCGCGCCGATCAAGTGAACGCCCCAAGTAAAGAAAGTCGACGCCAGTCCGTAGGACGATACGCCCAATGTGAACCGGGCAAGATGTGCGTTCGCAGGCCGGTCCATGCTTTTCGTGCTGTAACGGTCCAGCGCCTCAAACGGGAATGTCTTGTTGAATTCGGGCGGTTCCGCGTCCAAACCGGCCCGGTCCCGCACATGTTCAATTTCGCCTGTATCCGACCCGTCGTCTTGCGCATTGGTTTTCGTCGTTGCCATGTTGTGGTCCCCGTCATTTGTGCAGATGTGCGTTTTCCACCGCGTTCAGCCCATGCGCATGCCGCCGTTCACCGCGAGCGTCGCGCCCGTGATGAACGCCGCCTCGTCCGACGCCAGAAACAGCACGCAGCGGGCAACCTCGCGGGGGTCGGCAAGCCGTGACAGAGGGACAAGATCGAGGATTTTCTGCATGACTTCATCAGGTACAGATGCCACCATGGCGGTGTCGGCATATCCCGGCACGATGGCATTGACGGTGATCCCCTTTGCAGGGCTTTCCGGGGCCAAGGCGCGCGTAAAGCCCTCTACGCCAGCCTTGGCGGCGCAGTAGTTGGTCTGCCCCGCCTGCCCGCGTGCCGCGTTCACCGAAGAGATATTGATGATGCGCCCAAAGCCACGGTCGCGCATCCTGTCGCGGTTCACACCAGCGTTGTTCACCAGAACGTCGACAGGGCCAATTTCAGCTTCAACGCGCGCAACACCGTCGACGCAGGCATCAAAGTCACCGACATCCCATTCAAAGGCCGGAATGCCCGTCTCTTTCGTAAAGTCCCGGGCGGTTTGGTCTGCGCCCAGATGCGCAGCGGCGACGATGTATTCCGCATCGGCCAGCGCCCTTGCCGGGGCGGCGCCAAGTCCCTGAACCCCTGCGCGGTTCGGTTCGAACTGTTCATGTTCGCCTCCTGTGATGTTGCTTTTCTTTCGAAAACCCTTAGTCGTCGCGCGCGATCAGCAGGGCGATTCCCTGCCCGCCGCCGATGCACAGCGTCACAAGGCCGCGCGCGATCCCGTCGCGTTTCATCGCATGCAGCAATCGGGTTGTCAGGATGGCTCCGGTGGCCCCGATCGGGTGGCCGTGGGCAATCGCACCGCCTTCGACGTTTGTGATATCTTCGGATAGCTCCAATTCGTTGGTCAGCGCGATTGCGATGGCGGCAAAGGCTTCGTTGATCTCGGCCCGACCGATATCGCGCACACTCCACCCTGCGCGCCCCAGCGCCTGATGGACCGCCGGGACCGGCCCCAGCCCAAACATCCCCGGCGCGACCGCCCCGACGCCTGTCGCTACCAGCCGCGCGGCCACCTCCAGCCCGTGCCGATCAGCGAAATCCCGTGACGCGACGATCATCGCAGATGCCGCACTGTTGAGCCCCGGCGCATTGCCCGCAGTGATCGTGCCATCCTCGCGAAAGGCCGGGGGCAGCTTTGCGAGACTTTCGATGGTGACGCCGGGACGGTTGGCTTCGTCCTTTGCAAACTGCGTCTCGCCATTGCGCCCCTTGACCGTCACCGGCACGATCTCGTCCGCAAACCGGCCCTCTGCCTGCGCTTGGGCGAACCGCTGCTGTGATCTTGCGGCCCAGGCATCCTGCGCATCCCGCGACACCTGCAACTTTTCGGCCAGATCCTCGGTGTGCCAGCCAGAATGCTGGCCAGAAAAGGCATCGTTCAAACCGTCGCGCAGCAGGGCATCGTCCACCTTGCCCGGGCCCATCCGATACCCCCATCGCGCGCGGTCAAGCAAATATGGGCTCTGGTCCATGTTTTCCATCCCACCGGCGATCACGCAATCGGCCTCGCCCAGACGGACCAGGCGCGCCGCCGCCGCAATCGCTTCGGCCCCCGAGCCACAAACCCTGTTGACCGTCATGGCCGGGACGGCTTGCGACAGCCCGCCGTTCAGCGCGGCTTGCCGGGCCGTGTTCATGCCTGCACCCGCTTGAAGAACATGACCGAAGATCACCGCATCGACCGCCGAGGCCGGCAGCCCGCTTTGGGCCAATACGGCGCTGACGACCGTCGCGCCAAGGGCCGTCGCCGGTGTTGATTTCAAAGTGCCTCCGAACTTTCCGATGGGCGTGCGGAGCGCATGGCAAAGAACTGTTTCAGACATCCAGATATCTCTTTCGCATCATTGGTTTCAAAGACCGAAAGTCGCGCGGCGGACCCGTTCGGGCATTAACGCACGTTAAGGAACACGGCGTTCACATGTGACTGAATGAGACCATGTGCGTAAACTGCGGGTAGGTGCCGAATGTCTGTCGTTGAAATTGATCTTGTGCAAAGACCGACCCGCAGGGACGCGCTGGGGTTTTGCAAAAACCGTGGCATCCACCTTGCGACGTTGCCCATGGCATCAGACCCACGATGCTGCGGGCGGCCCCCATGCTTTGACCATGCAGTCCCTTTATCATCTGGCAGTCGTGAAACACAGCGATCAGAGGTCCGGCAATGACCACATGTACCTTTGTCATGCGTGCGGCTTCGGTTGCCACGCCATCCACAGACGCACGCTATGAATATCGCGTCTGGCCGCGCAGGGCACCACCGATTGTTCCGGCGCTGCAACGCGGATGGCTGCCGACCGCAGCGGAGAGGCGGGCGGATATCTATCTGCTTTGTCCCAACAGCTCCAACGTCACGGTCAAGCTGCGTGACGGTTGCAAGCTGGAAATCAAACAGCGGGGGCACGATTACGGAGACCTTGCGCATTGGCGGGTCGCCCTGTCCGAGAATTTCCCGTTGTCGCCATCGGCTCTCGGACAGTTGGCCTCGGCGCTTTTGATGCCGCAAAGTCTGCCGCAGACGGCCTGTTTGTCGCCTGCACATCTTTTGGCTGCGCTGTCGCGACCCAGCGCCGGGCCCGAAATACTGATTGTGCGCAAGTCGCGTTTGTCGTTTCGGCGCCAAGGTTGCCGGGCCGAGATCACCCGCGTCGTCTGGGAAAATCATGTGTGCCTGACAATCGCACTGGAAGACGCCGACCCCGACCAAGCCAGACGCGCGGTCAACGCGCTGGGGCTTGGGCGCTGGCCGAACCGATCCTACGGCGATGCGTTGCGCACCCGGCCATTGCTGATCATGGCACCGATCCAGCCACACGACATTTAAGACGCAAAGGACGATAACATGACCCGACTGAAAGACCGGACCTGCATCGTGACCGTTGGCGCAAATGGCATTGGCAAGGCCACCTGCATCCGGCTGGCCGAGGAAAGCGCAAAAGTCGCGGTGACCGATCTTGACGACGATGCGGGGGCCGCCGCGCGCGATGCCATTGTGCGCAACCATGGCACGGCTGAATACTGGCATCCGGATGTGACCAACGAGGAGGAGGTCACCCGCGTCTTCAGCGCTGTCGCCGGGACGTTCGGACAAATTGATGTTCTTGTGAATAATGCGGGTATTTCCGGCGCGGACAAACCCACCCACGAGGTCAGTTCCGAGGAATGGCGTCAAGTCATGGATGTGATCGTGAATGGCGTGTTCTATTGCACCAAGGCTGCGATACCGCACATGCGCAAGGCGCGGTCCGCGCGATGAGCAAGACCGATGCGGTGCTGTATGCCAAGGAAGGTATTCGCGTGAACTCGGTGCATCCGGGCTTTGTCTGGACACCGCTTGTCGCAGCGATGCCCGAAGCGTCCGAGGCGGGAACCGATGCGTTCCGCGCGCAACTGGACGCATTGCACCCCGTGGGCCGCGTAGGTGAACCAGAAGATATCGCCGCAGGTATTGCCTATCTTGCATCAGACGACGCCAAATTCGTGATCGGCTCGGAACTGGTGATCGACGGCGGATACACGGCCCAATAGGGGGTTTCGCAGATGACCGATCTTGACGATCCGTGGCAGGTAAGGCCCGATTGCTTTCCCGCCAACCGCAACATCGCGGCACAATTACGTTTTTTGTTGAATTACGCAGTTCTGGCGCCATCCGGGCACAACACGCAGCCTTGGCTTTTTCGTTTGGACGCAGACCATGTGGATGTTCTGGCCGATAGAACGCGGGCGCTGAAAGTCGTCGATCCGCAAGACCGCGAATTGACGATGAGTTGTGCGGCCGCCGCCGAAACCCTTGCGCTTGCGGCCCGGCAATTTGGTTTTTCGCCCGAGGTCACGGCACTGCCGGAAGGGCCTGCCGCAGATACGATAGCCCGCGTGCGTCTGAAAAAGACGCAGGGTCACGCCACCTCTTGGGCCGTACTGGATGCCATCGCAAATCGCCGCACGACGCGGGTGTCTTATGCGCCAGACCCCTTGCCTTCGGATCTGCGCAAGGCCTGCGTGGCGCATGGGTCCGACAATTCCGCCTCGGTGCTTTTTGCCGCCGACAGCCCCGCGCGTGAAGCGATTTCCGATCTTGTGGCCCAAGGCGACAGGCAACAGTTCAGCGACCCGGCTTTCCGGCGCGAACTGGCCAATTGGATACGTTCACGTGCGTCCGGCGGGCATGATGGCATGTCCGGCGCGGCTTTTGGGATGCCTGACATGCTTAGTGGGCTTGGCGGTCTCGTGATCCGAACTTTCGACATCGGGGGATCAACCGCGAGCGGTGATGCGCGCAAGATCCGCGAGGGTTCTCCGGTGCTTGCGGCTATCGCCACACCGCAAGACGGCCCGCCCGATTGGGTCGCGGCGGGGCGCACGCTGGCGCGGATGCTGATCACCCTGTCTGCGGATGGATGGACGGCGTCGTACCTCAACCAGCCCATCGAAGTTGACGCATTGCGCCCGCAACTGCGCGACGTCATGGGGATTTCCGGTTATCCGCAGCTTTTGCTGCGCATCGGACGGGCCACGTTACCATCGGCGTCCGCGCGGCGGCCAGTTCAGGACGTCTGCGTGACGTGAGCGGCCCCGACCGCCTGAAAGACTACCGCACAAAGCGCGATTTCGCCCGAACCCCGGAACCGGAGGGAGACATGAGCAGGAGCGAGAAAGGCCCGCGTTTCGTGATCCAGAAACACGACGCCTCGACACTGCACTACGATTTTCGCATCGAGGTGGACGGCGTCCTGAAATCCTGGGCAGTGCCCAAGGGACCGTCTCTGGACCCCCGCGAAAAACGCCTTGCCGTGCCGACGGAAGATCATCCTCTGGATTATGCCGATTTCGAAGGCGTGATCCCCGAAGACGAATATGGCGGCGGCACCATCCTTGTCTGGGATAGTGGCTCCTATGAGAACATCACCGAAAAAGACGGCGGCGTGCAGCCGATTTCAGAGGCGCTTGGCACGGGACATGCGTTGATCCGTTTGAAGGGGCACAAGCTAACGGGCGGCTATGCGCTCCGGCGGGTCGCCACGGGCGATAACGCGCGCTGGCTTTTGATCAAGATGGATGATGCCGCCGCCGACGCCCGCCAAAGCCCGGTGTCGGTATGTTACTATCTCTTTGATCTTGTGCATTTCGAGGGCCGGGACTTGTCCGCCTTGCCGCTGCGCGATCGCAAGACGGTGCTAATGCACGCCTTCGATTTCAGTGACCCGCTGCGGTTCACGCCGCACCGCGACCGCGACGGCGAGGCGTTTCTGAAAGAGGCCTGCGAAAAGGGTTGGGAGGGCCTGATCGCAAAGCGGGCTGCGGCGCAATATCGCCATGCCCGCTCGACCGACTGGCTGAAGTTCAAATGCACGCAGGGTCAGGAGCTTGTGATCGCGGGTTCACGCAGCCGAAAGGCCGCCGGGTCGGCTTTGGTGCGCTGCTGATCGGCTATTACGACGATGACGGCGCGTTGCACTATGCCGGAAAGGTCGGCTCCGGGTTTCACGATGGCTTTCTGCGCAGTTTTCGCGAAACGCTGGACGGGCTTGCGCAAAAGACATCGCCATTCGTGGAAGACGTCGACGCGAAAGATGCCACTTTTGTCAGATCGGAGCTTGTCGGGAAAGTCGGTTTCACCGAATGGACGACCGGCGGAAAATTGCGGCACCCGCGATTTCTGGGGCTGCGCGACGACAAACCGGCAACCGAGGTCAAGCGCGAAGCGGGGGCGGTAAGATGACCGGATCGACCCGGTCCATGGACGGCCAGTGCATCGCGATTACCAATCGTGACAAGGTGCTATTCCCCGACGCTGGCCTGACCAAAGGCGACCTGATCGCGTATTACGCCAGAATAGCCCCCCGCGCCCTGCCGTATTATCGCGGACGCGCCTTGACGATGCACAGGTTTCCCGATGGCATTACAGATGACGGGTTCTATCAGAAAGCCATTCCCGACTACTTCCCCGACCGGATCGACCGGGCGACGTTCGCCAAGGCAGACGGCGAAATCACGCAAGTCGTCGCCAATACCGCAGCGACGTTTGTTTATATCGCCAATCGGGGCTGCATCTCGCGCTTGCGCAGGCCGATGCGCCGGACCGCCCGGATCGGCTTGTTTTCGACCTTGACCCTTCAGACGACGATTTTGGCAAGGTGCAAAGGGTCGCACACCGTTTGCGCCAGATGCTGGATGCGCGCGGCCCGGCGCGCCGATTGCGACGCCCGTGACATGGGACGAGGCGCTGGGGTCCGATCTGTCGCCCCGCAAATACACGATCCGCAATATCTTTCGCAAGCTTGGCCAGACAGACGACCCTTGGGTGGGGATCGCCGACGCCGCCGTTGCCGCCAGCCGACTGACGCAGGCACATGCGTGCAGGGCTGTTTTACCGGCAACGGTCCCTTTGACGATAGATGGGTTTGCGGGATGGGCCGCCTGCGACCCACCCGAAAACTGGCGACACCGATTTATCGAAGCTACGGTTTCGCACCATTGAATAACGGCAGTTCAAATGCCGGGGGCCAAGCGCAGGGCAAGCCTATTTTCTTGTTGTAAATAATTCATACGCGCTTTGCATGACTGACACACTCGCGCGGCATTCACTCGGACGATTGATCATTGGAGGTTGTCATGAGATTGAATTCTATCGTTTTGGGTCTGGGTTTGGCTGCAGTATCCGCGTTTGGCGCAGTGGCTGAAGAATGGAAAATTGCCGTCACGGATGTTGAGGGCATGGAACGTCTGCAACTGGAATGGGGTCCTTTCAAGGACGCGCTGGAAACCGCAACAGGTGATACTTTCGCATTCTTTCCCGTGAATTCGCGTACCGCTGCGGCAGAAGCCCTGCGCGGCGAAACAGTTGATTTTGTCATTTCCGGGCCTGCCGAGTACGTCGTCATCAACACGTTGACCAATGCCACCCCGCTGATCGGTCTGGGCCGCCCAGACTACCACTGTGCAATCATTGTGCGTGCTGACAGCGGCATCAACACACCATCGGATCTTGTTGGGCGGAAAGTCGCGTTTGGCGATATCGGCTCGACCTCGAATATGCTGTGCCCGATGCAATTGCTTGCGGACTACGGAATAGACCCCGTTAACGACATCGAAAAGATCCACACATCGCGCAACATTGCCCATGAAGCGCTAAAGAGTGGCGATATCGCTGCAATCGGGATGAACGCGGGCACCTTTATCGGCATCCGCAGCACCGAGACGGAGCTGCCTTACGGTTTCTTCAAGATGATCGCACGCTCAGGCGATCTTCCCAACGATATGATCATGGCTGGTGCCCATGTCCCACAAGACGCGGCGATGAATGTGCGCGACGCCATTCTTGCGAACAAGGCGCAGGTCATTGCAGGTATTACTGCGCACGAAGAGAACGACAAATACATCGGTATGGATCTCGTTGCGATCGACGATAGCGCCTATGATTACGTGCGGTCGATGTATACCAACGCCGGTTACCCACAGTTCGACAGCTTTATCGGTGATTGATCTGTCGCTTCAAAAGTCGGTCGCGCAACCTGCGCGGCCGAACCCTGTGGATACACCAAGCGTGGTCGTTTCTGCCGTGGATATCGAAGCCCGGAGCATTGCAAAAACCTACGGTGAGACGCCGGTTTTTGCGGATGTGAGCTTTCGATTGGCGCGGGGCGAAGCGGTGGCGCTTGTCGGTGCTAACGGGGCGGGTAAATCGACACTTTTGCGGTGTCTGATGGGCCTGATCCCGGTGAGTGACGGTCAGGTAAATCTGCTCGGCGTTGTGGCAAACACGGCCAAGGGGCGCGCATTGCGCACGCTGCGGGCGCGCGTGGGGCTGGTTTCGCAAAAGCACAATTTGGTTCCGAGACTGTCGGTGTTGTCAAATGTCGTGCATGGCCTGCTTGGCAAGGAACCGGGCATCCGGCACTGGAACCATGCGTTGGCGCCGAAAGCGTCGCGCGACGCAGCCATGTCCGCGCTCGAAAAGGTCGGGCTGGCAGATTATGCGATGCGCCGTGCAGACAGACTGTCTGGCGGGCAATCCCAACGTGTCGCCATTGCTCGGGCCATTGTAAGTGCGCCCGAGGTTCTTTTTGCGGATGAGCCTTGCGCGTCGCTTGACCCATCGGCGGGGGAAGACGTGATGGATCTGTTTTTCCGGCTGGTCAAGGACGAAGGCGTAACGGTCATCTTTACGTCGCACAATGTTGACCATGCCCTTCGGTATGGCGATCGGATTTTGGGCCTTGCAGGGGGCGCGTTGAAACTCGACGCCACTGCAGCATCACTGAACCCGACCGATCTACGGGAGCTTTATGGCTGATATTTCTCCGACGCGCTTTGAGCGCCCGACAGGGCTGGCCTTTCTGGGCTATGCATCTGGTATCATCATCATCTTTTGGTGCCTCGCTGGTGCGGGTTTTTCGGTCGACAAGGTCTTATCCTCGCCGCCTAGGTTCGCCGATTTCGCGTCGCGGGCGTTTCCCCCCAATCTTGATCCGCAGGTTCTTTCCCGACTTGGCACGAAAATGGTCGAGACCCTGCAAATAGCCGTCGCGGGTGCCGCGATCGGTGTGATCCTTTCGCTGCCCGTTGCCCTGTTGGCTGCGCGGGGTTTGATCGCCGGGCCGTGGATCAACCACATCACCCGTACCGCGCTCAGCTTTGTGCGTGCGGTCCCCGACATTGCATGGGCCTTGGTTTTTGTCGTGGCGGTGGGCCTTGGCCCCTTTGCGGGCATGCTTGCAATCGTTGTCGATACAATCGGTTTTTGCGGCAGGTTCTTTGCAGATGACATGGAGGGGGCCGAAAAGGGCCCTGCCGAAGCGCTGACCGCGACGGGTGCGCGCAAAATCGACGTGGTGGTCTGCGCGACCATTCCGGCCGCCACACCCGCCTTTATTTCAACATCGCTTTACGCACTGGAAAAGGCGGTGCGGTCGTCCACGATCCTCGGCCTCGTGGGGGCGGGCGGTATCGGCATCGAACTGAAGGTCGGGTTCGATCTGTTCGACTATCCAACAGCGATGACCGTCATCTTGATGATCGCGGTCGTGGTCATCGGCATCGAACAAGTCAGCGGCTGGGCCCGCACAAGAATTATCGGAGAAGAGCGTTGAAGACAGACACAGCAGACCAGCATTGGAACGACCAATGGGCTGGTATCGAACAAGGCAGCAAATGGTTGATCCCTGAACAAGACGTCACCGCATGGGCAAAGACGCTTCCATCTGGTGCGCGCATCCTTGATCTGGGGGCCGGTGTCGGGCGGCACGCGCTTTGGCTGGCCGCGCAAGGGTTCACCGTTACCGCGCTCGATAGCGCACCTGATGGTCTTGCCGAAATCGACAAGACAGGTGGTGTCGAGACCGTTCTGGCCCGTATGGACGCCCTGCCCTTCGAAGATCACGCATTTGACCATGTCCTGAGCTGGAACGTCATCTATCACGGCGACGAAGACGTGCTTTTGCGCACGATCAGCGAGATCCGGCGCGTCTTGGCGCCGGGCGGCACCTATCTTGGCACAATGTTGTCGAAACGGCGCTTGCCGCATGAGCGATCCGCCCATCCGGGGCGCGAGATCAGCCGCAACGCATGGGTGTTCGACGCGCCGGACACCGACAAGATGCACCCGCATTATTTCTGTTCTGCCGCTGAACTGATCGCGCTTTTTTCCGGCTTCGAGGTGCTTGGCCTGAAAGACCTCGAACATGAGACCCCGGGTTCGTTTCACTGGCACATGACCATGGAACGGCTTTGATGGCCGTCACATTCGAAGGGGCGAGGGTTTTTCTGCCGGGTGACATCGTTGAAACAAGCGTGACCGTCGACGACGGGGTGATCGCCGAGATCGGCGGCCCGTCGCAGGGTACGTTGATCGACGCGCGCGGGATGTTCCTTGCACCTGCCATGATCGACGTGCATGGCGATGCCTTCGAGCGGCAATTGATGCCCCGACCGGGGGTCTATTTCCCGACAGAGGCCGCCGTCATCGACACGGATCGCCAGCTTGCCAGCAACGGCATCGCCACGGCCTATCACGCAATCACGCTAAGCTGGGAACCGGGATTGCGCGATGTGGCACGTGGGCGTGCGGTGATGCAGGCGATGCGCGACCTTGCCCCGCGCCTGCTGGTCGAGAACCGGGTGCAGTTGCGCTGGGAGACTTTTGCCTTTGATGCGCTGGAGACGATTGAATGGGCGCTTGCCGGTCCGCTCTTGCCGTCGCTTGCGTTCAACGATCACACCTCAATGACGATGCGGGCCTATGACGTATCCATGCAGGATCGTGCGTTCGAGTTCAGCCCCGATTTCAGCATCGCGGCCCTGGATGACGCACGCATGAAAAAACGCACAGCGTCCAAAGCCCACCGCGCAGGTCTGAGCGATGACGATTACATCGCGGTTCTGGACAAGGTCTGGAACAGGCGATCCGCCGTCCCGGACATGATCGCACAGGTCGCGGCCATGGCACGCGCTGCAGGGGCGCCGATGCTGAGCCATGACGACACGAAAGCCGAAACCCGCATCTGGTTTCGAAGCCACGGTGCCTGTGTCGCGGAATTCCCCATGGTCATGGAGGCGGCAGAGGCGGCGCGGGCAAGCGGCGACGCAATCATTTTCGGCGCGCCGAACGCCGCCCGCGGCGGCAGTCACATCGGCTCTCTGGGGGCGGGCGACATGGTCGAGGCGGGGCTTTGCGATGCGCTGGCATCGGACTATTTCTATCCTGCGATGCTGGCCGCCGTCGCACGGCTCGACGCTGACCGGCGCGCCGACCGCAGCCGCCTTTGGTCTTTGGTGTCCGACGGACCCGCGCGGGCGATGAACCTGACCGACCGTGGTGAAATTGCCGTGGGCAAACGTGCCGATCTCGTGTTGGTGGACTGGCCAGAGGGTCACGCCCCCGCGATCGGTGGCACATGGGTTGCCGGGCGGGCGGCCTATCGCGGCCTGCCCGCAGGATGATGAACCGCGACTATCTGCCGGCGATTGGCCTCGGGATCACGCAGATCATGGGCTACGGGACGCTGATGTATGCCTATGCGATCCTGCTGCCGGTCATGGCTGTGGATCTTGGCCTGAACCTGTCTTCCATTTTCGGTATCTTCTCGCTCGGATTGTTCTTCGGCGGCCTCATCGCGCCTTTGGCCGGCAAGCTGGTGGACCGCATCGGTGGCCGCTGGGTGATGACCATCGGGACGATCCTGTCAGCGTGCGCCATCATGTCCCTGAGCATCGTGGAAACCCCGGCTGAACTGTTTGTGGCGATTTTTCTGGCCGAAGGCGCAGGCATGTTCGTGCTCTACAACGTGGCGTTCGCATCCATCACGCGGCTTGACCTGAGCATACCTGCACAAAGGTCCATTTCGATCATTACCCTGTTCGGTGGCGTGGCATCGACGATTTTCTGGCCTTTGACACTGGCACTCTACAATGGGTTGGGGTGGCAAATGACCTGGGTGGTTCTTGGGGTCGCTCTTTTGATCACATGCACCCCGATCCATTTTCTTTCCCTGCGCGGGGCCGAGATCAAACCGGACAGTCCGCCGCGCAACAGCGGCCGGGGTTGGCCGGAACTGACGGGCCCCGCGCGACGGCGCGGCATGCTTTGGATGGTGGTTTCCTTTGTATTCTCCGGCTACCTGATGGGCGCGGTCATGACACTTTGGGTCACCAATGTGCAGGATCTGGGCCATTCCGCTGGCATCGCCGCCTTGGCGGGCGCGGTCATCGGGCCGTTCAAGACGGTGGGCCGGTTCTTTGAAATGCTGGTCAGTCGGAACATGTATCCGCTGGTCACCTATGCGCTGAGCCTGGTGTTGATGCTGGCGGGGTTTGGCGTGCTGCTGGGCGTCGGCTTTACCCTGCCGGGCATCATGGTCGCAGCCGCGCTCTACGGGATGGGCGACGGGATCAAGACGATTGCACATGGTACACTGCCCCTCGCGCTTTTCGGGGCCGAAGGGTACGGCGCGCGGCTCGGCTGGATTTCCTTCGTCCAGATGAGCGTCAACGCCTCGGCCCCCTTCGCCTTTGCTTGGACGACACAAGCCTTTGGCGGATGGTGGTCCTTTGCGGCCATGACCGTTTGCCTGTGCGCTGCAATCGCAACCTATACCTACATCCCGGACCCAAGGCGAGATCGGGATGCTGCAGGAAAGGATCGACCGGCGGATGCCGCAAAAGACATGGCGCCCACGGCGCGTCGGGTAGATCAATAGACACAAGCGTTTGTGGACGATGGGGGCCGTGAAGGCGAACAATGTTTCGCAGTTTTCGCCAGATGGCAAAGACGACGGTAATCCGTACCTGAGGGCAGAAGTAGACATCGCGCTGGAATGATCACGTGCCAGGGTCAGGACACATAACCAGAATATGACGGTCGCGGCGAGGGCGATTGCCGAGAGGACGACATCGCGACATGTCGCACATGGGCGGACGCCCCCGAGATCGACGGGAACCTGTTCATTGACGAGGTGGCTGAGGGGTTATGCGTGGGGGATGTTTTGCAAGTTGAAGTTGAAGAGGCTGGGGAGTATGATTTGTGGGGAGCAATAACCAACTGGTTTTTCATCTCATCTAAGCTGATCGATCGTTTTTCTAAGCAAATCGATCAAGCTTCCGTTATCTTTTCCAGCTAGCCGGCTTTCACGAGAAGGCGTATCAGGTTTTTCTTCGAAGAACTCTCGTACCAGTTCGCTTCTTAGCTGGTGTCGTTGTTCTATCGGAGCGTTGGCAAGATAAGCATCAAAGGCTTTTATCCTTAAGCTCAACGAACGAAGTTTCACAGCAGATTTGCGATGTTTGTTTGCCAATGACGCCAAGTACAGACCGGGGACAAGAAACACCGCTGAAACCGGTAATCGCATGAGCATTTCAGCAAACGTAAAGTTGGCAGTCTTGCTCAGTGAGAACCACATGCAGGCGGAAATAATTGCAACTATCACGAAAATAATTGAAGCCAGCACGGAATAACGTGAGAATAGGAGAGACTCTTCCTTGGCTGAGCCAGCAAAGCCAGCAGCAAGAGCAGTTTGTCCAGCCGTATCGTAGAGGCCATTCAAGTTATCGAGAATGTCACTGGCTTTAGATTCATATTCCACCCTTGCTCGGTCCATGTCTTTTCCTAGAGCCATGCTTGTATCATTGACCGTCTGCTTGATTTGTTCCGCTTGAGATTTCATATGCGATATTGTTTCTTGCATAGAATTTTCATTAGCTTGGTATTCTGCGCTTCGTGTGTTTTGAGCTTCTGAGAACGCCCCGGCAAACTCGGTTAATTTTTCTGTAACCTTTGCATTCACTTTGGCCTCATAATTGCTGATCAGCGCCTCAATCCGATGCTCTAAGTCTCTTAGTGAGCTTTCCAACTTCTTGGCCGTTGTCAGCAGTGATGAGACTTGATGTTCGCTCTCCGAAAGCTTTCTTTGAGACGTTTCAACATGTTCAGTAAGATTTTGCTGAATTTCAAGAACCGTAGACCTAAACTCAACAATAATATCATTGGAATCTGAGCGAAAAATCTTTTTTACTCTAGGGTACGGAAGTCTGGAAAAAATTGTTGCGTAGAAATTCGATATTTGGTCGTAATGAACAAAATTTGTGGCGCTACTCCTCAAGTGATTGGAAACTTGCGTCAACTCACCCACGGTCTGCTGGAGTTCATTGGCTGAAAAGTATGAAGCTGAACTAGCTTCCAGTATCCAACGGACATATTCCGCTTTATCACAGAATTCCCTATATCTTGGGTCCTGTTTTGCTGTGTCGGCAAAGCTATCCAGTGTTGCTTCAATTGTGTCCAGAATCGTCCAAACACCGTGACCCTTAAAATCGCTTTCAATCATAACACTGACCCTATTCCACGAAATACAATCAATACATACAGTGGCCCAGCAAGGCCTTACAACTTCAATCAGCAGGGCACCGCCCATACTTCCCCCGTGGGGAGAGCGTCCCGCCCCCACCGAGCCGGTGCATTGCCCGCTTTTTGCGAACGCTGGCGGTATCGGCGGGGGTCAGAGGTAGTGGCTGGCCAGCACACAGATCCATGCGATGCCGACGCCGATGGCGGTGACGGCGACGGCGGCTGACCCGCAGTCTTTGGCCTGTTTGGCCGCGTCGCGCTTGTCCAATCCGATATCGTCCACGACACGCTCAATCGCGGTGTTCATGCATTCGGCGGCCAGCACCACGATCCCGCCCATCAGCAGCAGGCCCCGCTCTGCCCCTGATAACGGCAGCGCAAGGGCCAGCGCACCAAAGACCAGATTGGCCACGATCCACTGCGTCAGCGACCCTTCGGTGCGCCAGACATGGGCGAACCCATCCCAGGACCAGATAGCCCGCTGCCGGACGCGCATGATTTGTTGCCACATGATGTTATCCTTTTGGCGCTTTGGACGGGTTTTGTCGAAACTGCGCGATTGCAGGCCCGCTGCCAAGCCCCTGCGCCTCACGCTACGGCACAATTGATCAGGACTGTGGATCGCCTATATTTACATCAGACAAAGGAGCGTGACGACATGTACCCGGCCTATTCCAGAGCAGAGCGGATCGCCGATGGCGCGATGCATGCCGTCGGTGTGATCGGCGCGATGGGCGGCGCGGTCGTGCTGATGGTCTGGGCCATGGGCATGACAAGCGCGGGCCATGTCGCCGCCCTGTCGGTCTACGGCGCGACGCTGATCGCGACCTTCGTGGCCTCGGCCTTTTATCATATGACCCCTTGGGAAGACATCCGCCCGGTCCTGCGCCGTTTTGATCATGCGGCGATTTACCTAAAAATTGCGGGGACTTACACGCCGTTGGTGGTGACGATCGGCAGCGGCTTTGCCTATCTCGTTTTGGCAGTTGTCTGGGGTCTGGCGGTCATCGGCATGTTGCTCAAGCTTTTTTTCTGGCGCACGCCGGGGCGGTTCGGCCCCGCGCTTTATCTGATCATGGGCTGGCTGAGTGTCGCGCTGATCTGGTCGCTTTGGGCGATTGTGCCGGGGGCTGCGGTGGCCCTGATTGCGGTGGGCGGGCTGCTGTATACGACGGGTGTGATCTTTCATGTTGCGGAAAAGATGAAGTTTTCCAATGCGATCTGGCACGGGTTTGTCGTGGCCGCGTCGGCCTGTTTTTTTGCCGCTATCACATTGGCCACGGGGCCGTTGGCGTAGCCGCCGCGCGCCGCGACAAGGTATGGAATGCCCCACCTGACGCTGCGTCCCGATCCGTGTAAACCACTGACATATTGCGTCACGAGTAGCGCCCGCGCGTGTTCTTTGCGCCGGGTTGTAAATTTAAAATCTGCCATATTAGGCGGTGTAAAGAGTGCTTTGTTGTAAACATGCGCGTTTGGCGCCCGGTTGTGTGGGATTTACCCTCGGTCAGGCTGGGTGTCGGCGCGTCAAAAAAAGGCCTGAAACACTCTCCATTGACATAAAAACGTCCTATTTTTAGGCAATCACGGTTTCCACGGTTCGTGTGCGTAACCGCAGTCACAAGTTGGGAGTTAAAGATGTTCAAAGTACAATCGCGTCCGTCGGCCACAATGTTGGCCACCGCAGCCTGCGTCGTCTTGGCGGGCATGGCGTCGGCACAATCGTCCACACGGATCACCCTGCAGTCCATCAACGGCAGTGATACCATCACCGGCGAATTCATCGCCATGACGGATGATGGGTATCGCATCGACACGTTGGCAGGCGAGATGACAATCACCGTCCAAGGTGTGACCTGCACGGGCGCAGCCTGCCCTGCGATATTTGTCATGGGCGCGCAGATTACGCTGACATCGCTTGACGGCAGCGTCAACATCGACGGCGAAATCCGCGGCCTTGAAAACGGTCAATATGTCATCTTGTCCAAGACGATGGGCATGGTCCAGATCAATACAGATCTGGTCGATTGCACAGGCCCCGGCTGCCCGACGAACATGTGATCCGCAGACCGGCGCTACAGGCCTGCCGCGACCCGTTGCACCGTGCGCAACCGATCGGCATTGGCCGGGTGGGTGCCAAGGAACCGGTCGCCGGGATCGGGAATGCGAAAGAAGAATTCGGCGCCTTTAAGCGGGCTGAAACCCGCCGCCGCAGCGATCTGCGTGCCCAACGCATCTGCCTCCAGCTCGAACTCCTTGGAATAGGTGCGCGCGCCGACCGACGCGCCCATCTGCTGGGCGGACTGGATGGCCGCAACACTGCCATCGCCAAAAACCCCCGCGAGTTCGCCAAAGATCAATGCGCCAACGGTTGCATTGCGCTGCTGGCGTTCCAGATGGCCCTGAATGTGGTGCGCCGCCTCATGTGCCATCACGAAAGCCAGCTCATCCGCATTGCGGACCTCAGCGATCAGCGACAGGGTAAAGGCGATCATCGGGCGGCCCGATGAATCGACGCTTTGATAGGCGTTCGCCTGCTGTCCGGGGCGGTCGTCCACGACAATGCGGAAATCGCAGTTACGCTGCGGCGCCCGCTGGCGGCACATGTTTTCGGCAACCGGACCGACCGCGCCCACGACGGCCCCGAAATTACGCAGCGCGGCCCTGCCCGTTAGCGGTGGCTGGCTTTCGACAGGCTGGACCACGGCGGCATCGGGCAGCGGCACAGGCGCCGCCGCACAAGCCGCCAGAGCGAGGCAAAGCGCCAGTGGCAAAAACCGCATGGTGATCTTCTTGTGAGCCATGGCCGGAGTCTAGCATGTTGGGCGCCGCCGACCAGACCCTTGCATCATTTCGCGGTCCGGTTAGGCTGTGCGACATGTTTACCATTGAACACACCTATGATGCGACCGTTGTCACCCTTGTCGACGAAGGCGCCGCCCCCCTGCAAGAAGACGTGATCATCAACGGGTTTGATGATTGCATCACCGTGTCCCAGTTCGACGCGCGCACCGATCAGATGGTGAAAGTGACCCTGTCGCTGACACAGCTGCGCGATTTGCAGGCGGCGCTGAATTTACCCGAAGGGGTGTATCAGTTGCGCAAGGGCTAGCCGACGCCGATCACCTTGTCCCGGCTGGTCTGTCCGCGCAGCACAGACAGCCGTGATTTAGGCACGCCCAGCGCCTTGGCCAATAGTTTCAGCACCGCTGCATTGGCTTTACCGTCTTGTGGTACGCAGGTCACATTGACCCGCACCTGCCCGTCGCGCAGCGCAACGCTGTTGCGCTGCGCCTTTGGCGTGACCCGGATGGCAAACTGGCTGCCGGGGATAGCAAGATGGTGCAGGTCGGTCATGGGCTGTGGATGACATCGCGCAGGCCCGACCGTCAACGTCTCTTGCGGGCCAAGGAGCCTTCGGCGAGGATATTTAAAACGACAAAGAAGCAAAGGCAGCAGCATGACGACAGGGTTTTTCTGGGATGAGCGGTGTTTTTGGCACGGCGGCGGCAATTATGCCGGGATGTTGCCGGTGGGCGGCTTGGTGCAGCCGATGGATGGCGGCCTGCCCGAAAACCCCGAGACCAAGCGCCGCCTCAAGAACCTGATCGAGGTCACCGGGCTGGCCCGCGATCTGGACATGCGCGGGGCCGTACCCGCGACGCGCACGGATTTGCTGCGCGTGCATCCCGCGCATTATCTGGATGAATTCAAGGCGCTGTCGGATGCTGGCGGCGGCGAGTTGGGCCGCCGCACCCCCTTTGGCCCCGGCGGATACGCGGTTGCGGCCCTGTCGGCGGGGCTGGCACAGGCCGCGCTGGACGCAGTGTTGCGGGGCGAACTGGACAACGCCTATGCCCTGTCCCGCCCACCGGGCCACCATTGTCTGCCGGATTATCCCAACGGGTTTTGCCTTCTCAATAACATCGGGATCGCGATTGAAGCGGCCAAGGCCGCCGGGTTGGCGCAGCGTTTCGCCGTGCTGGATTGGGATGTTCATCATGGCAACGGGACCGAGGCCGTGTTTTACGACCGCGCCGATGTGTTGACCGTGTCGTTGCATCAGGACCGCAATTACCCGATGGATACCGGCGCGTTCGCTGATCGCGGGACCGGGGACGGCCTGGGTTGCAACCTGAATATCCCGCTGCCGGCGGGCACCGGGCATCGCGGTTATCTGGCCGCGATGGACCGTCTTGCCCTGCCCGCGATTCGCGCCTTTGCCCCTGATGTGCTGATCATCGCCTGCGGATATGACGCCGCCGCCAATGACCCGCTGGGGCGGATGCTGGCCACCGCCGACACCTTTGGGGCAATGACCGCGCGTGTCATGACGCTTGCTGCGGATGTCTGCGATAGGCGGCTGGTGATGGTCCACGAGGGGGGGTATTCAGAAACATATGTGCCGTTTTGCGGCCATAACGTGCTGCAGGAAATGTCCGGCAGCCCGATCAACGCGCCCGACCCCTTTGCCGCGGTATTCCCCCTGCGCCAGCCCGACGCCCGTTTCGATGCCTATCTGGACGGCGTGATTGCGGATATGGAGGCCGCGCTGCGACCCTCCGCGTGAGACATGGCACTTTCGCCATGATGCGATCAGATGGTTTTAATGCCATTGCGGACGAATATTGCGATCGTTTTGCCGATCAGGACGGTCTTGCCGTCGGCTGTGCCCGGTGATCGCAGGTTGCAGGAGGGCGCTGGCCCACATATCTGTGACGCAGCCATTACAGGACAAGCCATGCCCACGCCCAATTCTGCTGCACTCGACTTTCTGCTGACCCGCCGGTCGCGCCCGGCAAAGACACTGACGATGCCGGTGCCTGACCGCGCAGCGCTGCAAACCCTGCTGACCGCCGCCGCGCGCACGCCCGATCATGGCAAGCTGGAACCGTGGCGGTTTATCGTGCTGAGCAAACCCGCCCTGGCCCGTCTGGCCGCGATGATCCCCGCGCGCGGGGCGGCCCTTGGGATTGAGCCCGATAAAATCGCCAAGGCCGCGGCGCAGTTTGGCACCGCCGACCTTGCCGTCGCGGTGATCAGCGCGCCCAAAGCCTCTGACAATATCCCGCAGATTGAACAGATTTATTCTGCAGGGGCTGTCTGCCTTTCGCTTGTCAACGCCGCCCTTGCCGCAGGTTGGGGGGCCAATTGGCTGTCGGGCTGGGCCAGCCATGATCGGCCATTTGTCCGTGACGGGCTTGGGCTTGCGGATCATGAAACTGTCGCCGGGCTGATCCATTTGGGCACGGAAACCAGCACGCCCCCCGACCGGCCCCGCCCGGATTTGGGCGCGATTACAACATGGGTGGACGCATGATCCTGACCGATTTCGCCAAAGCGCTGGCACAGCTGACCGATAGCCGATTTCAAAGCGTGCTTTGGCGCGGCATTGGCCTGACGATCGCCCTGCTTGTGGGGATTTACGCCGCGCTTTTGTGGGTGATTGACCTGCTTACCGCCGATCCGATCACCATGCCCGGCGGCGGCGAAGTGACGTGGCTGGGTGATCTACTTGGCTGGGGCTCGCTTGGGCTGGTGATCTTTTTGTCGGTCTTTTTGATGATCCCGGTGGCGTCCGCTATCACCTCGCTTTTCCTTGACGAGGTTGCGCAAGCGGTTGAAGACAAACACTATCCCACGTTGCCCCCGGTGCCACATGTCGGCTTTTGGGAGGCACTGCGCGACACGGTTAACTTTTTGGGGGTCCTGATTGGGGCGAACCTGCTGGCGTTCATTGCCTATGCAATCTTTCCGTTCGCCGCGCTTTTCATCTTTTACGCGCTCAACGGTTTTTTGCTGGGGCGGGAATATTTCCAGTTGGCCGCGATGCGCCGTGAAGGCCGTGAAGGCGCCAAGGCGCTGCGCAAGCGGCATCAGGGCACGATTTGGGCGGCGGGCTGTTTGATGGCCGTGCCGCTGTCATTCCCGCTGATCAACCTGTTCATTCCGATTCTGGGTGCAGCGACGTTCACCCACCTTTATCATCGGCTTAGTCAGCGCTGATCGGGGTCATCCGGTTGAACCAGTCCAGATCACGCACGGAAATCGCTTCCGACAGGATCGTGCCCGCGATGATCGCCCAGATACCAACCGCCCAGATCGTCGTGATCTTGGCCTTGCGGCGCAACTGCGGGTCCGCCGGGGCAGATGATGGCGTGCCCGGCACGACATGGCCCGCCTCGCCTTGGGTCGTCATCCGCAGGGGCAGCACGACAAAGAAAACCATGGCCCATACCACAGCAAACAGAACAAAGGCAGAGACCGGGTTCATCAGATTTCCTTTTGCAAAGACCTACCCCGCTAGATACGCCGATTAGCCGGGCTGACAAGGCGTTAAACCTGTTCCAGTTCGATCAGACAGCCGTTAAAATCCTTGGGATGCAGGAACAGGACCGGCTTGCCATGCGCGCCGGTCTTGGGTGCGCCACCACCCAGCACCCGCGCGCCCTGCGCCAGCAGA
This sequence comes from Yoonia sp., assembly GCF_017854565.1. GTDB lineage: Bacteria > Pseudomonadota > Alphaproteobacteria > Rhodobacterales > Rhodobacteraceae > Yoonia. The sequence continues at coordinate 153,579 of NZ_JAFMHJ010000003.1, forward strand.
TGGTCGCGGGCGGCCAGGATATCATCCACCTCGTAGCAGATATGGTGGATGCCGCCGGATGGGTTCTTGTCCAGGAACCCCTGAATCGGGGATGCTGTGCCCAGCGGAAAAAGCAGCTCGATCTTGGTGTTGGGCAGCGTGATGAAAACAACCGTGACCCCATGATCGGGTTCATCTTGCGGCGGCCCGACCTCGGCACCCAGCATTGTGCGGTATTGCGCGCTTGCCGCCTCCAGGTCGGGGACAGCAATGGCGACGTGATTAAGACGACCAATCATCGGCGAAACTCCTCTTTTTGGGCAATATGACGCGGCGGCGGGGCGGGTGCAACGCGCGATCAGATTAAGGACCTGTTCACCTTGTGCTGCTTTGTATGTCGGTAACCGCAACCGAAGGGAAGAATCGCGATGGATGCCTTGAATGAAATGATGCTGATGCGCGCGCCGACCGCGCGCCGACCGCTTCTGGGGCTGACGGTTCTGGTTGTCGAAGACAGCCGTTTCGCCTGCGAGGCGCTGCGCCTTTTATGCCTCCGCTCGGGCGCGCGGATCCGACGGGCCGATAGCCTTGAAAATGCGCGGCGGCATCTGGCCATCTATCGCCCTTCGGTGCTGTTGGCGGATGTCGGGCTGCCCGATGGGTCCGGCCTTGGGTTGATACGGGCGCTGTCCTGCGCGGCGCCCCGTATTGATGTGATCTTAGGGATCAGCGGTGATCCCGCAGTCGCGGATTCGGTGATGGCGGCGGGCGCCGACGGTTTCATGGAAAAACCCATCGCCAGCCTTGCCGCGTTTCAATCCGCGATCCTGCGACACCTGCCCGCCGACCGGCAACCGCCCGGGCCGCGTTTGATGACGGACGAGACGGTGAACCCTGACCGGATCGCATATCAAGATGACCTGACGCATATCGCGCAGGTGCTGAACCGTGACGCAGATAGCGAAGACATTGATTACGTGACACAATTTCTGGGCGGCGTCGCACGATCGGCACAGGACCACGATCTTGACCGCGCGGTTTGCGATCTGGCCCGTCTGCGCGTGGCAGGGGCCAGCATCAAATCCGGTGTCGCCGCGCTGAGTGAACTGGTGCAACTGCGCCTTGACGCAAGCGGGCCATTATAGGCCCGCCGCGCGGCAACTTGGCTCAGCTTTCTGGCGGCAGTACCCGCAGCCGCAATTCACGCAACTGTTCGTTCATCGGCTCGCTTGGCGCGCCCATCATCAGATCTTCGGCGCGCTGGTTCATCGGAAACATGATGACCTCGCGGATATTTGACGCATCGGCCAGCAACATGACGATCCGGTCGATGCCCGCAGCACAGCCACCGTGCGGCGGCGCGCCATATTGGAACGCATTGACCATGCCGCCGAACCGCTTGCGCACTTCATCCTGACCATAGCCCGCAATTTCAAACGCCTTGAACATGATTTCCGGGCGGTGGTTCCGAATGGCCCCCGATACCAGTTCGTACCCGTTACAGGCAAGATCATACTGATAGCCCAGCACATCCAGCGGATCACCGTTCAGCGCGTCCATCCCACCCTGCGGCATCGAAAACGGGTTATGTTCAAAGTCGATCTTGCCAGTTTCGGCATCGCGGTCATAGATCGGGAAATCCACGATCCACGCAAAGGCAAAACGTTCCTTATCCGTCAAGCCCAGTTCATTCCCGATTTCAGTCCGGGCCTTGCCCGCAACCGTTTCAAACGCCGATGGCTTACCACCCAGAAAAAACGCCGCGTCACCAAGGCCAAGGCCCAGTTGCTGGCGGATCGCCTCTGTCCGCTCCGGCCCGATGTTCTTGGCCAATGGGCCGGCTGCTTCAAGGCCTTCGCCTTGGTCGCGCCAGAAAATATAGCCCATCCCCGGCAGCCCTTCTTTCTGGGCAAAGGCATTCATCCGGTCACAGAACTTGCGCGACCCGCCTTTTGGCGCTGGGATCGCGCGAATTTCGGTGCCGTCCTGCTCCAGCAATTTTGCGAAAATCGCAAAGCCTGAATCGCGGAAATGATCCGACACCACCTGCATCTTGATCGGGTTGCGCAGGTCGGGTTTGTCGGTGCCATACCACAACGCCGCGTCGCGGTATGAAATCTGCTCCCATGTCTGATCGACCTTGCGGCCCTTGCCGAACTCTTCGAAAATGCCGCCGATCACCGGCTGGATCGTGTCGAACACGTCCTGCTGTTCGACGAACGACATTTCCAGATCAAGCTGATAGAAATCCGTCGGCGACCGGTCAGCGCGCGGATCTTCGTCGCGGAAACACGGTGCGATCTGGAAATACTTGTCAAAGCCGCTGACCATGATCAGCTGCTTGAACTGCTGCGGGGCCTGCGGCAGGGCGTAGAATTTGCCCGGATGCAACCGTGACGGCACCAGAAAATCGCGCGCGCCCTCGGGCGAGGACGCCGTAATAATCGGTGTCTGATATTCGCGGAACCCCTTGTCCCACATGCGGCGACGCATCGACGCCACGACATCCGACCGCAGCTTCATGTTGTCCTGCATCGCCTCGCGGCGCAGGTCCAGATAGCGATACTTGAGACGGGTTTCTTCAGGATATTCCTGATCGCCAAACACCATCAGCGGCAATTCCTTGGACGCGCCCAACACTTCGACGCAGCGCACGAACACTTCGACTTCGCCGGTGGGCAGCTTGGGGTTGACCAGCTCTGGCGCGCGGGCCTTTACCTCGCCATCAATACGGATACACCATTCGCTACGCAGCTTTTCAACGTCGGCAAAGGCGGCCGAATCCGGGTCGCACAGCACCTGCGTGATGCCGTAGTGGTCGCGCAGATCAATGAACAAAATGCCGCCATGATCGCGCACCCGATTGACCCAACCGGACAGGCGCACGGTTTCGCCGACATTGGCGGCGGTCAGATCGGCACAGGTGTGGCTGCGGTAGGCATGCATGATAAGGTCCTCAAACGGGGTCAATCGGTCGGCCCGATACACCCCTTTGCGCCCGTGAAGTCAAGCAATCCTGCACCTATCCGTCATCTTGTCGAAAATACCGCAGCCCAAGGTGCCGATTTTCCCGCAAATTCGACCGGTGCCGCTTGCACATGGGCGCGCCATCCCTATAACCCACGACAATTTGCAAATAAGGGGGCACGGCAATGCCAAAGCGCACTGACATCAAGTCGATCATGATTATTGGCGCGGGTCCCATTATCATCGGACAAGCCTGCGAGTTTGACTACTCGGGCGCACAGGCCTGCAAGGCATTGCGCGAAGAAGGTTACCGGGTCATCCTCGTCAATTCCAACCCCGCGACGATCATGACCGATCCGGGGCTGGCCGATGCGACCTACATCGAACCCATCACCCCCGAAGTTGTCGCGAAAATCATCGAAAAAGAACGCCCCGACGCGCTGCTGCCGACGATGGGCGGCCAAACCGGGCTGAACACTTCGCTGGCGCTGGCCGACATGGGTGTGCTTGAAAAATTCGGGGTCGAGATGATCGGCGCGAAACGCGAAGCCATCGAAATGGCCGAAGATCGCAAACTTTTCCGCGAGGCGATGGACCGGCTGGGCATTGAAAACCCCAAGGCGACCATCATCACCGCCCCGAAAAAGGAAAACGGTAAATTTGATATCAAAGCGGGCCTGCAACTGGCAATCGACGCCATCGAATATGTCGGCCTGCCCGCCATCATCCGCCCGGCATTCACCCTTGGCGGCACCGGCGGCGGCGTGGCGTATAACCGCGAAGAATACGAACATTTCTGCCGGACCGGCATGGAAGCGTCGCCGATGGCGCAAATCCTTGTCGACGAATCCCTGCTCGGCTGGAAAGAATTCGAGATGGAAGTCGTGCGCGACAAGGCCGACAACGCCATTATCGTCTGCGCCATCGAAAACGTGGACCCGATGGGTGTGCATACCGGCGACAGCATCACCGTGGCCCCGGCCCTGACGCTGACCGACAAGGAATACCAGATCATGCGCAACGGCTCGATCGCGGTGCTGCGCGAAATCGGCGTGGAAACCGGCGGGTCCAACGTGCAATGGGCGATCAACCCCGAAGATGGGCGCATGGTCGTGATCGAAATGAACCCCCGCGTGTCGCGGTCATCTGCGCTGGCGTCCAAGGCGACCGGTTTCCCGATTGCCAAGATCGCCGCGAAACTGGCCGTCGGCTATACGCTTGATGAACTCGACAACGACATCACCGGCGTCACGCCTGCGTCGTTCGAGCCGACGATTGACTACGTCGTCACCAAAATCCCCCGTTTTGCGTTTGAGAAATTCGCAGGCTCCGAACCCCATCTGACCACGGCGATGAAATCGGTCGGCGAAGCCATGGCCATTGGCCGGACCTTCCACGAATCGATGCAAAAGGCGCTTGCGTCACTGGAAACCGGCCTGACCGGGTTTGACGAAATCGCGATCCCGGGTGCGCCCGACATCGCAGCCATCACCAAGGCGTTGGCCAAGCAAACCCCCGACCGGATCCGCGTGATTGCGCAGGCGATGCGGCATGGGCTGTCGGACTCCGACATCAATGCCGTCACCAAATTCGACCCATGGTTTCTGGCCCGCATCCGCGAGATCATCGAAGCCGAGGCCGAGATTCGCAAAAATGGCCTGCCCGTTACCGAAGCCGGATTGCGCGCGGTCAAAATGATGGGCTTTACCGATGCCCGCCTTGCCATCCTGACGGGCCGCGACGAAGATCAGGTGCGCCGTGCCCGCCAAAATCTGGGCGTTGTCGCTGTTTTCAAGCGGATCGACACCTGCGGCGCCGAGTTTGAGGCGCAGACGCCATACATGTATTCGACCTATGAAACCCCGGTCATGGGTGACGTCGAATGCGAGGCGCGACCGTCGGACCGCAAAAAGGTCGTCATCCTTGGCGGTGGCCCCAACCGGATCGGGCAGGGGATTGAATTCGACTATTGCTGCTGCCACGCGTGCTATGCCCTGACCGATCAGGGCTATGAAACGATCATGATCAACTGCAATCCTGAAACCGTGTCGACCGATTATGACACGTCGGATCGGCTGTATTTTGAACCGCTGACCTTTGAACACGTCATGGAAATCATGCGTGTCGAACAGGAAAACGGCACCCTTCACGGCGTCATCGTCCAATTCGGCGGCCAGACCCCGCTGAAACTCGCCAATGCCCTGCAGAATGCGGGTATCCCCATTCTTGGCACCACGCCCGACGCCATCGACCTGGCCGAAGACCGCGAGCGGTTTCAGCAGCTTGTCCAGTCGCTTGGCCTGAAGCAGCCGGTCAACGGCATTGCGCATTCCGACGAGGAAGCGTTTGAAATCGCCAAGGATATCGGGTTCCCGCTGGTCATTCGCCCGTCATATGTTCTGGGTGGCCGCGCGATGGAAATCGTGCGCGACCAATCCCAGTTGGAACGCTACATCGCCGAGGCCGTCGTTGTCTCGGGCGACAGTCCCGTCTTGCTTGACAGCTACCTGTCCGGCGCGGTCGAGGTTGACGTGGATTGCCTGTCCGACGGTCAAAACACCCACGTGGCTGGCATCATGCAGCATATCGAAGAAGCCGGCGTGCATTCGGGTGATAGCGCCTGTTCGCTGCCCCCCTATTCCATGTCCGCCGCGATGATCGCCGAAATTCGGGTCCAGACCGACAAGCTCGCTCGTGCGCTGAACGTCGTGGGCCTGATGAACATCCAGTTCGCCGTCAAAGACGAAGAGGTCTACCTGATCGAGGTGAACCCCCGCGCGTCGCGCACCGTGCCCTTCGTCGCAAAGGCCACCGACAGCGCCATCGCCTCCATCGCTGCACGTCTGATGGCGGGTGAACCGCTGTCAAACTTCCCGTTGCGCGCACCCTACCCCGCCGCCGCGAACCCGATGGACGTGCTGCCCTTGGGCGATGCCTTTACCCTCGCCGATCCGAACACCCCGTGGTTTTCCGTGAAAGAGGCCGTGCTGCCCTTCGCCCGCTTCCCCGGCGTCGATACGATCCTTGGCCCCGAAATGCGGTCAACCGGCGAAGTCATGGGCTGGGATCGGTCCTTCCCCCGCGCCTTCCTCAAGGCGCAGATGGGTGCGGGCACCAACCTGCCGACGGACGGCACCGTCTTTATCTCGATCCGGGATACCGACAAGACGGCAGACATGATCGAAGCGTCCCAAATCCTCCTGAATCTTGGTTTCACCATCGCGGCCACACGCGGCACCGCCGCTTGGCTATCGTCGCATGATGTTGCTTGCGAAATCGTGAACAAAGTCTACGAAGGCGGGCTGACCATCGTTGACCGCCTCAAGGACGGGCACATCGCACTGGTCTTCAACACCACCGAGGGCGCCGCCGCCGTGGACGACAGCCGGTCCATCCGCGCGGTCGCACTGTACGACAAAATCCCCTACTTCACGACCGCCGCCGCATCACACGCGGCCGTACTGGCCATGCAGGCACGCGAAGAGGGTGATGTCGGAGTGAGGTCGTTGCAGGGGTGAACATCGCATCAGTTCAATTCCGCGACACGCTGCAGCCGGAGCTAAAGTATCTTTACGAAAAATCGATTTCCGAGGTGGCGAGTTTCGAGGAGCACATCAGTGGCGTTGATCTTTGTCACCCGCCCCCCTCACGCCCCTTCTCGAAATCGCCCCACTTGGCCCGCGCTTCCTTCTCGGCGCGCAGCGTCTCTGGCCGCAGGACATAATCCGTCGTGTCCGGGCCTTCGATGATCCCTGCCAGCCGGTAGTGCATGAACATCCGCAGCACGCGGTTGATACGGTGCTGATACCCATCGCCCATCGCCTTGAAGAACCGCACCACGTCGGCGTCCATCCGCATCGTCACCGGCTGGCGTTTGCCGTCGCGGCGGTCTTTGTCCTGCCATATCTGATGCCATTCGGCGGGCAGGCTGCGGTGTTCCATCACGAATTCATGCAGGTCGTATTCGATCATCCGGTGGGCATCGACGCCATAGCTCCAGTTAACGCGCTGGGTTTTGGTCATATGTTTCGTGTCTGGCATTGCGGTCTCCTTTGGCACCACACTGGCGGCCAAAGGTAAACCGGGCGCTTGACCTGCGTACGTACGGTCTGCGCACGGGGCCTGTACGCGGTCCTTATGCCCGCTTCCCCTAGGTCATCCCGGACCGCACGCATGGGCTGTGGACATCCGCGCCATACGCGCAATAAGGTGTTTGCAGCACATTCCGAGGTTTTTACATGCATAACGTCGCCATTACCGGCACCGGGGTGTTTACGCCCTCGCAAACGATTTCGAACGACGAATTGGTCGCCTCTTTTAACGCCTACGCCGACCTGTGGAACGCCGAAAACGCCGCCAGCATCGAGGCTGGCGTGTATGCAGCCAAGGACCACTCTTCGCGCGAATTCATCGTCTCATCTTCGGGCATTGAAAGCCGCTATGTGCTTGATAGAAAAGGTGTCCTTGACCCGTCACGCATGTTTCCCAGCCTGCCTGCCCGCCCCGATGACGAGCCCGGCTATATGGCTGAAATTGGTGTGGATGCGGCGCAAAAGGCGTTGTCGGCTGCGCGCCGGTCTGCGGCGGACGTCGATCTGGTCATTTGTGCCGCGTCGAATATGGAACGCGCGTATCCTGCGATTGGTGTGGAAATTCAACAGCTTCTGGGTGCCGGTGGTTTCGCCTTCGACATGAACGTGGCCTGTTCCAGCGCCACCTTCGGCATCCAAACCGCCGCCGATATGATCCGCGCCGGGTCCATCCGCACCGCCCTTGTCGTGAACCCCGAAATTTGCAGTGCCCATCTGGAATGGCGTGACCGCGATTGCCATTTCATCTTTGGTGACGTGGCCACGGCAACGCTGCTTGAACGTGATGAAGGGCTGGAGCGGCGGCATTTCAAGGTGCTATCGACCCGCTGCGCCACACAGTTCAGCAATAATATCCGTAACAATAACGGATACTTACGCCGTACCCATGACCAAACGGAAGACCGCCGCGATATGCAATTCATGCAAAATGGGCGCAAGGTGTTCAAAGAGGTCTTGCCATTGGTGAGCCAGCACATCGCCGACCATCTCAATGATACCGGCGTTGCAGCGTCCGACCTGCGGCGTCTCTGGCTGCATCAAGCCAACAAGACAATGAACGACTACATCGGCAAAAAGGTGCTGGGTCGCACGCCTGAACCCATGGAGCAGCCCAACATCTTGCAGGACTATGCAAATACGTCATCGGCCGGGTCGATCATCGCTTTTTCAAAGTATTCCAATGACTTCCTAAAGGGCGACCGGGGGTTGATCTGTTCCTTTGGGGCGGGTTATTCCGTTGGTTCGGTGATTGTCGAGCGCGGCTAGCCGTCGCCTGTGCCACCCACAAAGGGAAATTCTATGAACCGGCCGATCATCATTGCTTTGCTTCTGACACTCACCGCCTGCGGCGTACCACTGGTGCCGCTCATCTAACCGCTGACCCGCTGGTGCACATCCTGCAGGCTTTCCACCCGTTCTGAATAGCGGTCGGTCAGCATCGCGCTGCGGCCGCGCGTCATCAAGGTGAAGCGTGCCAGTTCCTCCATCACATCGACGATCCGATTGTACATGGACGACGGTTTCATGCGACCGTCTTCGAACTGCTTCCAGGCCATCGGAACCGAAGATTGGTTCGGGATTGTGATCAGCCGCATCCAGCGCCCGAGGATGCGTAGTAACCACCCCATTGTTACCGCGTTGATTTAGCTTTGAGGCGTTCGACGAGATTG